>CCEZ01000015.1 GCA_000751555.1 Anaerosalibacter massiliensis | reverse complement strand
AAGGAAGTAGTTAATTATTTCCAAGAAAAAAATACGTCTTATTATAATAAGAAACGTCATGAAGGCATTCTTAGGCATTTAGTTATAAGAAAAGCTCTATCTACTGGAGAGATATTGATAAATTTAGTTACTACCTCTCAGGGAGAAATAAATTTTAATGAACTTCTAGACAGATTAAATATTGTACAATTAAAGGGAGAAATTATAGGATTTCTTCATACTACTAATGACAATATAGCCGATGCAGTAAATGTAGATAGGATAGATTTAATATATGGTAGAGACTATATTGTAGAAGAAATACTAGGACTTAAGTTTAAAATTTCCCCATTTTCATTTTTCCAAACTAATACTTTTGGAGCAGAAAAATTATATTCTATAGTCAGAGATTTTGCAGGAGATATCGAAGACAAAGTAGTATTTGATTTATACTCAGGAACAGGAACTATAGCTCAAATAATGGCACCTGTGGCTGAAAAAGTTATAGGAATAGAAATAGTAGAAGAAGCAGTGGAAATGGCAAAAGAAAATGCCGAGTTAAATAGTCTTTCAAATGTGGAGTTTATAGCTGGTGACGTATTAAAAGAAGTAGGAAACATTAAAGAAAAGCCTGATTTAATAATTATAGACCCACCAAGAGAAGGAATAAATCCTAAGGCAATAGGAAAAATAATAGATTTTTCACCAGAAAAATTCGTCTATGTATCCTGCAATCCAGTAACATTAGTTAGGGACTTAAAAGAGTTTATAGATAAAGGATATAAAGTAGAAAAAGTAAAATGCATGGACATGTTCCCCAGAACGCCACACGTTGAGTGTGTTGTCTTGATGTCAAGGGTGGAGAAGTAGAAGGATTGCAAATGCCTATATAAATAAAGGGTTTCCAGACATTGAGCTTTTCTATAGGCTACTTTGCCGGAGGTTCTCATATCAGGAAACCCTTATTTTTATTGTTTGAGGTAACATATCAACTGCCCTGAAAGTGATAGGGTTGAGTTGACAGGTTAGATAACGCCTATTTTTGTAGGGGTTGAGTTGACAGGATAGATGTAGAATTTAATCTTCTCTCTCCGCATCTGTATCGAAAATTCTGTCAAGCTCCTCATTTGATATAATGCCACGTACTTTGTTTCTAACCGTTGTTTTTCCCATATCAAGACGATAGAAATGGTCACGACCATCCACACCTTTTTTTAGTCGAATAAGTTGAATCCTACCAAATTTATCCCAGTGTTTCTCAGCAAATTTTGCTAATCCTACAGCTTTGGGGTAATTGTCTTTACGACTAGGGTCATGAGGTTCAAGAATGTCGAAAACATAACCTTCTGTATCAGCTCTCACAACTACCAAATCTGGGAACATGGAAGTGGTAACGCCGTTAACTTCATACGGAATTTCGAGTGACCATTTTTTACGATCAAGATTACGCAACCAGCAAATAGCGCCATTTTTTAGTTCTTCATCAATAACTCCGCTTTCCCATTTATTTAGTGATGTTTGGAATGTGCCATCCTCAGCACAGTAGAGATGTTGTTCAAACTTTATTCTATCGTCTGGCAGATAAAAATCGATTGAATCCGGCAATACCCATGGCACTGCAATTGGTTGTGCTGAAGCGTTGATTAATCTTTCATAAACATTCTTTCGTGCCTCATTTAGCTTTGCAATGGCGCGTTTGTTATTTTCATACAGTGTAATAAATTCTTCCTCTGCGAAATCATTTATTCTTTCCATTGCATTAGTATCATTTGTAAGAACGATTATTTCAACTTTTACATCAATATGATCCCTGGTACTATTCCGAATCCAATATTCTTTGTGCAAGCCTTCCCCTAACAATTTTCCCGATTGTTCAAAATGACGAGAAATATCAAACTCTGATACTGTCATAGTCTGTGAGGACTCATCAAAAGAATAGGCATTGTCTCCATAATCAAATGTCAACGTGCCAAGCTCAAAGCCAGTGATTGCAGCTACTCGGTTTTCAAAATCACCACTTTCTTTGATCCGCGTGATTTCCTCATGCATTTTTAACAACACTGTGTTTTTGATAGTCTTTTGAGCTTCTAAGTCGATACCATCCATGGTAAGAGCACGAGAAATCTGAATTAATAATTTTAATGGTGCTTGCTTACGAACTGAATCTATCCGGTAAGTGATGAGGTTATCCATTGCATCAAACACGTCTGTATATGCCAAGTTTCGCCCTAATGTTACAAGCTCTTTGTTAGTTCCTGTTTCTGTTGGCATAATTGCTTCACTGTCACGTAAAGCATTAACAACATTTTTTACCGTTTCTTCATCAAAGTATGGAAGGAATAAGCTGACGCTGTTAAGTTCAGCATCAGATGATATCCTTCTGGCCAAAGGTGTACGAATAACTCGCCCTAACAATTGAGCAATATAAGTATAATCCTGCGCACTACGGAATGACATCATTGTTTCGGCACGTGGACAATCCCATCCTGTAGAGAGATTCATTTTGAAGAATACAACCATCACATTTTCTTCGTCATTTATTCTAGACGCTTCTATTTGTTGTATTTCAACATCACGTACTTTAAGTGTGCCACGGTCATTGAATGTATGCACGACTTCACCTGGCTGTAATTTGCGTCCTATTGTTTCTTCTAGTAAATCAATACAAGTTCCTAAATCAGTATGAGTTGCTTCACGCTCATTGCCATCTTCAACCTGTATAACAAGAATAGGGTTCACCATTTTCTCGTCTTCGCGCTCACAGTAGGATTTCCAATGAGCACATTTTTTGCGCCAATTATCTACTGCACCTTTAAACATTGTCATATCGGCAGTTAATTGAATATCTGGATAGTGTATGATGATTCTGTCTTTCAACAAACCGGACTCACGTACCTGCTCAGGTGGAACGATGACTTTCTGGACGGTTGATGTCGTTCCGGCAATTAAATTATCAAATCTCTGGGGTGTCGCTGTCACACCGATCACTAAAGGCATGACACAAAGTCCGTCTTCTTTACTGCCTTTAATAAATTTTTGCATTATTGACTGTGCCTTGTTTTCTGCTTGAACGGATGTATAGGTACCCCTATGCGCTTCATCAATCACCACATAAAATTGTTTAGGACTGCGCTTAGCAGTATTAGTAAGTGTTTCCCAGATGGAATATTGGCGTGTATCTGAAGTCCCTGTTAGCAGTTTATCAGAACCGAGTTTTTGAGTATTTAAAAAGTAAATGCAACCACCCTCGAAATATTCAGTGTTAAAGGTTGATTCTATTGTTACCAGATCACGAACACGAATTTTGTCAGATTTACTTTCAATCTTCAGCCTTGTTTGTTCGTTAAGCTCCGGTGAATCGGATAGCCAAATGAAAACAGAATCTGGCTCTCCAATGCTGTCAGCACTGCCATATAATATATCCTCAAAAAGTGTTGTCATAATGATAGTTTTTCCTGAACCCGTAGGGGCGGAAAAGGATATTATCTGTGGATCGCGTTCGCTCCACATCAAATGCGCTTTATTAATTTTATCATGTAGTTCGGCAAGGGCCGTTTCCTGAAAAGGAAATAATATATCTCTCATTTATGAATCCCTCCTGCTTCCCAACACAAAGTTATCGATATAATCGCGATAAAGTTGGTATGTGTTATTTGCTTTTACTCCAGCCGTCATTTCACGGAAAGCTTCCTCGGAGTTAGTAACGAAGTAGACTACTTGGATATTATCCTCTTCAGAAAGCTTTTCGGTAAACTCAGCAAACTTTGTTTCATCAACCAGGATAGCAAAGCCATTTTGAGGTAAAATTAGCATTTCAGGTTCATCATTGCTGTTTACTTCTGGTCGTTTTCCAATGGCACCAGATTTAAGCCATAGTAACGGTAATATTTCGCGGAACTGTTGACCTAATGAAACACTGTTTTTATCCAAGAATTCTAGCTTGAAGTATTCAGCGTTTGCAGGAAAGCCTTCACTCATAGGACGCTTAACTTGTGATGTTACGATGATTGACCCAAGTAAGTGAGAAACACGTGTTTTGATAGACTTGAATATGGCAGCTGATTTTGATGCAATATAAAAGTCTGTGATATGATCCTGTTCCTCAAGAGCAGTCAACCACTCATCAGCGGAATCTACATCAAAGAGAATTGAAGCTGTATGTTTATCCGAAACGATGAATTTACTGTCTTTGCTTACTAGTGATTGCGGTAGTTGTGCCTTTCCTTCCTTGTTTTTGAGTAAAGAGACGATTTGCTTTTTTGCAGTAGCGGTTAATTCAGAAGGATTATCTACAAAACCCAACTGATAGAATGAGCGCTCAATCTCATTAGATGCAGTCTGAGTCGTGAAGTATTCACCTGTTAGGGTTGAACCATCATCTCGCTTGCCAAGAATGCTATACTTTGTCCTTGGCCAAGTTACCGCACGACAAATTCCATGTTTTTCCCATTCAATGTCGCCAGGCTGATAGCCATTTTTTTTCAAGGCCTTTGCTTCATCATCGGATACCTCATTATTTGTTACTAATATACAGCGGCGGTTTCCGTCATCCTCAGAATTAAGTAAATTTACTGCATGTAATGTGGTGCCGCTACCTGCAAAAAAGTCAACAATTAGAGCATTTTTCTTTCCGGATACAGCGAATGTTAATGCTTCATGGACAGCATAAAGCGATTTTGGGTATGAGAAGCCACCACCAAGTATGGATTTAATCATATCTGTACCGTGGGCTTCTGCATTACATAAAGGATCAGTCCAAACCGTTTTTGGAGGTTCGCTTTCTCTACGAAGGATAACTTCTATTCGATCTCCTTTTTTTTCAATAAACATTCTATCTTTTACTGATTCTACAGTATCGCGCCCATATCTCCATTTCTTTTCAATGCCATTCTTATCAATGGGCCAAACATAAATTGTACCATCTTCATTATGCTCTACTTGAGCTGTAGGGTGTAATTCTTTATCAAGTAAATCACCGAAACCGATGATATTATAATTAGAGTCTAAAATTACTGGATAAAAACATGTCGCACCTTCATATCGGCCTGATGTGCTCCCCCAACGTCTTAGATTATATACATCTCCACCAGTATGTTGCTTGCGGTAAATAGTACTTTCTGCTGAATATGAAAATATCGCATATTCGTGAGTCACAGAGAATTTTTTGCCCTGAGTTCCACCGGGATTATGCTGAATGGTTACACAAGTATGAGTTAGGTTTGGAAAAAGTTCATGAAGTAGAACCCATAGATGTGCATATTCATTATCATCTATTGTAGTAATCAAAACGCCATCATCAGCAAGTATTCTTTTTGCAATCTTTAATCGTTTTTGCATCATTGAGAGCCACTTACTGTGGCGCCAGTTATCACTAGAATCAACATAGTCATTATTGTATTTCCAATCCCGCGCACCTGTGTTGTATGGGGGGTCGATATAAATACAATCAACCTTCTTAGGGTAGAGATATTCCAGTAACTGAAGGGCATGATAATTGTCTGCTTCAATGACTGCATGCCATAAGTTACTATCAGGCGCATTTTCTACAGAATCAATCGGTTGAAGAGTGGGAAAAATTGGCTCGCCAAATTGAGCAACTGAAACTAGCTCCGTGATTGGTATGTTCTCGGTATTACCAGTTGCTTTGTTGCGGCAAAGGGCAACATCTCCATCTAACTTCAGTACCGTATATACATCATTAATGTGGCCTGTTTTTTGTGCAACAGTCGAGCCACGTTTGATAGGAACTTCATAAAGTGGAGTGCATTCAGGGATGTGCTCCTCAAATACAAGACCAAATTTTTTGTTTTTTGATATGCGGGCAAATTCCTGTTCCAAGCGATTACGCAAAGAAGTGTCAGGGATTTGACGCAGTAAATCATTGATTGCAGCCATTTTTTAAATCCTCCTATATTTAATCATTCGTTTCGTACTTACTCCACGAACGACCAAAAAGTTCATTTCCGTCTGATAAGCGCAAGATTGCTGTTTCTTCTAAAATTCTATGTGCTTTCTCGGTTGTAGAATCAGCTTTATCAAATGCAATAAAAACCTGGTGCTTGGTAGATTGATAACGTTCCAATATATGCTCCAGATGAACATCCTCAATACGTTTAAGAATATTGGAGTCATGGATGATCGCAGGAATTGGGCGTAATTCAAGTACACTCAAATCGTACACAACAAGGCTCTTGAATGCTGTTCCTTCACTTGTGTTGCCAGGAGTTTCGAAGATGATGTCCTTCTGGGGAGTGATATACAAAAGAGGAGCAGTTTCCTGTTTCTCAGTTACTACGCCGTTAATTGTTTCCATACGAAGATTGATGTCATCTTGTATCTCGCCTAGTTTTTCAGTTTGTTGCAACAATAGTTTTTCAAGTTTTTGCTCTGCTTCAGCTCGAGCATCCTGCAACTCTTTTTGATGAATCAACTCGGCTGTTTCTTCTTCAAGTCTATCAATGCTTTTTGATACATTAACACACTGAGAGAGTACTCTCTCAGACATCTCTTTTGCTATACCGGACTCTTCGATTTTTCGATTTAGGCGTCTGATTTCCTTATCATATTCTTCGATTAGTGGTTGTAATCGATAGATTTCCTGATCCATTTCTTCGCCTAAAATCTCTCTGATTTTTATATGAAAATGTTCAATTTCTTCAAATGCTTTTAAATTTGCATTTGGAAAGAAGCGTAGCAAGGATTCAAATTCACTTGCGGTTTCAGCCTTGCTGTCAGTTATATTGCTTTTTATAGCATTTAGCTGTGATTGCAGACGATTGCGCTTACGTATTATGCTATTCAATTCTTTTTGAACAGCTGTTATTCGTTCGAATGTTTGTGTATCAAACCCAAACATTGCTAATTGAGCCTCTTCGCTGTTTTTCATTAGCTTTTGGAGTCTCTTTCTCAATGACTCGATAGTCTTTTGGTTACTTTCGATTTTATCTATGTCCACCTTTTGACGCTGACGAGATTTAAGCTGTGAAGCTTTAATTCCGAGTTCTTCCTCCATAAATTTGATAGAAGCAAGGATTTTGTAATGACCAAATAGCTTCAATAGAAAATCCACAGCCTTTTCATCTTGCTCACGAGGTTTCACTAACAATGGATACTTTTCTAGTGTATTTTCACGTCCATAGATACGGAAAAAACGCTCGGTTATTTCTGAAAACGTAAGGGCTGGTAGCCCAATTTTATATTCCTGAAACAGAAATCTTCGAAATTCGTCAAGCGTCAATTTTGTTATGAAATGGCGCTCTTTATCGATTCGATATACACTTTTAGGATCGTCAGTGCTTCTATAGAAATAATATGGCTGTCCCTCAAATTCGAAAGTGAAATAGATGGTATGTGGGCCTATTTCCTTTTTTATATCATCTGTCAGGGAGTAGTAGCTTTCACCGCCGAATACATAATCTATAATCCATAGGAATGTTGATTTTCCGATTGCATTGCTACCGCCTGCGCTACCTAGAACTGTATTTAAGCCTGAGTTAAACCGGATAATTTGATGCTCTGGAGCAAATTTATCACATTGAATCTCTATCAACATATCGTAGCACCCTCCCTTCTTCAATTAGTCCAATTTTACCTAATGCAAACAAGCAGTCTAAAGCACTCAGGAAATCAGCCATGTCCTTTTCACGATATCTAGTTAGTTCAAATAACTCTTTAGGTGACATATCCTGTTGTGCTAATGCCTCTAAAATATCTGGGAAAAGAGAAATAACGCTGTTTGTATAGGAAGTTACTTTATTTGGTAATCTCATCGAACACCTCACACCTTTGAACGAAGTAGGAGATTATTATCTCGCAAGCTTCTCTATATTTGCGGCCGGTTTTTTCAAACAAAGTTTCAACAAGTAGGTTGTATATTGCGCTTTGAGATATATGTGATTCACTTGCATCTTCATACATCCGTTTGACGCTTTTTGCAAATTTATCGACGTTCAGCTTGTTTTCTCCGGCCAACCGATCTAATGCATCATTGACTCCCTGATACAACCACCGAACATCAAAAAGCACTCTTTCTTTCAAACGTTTTTCAGTGATTTTATTCTCAACTTTTACAGGTTCAATTTTGAGTTGTGTATCATCAGTAACATCCATTAAGTCAACTTCCCGAAGTACTTGTTCGATTTGCTTTTCTATTGTATATCTCGAGGTTGCATCTCTTGCAGCCATAAGAACTTCCAAGTCATGCTTTTCTGATAGTAAAGCTAATTTTACTTCCTCAGAAGCATTTTGAATTTCGCGCTCACATTCAACACATAAAACCACTTCATCAGTTTCTGAAAGGCGAACGACTTTAGCATAGTTAACGTCGTTGCCTTCTTTTTTTATACCTAAAACTCTTCCGCACTTTTGGCATTTGCCACCTGTTTCTGCAAGCAACACTAAAGAGCGGGCATCAATCGCAATTTCGTAAGCAGTTTCCATAGACAAATTGCTATACGTTGTAATGAAACTAATATCCATTTTTTGATCTTCAAAGGACTGTATGTACTCGGCAGTTGTCTCTTTCACGCTATCTTCGCAATTTCGGTTCTCGACATTTAATACTGTGTAAAGAAAAACTCCGGCGATAAAGTCTTCAAAAACAAAAGCATCACGTCTTACTATAGATTTCTTGGTCATGCCATTCACTATTTCGACTATTGTGTCAGGCTCAATTGTATTATCAGACGCAATAATGTCTTTCAGAGCAAGAATGATGAGGCTCCTTTTATTGCTATCCAACATGTTAAGAATGTGCTGTTTAAAGTAATTAGAAACAGCGCGTGGGTCTACTGTTGGAGCTTTATCAGTTATATTAGGCGATAGATTCTTTTTACCCAGAATTAAATCTGAAACAGTACCATCCTCACCACGAATATCATAAGTAGGCGCAATAGAAAGCAGCATGGTACCACATAGAAGTTTTTGTGAAATTCTTTTTGCGCTACAAATCTTTAAAATTGTTGCAAAAGTACCAAAACATAGCTTTTTCATATATTGCGCCTCCTTTCATTGAATTTAATCTGTTGAAGTATCGTCATCGACGTAGTCAACAATATCTCCAATGTTGACATCAAGGGCTTTACAGATTCTTCCTAACACATCCATGCTTACCGGCAGATCTTTACTCATTTTTGCTATCGTTGTCGACGTTAAGTTCGTTATTGCCATTAAATCCTTTTTCATCATTTTTTTATCTATTAAAAGTTTCCACAATTTGTTATAACTAAAAGCCATTATAATCGCCTCCAAGCACAATTGGATGGTATCCAAAGACGTGTCTTTATTATTATAGCAATTTACTAAGCGAAATACAATCAATTATTTAAATATGCTTATTCAATCTTTACGAACGCTTAGTTCGTTTGACATCATAAAAACGAATTGTTATTTGTGGAGTCCTAGCGGAGTGTCAGCGGAGTTGTAGCTGAGGATTTAAAGTGTATGACTTTATAAAATTTAGTTAGACGGTAAGACAAGCTGAACTTTTTGAAAAGGGGGTAAGTCATGGAAGAAATTCGTGATTGTAATGGTCGCATAGCTTGCAAGGGCAATGCAACAACAGGTCTCATAGAAGTGTTATATAAACGCTGTAAAACCAGTACACAAATACCTATTGGAGGAACTTTAAGAATTGAACGTGATGGTGTTGTGACGATAGTCACTCGA
Source organism: Anaerosalibacter massiliensis (assembly GCA_000751555.1). Classification (GTDB taxonomy): domain Bacteria; phylum Bacillota; class Clostridia; order Tissierellales; family Sporanaerobacteraceae; genus Anaerosalibacter; species Anaerosalibacter massiliensis. Next base: position 86,610 of record CCEZ01000015.1, on the reverse strand, counting down.
TTAAGCGATTCTGCTTTTCATGTAGAAAGTCATGCTAATGTAGCATAGAAAGATAGCTAACTAAATAAAAAATCCGCAGAGCTGCACGACGGCCAGGATAAGTTCTCACACTAGAGAACTATCTTGGCCGTCCTTTTTTGTTCTACGGATCTTTTCGGCTTCTGCGGATTTTTCAAAGCCAAATTTTGAAAACCAAAGGAGTCAAATTATGAAAAGAGCGTACAAAACAAGTAAAAAGAAGAGAACTAACTACATCTATTACACTGCTGAAGGAACAAAGATTGTTATAACTCTAGGCGAAGATGGAGTCACCGAAGCGGACATCGAGCTTTTACATACTATGGATGATGACGAAGTGGACGAGCAGCGCCGGTACGATTATCGAGTGACAACACATCTGGATGCTTATCATGATGGTGAAGAGGAAGCGGCAAATGACCGCAATAAGTATCTTGCAGATGATACTACGAATCCTGAACATCTAATTACCCAAGCAGAAGATGAAGCTCAGCATCAAAATATATTGGACAAGTTAACCAAGGCAATGGAGTGTCTTTTACCTCAGCAAAAAGAACTCTTCAAAAAAGTGTACCTTGAGAAAAGATCCAACACTGATATAGCAGCAGAAGAAGGTGTCACAGAAGCGGCTATTCGCGGTCGCCTTAAGAAGCTTCAAGAACGACTTAGAAAAATTCTATCCTAATAGGGTTCGCAAGGACCCGTTATAAAAAATCTTTTCTCAAAAGGGGGTTCGAAAGAACTCTCTTTTTCGCTTATCGGTGAGGGGCAGATGAATCGCCCCCGGAAAGGAGATGGAATATGAGCCTTAAACACAAAGTTACTATCAATGTGGCAAGGCCCGGTGGCGAAAGAAGTTCAGTAATTCAAAGCAGTCGGAAGACAATCCGAACGAGAATGCTTGATTTCCTATTTGGAAAGAAAGTTAGTCTGCTAGTAATTACTCCCGGCGACTCAGTTGAGACGGTAGAAATTAAGGAAATCAAGGAAGGAGGTGTAGGCCATGAGTAAGGTTAAGCTTCTTCTCGATGTGGTGTCAGATCTTAGATCGTTGGCAGATAGTGTTCAGGCTGTAGCTGATGCAATAGCAAGTAATGGTCCTAATGAGGGTACAAAGCCAGAGCAACCAAAGCCTGAAAAACAGCCTGAAGAAAAGCAGATCACTTTAGAAGAAGTAAGGGCAGTACTTGCGGAAAAAAGCCATGACGGATTTACAGCTGAAGTAAGAGCACTTCTAGAAAAGTATGGTGCATCAAAACTCAGCCAGATTGATCCAAGCAAGTATGCTGCACTGCTTGCAGATGCGGAGGGATTGAAATGAGTAAACATGCAATTCTCTCTGCATCTGGAGCTCATCGCTGGATGAACTGTACACCATCGGCAAGGTTGGAGCTGGAGTTTGATGACAACAGCGGTGAAGCTGCAGCTGAAGGCACAGCTGCCCATGCGTTAAGTGAACATAAACTCCGCAAGGCGCTTAAGATGAGATCAAAAAAGCCGGTTTCTCCATATGACTCAGATGAGATGGATAATTACACCGATGGATATGTAGAGTATGTGCTTGAAGTGATTGAGCAAGCCAAGCAGACATGTAGTGACCCCTTAATCTTGATAGAACAGCGGCTTGATTTTTCAAAGTATGTTCCTGATGGCTTTGGGACCGGGGATTGTGTAATTATCGCTGACGGAACTCTTCACATTATTGATTTTAAGTATGGTCAGGGTGTCTTAGTCAGCGCAGAGGACAATCCTCAAATGAAACTATATGCCCTTGGTGCACTAGGTCTCTTTGATGGTATTTATGACATCGAGATGGTTTTAATGACAATTTATCAACCTCGTCGTGAAAATATCAGCACGTCCACAGTCTCAAAAGAAAGCTTGTATCGATGGGCTGAAGAAGTTTTGAAACCTAAAGCTGAACTGGCCTTCGCTGGTGACGGAAACTATTGCCCCGGAGAGTGGTGTCAATTTTGTCGGGCTGCAGTGAAATGTCGAGCAAGAGCAGAAGCGAAAATGAAACTGGCTACATTTGAGTTTGCGCTACCGCCACTTTTATCAGATGAAGAAATTGCTGAGATTCTATCTTCTATCGGTGATCTCACCAGATGGACAAATGAGATTATAGCCTATGCGACAGATGCAGCAGTTAATCATGGAAAGAAGTGGCCCGGCTTTAAAGTAGTCGAAGGCCGTTCCAACCGTAAATACAAAGATGAAGAAGCGGTCGCAGAAGCGGCAAAGAATGCAGGTTATCGCGACATATACAAGCAAAGTCTCATCACTATTACTGAAATGGAGAAATTGATGGGCAAGACAAAATTTAATGAAGTCATTGGTGGACTAATTATGAAGCCACCAGGCAAACCGACGCTAGTACCAGTTTCAGACAAGCGTCCTGAAATGAACACATCATCAGCAAAAAATGATTTTATGGAGGTATAATACTATGTCAAAAACAGTAAAAAGAACGAACCCAACGAAAGTAATCACAGGAGTTGTACGACTCTCTTATGCCAATGTCTGGGAACCTAAATCTATCAATGGCGGTACTGAAAAATACAGTGTGAGCCTGATTATCCCTAAGAGTGATACTAAAACCTTAAGCGCTATCAACGAAGCAGTGAATGCCGCCATAGAGGAAGGTAAAGGTAAATTCGGTGGGAAGATTCCCAATAAAGCAGTTCTCAAGCTCCCTCTGCGTGATGGCGACATTGATCGTCCGGATGATGAGGCTTATGCCAACAGCTATTTTATCAATGCCAACAGCAATACTGCTCCACAAATTGTAGACAGAAACGTCAATCCAATCCTTGATCGTTCAGAAGTGTACTCCGGTGTCTATGCAAGAGTGAGTATCAACTTCTACGCCTTTAACTCCAATGGAAATAAGGGTATAGCGTGTGGCCTTGGAAACATTCAAAAAATCCGCGATGGTGAGCCTTTAGGCGGTAGAACCAATGCAGCTGATGACTTTGCCACTGACGTGGATGACGACTTTTTATCATGAGAACCCTCAGCATAGATATAGAAACATATAGTAGCGTAGACATCGCCAAAAGCGGGGTCTATCGTTACGCTGAAGCACCGGATTTTCAAATCCTACTTTTGGGCTACAGTGTGGATGGTGGTCCTGTACAGGTAGTTGATTTGGCATGTGGCGAAAAGATCCCACAAGAAATCCAGAATGCAGTTCTAGATAGCCAGATTATAAAGTGGGCATTTAATGCTCAATTTGAACGAATCTGCTTGTCTCGTCATTTTGGTGTCTGGCTTGAGCCTGCTTCATGGCGTTGTACGATGGTGTGGTCTGCCTACCTAGGACTTCCTCTATCGCTAGAAGGAGCGGCTCTTGTAACAGGAGCTGATAAGAAAAAGCTGACTGAGGGTAAGGAACTCATAAGATATTTCTCAGTTCCCTGCAAAGCGACTCAGTCTAATGGAGGCCGAACTCGCAATCTACCGGAGCATGCTTTAGAAAAGTGGGAGAGTTTCAAAGCATATAACCTTCGAGATGTTGAAGCTGAACTTTCCATACAGGCAAAGCTTCATAAGTTCCCTATGCCAGAAGAGGAGTGGCAGAACTATATTCTAGACCAGCAGATTAATGATCGAGGTATTCAATTGGATTTAGAATTGGTAAGGCAGGCTATCCAGTGTGATGAACAAACCCGAGAGGAATTCACAAGCCGACTAAAAGAGCTTACTAAACTTGAAAATCCAAACTCAGTGACCCAGATGAAAACCTGGCTATCGGAAAGTGGTCTGGAAACGGATAGTCTTGATAAGGCGTCAGTTAAGGCACTATTAAAGGAAGCTCCAGATCACCTGAGTGAAGTGCTGGAATTGAGGCAACTACTAGCCAAGTCCAGTGTAAAGAAATACACCGCTATGGAAAATGCAGTATGTGCAGATGAAAGAGCACGTGGTCTATTGCAGTTTTATGGTGCCAATCGAACCGGCAGATTTGCAGGGAGGCTTATACAAGTTCAAAATCTTCCGCAGAACCATTTGCCGGATCTGGAGCAGGCGCGAAGGTTAGTTAGAGGTGGTCATTTTGAGGCCTTGGAATTATTGTACGATTCTGTTCCAGGAGTTTTGTCCGAGTTAATCCGTACTGCCTTTGTTCCAAAGAAAGGATATAAGTTTATTGTTGCTGATTTTAGTGCAATTGAAGCTAGAGTGATTGCCTGGCTCGCAGGCGAGACATGGAGAAATGAGGTATTCGCTACCCATGGCAAGATTTACGAAGCATCCGCTTCCCAGATGTTTAGGGTCCCCTTGGAAGAAGTCACAAAAGGTAGTCCACTCAGACAAAAAGGAAAAATTGCGGAGTTGGCCTTGGGTTATGGTGGATCGGTTGGTGCGTTAAAAGCAATGGGAGCACTTGATATGGGTCTTACCGAAGAAGAGTTAAAGCCACTGGTATATGCGTGGAGAAATGCGAATCCAAACATTGTTAGGCTTTGGTGGGATGTCGATAGAGCAGTTAAAAAAGCTGTAAAAGAAAGATCCAGAACAGAAACTCATCGTATCCGATTTGAATATCGTAGTGGAATGCTGTTGATATGGCTGCCATCCGGGAGACAGCTTACCTATGTCAAACCAAGGATGGGGATTAACAGATTCGGCAGTGAAACAGTGACGTATGAAGGCGTTGGTGCCACAAAGAAGTGGGAGCGTATTGAAAGCTATGGTCCGAAGTTTGTTGAGAACATCGTGCAGGCCATTTCAAGAGATCTTCTTTGCTATGCCATGAGAAAGCTTAATGAAAAAGGTTTTGATATTGTAATGCATGTCCATGATGAGGTAGTTTTAGAGGTTCCTTTAGAAGTATCTGTTCCAGATATATGTGCTCTTATGGGACAGACACCACCTTGGGCTCAGGGGCTTTTGCTTCGTGCTGATGGGTTTGAATGTGATTTTTATAAAAAAGATTAATTTGAGGGGGTTCGAAGCCTCCTCTTTTTTTGCTTATAGCTGAGGGCATGTTTTATCGCTCTACAACTATATGCTGGAGGTTCGATATGAACAAATTAACTATTTTCAACTACGAGGGCAACAATGTCAGAACAATTTTAAAGGAAGGTAGTCCTTGGTGGGTACTTAAGGATGTCTGTGCTGTACTCGGTATCTCAAAATATCGAGATGCGGCAGAAAGATTAGATGCCGATGAAAGGGAGCCGGTAAGAGTGGACACCCCTGGTGGTCCGCAGGAAATGACATGTATCAATGAAAGTGGACTATACAATTTAATTCTTCGCTCTGACAAGCCAGGGGCTAAAAAGTTCAAGCGCTGGGTAACTCATGAGGTTCTTCCTTCAATCAGAAGGCATGGACTTTATGCTACAGATGAGTTGCTTGCTAATCCAGACTTTTTAATTAAAGCATTGCAGGAACTTAAAGCTGCAAGAGCCAAAAATGCCGAGCTAACAACTACGATTAGTATTCAGGAACAGCAGATTGCAGAAATGAAACCAAAAGCCAGTTATTACGATGTGGTGCTTAATTGCAAGGATGCGGTGTCTATCACAACAATCGCCAAGGATTATGGAAAGTCTGGTCGCTGGTTCAATGAATATCTACATGATCTTGGCGTTCAGTTCCGTCAAGGGAAAATCTGGCTCTTATATCAAAAGTATGCCCAACATGGATATACAACAACAAAAACCCATACGTACCCTGGAAAGGATGGAACGATACATTCAAAGGTTCATACCTATTGGACTCAGAAAGGACGCTTGTTTATTTATGAGCTTCTAAAGGATCATGGCATTTTACCACTGATTGAACAAGAGTCTGAATTCGAGGGGATGTAGTTATGGATAGATATAACGCCGATAGCTATCCAGATCCAACTGCAGCAGAAGCCTTGGAAAATGTCATGCGTGAAGAAAAAGTAAAATGCTACAAACCTTGTGTCTTTATTTGTTCACCTTTTGCTGGGGATACAGAAAAAAATCTGAAGAAGGCCAGAAAATATCTGAAGTTTGCAGTGGAGCAAGGAACTATTCCTTTTGCTCCTCATCTGCTATACCCTCAAGTTCTAGATGATAGCGATCCAGAACAAAGAAAACTAGGACTATTCTTTGGAATGGTTTGGCTTAGAAAGTGCGAGGAACTGTGGGTATTTGGTCGCAACATCTCAAAAGGAATGCAAGCAGAAATAGATAAAGCATCGAAGCATCGTATTCCTATTCGGTATTTTACCGAAAACTGCAGGGAGGTGCAGAAGATATGAAGATAGCGGTTGGTAACAGCCGAATGGATAAAAAGTGGAAGAACAAAGACATCACATGGGAGGACTTCATCTCCCGAGTTAAATCTACTATACGAACAACAGAAACAGTATCTGAATTCCGAAAAATGAGTCGCGCTCAGCAGGACTCAATAAAAGACGTCGGTGGATTTGTGGGAGGAGCTCTTCGTGAAGGAAAGCGCAGAAATGGTTATGTCCTCTCCCGCTCCCTTCTGACATTAGATATGGATTATGCCAAACCGAGGATTTGGGATCAAATTGAAGCATTACATGATTTCAAATGCTGCATCTATTCAACCCATAAACATACACCAGATGCACCGCGATTAAGACTTATCATTCCAATTAAAAGAGAAGTAACAGAGGATGAATACCCAGCTCTTGGCCGGATGGTTGCAAAGGAGATTGGGATTGATTTATTCGATGATACCACTTATGAGCCATCTAGGTTAATGTATTGGCCATCCACACCGTCTGATGGAGAATTTGTCTTTAAAGAAAAGGATGGAGAGCTTTTAGATCCTGATGTTTATCTTTCCAAATATGCAGATTGGCGGGATACATCCATGTGGCCTGTATCCACAAGACAATCAGAGGTTGTACAAAGGAAAATCACAAAGCAAGCAGACCCTTTAAGTAAAGAGGGCGTTGTCGGGGCATTTTGCAGAGCTTATACCATTGAAGAAGCTATTAATACATTCTTGACGGATGTATATGAGTCAAGTGCTATGAATGGTAGGTTTGATTATATCCCTGCAGATTCTTCTGCGGGCTTGGTAATCTATGACGGTAAATTTGCTTATAGCCATCATGCCACAGATCCAGCATGTGGAATGCTGCTAAACGCTTTTGATCTGGTCCGAGTGCATAAGTTTCGCGACTTAGATGAAAAGGCGGCAGAAAATACATCACCTAGCAAACTACCTTCGTTTAAAGCTATGACTGATTTAACTTTAGAGGATGAACGGGTAAAAGAGCAGTTTGCAGAAGAACGAAAGGCTCAGGCTGAAAAAGAGTTTATTGATGAAGATTGGGAAAAGCAGCTGGAGCTTGACAAGACAGGATCAGTTAAAAATACCCTTAGAAACTTGATTTTAATACTTGAAAATGATCCAAATCTGAAAGGCATTGTGTTTAATCAGCTATCAGACAGTCTCGAAATTAAAGGTGATGTTCCTTGGCCACATCCATCTAAGTTCTGGAGAGATGCAGATGATGCCCAGCTAATCAGCTACATTGACACCCACTACGGAACCTTCTCTGCAAGAAACTATGATGTGGCCGTAGCAAAGGTAGCTGACGACCGATCTTATCATCCTATTCGTGAGTTTATTGATGCACTCCCTGAATGGGATAAGGTACCGCGAGTAGATACCCTGCTCATCGATTATCTAGGTGCATCAGATAACTCTTATGTTCGGGCTGTAACAAGAAAAACTTTATGTGCAGCTATCTCTCGTGTGCTAACTCCTGGTATCAAATTCGATTCCATGTTGGTTCTTAATGGCCCGCAGGGAGTTGGAAAAAGCACTCTCATAGCCAAGTTGGGTGGAGACTGGTTTTCAGATAGCTTGAACTTATCGGATACCAAGGATAAGACCGCCGCAGAAAAACTTCAAGGTTACTGGATTTTAGAAATTGGAGAACTAGCCGGACTTAAAAAAGCTGAAGTCGAAACACTTCGAAGTTTCTTGTCTCGCCAAAATGACATTTATCGTGCCAGCTTTGGCAGGAGAGCTACTCCGCACTTAAGACAATGTATCTTTTTCGGAACCACCAATGCTGAGAAAGGCTATTTGCGGGACACCACAGGAAACCGTCGCTTCTGGCCAGTAAAGACTCCGGGAAATGGCACAAAAAAATCTTGGCAGCTAAAGCAGGATGAAATTCTGCAGATATGGGCTGAGGCTCTTACCTATGTAAAGGCTGGAGAGAAATTGTACCTTGATGCTAGCCTTGAAAAGCTTGCAAAAGAAGAACAGCGAGAAGCTATGGAGTCCGATGAGCGAGAAGGTTTGGTTAGAGAGTACCTTGATATGCTTTTACCTGAGGATTGGGACACCATGGATCTATATGAACGTCGAGCCTATATCAACGGGACTGAGTTTGGTGAAAGCCAAAGGGTTGGTGTTTGGAAACGAAAATCGGTTTCTAATATGGAAATCTGGTGTGAGTGCTTTGGCAAAGATCGAGCCAATCTCCGAAGAATGGATGGCAATGAGATATCTGCAATTATGGCAAGTATCGGAGGCTGGACTGGACTCGTGAAAAAAGAACGTATCCCGCTTTATGGACCACAATGGGTTTATGTTCCCAAAACATAATTTAGTTTGGAACACATGGAACAATTTTTTCTCGGGAACAGATTTCACCTGTTCCGGTGAAACAAAAACGGTCTTTTGGTACACCTCATCGGAACAGGCGGCAGCCCCTTGTAAAGTAGGCTACTTTATAACTTATGTTCCATTGTTCCAAAAATAATTATTAAAAATAATCCTAAAGACAAAAAGAAGAAATTACCTGCAGACGCGTATATACGCGCGTATAGAGACTTTTTGGATTTAGGGAACATGGAGGCTATATGAGAGAAAAATGGATTGAACAACAACTGGTAAAAGCAGTAAAAGATATAGGCGGCATTGCACTGAAGATTGCATCACCAGGTTTTGATGGAATGCCAGACAGATTGATTCTTTTGCCGGATAAAAAAATAGCTTTTGTGGAGGTAAAAGCTCCAGGTAAAACCTTAAGGCCTCTACAGGAAAAGCGAAAAAGACAGTTAGAATCACTTGGATTTTTGGTATTCTGCCTGGATCACATAGAACAGATTGGAGGGATACTTCATGAAATACAAGCCTCATGAATATCAGGTTTATGCCACTGAGTATATCCTCACCCATCCCATAGCAGCAGTGCTTTTAGATATGGGATTAGGTAAGAGTGTCATTACCTTAACTGCCATCTTTGATTTAACACTGGATAGTTTTCTTGTTCGTAAGGTTCTGGTCATTGCACCTCTTCGAGTAGCCAGAGATACATGGCCTGCAGAGCTTGAAAAGTGGGATCACCTAAAAGGTCTTAAATACACCGTAGCAGTTGGCTCTGAGGTACAGAGGAAAACAGCCCTTATGAAAAGAGCTCAGGTATACATCATCAATCGAGAAAATGTCGAATGGCTAATTTCTAGAAGTGCCATACCCTTTGATTTTGACATGGTAGTAATCGATGAGCTGTCATCCTTCAAATCCCATCAAGCGAAACGGTTTAAAAGCCTACTTAAAGTCAGGCCAAAGATTAAAAGGATCGTAGGGCTTACCGGAACGCCATCATCCAATGGACTGATGGATTTATGGGCTGAGTATCGCCTGCTGGATATGGGACAGCGATTGGGCAGGTTTATTGGCAGATATCGAGAGGACTTTTTCGTACCAGATAAACGCAATCAGCAAGTGATCTTCTCCTACAAACCAAAACCGGGAGCAGAAGAAGCTATTTATAGGCTCATATCTGACATCACTATTAGCATGAAAGGGACAGACTACCTGAAGTTGCCGGAGTTGGTTATAAACGAAGTGCCAGTGAAGCTTTCTGAAAAAGAAATGAAAACTATCGACACTATGAAGCGGGATTTAATTACAACGGTGAAAGGTGAGGATATTACTGCTGCTAATGCAGCAGCTCTTTCAGGAAAGCTCCTGCAGATGGCAAACGGAGCAGTCTATGATGATCAAGGTGTAGTTATTCATATACATGACCGTAAGCTGGATGCACTGGAAGACTTAATCGAAGCCGCTAATGGCAAACCAGTTCTAATTGCTTATTGGTTTAAGCATGATTTATCTCGAATACAAAAGCGCTTTGAAGTTGAGGTATTATCCACTAGCGATTCTATTAAAAGGTGGAATGATGGAGAAATCCCCATTGCAGTCATCCATCCAGCATCAGCAGGCCATGGACTGAACTTGCAAGCTGGAGGTTCAACTCTTGTATGGTTTGGCCTGACTTGGAGCTTGGAGCTTTACCAGCAAACCAATGCCCGTCTTTGGCGTCAAGGACAAAATGAAACGGTAGTGATCCATCACCTGATTGCCAAAGGCACCATTGATGAGCGTGTAATGAAAGCTTTAAAAGATAAAGACAATACCCAATCCGCACTGATAGATGCGGTAAAAGCAACACTAAAGGAGGTCTGATACGATGAACATTGTCTGGCAGTATTTAGATAAAAGAGCAGCGGCAATTAATGCCTTAAAAGATTACAGCAGCATGAAGTACATCATAGAACATACTGATGAGGACATTGCTACTCTCAACGAAGAAATGAGTTCCACTGCTTCTCCAGTTCTAAATGGCATGCCATCGACCCATGATCCAAAAGCAGGAGAGAAAAGGCTCATTGCCTGCATCAATGAAATTGATGTATTGAAAGAACGCTATCGTCAAGCACTGGAATACATGGACTGGTTTCAACCGGCGTGGGATGCCTTAACGGAGGATGAACAGTATGTGTTAAAGGAGTTCTATTTGGATGATGAACAAAAGCAGATAGATGCAGTGTATAACATTTGTGACCGCTTTAACATTGAACGTTCCTCTGCATACAACAAGAAGAATCGGGCGCTTCAGCATCTAGCGCTACTGCTCTATGGAAAGTAATGAGTAATATCGTGGACGATTTTATTAGAAATCGGTTATACAATGGTATTGTGAAAAACTGTAGAGAGCCTTCGTGGAAAAACCGCGGGGGCTTTTTCTATACCCAAATGGAGGTGCGAAATGCCAAGGAAACCTAAACGACCATGCTCTTCTCCTGGTTGTCCTGAGCTGACAGATGAACGCTTTTGTCCGGAGCATGCCAAAAAGGAAGCTTCACGATATGAAAAATATCAGCGCGATCCAGAGACGAGGAAGCGTTATGGTCGTGCGTGGAAAAGAATACGTGACGGTTACATCACAGCCCATCCTCTGTGTGAAGAGTGCAAAAGGCAGGGAAAGCTGACACCGGCTGCTGAAGTGCATCACATCCTTCCTTTGTCGCGAGGGGGAACACACGATGAAAGTAACTTGATGGCTCTTTGTACTCCTTGTCACTCTGCCATCACAGCAAGAGATGGAGACCGTTGGCCATCCCGGTAGGGGGAGTCGAATCTCTACAGCCTTTTAAGTGGACAACGGGCGTGGGGCTTCGTGCAAAAAGTCGCAGTTTCAAACGGGGTAATACCCCCTTAATAAGAAAAGAGGTGAGTTAATGGCCAAAGATGGTACAAATCGAGGTGGTGCCCGTATTGGATCTGGCCAGAAAAAGAAAGCACTTATAGATAAAATTGCTGAGGGAAATCCCGGAAAAAGAAAACTGGAAGTTATTGAATTTAAAAATACCGCAGAACTTCAAGGGCAGGAGATGCCACAGCCAAGGGCTATGCTTTCAGCAGTACAAAAGGATGGTAAAACCTTAGTAGCTAGCGAAATTTATGAGCTTACGTGGAAATGGCTTGAGGAGCGAGGGTGTGCACATCTAGTTCTACCACAGCTATTAGAAAGATATGCCATGAGTGCTGCTAGGTGGATACAGTGTGAGGAAGCAATAAGTGAGTTTGGTTTTCTTGCTAAGCATCCAACTACTGGCAACGCTATCCAAAGTCCATACGTTTCCATGAGCCATAATTTTATGAGTCAAACCAACAGACTCTGGATGGAAATATATCAGATTGTTCGTGAAAACTGTGCGACAGAGTATTCCGGTACAAATCCACAGGATGATGTGATGGAACGACTGTTGACTGCCCGTAGAGGTAAATAATAATAAGGAGATGTGAGATGAGTAAGAGATATTTAACAGCAGAAAGTGTATGTGCAGGACATCCTGATAAACTGTGCGATATTATTGCTGATAATATTTTGGATGAATGCTTTAGAAGAGATAAAGCGTCACGCGTAGCGTGTGAGGTTATGGCTACTAAAGGGAAAATTATCGTGGCGGGCGAGATCTCCTGCAGCGAGAAAATTGATATCAGAAGCATTGTTAAGAATGTGCTAAAAGAACTAGGTTATAACCCTTTGAAATTTTTAATTTATGTATATGTACACAATCAGAGTTCTGATATTGCAGCTGGTGTGAATACTGCACTAGAAGCACGAAATGGTATAAACGAACAATATGGTTCCATCGGCGCTGGTGATCAAGGTAGTATGTATGGTTATGCCACAAAAGAAACCAGAGAAATGCTTCCCCTTCCCCTTGTCTTATCTCATCGAATTGTAAAGAGACTAGATGAGGCAAGGAAAGGTAAACTTATTAAAGGTATCCTTCCCGATGGAAAAGCACAGGTGACCATTGAGTATAATGATGATGTTCCAGTGAGAGTTAAGACCATTGTAGTGTCAGTTCAGCATGAAAAGAATAAAACTCAGGAAGAGTTAAAATCAGATATTCTAAATAATGTGTTATGGCAGTGTTTTGAGGATTTCCCTTTTGATGATGAAACAGAAATTCTTATTAATCCATCTGGACAGTTTGTATTAGGAGGACCTGCTGCAGATACAGGTTTAACTGGAAGAAAGATCATGGTGGATACTTATGGTGGACTTGCATCACATGGTGGCGGAGCACTTTGTGGGAAAGATCCGACCAAAGTTGACCGAAGCGGAGCTTACATGGCTAGGTATATTGCTAAACATATTGTGTGGTGTGATTTGGCAGAGAAATGTGAAGTGGCTATTTCCTATGCCATTGGCAAGGCAAATCCTGTAGCTTTTTCTATAAATACTTTTGGAACAGGAACAGTTTCTGATGAAGTTCTAACCATTGCTGCTCAAGAAGTATTTAATTTGAGGCCTGCAGCAATTATAGAAAAGTTGCGACTTAGAAACATTCATTACTCTGATACAGCAGTCTATGGTCACTTTAACAGTTGCCTCTTCCCTTGGGAGGATGTTAATAAATATAGCGAACTAAAAGAGGCGGTGGAAAAATATGCAGATTGAGAAAATTAAGACGAAACTGCTGATCCCTGCTGATTATAATCCTAGAAAGGATTTAAAACCGGGTGATCCAGAGTACGAAAAGTTAAAACGCTCACTTGAGGAGTTTGGCTATGTTGAACCAGTTATTTGGAATAGAACCACAGGCAGAGTAGTTGGTGGCCATCAGCGGTTGAAAATCCTACTGAACATGGGTATGGAAGAAGTGGATTGCGTAGTTGTTGAGATGAATGAGGAAAAGGAAAAAGCCCTCAATATTGCATTGAACAAAATAAATGGAGATTGGGATAGGGAGAAACTAGCACTTCTCATTACAGACTTAAATGCTGCAGACTTTGATGTATCGCTGACAGGCTTTGACCCCGGAGAACTAGATGATCTTTTCAAGGATACGATGAAAGAAAAAATAAAAGAAGATGATTTTGATGTGGACAGCGAGCTGAATAAGCCCGCTGTTTCGCGTTTAGGAGATGTATGGATACTTGGTAAGCACAGACTGGTATGTGGAGACAGCACAAAAAAAGAAACATATAACATTTTAATGGAAGGAAAGGTCGCCAATCTGGTGGTAACTGATCCCCCATACAATGTCAACTATGAAGGAACCGCTGGGAAAATCAAAAATGATAATATGGCCAATGACGCATTTTATCAATTTTTATTAGATGCCTTTAAGAATATCGAATCGGTATTGGCATCAGATGGAAGTATATATGTTTTCCATGCTGATACAGAAGGACTTAATTTTAGAAAAGCCTTTGTTGACGCAGGCTTTTATCTTTCCGGTACTTGTATTTGGAAGAAACAGTCATTGGTTCTTGGAAGATCCCCTTATCAGTGGCAGCATGAACCGGTGCTATTCGGTTGGAAAAAGAAGGGGAAGCATCTCTGGTATTCAGACCGTAAGCAATCAACCATTTGGGAATTTGATAAGCCGAAAAAGAATGCAGATCATCCGACTATGAAGCCCATTGCTTTAATTGCCTACCCCATTATGAATTCTAGCCTTACTAATAGTATCGTACTTGATCCTTTTGGAGGTTCTGGCTCGACGCTGATTGCCTGTGAACAGACCGATAGAATTTGCTATACCATCGAGCTGGATGAAAAGTACTGCGATGTTATTGTGAAGCGTTACATCGAGCAGGTTGGAACAGATAAAGAGGTATATGTCATTCGAGAAAAAGAGAAGATTCCATTTAATGTGGCAGCCACATCTTCTGATGAATTAGATTGATAGAGCAAGTTTTAAATTCATTTTTGCACAGAAATAACTTGCTATTGTGTAGCGTTAGAGTGATATATGGTACTACCAAATAAGAAAGGTGGTATGTAGGATGAAAATTGAATTTAATCGTACTGGTGGTGAGAGAAAGGCCCTCGTTACTGCGATTGGAGAAGTACTAGGTGAAAAGCCTGAATACAAAGGCGCACCAACATTTATTTATCAAATAGGCAGATTTGAAGTGGATAAGGAAGGTGCTCTTATTTTTGATGAGGGTGTTGTGGGCGAAAAAGCGGTCAAACTGCTTGATGAACTTAATAGTCGAGGATTTACTTATGTGAAACCAGAAGGCCTGGAACAGGGGCTTACAGATAATACAGATTTGTTGGTAATTGAAATACCTAAGGAAAACTTCACCGACATTGCCTTAAGTAACTTGGAAAAGATTCTGGAAAGCAAAGGAGATCTCATTAAAAAAGCACTTGGAGTAGAGGAATTACCTATTGAGCAAACAGAGGAAACTCTACGATTCCCTTGGTTTTCCTTTGATGAAGATGCTGAGAAAGTTAAAGCTTACACGCATTTCATTACAGCCCTTTGTGATATGGCAAAAAAACAGAAGAGAATCACTGCCACAGCTAAGGAAGTGGATAATGAAAAGTATGCCTTTCGTTGTTTTCTGTTAAGGTTAGGATTTATCGGTGAAGAATACAAGGCCGCAAGAAAGATACTCCTTTCCAAACTGAACGGAAGTTCTGCATTTAAAAGTGTAGTTGCTAAGCAGGAGGAGGTAGATGGAATTTGAAAACCATTAACCCTAATGTCTTAGAACAACTCAGAAGTATCTATAGGCCTGGAACACGAGTGGTTTTAGTAAAGATGAATGATCCCTATACCAAACTGGAACCTGGGACGAGAGGAACTGTCATTAGTGTAGATGATATTGGAACCATCCATGTGAATTGGGACTCTGGAAGCTCATTAGGTATTGTATATGGCGAGGATTCCTGCAGAAGGATTGAAGAATAAAGCACACGTTTTATCCTGAAAAAGTAAAGAAAAACTGTGTAAATTATGCTCCTTATATCGAATAATTGTCTTGCTATTTAACCCTTTTAGAGTGATATATGTACATGCCAAAAGGATAAACACACTTTAAAAGGAGTGAGGTACGATGTTA
Organism: Anaerosalibacter massiliensis; assembly: GCA_000751555.1. Taxonomy (GTDB): domain Bacteria; phylum Bacillota; class Clostridia; order Tissierellales; family Sporanaerobacteraceae; genus Anaerosalibacter; species Anaerosalibacter massiliensis. The sequence continues at coordinate 70,947 of CCEZ01000015.1, read as the reverse complement.
AGTGCAAAATTCGGAATCGAGATTGAATTTACAGGGATTACAAGGGAAAGGGCAGCCAGAGTTGCTGCAGAGTTTTTGCAAGGCACTTATAGTGAAGGCGGGACTTACTACGACACTAAGAAGGTAAAAACTCCAGATGGTAGAGTTTGGAGATTTATGTATGATGGGAGCATTCACTGTCAAAGAAAAGAAGGTAGAAGAAAAGTAGCTGCAGGTAGAGATTATAGCGTTGAGCTAGTTAGCCCAATCCTAACTTACCGGGAGGACATTGAAACTTTGCAGGAGCTAGTAAGAAAGCTTCGCAAAGCTGGAGCCTTTACAAATACATCTTGCGGCATTCACATTCATCTAGACGGTGCTGAACATACCCCAAGAAGTATTCGAAACTTTATAAATATCATTGCAAGTAAAAATGACTTATTTTATAAAGCACTACAGATTGCACCGGAGCGAATGCGCTACTGCAAAAAGATGGACAGCATTTTGGTTGAGAAGATGAACCACAAAAAGCCTAAAACCATGAGACAAATTGAGGACATTTGGTACGAGGGTTACAGCGAGAGTAGAAGCACTCATTACCACAACAGCCGCTACCATTTCCTCAACCTTCACAGCTTTTTTACCGGAAACCATACAGTTGAACTTAGAGGTTTTAACAGCGAGCTTCATGCTGGAAAGATGAGAAGCTACATTGTTCTAGCGCTTGCCATCAACCATCAAGCCTTAACACAAAAGTGTGCATCAGCAAAGAAGCCACAGGTGGAGAACGAGAAATTTGCCATGAGAACCTACCTAAACCGGATTGGTTTCATTGGTGATGAATTTGCAAACTGCAGAGAGCATTTGACCGCAGCACTTTCGGGTTCAGCTGCATGGCGGTTTCGGGCGGCCTGAGCTGCCCCTAACCCACAAAGCTAAGAAGGAGGATTACAATGAATAATAAATTATATCTTGCCTATGGCTCCAACCTTAACCTGAAACAAATGGCCAACAGATGCCCCACAGCGAAGGTGGTAGGAGCAAGTCAAATCAATGACCACCGTTTATTATTTAGAGGGGCACACGCAGGCGCTGTGGCGACTATCGAGCCTTTTAAGGGTGGCAACGTACCCGTTTTAGTGTGGGAAATCACACCTGTCGATGAAGCGGCACTTGACCGTTACGAGGGATGGCCGTTCCTTTATCGCAAGGAAACAATAAAAGTGAAGTTGGGGGGTAAAACCGTTAAGGCGATGGTATACATCATGAATGATGGGAGGCCGCTTGGACAGCCGAGCTGTTATTATTACAGTACAATTTTAGAAGGCTATAAGAGTGCAGGCTTCGATGTGGAAATCCTGCGCAAAGCGACAACCGATTCAGTAGAATCGGAGGAGGTAGCCAATGAATGAGATAATTATGCAACAAATACTTGCCATTCGAGAAACAGGTGAAACGAATATGTTTGATCTTCCGGTTGTGACAAGTATTGCTTTAAGAGCAGGTTATACGGAGCTAGTAGATTACCTTGAAAAGAACAAAGGAGAATATGTCCATTTCATTTTGACAGGGGAAGCGAAAACAGAATAACCTAAACAAATTTTGAAGGAACTCTGCGGGGTTCCTTTTTTCGCTTTATAGGAAAGTTCTCCTTCGGAGAACTCTTGATATGAAAAGGGCCCGCATGGAGGCGGGCACAACAAGTAAACGATAGGTTTTAGAAGATATAGAAACCTTCAGCTCCCGGGAAGTCTTCGTCAAACGCATCGTCTTCATTTAAGAAGTAATCCATATCAAGCAAATCATCCTCACTCATGTGGCGGATGTCATCAGCGGTCATGCCTTCGGGTGGATTCTGTATATACTTGTTTCTGATTTCATCTGAACATTTTGACATAGTGTTTTCCTCCGTTTTATATATTTTATCACAGACGGAGGTGGTATGTATATATTTCATGCAGAAGAGAAAGTTGGGAGTCTTCCCATTGCCCTTTCATACATTTTGTCCAGAGAAATATGCTGATGTTTATGATAAAGCTCAAGAAAAAGCATTGTCTCGCCACAGCATGGACATTTGAGAGGATCATAACCAAAAGAGGATAAAGTGCAATTGCGCCAGCGATTGAATGAAAGAATAACCTTATGTTTTTCTTTTGATATGGCAAGAGATAGCTTTTTATCACTCTCACGTGTTCTTGCATAAAGACCATAGTAGCGGATTTGTTTGAAGTGTTTTTCAGGAATGTGCATGCTTAGTCGTTCAATGAATTCCATAACAGGAATGGTTTCAACGACAAGTTTGTCATCCTCATGACGATTGTAGTGAAAAGTTACATTTTCACCGTCGTAATCGTCGATACGAGAAGTGGCAATAACAGGACGACCAAGATAACGGCCTATGTATTTAGTAACAACTTTAGGATTACACTTATTAGGTTTTGCATAGACATAGAATCCTTCTTTATGTTCGTGGTAGCATTTAGCCTTGACCAGTTTAAAAGATGGCCCAAGCTTTTTCTCCATTAAGTTAAGGAGGGCTGTGCGAAAGGCGTTGCGAAGGAATGTGTAATTAAAGTGAGTTTTGGGACGCCAAATACCAGAGTTACCAATGCCACCTTCGGACAGAAGACAATGAATATGAGGATTCCATTTCAAGTCTCTACCAAAAGTGTGGAGAACAAGAATGAATCCAGGCGTGAATTTTTCGGCTTTATTGTCTTTGTGAAATAAGCGAAAGACAACACTTTGAACAGCTTCAAAAAGAAGATTAAGAAGTTTTCTATCTTCAAGAAAGTAATGTCTAAGTTCAGAATCAATGGTAAAAACACAGTGACGGTGCTGAGCATTGATTATCTTAAAAGACATAGAGGTAGTGCGGTCAATGGAATACTTAGTTCCACAGGTAGGACAGAAGCGACTGTGACAACGGAAAGGAACAAATTTAAGGGTACCACATTTGCCGCAACCATACATTGCACCACCAAAAGAAGGGTCACCGCAGTTAATCATACGATTAACATTTTCAATGACCGACTTGCGAGGGTGTAAAGTATAAATCATTCTTTCATAGTTATCTTTAAATATATCCTGAAGTATGTTGCTCATAAGATTATTATGAAGGATTTGTAGCAAAAAGAAAACCCCCTAAATCCCCTCAAGATTGAGGGGGAGGGGAGTTGAAGTGTCGAAGACACTTTTTTATAGCCATAAGGAGGTGGCGGCCATACGTAAACTAAAAAAATATAAGCCGACCATCTTTAAGGCAGATGGTTCGGTATATGATAAGGACGCTGCAGACATTGCGGTGTCTTTTATTAATTGCTTAAAACATACGAAGGGAGAATGGTATGGGCAACCATTTGAACTTATAGACTGGCAGGAACAGATTATCCGCGATGTGTTTGGGATTATAAAGCCTAATGGTTACCGTCAATTCAATACGGCATATATCGAAATCGCTAAAAAGCAAGGGAAATCTGAACTTGCAGCAGCGGTTGCGTTACTGCTTACCTGTGGTGATTTTGAGCATGGCGGTGAAGTATACGGATGTGCATCTGACAGACAGCAAGCTTCCATTGTTTTTGATGTAGCAGTGGATATGGTAGAACAATGTCCAGCTCTGAAAGCGAGGATTAAACCGGTACTATCGCAAAAACGACTTGTTTATAAACCCCTTGGTAGCTTTTATCAGGTTTTGTCTGCAGAAGCTTATACTAAGCATGGCCTAAATGTTCATGGCGTAGTTTTCGATGAACTTCATGCTCAGCCTAACCGCCAACTATTCGATGTCATGACTCATGGTTCCGGTGATGCCAGAAAACAACCACTGTATTTCTTAATCACAACTGCTGGGAATGATACCCATTCCATTTGCTACGAGGTGCATCAAAAGGCCAAAGATATCCTGGAAGGGCGAAAGGTTGACCCTACATTCTATCCTGTCATTTACGGTGCTGACGAAGATGATGACTGGACAGATCCAAAGGTATGGGCGAAAGCCAACCCCTCTCTGGGTATTACAGTGGACATTGAAAAGATACAGATTGCTTGTGAAAGCGCAAAGCAAAACCCAGCCGAAGAGAACCTATTCAGGCAGCTTCGTTTGAATCAATGGGTAAAACAGTCGGTGCGCTGGATGCCTATGGAGAAGTGGGATAAATGTTCATTTGCTGTAAATCCAGAAAACCTTGTAGGAAGAGAATGCTTCGGTGGTTTGGACTTATCATCTACTACAGATATTACAGCGTTCGTACTTATCTTCCCGCCTGAGTATGAAGGAGATAAATACATCGTTCTTCCCTACTTCTGGATACCGGAAGATAATCTGGACCAAAGGGTAAAGCGTGATCATGTTCCTTATGATGTTTGGGAGAAGCAGGGGTTCTTACACACCACTGAAGGAAACGTGGTGCATTATGGATACATCGAAAACTTTATCGAAGAGCTGGGCTTAAAGTACAACATTCGAGAAATTGCCTTTGACCGGTGGGGAGCTGTGCAGATGACACAAAACTTAGAGAACCTTGGGTTTACAGTAGTTCCTTTCGGTCAAGGTTTTAAAGATATGAGTCCGCCAACGAAGGAGCTTATGAAGCTTACCTTGGAAGAGAAACTGGCGCATGGTGGTCATCCGGTGCTCCGATGGATGATGGATAACATCTTTATCCGAACAGATCCTGCCGGTAATATTAAACCAGATAAAGAAAAGTCAACTGAGAGAATAGATGGAGCTGTCGCTACCATTATGGCTCTTGACCGAGCGATCCGCAAAGGTGGAACAGGTAACTCTGTTTATGATGGAAGAGGTTTATTGATTCTTTAATCTGCAAATTTATTATTATAACGTTTTTACTTGTAAAACAAAACAATCTCCGATATTATAGATTTATGAACAGAAGTCTGAACACAAGTCCGTAAAAGGAGGTTGAAAATGAGTTACAGGGTACAATTTACGATAAGTGATACTGAAAAAGAACAATTAATTGCTGAGGCAGCATCTGAAGGTTATCCCAATATCGCTGAGTTATGTAAAGTTAGAGCATTGCGGGGAAAAAGTACTTACGCAGATCTTTATAAAAGAATGGTAAAGAAAATAGATTCTTTACCTTCTGGACAGAAGTTCTTTCTAAGAGATTTAATAGATACTCCTCCAACACTACTTGGAAGATGGTTATATGACAATGTTGCAAATGGAACCATTAAAGGTGTTAAGCATCTCGGAAACAATGGATCAGATGCAGAAGAATATCTAAAGTTATAATAATGATTTTAGGAAAGGCATCTCAAACGCGAGGTGCTTTTTTCATGCCCAATTTTAAGGAGAGTGATGTATATGGGCCTCTTTTCAAAGCTATTTAAGGCGCGTGATAAACCGAAGGATCGAACCACAGGAAGCAATTATAGCTTCTTTTTTGGTGGAACAACCAGCGGTAAGCCTGTAAACGAACATACAGCAATGCAAATGACAGCGGTCTATTCATGCGTAAGAATACTTGCAGAGGCTGTGGCAGGGTTACCCCTCCACCTATATAAATACAATGCAAGCGGCGGTAAGGAAAAGGCTCTTTCTCATCCGCTGTATTTTGTATTACATGATGAACCTAACCCAGAGATGAGTTCCTTCGTTTTTCGGGAGACGTTGATGACTCATCTTTTATTATGGGGCAATGCCTATGCACAGATTATTCGAAATGGAAAAGGTGAAGTCATAGCACTGTATCCGTTAATGCCAAATCGAATGTCGGTGGACCGCGATTCCAGTGGTGCTCTTTATTATACCTATACCAGATATTCCGATGAAGCACCTACGATGAATGGAATGACGGTCACACTAAGGCCAAGCGATGTGCTTCATATTCCTGGCTTAGGATTTGATGGACTAGTAGGGTATTCTCCGATTGCAATGGCCAAGAATGCCATTGGTATGGCCATAGCCTGTGAGGAATATGGAGCTAAGTTTTTTGCAAATGGAGCAGCTCCGGGAGGTGTACTTGAGCATCCTGGAACGATTAATGACCCACAAAAAGTGCGAGATAGCTGGAATGCGGCCTATCAAGGAAGCAGCAACTCCCATCGTGTGGCAGTGCTTGAGGAAGGGATGAAGTATCAGCCTATTGGTATCTCACCAGAACAAGCTCAGTTTTTAGAGACAAGAAAGTTTCAGATTAATGAAATCGCTCGGATTTTCCGCGTACCTCCACATATGGTTGGGGACTTGGAAAAATCGAGCTTTTCTAATATTGAGCAACAGTCACTGGAGTTTGTGAAATACACTTTGGACCCTTGGGTGATACGTTGGGAGCAGGCCATCAGCCGAGCACTTTTAAGACCAGATGAAAAGAAGCTCTATTTTGCCAAGTTTAATGTGGATGGACTGCTTCGAGGTGATTATGTCTCTCGGATGAACGGTTATGCAACCGCGAGACAAAATGGTTGGATGAGTGCCAATGATATCCGAGAGCTAGAAAACCTTGACCGAATCCCACCTGAGCTTGGCGGGGACTTATATCTGATCAATGGCAATATGACCAAGCTTGCGGATGCGGGCATATTCGCAAATAGAGAAGGATTGGAGGGAAAAAATGAATGAAGAAATTTTGGAATTGGGTGCGTGATGAAGATATACAGACACGGACCCTCTATCTAAACGGTGCAATTGCTGAGGAGAGTTGGTTTGATGATGATATTACCCCTGCTGCTTTTAAAGCAGAGCTAATGAGTGGCGAGGGTGACATAGTAGTTTGGATTAATTCACCTGGTGGTGATTGTATCGCGGCATCACAGATTTACAACATGCTGATGGATTATAAAGGCAATGTCACCATAAAGATTGATGGCATTGCAGCATCAGCCGCCTCAGTCATTGCCATGGCAGGTACGGAAGTTTTAATGTCTCCAACATCACTGATGATGATCCATAATCCTTTCACCATAGCCATTGGCGATAGCGAGGAGATGCAAAAGGCAATGCAGATGCTGGATGAAGTTAAGGAAAGTATCATCAACGCTTATGAACTTAAAACCGATTTGTCTAGAACAAGGTTATCTCAACTGATGGATGCTGAAACTTGGCTAAATGCCAATAAGGCAGTCGAGCTTGGCTTTGCAGATGACATTATGTTCAAACCAGGAGAGAGTGCACTACAAGATAGCTTTGTCTTCAGCAGAAGAGCAGTGACTAATTCACTAATGAATAAGCTTCAAAAACCAGTTGTAAAACAGTCAGCCGAGTCGCTTTATGAGCGGCTTAATTTATTGAAATATTAGGAGGAAATGAAAATGAGTAAAATTCTTGAACTGCGTGAAAAGCGCGCAAAAGCATGGGAAGCAGCAAAGGCATTTCTTGATTCAAAGCGTGGTAGTGATGGACTTGTGTCCGCAGAGGATGCCGCAACCTACGACAAAATGGAAGCAGACATTATTAATCTGGGTAAGGAAATTGCAAGACTGGAGCGCCAAGAAGCTCTTGAAGCAGAGCTTAATAAGCCTGTAAACACACCTCTTACCGAAAAACCAGCTATTCCGGGGATGGATACAAAGACCGGAAGAGCCAGTGATGAGTACAGAAAGGCATTCTGGAACGTAATGCGTAGCAAAACTCCTCGTCATGATGTGCTAAATGCTTTGTCTGTAGGCACTGATTCAGAGGGAGGATATCTTGTTCCTGATGAATTTGAGCGTACTTTAGTTCAAACCCTTGAGGAAGAGAATGTATTCCGTAAACTGGCAAAAATTATTCAGACTTCAAGCGGTGACCGCAAAATCCCTGTTGTTGTGACTAAGGGTACAGCGGCTTGGCTTGATGAAGGTGAGGAGTTTGATGAGAGCGATTCTGTATTTGGCCAGACATCTATCGGTGCCTATAAGCTGGGTACAATGATTAAAGTTTCTGATGAACTTCTCAATGACAGTGTATTTGATCTGGAGAATTATATCTCCACTGAATTTGCCCGTAGAATCGGTGCTAAGGAAGAAGAAGCTTTTTTAGTTGGAGATGCAGATGGGAAACCTACAGGAATTTTCAACGCTACTGGTGGTGCACAGCTTGGAGTGACAGCCGGGTCTGCAACTGCCATTACGGCAGATGAGATTATCGATCTTGTTTATTCCCTAAAGGCTCCTTACAGAAAGAACGCAGTATTCCTGATGAATGATGCAACAGTAAAAGCAATCCGTAAACTGAAAGACGGTCAAGGTCAATATCTGTGGCAGCCTTCTTTAACAGCAGGTACTCCAGATACGTTGCTGAATCGTCCGGTTTACACTTCTGCTTATGCTCCTATTATTGAAGCCGGAGCAAAGACGATTGCCTTCGGTGATTTCGGATACTATTGGATTGCTGACAGACAGGGGCGTTCTTTCAAACGTTTAAACGAGCTTTTTGCAACTACTGGGCAGGTTGGTTTCCTTGCGAGCCAGCGTGTAGATGGAAAGCTCATTTTACCTGAAGCCATCAAAGTTCTTCAGCAGAAAGCTTAATGGGAGGTGCAAATTATGAGCTATAACGCAAAGAACTACACCGAACAAGGTGGAGAAAAAACCGTTATTGGTGGAGAACTTGTCATTGAAGAGGGAGCCAAAGTAACTGGGCTCCCTGTTCTTGAAAATCAACCGGCAAGCACTGCGGATACTGTAGAAGCTCTAGTGACGGACTTTAATGCCTTGCTCAGTAAGCTGAAAACTGCAGGAATCATGAATGGAGATACACCTTAGAAAGGATAGTGATGGTGATGACACTTTTAGAAAAAGTTAAAGCAAATCTAATTCTTGAGCACGATCGCGATGATGAACTTCTTCAGATGTACATCACCACCGCTATCGCATATGCCGAGAGTTATCAGCATGTACCGGAAGGTCATTATAATGAGAACACAATGCCGCCAACTACCGAGCAGGCCGTCATTATGTTGTCATCTCACTTCTATGAAAGTAGGGATGGTAGCACTGGCGGCTTTTTTGCTGATAACGTGCAGGCAGGCCAGCAGGTTTGGAACACTGTAAATTTACTGCTCAGGCTTGACCGGGATTGGAAGGTGTAGAGTATGAGTTTTGGAAAAATGAATACCTTTATCGATCTCATTTTTGTTGAAAGAACGAAAGACAGTGAAGGCTTTGGTAAATCTAAGGACACCATCCTCGCTTCCGTTCGTGCTTATAAGGAAGATCGTCATGGAAATGAAAAGTGGGCTAACCGAGCGGCATTTTCTGAAGCAACTGCTCTGTTTTGTTTTCGTAAGATACCTGATGTTGAGGTATCTACCAATATGGTGATTGTGTGTAATGATGGCCGCTATGAGATTACAAATGTTGAAGATGTAAAAGGTCGAGGCATGTATATTGAAGCCTTGGCAAAAAAGGTGGTGGGGTCAAGTGGCTAAGTTACAAGTAAAAATGCCTGAGGATTTTCTTTTAAAGCTTTCAAAGCTTGGCGATAAGACGGATGAAATCATCCCAAAGGTACTTGAGTCAGGCGGGGAAATCGTTTTGGAAAAGGTTAGATCTAATTTGCAAGCTATAGTTGGTAGTGGAACAAAAGAAAAAAGTCGGTCTACAGGAGAACTGATTAGTTCGTTGGGTCTTTCTCCCGCTAAAGTGGACTGGAATGGCAATTTCAACGTGAAGATAGGTTTTAAGGAGCCACGAAGAAGCGGCGAAAGTAACGCTAAGATTGCCAATATCATCGAATATGGAAAATCGGGTCAGCCACCAAAACCATTTTTAAAGCCTGCAAGAAGGGCTTCAAGAAAAGCATGTATTGACGCTATGAAGAAGATGTTTGAGCAGGAGGTCGAAAACTTATGAGTATATTAAATGAGCTTAATCTCATAGCAGATTTGTGCGGTATCCCAGTAGAAACAGGAAGATTTTCTGGTGTTCCTCCTGATACTTATCTTGTGATTACACCTCTTATTGATTTGTTTGAGGTTCATGCGGATAACACACCGGGATATGAAGTACAGGAAGCCAGACTTTCCTTATTTGTGAAAGGCAGTTATACAGCTATAAAAAATGCCATTGTCCGCACTCTTCTAGGTGCGGATTTTACGATAACGGATCGTCGATACATCGGACATGAGGATGATACCGATTATCACCATTATGCCATAGATGTGGCTAAACCATATGAATTTCAATTGGAAAAGGAGGAATAAAACATGGCTACAATCGGTCTGGATAGACTTTATTATGCAAAAATCACCGAAGATGACAACGGTGATGAAACCTATGATACACCGATGCCGCTGGCAAAAGCAATCAGTGCAGAACTTTCCGTTGAGCTTGCTGAGGCCACTCTTTATGCCGATGATGGTGCCGCTGAAATTGTCAAAGAATTTAAAAGTGGTACCCTAACTCTCGGTATTGATGATATAGGGGTAGCAGCTGCAGGAGATTTAACAGGAGCAACCATTGATGACAACCATGTACTCATTTCAACCAGTGAGGATGGAGGGGCTCCTGTTGCAATTGGCTTTAGAGCACAAAAAGCAAACGGTAAATACCGATACTTTTGGCTGTATCGTGTGAAGTTTGGAATTCCTGCAACAAACTTGGCGACCAAAGGTGATAGTATTACTTTCTCAACTCCGACCATTGAAGGAACAGTACTTCGTAGAAATAAGCTGGATGGTCAGGGTAAGCATCCATGGAAAGCAGAAGTAAACGAGGGTGATGAGGGCGTAACCCAGGCAATTATTAATGGTTGGTATAGCGAAGTGTATGAGCCTATATTTGCTGCTTCTGGCGGAAGTGGAGAATAAGGGGGATTGAAATGGATAACGAAAGAAGTGCAAAGATCAATATTGGCGGGCAGGAGTATGAGCTTATTCTTACCACTAAAGCCACAAAAGAAATTGCTGGGAGATATGGTGGCCTTGAAAATTTGGGTGAAAAATTAATGAAGTCTGAGAACTTCGAAATGGCACTGGATGAAATAGTCTGGTTGATAACTTTAATGGCCAATCAGAGCCTACTCATTCACAACCTTCGAAATCCAGATAACAAAAAGCTGCTGCTTACTCAAGAAGAAGTTGAACTTCTAACCTCTCCTTTGGAACTAGCTACTTATAAAAACGCTTTGACAGAAGCAATGTTTAAGGGAACCAAGAGAAATGTAGAATCTGAAGATGGCTCAAAAAACGTGCAAACCGGGTAAACGAGAATGAACTCTTTACCCGGCTTTTATATTACGGGACTGTTCATTTAAATCGTACCGAAGAGGAAACATGGCTTACACCTATTGGCTTGCTTATGGATTTATGGGAGTGCCATAAGCAGTTTCTTGGAATGTCCAAACCAAAACGGAAGATTTACATCGATGACATTATTCCTTATGGTATTTGATCTTTCAAAGAAAGGAGGCGATAATCTTGGCAGATAATTTTGGTTTAAAAATCGGAGTGGAAGGCGAAAAGGAATTCAAAAATGCACTTCGTGACATTAACCAAGCATTTAAAGTATTAGGTAGTGAGATGGCTCTAGTCAGTTCCCAGTTTGATAAAAACGATAAATCCATCCAAGCCTTAACTGCGCGAAATGAAGTATTAGAAAAATCCATTGATGCACAAAAAGAAAAAATAGAGACACTACGAGCTGCCCTAGATAACGCCTCTACTTCTTTTGGAGAAAACGATCGTAGAACTCAAAACTGGCAGATTCAACTAAATAAATCTTTGGCTGAACTTAATGGCATGGAGCGTGAACTTGAAAATAACCATAAAGTGCTACGAGACCATGCCGACGCCACAGATGACAGTGCTGATAACATGGAAGATGCCGCTGATGCAGCCAACGAACTTGCAGATAATGTTGATGATGTTGGCGATGAAATGGATGATGCTAGCAAGAAAACCTCTGTTTTTGGAGATGTACTTAAAGCAAATTTGTTATCAGAAGCCATAATTGGTGGGGTAAAAGCTTTAGGCTCAGCCATTGCGGGAATTGGAAAAGCCTTTATAGGCGCTATGAAAGATGGCGTTGAGTACAACGCTCAAATGGAAAACTACACAGCTTCCTTTACCACCATGCTTGGTGATGAGGCTAAAGCTCAAAAGCTGGTTAATGATCTGAAAAAAGAAGCAGCAGCTACACCATTTGGAATGCAGGATCTTGCCCAATCAGCTCAAACCCTTATGAGCTTTGGTATGTCTGCAGAAGAAGCTCAAAAACGCATGAAGCAGCTGGGTGATATATCTCAGGGAGATGCCGAGAAGTTCAAAAGCCTGACACTGGCATTTGCACAAATGTCCTCTACTGGTAAGTTAACCGGACAGGACTTGATGCAAATGATTAATGCAGGATTTAACCCACTAGAGGAAATCTCGCGTAAGACAGGAAAATCCATTGGTGAACTTAAGGATGAAATGTCCAAAGGGGCAATATCTGCAGATATGGTCGCAGAAGCGTTTGCATCAGCCACATCGGAAGGTGGCCGTTTCTATGGGTCAATGGAAGCTCAGTCAAGAACCTTTTCTGGGCAGATGGCAACTCTCGAAGATGGTGTTGCTTCATTGAAGGGCCAACTTGCTGAAGGCTTAACAACTATGCTTTCCGGTACCGTTCTTCCCATGGTTAATGGTTGGGTCGATGAATTGTCTGGAGCATTTCAAAAAGACGGTGTTCAAGGCTTAATTGATGCTTTTGGAGGAATCTTAGAGGAAGCAGTTCAGTTTATATCTGAGCAGTTGCCAGTTGTAGTAGATATTGCTTCGCAGATTATTATTTCTCTGGTTCAAGGGCTTACCTCTGCATTACCACAAATAACAGAAGCTGCAGTCATGCTACTGATGACATTAGTCAATGGAATCATTGAAACACTTCCAGCGCTAATTACAGCAGGTATTCAAATGATTGGAACCATAATAAGTGGAATTGCAGAAGCTCTGCCACAGTTAATTCCTGCTGCAGTTTCAGCGGTGGTACAAATCGTACAAGGGCTTTTGGATAACCTTCCTATGGTTTTAGAAGCAGCTCTGCAACTTGTACTTGGATTAACTCAAGGTATTTTAGATGCCCTTCCAGTGCTGATTGCGGCTTTGCCAGCCATTATTACTGGAATAGTAGATTTTGTTATAGGCGCAATACCTCAAATAATCGAGGCTGGTATTCAACTTCTGACATCTTTAATTGGTGCTTTGCCAGAAATCATTACCGCCATTGTAGAAGCAATTCCTCAGATTGTTGACGGGTTAATCACAGCGATTTTGGGCTCAATCCCACAGCTCATTGATGCTGGGGTTCAACTGCTAGTGGCACTGATTCAAAATCTACCACTAATTATTACAACAGTTATTACTGCTATACCAAAGATTGTATCCTCTCTTGTGAATGCTATTATTGGCAGCATACCACAGATCATTCAAGCAGGAATCATGCTGTTGGTTTCGCTGATTAAGAACCTTCCAACAATTATAGTAGAGGTTGTTAAAGCAGTGCCACAAATTATTACAGCACTGGTTAAAGGTTTTACAGGATCTATTTGGCAAATTGCCCAGGTTGGGACCAATTTAATCAAAGGTTTGTGGCAGGGTATTTCAGATGCCGGAGCCTGGCTTTGGGATAAAATCTCAGGCTTTTTTGGTGGTGTTGTAGATAAAATAAAAAATTTCTTTGGAATTCGATCGCCATCTACATTGTTTGCTGGAATTGGCGAAAACATGGGAGAGGGTATTGGTGTCGGTTTTGAAAAAGCCATGAATAGTGTTAGCCAGGATATGCAAAACGCTATCCCTACTGATTTTGACATTAACCCTAATCTGAATATGAATGGAGCCGGTATTAGTAGCGGATATGGAACATTTGGAGGGTCATTAATTACGATACAACAGATGATTGTTCGAAGTGAAGACGATATTAGAAAGATTTCACAGGAGTTATACAATTTGATGCAGACAGGATCTCGAGCTCAGGGAAGATTTATAACTGCGTAAAGGAGGGCGATGTATGGGCTTTATTTATAACGGTATTAACTCAAAGAATATGAAAATAAAAGCAAGGCTCACAAGTTGGCAAGCATCGCCCGCTTTAAGAAACACGTATGAGGTTGTTCCGGGAAAGGCAGGGGTTGCTGATTTTGGTTGTGATATCTCAGAGCGGATCATTACGATTAGCTGCAGCATATATCCTCAAAAGAGCTTTGAGGATTTAGTAGGCGTGTTAGATGATCTTGCAGAGTGGCTCAACCCTATGAACGGTCTTAAACAGCTTGTATTAGAGGATATTCCGAATCGATACTTTTATGCTCGCCTCACTGAACAAGTGGACTGCGAGAGATTACTTAGAACTGCAGGTGCCTTTGAGTTGAAGTTTATCTGTCCTGATCCTCACGCCTATGCGTTGACAGATGAACAATTCACGATTTCAAGTGTTGGAACTCATGAGATCCAAAGAATAACCGGGAATGCAGATTCAGAACCGATATATCAACTTAAGGGCACAATAAGTGGATCTACATCCACATATATTTCCATTACCACGAATGGAGAGGAGCTTCGAGTGGTTGGAGCTTTGACGGCAGATGAAGCGCTTGTAATTGATAGCGGATTAGTGACAGCAAAAATAACCGATGCCAACGGAAATACACTTCGAAATGGGCTTCCAGTCCTGGATGAGCTAAACTTCCCTATACTTCACAAAGGTGAAAATGAAATAACAGTATCAGCGGTGGGAGCAACATTTTCGGAGCTGAAGATTCTGGCCAAAAGCAGATGGAGGTGATCTGGTGGCAATTAAATCAATCTTAACATCACAGACAGATTTTACGGGTGAGTTTCCTGTAAGCGAGAAGACAGTTGCTCTATGGCGATTTAATGAAGCTTCACCAGATAGCAACAACATGCTTACAGATGATTCCGGCCATAACAGAAACTTCTTTGTATCCGGATGGTCAGGTACATCCGCCAACTTGTTATCCGGTAGATTAGGAAGATTTTTCAGGCAGAATATCATTAATCCAACAAGTGAAAAGACTCATTTAGTGACTACCAATGACGGTAGCTTTTTTAGTGATTTAGGTGAAAAGATTGTTGTTGGCGGATGGATAAATCCAACTACTTATTCTGTAGGGCAGACGTATATCCCGATTTTTAATACTAGACAAGGACCTGGTCAGCCAATTTTTTATGTTTCTTTATTTCAGGGAAGGTTGCGATTAATGCTGTATAATGCCTCAGGCTCCTTGATATATGATCAGACCGAAACGCCTACTATTACCCTAAAGAATAACGGGTGGTACTTTATCGCTTCTATTATCGAGGTAAACAACAAAAGGGTGCAGAACTTACTTTGTGACCGAAGTGATGGCGCTGTTTGGCAATCTCCAGTTCGAACATTCACTGGAGACTTAAATCAATCTTGTATTGCGGATATTGTGATGGGGATGCATGCAAATACCTATTATTACGCTGGAGGATTTGATGACTGGTTTTATGAAAAAGATTCTTTACTTACCATGGAGGATCTTATTTCCTATTTCAAATCTTCAATTTTGGCAAACGGTGGTGACAGTGCTGCTGATGTAGATGCCCTTGCGGACCCTGGCTCTGTCATGTTGAAAGCAACAAGCGGAGTCTATGCACAAAGTGGTCAGCTTTTTACGATAGCAGCTGCCTGTAGTCTTGCAGGAACGGGCAGGGTATCAGTTACAAGTGAATACACCGCAGGTATAACAGCCATAAGCCTAGTGGAAACTTCTACATCAGACGATCTGTCTAGCTGGACTGAATGGCAGGCCGTTGGAGCAAGCGGGGAACTGCAGTCGCCTAACAGAGAATATATCCGTTATCGAATTACACTATCCACTCAAGATACTAGCAAAACTCCTAAGCTTCTCGAAATACAGCTTCATGATATACCAAAACCACCTTATGAGAGACTTGGATTTGCCAGACCAGTTGTGTTGGATACTAACGGTGCTTGGGAAGCAGTGCTAGAGAATGCCTTTGATATCATAGTGACAAGTGAGGTGAATGGCGCCGATATTTTGGAGTTTAAACTGCCATTTCATGATTCCAAGCGAGAGGCTTTAGACAATGAAAAGCAGGTACAGATTGTCAATGATGTTTATCGTATTCGAACCATAACAGATGAGAAAAGTTCAGATGGTAGAGTTGTAACTCAGGTGTATGCGGAAGCTGCCTTTTATGATCTTTCCTTTAGCGCTGAGAAAGAGCCCATGGAGTTTGTCGCAGAGACACCGGAAGTTCCAATGCGCTATGCCTTACTTGGTACTGGCTGGTCATTAGGAAATGTCACTGTCAGTACAAAACGAACATGGCAATCAACAGAGAAGAATGCTTTATCTATCCTTCGAGCCATACAGAATATTCATGGCGGTGACTTGATTTTCGATAGTGCCAATCGGCTGGTACACCTTTTGACATTTAGCGGTACGGATAGTGGGGCCTTATTCTGCTATAGAAAAAACATGAAAAGCATACAGCGCGTGGTGGATACAAGAAGTCTAATTACCAGGCTTTATGCTTATGGTAAAGGTGGCATGACGTTTGCCTCCATCAATGGTAATAAGGAGTATGTCGAGGATTATAGCTATTCATCAGAAGTTAGAGTAGGAACGCTGGATGCTTCCTCGTTTAGTAATCCCTATCAGTTGCTTGAGTTTGCCAATATGCGCCTGGCTCAGTATGCGAAGCCACGAGTCTCGTATGTTCTTTCAGCTATGGATTTATCGGTGTTGACAGGCTATGAGCATGAAGCATGGAAGCTTGGTGATATAGTAACCGTAGATGATAAAGATTTGAATTTATCTGTCAAAACTCGTGTGGTTCGCAGACAATACAATCTACAAGAGCCGTGGAAAACAGTACTGGAGCTATCAACAACTTTAAGAGAACTAGGAGATTCCTCTGCTGGATGGGATAAAGCAGCCGATATTTTATCTTCCACTGATGTTCTTGACCGTCAGGAATTAAAAGACTTGGTGCCTTTTAATCATCTACGAAATTCACGAGCTGATGATGGTCTAACCTATTGGTTAAGTTCAGGTTTTACAGTTGACCCTAATAATGGTGTATCAGGAACAGCTTCTTTTAAAGCTGAGGGCGTTTTAGGAATGACGAAAAGTCTATCCCAGACCGTTTATCCTGCCAGTAGGAAGAGTTACACTTTCTCAGCGCAGATTGCATCGGAAAATCTTCAGAAAGGGCCAAACGGGCAAGTTGGGATTGAAGTTGTCATTGAATATGAGGATGGGTCGACAGAAACCAGGTTTATTGATCTCTTTTAGGAAGGAGGCAGTGCTATGGCTTATTTTTCACAGACAGCACATGCTATTACACCGAGAGGTATTGGAAAGATAAAGTCGCTTACCATCCGTCTTTTCATTACTGATTGTTCTGGTGAGGTGTTCTTTACAGATATGCTTTTGCAAGGTGGCTCCATTGCTACGGGCTGGATTGGTCATGTGTCAGAAATTAAGTGGACGTTGGATGGGTAGGTGGTGCAGATGTCAGTTACATTTACCAGGTTTGCTGAGACGATTCATTGTAAAGAGGATAAACGAGTAGTAAGCGTAACAGTGAAACTACTTCTTGAAGATTGCACAGGTACTGTTTATTTCACTGATATTCAGGCTCAGGAAGGTGATCGTCTAACTGGTTATACAATTAATACAGAAACGATGCTTCAAAAATACCGAGAGGGCGGTGTTATTGTTCCTGCTCGTTTTTATAACGGAGTGGTTCGTAGCGGAGAGACGGTTATCCTCTTCAATCTGGGTTCAACTTCCGCTGGTCTTGACTGTCATATCTATCCTATACAGAATATGGAAGCAGGCAGTATCCAATTGTCTCAAGGGGCAGGGGCGCATAGGGTAAAATTTAAAGAGGCTGCTAGCCCAGACGATACCTTTTCACTACTAGCATCAACCAGACAGTGTTTAAAGAATGGAAACCCAACTGATAAGGAAGGATTTTTTCAATATACAGCATCGGGTGATAGCAAACATGTGGTGAAGCTAGAGGACAGAAAATCAGCTCGGCTATTGTTCGAATTT
The DNA here is from genome assembly GCA_000751555.1 of Anaerosalibacter massiliensis. Lineage (GTDB taxonomy): Bacteria > Bacillota > Clostridia > Tissierellales > Sporanaerobacteraceae > Anaerosalibacter > Anaerosalibacter massiliensis. Next base: position 52,961 of record CCEZ01000015.1, on the reverse strand, counting down.
CAAGAAATGCAGGAAGGAAGTGAGCGCCCTTGATTGATTACCTAAAAGGTAAGCGGTGCATGGTTTGGAGCTTCATGGGAAATGCCCGCATGTATCAGGCACTACGAGACTATGGTGATCGAATTGATACGGTGGGTATTTTCACTTTTGAAGTGGATATCACCGGGACCATAACAGAAACAGGAACAAGCATATCCAGTATGCTTACTTACATTAACCGCTGGCCTCATATCAAATGGCTGCTTACAATCATGAATCATGGTACGGCTTCTATTTTTACAGCCCTTAGAAATAATACCAATGGTGCAAAGGATAAATTTCTTACTGAGATTATTCGCATCATGAATAAGTATCCTTGGTGTGCTGGAGTGGATATAGACTTGGAACGTGGAGGTGGCTATGAAAACAAGGATGCTGCTAATGCTCTATTTCGAGACATATATAACACTGTCAAAGCCTATGATTATTCGAAACTCGTAAATATTTGTCTACCAGGCATGACTGGAGTACAAGGATCGGTTGGTGGCGAAAACTGGTGTGTTTATGAAGACTTGAATCCCTATTGTGATACAGTAGCGATTATGAGTTATGGCATGGCATGGGCAGGCTCTGCACCGGGCCCGGTATCTCCCAGGGATTGGTTGGAAGGCATTTATGATTATGCAGTCCGGGTTATGACTCCTGAAAAAATATTTTTAGGACTGCCTGCATATGGTTGGAACTGGAGAATCCACGATACACCAGAAAATCTGGGCATCACTTATCGTGGGATTTCAAACACATATTATGCCGCACAGCTTTGGATGACAGGGGGATATAACTTTACAGATGATGGACCACCACAGCCCATGATTCCTATCATAGCGTATTGGGATGATTATGATAAGGTGCCTTGGGCCTTGCCACATGTGTATGACTACATGGAAGGCTGGGATGCAGTTTCAAGAACCTATCCTTTACTGGTTGAAACTTATAACCGACGCAGGTATTTGACTGCCTATAGCAAGCAGCAAAAAACTGAATTTGGCACGATATATGTAGATCGTAGTGGCGGAACTCCTGATAGCTATACTGGTAATGTATCGGTTTCTTCTCAAATGATAACACTTGGTGAAGAAGGTGAAGCCGAATACGAATTTGAAATTGCATCTGCTGGTATTTATGATGTAGCCATTCGCATCTCATTTCCCTTCTGGGATAAGAATAGTATTCATGTTTCACTTGACGGGACAAGTAAGGTATTTAGCGAGAATAGGCTGTGGTGGCCATACTGGCGAACAACTTGTTGGCTTTCTTTGGTTTCTGGTGTATTTCTTTCAGCTGGTACCCATACTGTCAGCGTTAGTGCCTCAGTACCAGGTGTGCAGTTCTATGGATTTCGAGTATGTTCGAGTTTTTCTGAAGAACTTTCTGCTGGAGAGGCAGAGTTTATGCTATCTCCTCGCAAATTTAAAGATGTGAACGGTTTAATGGCTGAACCCGATAAAGGTTTTAAATTGACCACTGAGGTGCTACGCAGAAAGCCTGATTCAGCACTAATTTGGTATGAAGACTTCAGAGATGACAATCCACTTCCCTCCAGCTACTGGATAGCACTAAGCGGCGAGTGGCAGATATGGCAAAATCAAAATGATCTCGCCAATCGTCCCTATTCGCAGCTTGACGGGTATGGCCAATTGGCGTGGAAGTATAGCGGGTTTTCAGATGTTCATTTGCGGGCAAGGTTGGCTTTTACTCCAGAGGGAAGTGGTCGTGCAGGCATTTTTTGTGGTAATGTCTTTTGCTGTTTAAACTTTAATACACAGCGTATTGAACTATATAATGGTTCTTCTCTAATCGGCAGTTATGCCACTGAAATCGTTAAAACGGCATCAGCAGATCTTCGCTCAAATCCAAGAATGTACACCATTGAAATGAGGATACGAGGAAACTCTGTGAGGGTTTATTCCGGAGCAAGCAATGTTTTGCGCTTTACAGCGACGCTTAGTGGTTTTTCAGGAGGGTATGCCGGGGTTCGGTCTGATGGACGTATTCTATGCGAATTACTTAGACTGGGAGATGCCTGGACTTATGAACCTTATGAAAGGTTTGATGTAACCTTCCCGGATGGAACCACAACTGAGTATGGGCGGCTTGCAAGAACCGGTGTAACATGGGATAGTGAGTTTCAGGTTTTCACAGTTAACAATGATGTGGAGGAAGCTTCTACACGAAACCAGGACATCTCTATGGATTATGATTTCTTCCATTCAGGCCTTTTGCCATTGGTCTGTGGAAATGATTATTCAGTAAAAATCGTGTCCAAGGACATCAATATCTGGATTTCACGTTTGTTTCTTGGAGATGCTGACGGTTTTTCTATTCTTTATTATCAGGATGTAGACAGCCTTGTCTATTGGGCAAACGAAGCGGCATATCGGTGGAAACTTAGAGGAATTGCCATATGGTCTTTAGGACAGGAGGATATGAGGCTATGGGAGGCACTGCCTAAACAAATATAATTAACGATTCAGGAGTGTTTGCGAAAAATTGCAGGCACTCTTTTTGTATCTTCACCAATCACGAAGGAGGTAAAAATCATGAAGGAAATATGGAATTGGGTACAAGCTGCCCTTACAGCACTTGGTGGATTCTTGGGCTGGTTTTTAGGTGGTTTTGATGGTTTTTTATATGCATTAGTAGCATTGATGATAGCTGATTATATCACTGGTGTTATGTGTGCCATTGTTGATAAGAAGCTATCTAGTGAGATCGGATTTAGGGGCATCTTTAAGAAGGTGCTTATTTTTGTTTTGGTCGGAATTGGACATATGATTGACATAAACCTTATTGGAGATGGAAGCGTGCTCCGGACAGCCATTATCTTTTTCTACTGCTCCAATGAGGGAGTATCCATGCTAGAAAATGTTGGTCGACTAGGACTGCCAATACCAGAAAAGCTAAAAGATATTCTTGCACAGTTGCATAACAAAGGAGGTAAGGAACAATGAATTTGAGAAAACTTATTCTAACTGAAAATGCGTGTTATAAGGCAGGCAGAAAGATTACACCGAAGGGCATAATGGTTCATAGTACTGGTGCAAATAATCCGTATCTTCGTAGATACGTTGGACCGGACGATGGCCAGTTGGGTGTAAACGAGTACAACAATCACTGGAATCAGGATAGACCAGATGGAAGGCAAGTTTGTGTCCATGCATTCATTGGAAAGCTTAAGGATGGTTCAATTGCCACTTATCAAACCCTGCCATGGAACCATCGTGGATGGCATGCAGGTGGAAAGGCAAATGATACTCATATTGGTTTTGAAATCTGCGAGGACGGTTTGACCGATGCCTCGTATTTTAATGCAGTTTATAAGGAAGCGGTAGAACTGTGTGTGTATCTTTGCAAGCTCTATAACTTGACCGAAAAAGATGTTATTGGCCACTATGAAGGATATCAAAAAGGAATCGCAAGTAATCATGGAGATCCGAGAAACTGGTTTCCAAAGCATGGAAAAAGCATGGATACCTTCAGAGCGGATGTGAAAAAGCTATTAAGTGAAGGAGAGAAGCCTGCAGAACAGGAGAGAAAGAAATATTATCGTGTTCAAATCGGTGCCTATTCTGTAAAAGCCAATGCGGAAGCGCAACTTGCCAAAGCTAAGAAAGCTGGCTTTACCGATGCCTTTATTAAGTATGATTAACGAACAGCTAATTTTAATGACCCGAGGAGTGTAACAGCTCTTCGGGTCTTTTGCTTTTTTAGGGGTTCGAATCACCGAATTTTTTTGCATATAGTTGCAGGGTTCTCCCTGTAGAAATGGAGGTTGCCTATATGCAGATAACTAAAATTACAGATAAACAAGATCCACTAGCTATTCCTAAAAAGACACCTTTAAGTACTAAGAAGCTTCAAAGAGAGTTTGATTATTATAGAGCGGAAAAACTGCTGCGTCAAATGCTTGAAAAGGGTCTTGTTACAGAGGTAGAGTTTAACAAAATTATGCGTTTGAATCGCGAAACTTTCTCACCGTTATTAGCACAGATAATGCCCGATATTCCTTGATATACTGGGCACTCAGAGGTAATATGTCACATACCTTGAGGAGGTGAATGTGGTGAAAAAGGTAACAAAAATAAAAGAAACGAACAATCGGCTTCAAAAAAAGCTAAAACTGCGGGTGGCTGCTTATGCTAGGGTATCAACAGATAATACGGAACAGCTAATCAGCCTGGAAGCACAGAAGGTCCATTATGAAGCTTATATTAAAGCGAACCCAGACTGGGAATTTGTTGGCATTTATTTTGATGAGGGTATTTCAGGCACGAAGAAAGAGAATAGAACAGAACTACTTAGGCTTATTTCTGACTGTGAGAACAAGAAGATAGATTTTGTAATTACAAAATCTATCAGTCGATTTGCCAGAAATACAATAGACTGTTTAGAGATTGTAAGGAAGCTAACTGATCTTGGAGTGTTCATTTATTTTGAAAAAGAGAACATCAACACACAGTCTATGGAAAGTGAGCTTATGCTGACCATTCTAAGTAGCCTAGCAGAGAATGAATCTATCTCAATTTCTGAGAATAATAAATGGTCCATTCAAAAACGGTTTAGAAATGGAACCTACAAGCTTTCTTATCCTCCCTACGGTTATGATTATATAGATGGGCAGATTGTAGTGAATAAAAAACAGGCCGAGGTTGTTAAACGGATTTTTACAGATGCCTTAGCAGGTAAAGGAACGCAGAAAATTGCACAAGAATTAAACGATGAGGGTGTACGTACTAAAAAAGGCGGTCAATGGAGAGGAAGTACTATCCGAGGTATTTTACGGAATGAAAAATATACTGGAGATGTAATCCTTCAAAAAACATACACTGACGATAATTTCACTAGACGAACCAATAAGGGAGAGAAGGATCAGTTTCTTATCGAAAATAATCATGAGGCAATTATTAGTCATGAAGAGTTTAAGGCAGTGAATCTTGCAATCGAACAGCGAGGAAAAGAAAAAGGCATCAAGAGTGGCAATAGCAAGTATTTAAATCGCTATCCCCTTTCTGGAAAGATTCAATGTTCTGAATGCGGGAGTACTTTCAAGCGAAGAATCCATGGAACTAAGAACAATAAATATATTGCCTGGTGTTGCTCCAAACATATCACTAATATAGAGGAATGCTCCATGATTTACATTCGGGAGGATAGCATCCATCAAGGCTTTGTGACGATGATAAATAAGCTCATCTTTAGTCACAAAGTTGTTTTGAGGCCTTTGCTTCAGAAACTGAAACTCATGAATTATTCAGATAATCTGATTCGGGTTCAGGAAATTGAATCGAAGATGGAGAAAAATGCAGAGCAACTTCAGGTATTGATTAACCTCATGACAAAGGGATACTTGGAGCCTGCTCTTTTTAATAAGCAAAACAATGAGCTTCGCTCTGAAGCAGAGAAGCTGAAAGATCAAAAAGAAGCACTCTACCGTTTCATCAATGGTGGAATGGCTAAAATAACAGAATTAGAAAGACTTATCAAATATGTTTCAAAGTCAAAGAATATTGAAAGTTTTAACAAGGAAGTATTCGAGCAGTTTGTTGAAAAGATAGTTGCTTTTTCGCCAACAGAAATAGGCTTTAGCCTAAAGTGCGGCTTATTACTTAAGGAAAGGATGGAGAGATAGATGCCTCATGTACCATATGGATATACGATTCAAGATGGAAAAGCGGTGATTGACCAGCTACAAGCAGAGCAGCTAAAGAAGCTATTCAAAGCATATCTTTCAGGTCTTTCCTTGAAGGATGCGGCTAAGAAAGCTGGGATTGTTAGATATCATGCCACTATTGCGAATATGCTCACAAATAAGCGATACCTTGGGGATGACTATTATCCCAAGATTATTGATGAGGATACTTTTGAAAAGGTAGAGGCTGAAAAGTTAAGACGGGCACAAATGCTCGGCAGAATTTGGGAGCATAAACCAAAGGAAAATAGTATTAAGAAATACCAGTTCGCCATGCCAACACCGGATGAGCTTTATGATGACCCATTTAAACAAGCAGAATATGTTTATAGCCTTATAGAAAGCGAGGCGATTGATAATGACGATGAGTAGGAATGTAACAGTTATACCAGCACGAGCTCGTGTGGGTAATAACCAAGAAACTGAAAGTAAAACCAAACTTCGAGTGGCGGCTTACTGTAGAGTTTCAACTGATAGTGAAGAACAAGCCTCCAGTTATGAGGTTCAGATTGAACATTACACTTCCTACATTAAAGGGAACCCTGAATGGGAGCTGGCAGGAATTTATGCGGACGACGGGATTTCAGGAACCAATACTAAAAAGCGCGAAGAGTTTAACCGGATGATTGAAGCATGCATGGAAGGTAAAATTGACATGATCATTACCAAGTCCATTAGCCGTTTTGCCAGAAACACGCTGGATTGTTTGAAATACATCCGGCAGCTAAAGGATAAAAATATCCCTGTTTTCTTTGAGAAAGAGAACATCAATACTATGGATTCCAAGGGTGAAATCATGCTGACAATCATGGCTTCACTGGCCCAACAAGAAAGCCAGTCCTTAAGCCAAAACGTAAAGCTAGGCATTCAGTACCGCTTCCAACAAGGTGAAATTCAAGTCAACCACAACCGGTTTTTAGGATACACCAAAGACGAAAATAAAAGGCTTGTTATTGTTCCTGAAGAAGCCGAAGTGGTAAAGCGAATCTATCGAGAATACCTTGAAGGAGCAAGTCTCCTACAAATAGCAAGAGGCCTAGAAGCGGATGGTATTCTCACTGCAGCTAAAAAGCCTAAGTGGAGACCCGAGACGCTTAAGAAAATACTGCAGAATGAAAAGTATATAGGAGATGCCTTGCTTCAAAAGACTTACACCGTTGATTTTCTTTCCAAAAAGCGAGTAGTCAATAATAGAATCGTACCTCAGTACTATGTTGAGAACAGTCATGAACCTATCATCCCGCGTGGAATTTTCATGCAGGTGCAGGAAGAACTGGTAAGGCGGGCTAACCTTTATACTGGAAAGAATGGTAAGAAGCGAGTTTATAGCAGCAAGTACGCTCTGTCCAGTATTGTCTACTGCTCAGAATGTGGTGAAATATATAGAAGAGTCCACTGGAACAATCGAGGCTGCAGGTCTATTGTCTGGCGATGCGTCAGCCGCCTAGAGGAAAAAGGGTCTGATTGCACATCCCCTACAGTTAATGAGGAAGTGCTACAGGCAGCAGTTGTAAAAGCCATCAATGAGTTGCTGGCCAGTAAGGATACCTTTCTCTCCACTTTACAGGCCAATATCGAGACAGTTTTAAATGAAGAACACGACAAAATTACCAATGATATTGACGTCAAGCTGGAAGAACTGCAAAACGAACTTTTGCGGCTTGCCAATTCCAAAACAGATTATGAGGAAGTGGCGGAAGAGATATACCGTTTGCGGGAGCAGAAGCAAAATGCACTAGTTGAAAATGCAGAGCGAGAAGGAAAAAGGCAACGAATCGCTGAAATGACTGATTTCTTGAATGAGCAATCCTGCGAGCTGGAGGAATATGATGAGCAGTTAGTAAGACGGCTTATTGAGAAAATAACGATATATGAAGATAAGCTCACCGTTGAATTCAAATCAGGTGTTGAAACTTATATAAAAGTTAAAGAATAATTTGCAAGTGAATTGTTTTACTAGTCTCTGAACAACAAAAATATTATATTGACATAGGCGTAAATGTTGTTTATAATCAAAACGACATTAATGTCGTTTTTGGTTATAAAGAAATTTTGGAGGAAACTATCATGTCTCCTAGGGTAAACGATAATTATAAGATAAATAAAAAACAAAAAATACTTGAAGCTGCCAAGAGGGTATTTATAAAAAAAGGTTATATTCAAGCGACCATGCAGGACATTATTGTTGAGGCGGGTATTTCAAGAGGCGCTTTGTATTCGTACTTCAATAATATTGAGCATGTATTTGAGGAACTTCTTAAGTTAGACGATGAAAAAGATATTACTTTTATTAATATTGATGATGACTACACTTCTTCTTGGAAGCAACTCATAGATTGGATCAGATTTCAACAACATATTATATCGTCTAACAATGAATTTTTACTCTGTAAAAGTGAGTTCTTTTTAATAAAACACCGAGAATCTAACAAGTCAAGTAGCTCTTATATTACAGAGAGATATAAGAAGTTGATAACCGCAATCAGGGATTTTATAGATAAAGGAATTAAGAAAAAGCAATTCCATCCTTGCAAGTCATCAGAATTGATAGCTCTATATATGGTTTCATTTTTTGATGGATTAATGATAGATACATTTAATTTAAGTTTGGAGTTGACAAGGGTAAATGATCAAATTGATATTTTAATTTTTACATTAGAAAATATGCTTAGGCCAATTAAATAATATGAATGAGTGTTTTTATGTTATTTCAAACTAAGAGAATCATTTTACGAAAAATGACTGCCCAAGATACAGAGATTTATCATAAATGGAGAAATGATATAGATGTTATGCAAACTACTTCTCCGTTGTTAGATGTTTACCGTATTGAAGAAACAGAAGAATTTGTTAATCAAATAATCTTAGGATCCTGCTCTTCAAAATGCTACATTATACTTGAGAAACAATCTAAAAAGCCAATTGGAATTACTTCGTTAATAAATATTGATCATAAAAATCGTAATGCAGAATGCATTATTGATATTGGAGAAAAAGAAGTCTGGGGGAAAGGGTATGGATTAGAGGCAATGAAATTACTTCTTGATTTCGGATTTCTGGAGATGAATTTACACAGAATATCGCTGAGAGTTTTTTCTTTTAATGGAGGGGCAATAAAATTATATGAGAAACTAAGCTTTCAGCAAGAAGGAAGAGCACGCGAAGCTATTTTCCGCGATGGAGTATGGCATGATATCATTCATATGGCAATTTTACAAAGTGCATATATAGAACAAATGAGAGAAAAGTAAAAAAATCATACAGAGGAACAGATTTCTTGAGTGAACAGTCATGTGAGTTGTAGGAATATGATGGGTAGTTGGTAAGGCAAATTATTGTGAAAGTAATAGTCTTAATTGCAGGAATAACAGGAAACGGAAAATTCCACTAGAATGAGTTACAGGAATATCGCAGAGGGGTTTATAGCAAGGGCATATACTCAAAATAGGCACGTCCCCACTGTCATGCGGAGGAGGGTCGTTAATGCTGAAAGATTATCAAAAACTTGCTATTGAAAAGGTAAGGGAAAATGCTAAAGGTAAAATTAAAGAAGATAGGGTTTATTTGGAGCAAATTTGTAATCAGTTTAGTGTTGATGTTGAAAAACTGATTAATCAAGTAATGCAAAGTCCTATTACCATAAACTTTCATCCGGATAGATTATCAAACAATAATAAAACAGTCATAGAGAATTTGTTGGAGCAAGGGCGGTATCATGGACAATTTCGTACCGGTACTACTAATGGTGGTAAAACAGCTTTTGTTGGCGGCGACCGCTTTATGTGGGAACAGTGCCTATTTCACAGCGCATATCCGAATAATTCGTTTGATCGCCCTAAATATGGCGCCTTGAATATTTTTAAATATATTGATGGAGCTTCTGTTCGTTTTGGTTCATGTTACCTTGTTTTGAAAAAAGAAATAATTGATAGATGTACTTTTTCATATGGAGACAGTTCGACTAATCCAACAACTTTATGCACAAATGACACTTTTGTTTGTGTTTTGGCAGATTTACTTAGAAATGTACAAAACAATGGAAAACTCCTAAATCAAGTAGTTTCATCAGAACAAGAAGCATTAGCGATTTTATTAAATAAAAGAGATGTTAAAGTCATAGGAAGAAATCTTGATTATTGCATTGAAACGCACATTCATGGAGATGTTCATCTTTTAGATGATGTAGATAGCTTTTATATGGATGAATCTTATCAGGAAACAACATTTGAAGAAAAAGCTAATGAGTTGTGTCATAGGTATGGGATAAAACTTAAATGGATTCCAAAGAGACAGATTAAGCTTGAAGAAATAGGCGATCTATTTCGCGGTCCAATGATTCCGCTATTAGCCAAGAAGATTGATACTATTTGGGGTAATAATCAAGGCGTTATGAACGCTGCCCTTCTGGGGAAAGCATCTCAAGATAGTGAACTTAACCCGGAAAAATGGAATGATATTGGAAGTCAATCAGAGGTTTTCCAATACATAAAGCAACTTTGGCATACAATTGGATATTTTGGTTGATATAAATGGTTTTATAATAAATCAGATTGTGGTTCTACAACCGCAGGAAAACATGATGAATATTCCAGCGATGCAGGATGAAATGCGCCGTCCCATGATGCTGATTGTATCGGCGAACAAAAAAGTGGATAGATAGAACTAAAACACCTATAAGGTATAAATGGAGGTAATTTATGTTTAAAGAAAAAATTATTATAGAGATGAAAGAAGTATTCAAAGAAATTCCTTTTGGCATAGAGCATACTCTCAAAGTTTTGAAAAATGCAGAAGATATAATGAAAGGAGAAAATATCGGAGAGGAAGAAAAAGAATTCATCAGTATTATTGCTATACTACATGATATTGGTGCGGTTGAAGCACAAAAAAAATACGGTTCTATTGATGGTGTCTATCAAGAAAAGGAAGGACCAGAAGTAGCGAAAGAAATATTAAAAAAGGTAGGCTATAACAAAAATATTGATAGAATATGCTTTATAATAGGCAACCATCATACTCCATCTAAAATTGATGGACTTGATTTTCAAATACAATGGGAAGCTGATTTGCTTGAAAATTTAACGGTTATGGATAAAGAAAAAGAACAGGAAAAGATAAAAAAGTGTATAGATGAAAACTTTAAAACAAACACAGGAAAAAGGATAGCTTATAATCGCTTTATTTTAGATTAGTAGTAGATTATTACAGTTATGTATTTTATATCGCAAAGAAAAAATAGTAGTTAAGTTTAACCCTAGATAATAAGCAGCAAAGGAGTGCGATAAGATGATATCTAATAATACCTCCATGCCTACAACGGATGATGAGTTGCAAAAGAATACGGTTGGTTGTTAAGGATTCTGCTGATGAGTCATCCTACGTTCCAGTGTTGGAAGCGGCCGGATATGTGCTACAGATTCGAGAACCTGACTGGTTTGAGCATCGTTTGTTTAAAGGACCGGATACCGATATTAATCTGCATGTGTTCAGTTTGGGCACATCAGAGATTGATAGAATGTTACGCTTCCGTGATTGGTTGCGGACTAATGATACTGATCGGGACAAATATGCACAAGTCAAACGAAGCTTGGCAAAGAATAAATGGAGGCATGTCCAGCACTATGCGAATGCTAAAACATCAATAGTACAGGAAATCATGAAAAGAGCGAATAGTAATAATGCTTAAGGAGAGTGTCATGTTTTCTTGGTTTGTTATAGGAGGTTATATCAATGAAAAATACAGTAGATAATTTGTCGAAAAGTAAAGTTATTTTAATGTGCGGCCCTGCGGGAGCAGGTAAATCAACACTAGCAAAAAAATTTGAAAGTACCGGGATGACAATACTATCTTATGATGAAGAATCATTCAAACGAGGTTTGAATGAACATCCTTTACCTCAGGAGGTTTTAGAAGATATTAAAACCTATCTTGATGAAAAACTAATTTCACTTATCATGCAAAACATTGATATTGTTCTCGATTATTCATTTTGGTCTAGAGAAATGAGAAATGAATATATTTCATTATTAAAGAAATACGACATAGAACCCAAAATCTATTATATAAAGACACCTAAGGAAGTTGTTATGGAACGTATTCGAAAAAGAAACGGAAATCATCAAAATGATATCATATTGACGGAGCAAACAGCTTCCACTTATTATGATCATTTTCAACCCCCAACTGATGAAGAAGGTGAAGTTATAGTAGTCGAGGGATATTAATATTGTGGTTTTAGGCATGGAAATTGTACTAGATGATAAGTTTTGTCAAATTTTTTGAAAGATATACTTCCAACAAGGGGATACCAGCTTCAGGTGATATCATTATTGTCATCTCAGAGCAGGGGGTAGTATTGATTCAGCCGGAAGAATAAGTGGCGATGCAATGAAGACGATGAATGCATTATTGAAATTACAGGAAAAAAACTTACTGAAATACGTTATGTTTATTCTTTTGACAACTCTACTCAATCATGATTATGCAATTAGACACGTTATTTTTTATCATGAATGGATATGTTCCCGTCTACCGATAGTGCTAAAAACGCAGTGGATATGTTTCCGAGAACGAACATACTCAAATGACATTCATTCTGTCCTCTCAAGCCATACAGAGGTTGTAGTCCTGTTGCAACATGAAGGATAACACAAAGGAGATGGATATGAGCGACTTCAAGAAGTTAAAATGGGAAAAAATATTGAAAAATAGTATCCAATGCAAATACTGTGGTGATATTATTGAATCTAAAACTGTACATGATTTTGTAACGTGTTCTTGTGGCAGATGTAGTGTAGATGGAGGCAAGCAATATTTGCGTCGGTTAGCAGAAGAAGATAGTTATATAGAACTATCAATAACTGAAAATGAGTAAAGGGTAAAATTTAGAGGCGTAAGAGCTATATAGCTTTTACGTCTTTTTTTATTTGAGCAATTTAAAGATTAGAATATAAGGAGGAGTTATTTATGAAAAAGATTACGATTATCCCTGTAAAAAAATCTTTGGAGAGTAATGGTAAATTAAAAGTAGCGGCATATTGTAGAGTGAGCACAGAGCGTGAAAGCCAGCGAAGCAGTATCGACCTTCAAATCAGGCATTATGCCGAATTAATTCAAAATAATCCAGAATGGGATTTTGCTGGTGTATTTTATGATTATGAAAGCGGACTTAGAAGAGAACAACGTAGTGGTTTGGAGGCAATGCTGAAGAAAGCCGGAATTTAAGTGAAAATATTCAGTGGGGATATCAACGTAAATTTGAAAGAGGAGATAACCTTGCTGGTAAAAGTCCTATGGGATACAGATGTGAAAATGATAAATGGATAATCGTACAGGAAGAAGCTGATATCGTAAAGAAAATTTATCAGCTATATTTGGATGGAAGCACTTTGCAGCAAATTAAAGAGTATTTGGAAGGAAAGCAGATTAAAACAGCTACTGGGAAAGAAATATGGGCTACAGCAGTTATTCAAAAGATATTCAAAAATGAGAAGTATAAGGGTGATTCTATGCTGGAAAAGACCTATACGGAAGATTTCATAATAGGCAGAAAAAGCAAGAACGTTGGGCAAAGGGGTCGCTACTATGTAACGAATAGTCATCCAGCCATTATTTCTACTGAAGTATTTGATAGAGTTCAGGAAGAAATGAATAGACGGGTAAGGTTAGTTTATAAAGAAGATGGTACGGTGGTACCAAGTACCAGAAAATATAATGGTAAATATCTCTTAGGCAACTTACTTGTGTGTGGTAATTGTGGAGCATCTTATCGGAGACGAACGGAAAGAGGTAAGGTAGTATGGAGATGTGCAACAAGGATAGAGAAAGGGAAAGATAGGTGTGCTGATTCTTCTACATTGAATGAAGAATGGATTAAGACGGTTTTAGGAGAAACTGTTTGTGAGAATGGGAATTATGATGAAGAAATTGTTAGGAATAGAGTTGAAAAGATTTTGATTTTTAATGAGTATTTAGAGATATGTTGTAAAAACGATGATAAAATCAGTATTAAATTGACAAAAAATAAATTAGGTTGAGATAAAAGGATTTCAGGGTAAGTAAAGAGGTTAAACCCGAAATATAGTTCAAATCAGAAATAGTTGTGGAACAGATGGTGGATTATTATGAGTAAAGATAGTGGAGCAGTAACTAGAATAAAAGTAAGTTACTGCTCTTTATGCAATGAGATATGTTGAAGGTTTTATTGTTGGCAGATATACTAAACATAAATAAACGAAATATTTGAAAACATTTGTCAAATGATATAAATCCATGTTGAGAAATACTGGAATATGCTATAAAATGATAATAACAATGTTGTTTATATAATTGTTCTCAATTATCTGAATAGAATGAAGATGTAAATAAATAGCGAAAGAAGAAATGAAGAATTAATTTTATAGTCCATAATTTATTCAAAGGTTACGAATGAATAGAATCTCTATAAGTAACAGATTGTTGTTTTGTGTCTGATTGATTTCCAAATTATATTAAATCTGCTGATATAGGAGTTGTTCTTTAGTACATTACAAAGGGGGTACACATTGTAACATGAGTGAAAAAGCATTTTATAAAAAAATTCATCCCAATTTATTCTCAGATTCAAAAGTTATTAAAACAGGGAAACTTTCAAAAGAATTCTTTTCTTTCTTTTTAGAGTCATTAACAAGTCAAGGTAAGGAAAAAGAATTTGAAGATTTTTGTCGCAGGATTGTTGAATCAACTATTTGTCCTAATTTACTTCCTCAAACAGGACCAACTGGAGGTGGTGATAGTAAAGTGGATTCAGAAACTTATCCGGTTTCTGAGACCATTGCAGAAAGTTGGCTATATGGATATAACGATGCTGCTCATAATGAAAGATGGGCTTTTGCTATTAGTGCAAAGAAAGATTGGAAACCAAAGTTAAAGTCTGATGTTAAAAAGATTATTGTAACTAATGAAGAACATAACAGAGGATACACAAGAATATTTTTTATTACAAATCAATTTGTATCCGATAAAAAAAGGGCAGAAGCAGAAGATAAATTAAGAAAAGAATATAAATTAGATATACGTATTTTAGATAGGACTTGGTTACTGGATAATACATTTAAAAATGATAATCAGAAACTTGCAATTAGCGCTTTTAACATGTCAGATGAATTAAATGATGTAATTGATGAAGGTTCAAAAGATATAGAGCGTAAAAAACTGTTAGATGAAATTGAGAGGGAATTACAGAATTTAGAACAATTAAAACCTGCAAGAATTGTGAAACTATCAAAAGAGTCTATAGAATTATTAAGAGAATTAGAAGTTGACAAATCAACAATTATTAATGCTTTGGAAAGAAACATTAGATTTGCTAAAAAATATGGTAGTTTAAAAAAATATGCAGATGCCTTATATGACTACTGCTGGACAATGATATGGTGGTATGAAGATCATGACATATACTATGAGATGTATGTGGAACTTGAAAATCTTTATAAAGAAAATACCGATAATTATCCAATTTTAAAAGATTTAAGTACTCTGTGGATTACTCTATATTCAAATCACAATCAAGGAAAAAAGGTGATTGCAAATATGGAGAGTCATACACAATTGTTAATAGATTCATTCGACAAATTTATTCAAGATTATGAAAACCCAAAGAGAGCAAAATTAGCTAAATATGATTATCAAATGATGAGATTACAAAATCCTGAGATGTGGGATGATGTAGTTGAAATATATCTTGAAATACTTCAGGATCTGCATTTTAATAATGATATTGATTTATTTCAATTAAAAAAGATAATGGAACTTCCCATTTTAAAAAAATGTTCCAAATATGATGAGCTGTTTGAACTTCTAATTAATTTATTAGGTGAACAATCCAGAAATATTGAATCATCACAATTACTATTAAATAGAGGTGATGACTATCTAGAGAGTGATGTATATAAATCTATTAAATTTTATAGTAGAGCATTAACTAAATTGTATAATGAAAATTCAAAAATTGATTTAATAAAAACTTTAATGAAGCTAGGTGGAACTTTTGAACAAATTGGATTGTTTTGGGGCGCTAGAAGTTACTATATAAGAGCATTTATGGATTCAATCAATTTGTACTTTGATGAAGGGAATGCCATTCCAGGTTTATTTTTATCAATGAGATCACTTAAGTATTTAGAATTACGTTTGGGACGAATTGACCATTCACTGCGGTTTAATGAATTAGAATTATTAGGATTAAATTTATATCCATATGGTACTGATGATGAAAAGGAATGGGAAAAATATTTACATTATGATGCTTTACTAGCAATTGCATTATTAAATTTAACAAGGAATAATATTGAACAATTTGAAAGATTCCCGGATTATTTAAAGGAAAAAGGATTAGAGACATCATCTGCTACATTAAAGTATAGTTTGGGTTATTATGATGAAGATTATATTCAGGCAATGGGCTCAAAAGAAGCATTAGATGTATTTATGAAAGACCTATTTAAACAACCCGCTTCAAATGATTTTCAGGAAATATTAAATATAGATTTTTTGACTGAAAAGATAAAACTAAAAACAAAAATTGTTGGTTGTAATGTAATTGTCAATACAAGAAGAAATAGTTTTCAGAGAGAACTAGGGGCAACTATATTAGCAATGCTTGAGAACATATTTGCTACATCAATTTCAAATCAAATAGTTCCCATGTTTTCAGATCTTACTGTTAATATAGAAGAAATTGAAGAAAGTCAATTTGATATTGAAGTTATACAAAAAGATAATACAATTGATATCCATGTATCAAAAATTGAAGAATTAACTGAGTATATAAATAGAGGTTTAGTTTCAGAAAAACTAAATATTGTTATGGCAATGTTTATTTCTCAAATGGTGCCCTTATCAAGCGAATTAGTAAAAATAAAGAAATCAATTGAAGAAGAAGAGGCCATGTTTAGAACACTTAATTGCTCTAGCACGTTAGATACTTTTGTTGTCTTTGAGCAAGGCATTTCTTTTAAGGACACAATAACAAAGGAAACGAAGGTGTATAAGAATATTAGGGATAAAAGTATTTTTCAGCATAATGAATCAAAAACTCAAAAAAGCCATACAAGCATGGAGGGTATTAGAAAAATACATTACGGAGAATTACCAAAAGAAATTGATTTTTCAAAAGTGCATCATAATAAAATTCAAATAAGTGATATTATTTATCTGCCATTATGGGATAAAGCGGGATGGAAAGGACTTTCTATTTTGACAGACCAAGATTTTGAATATCCACCTTTTGTAGGGTTAATATTTGATAACAAAGAAGGATTGGATATTTTTAAGAAATGGAAAATTGAATCTAAAGCTGATAAAATTACTATTGGCATTATCACAGGAATTGATAAGTATAATCCTTATTGGTATAGAATTGTTATAGGTGAGAATATGTTTAATACCAACTTTAATAATAGTGATAATGATTTAGCAATTATAAATCAGATGACAAGGTTACATACTATGCAAGCGAAAAATGATTTTAATATAAATTTATTAAAGCAAGCTCTTACAAAACATAAAACATTTAACTTTTTACCTATTTTAACGAAGGATTTAGTGTCTAAAAAGTTAAGGACTGAATTGGCATTCATTAAAAAGAGTGAGAGTATTATTGTTAAAGATGTCAGTGAAATTTTAGAAAAAGATACATTTCTCATTAATGGGTTAATGCCTTTTGATAAACCAGTAAACAATACTGACAAAGAACTGTTTGCGGAAAAATTGATTAAAGAGAAACAAAAGATTAGTAGAAAGAAATAGAAATAAGTTCGATATGACTTCGAGTAAAAGTAATTTGTTAAGGATTTTCCAGGTATCTATTCTCTATAGATGATATTTTAGATGACTAGGGGTATTATTTTAAATAAGGAAAAAGTGAGGGTAATATAATGTATTATTCAATTTACAGTGATTATAGTAACATCAATATGAATAGTGCAATAGCCATTGTTCCGGTGAAAGGCTTTAATATATCTAATAAGTATAGCATTAATAAGATTAACATTTATCCCTAGGGCACATTGAACGAAGATGAGATTAGAGGTTGCCATTATAATTTCTCTTTTGAAGAAATAAAGGATGAATTTTATGATTCTACTTTAATAGCATTTCCGATAGAACATGAGCGAAGAAATATTATGGGAGCGTTATTTCCCAGCGAAAAAGACAAACTTTTAAAAATGGTTTTAGAAACGGCAGAAGATGTTATGAATGTTCTTAGATATATTAATTCAAATTTTGATAAAACATCAAATTTGCCCCAAAGAGCTGGATATATTAGCGGGTTAAATAGCGGTTTTCTACTTTGCTATCCACATTTAAAAACATTTAATTATGTCGTAGAAAAGTACCATGTTTTGAATACTTCAATTGGAAATGGATTAAATATTGATATTGATGAAATGATAAGCCAATTGGATATGTATTTTTTATCTTTGAGAAATGATGGATATGAGGTAGGAAGCATAATAAAACATGCATTTAGACTATACTCTGATATATTGTATATGCCAACGGCTACAAACAAATTTATGCAAGCAATGAGTTTAATAGAATATTTAGCAAATCCATTTGAGTATGAGCAGATGAAGAAAGCAAAGACAAAAATTGTTCCTTTTTCATCAGATTGTAAAAAGGAATATTTTGATATATGTGAAAGATTTAAATACTTAACTAGTTTGGAAGATGAAAGCGGAAAACAAATTGGATTAAGAACTTTAATTATTCATAATGGAAAAAACTTGGAAGAATTAATGGATAAGGGGTATAAAATAGATTTATTATTAAGAGAATTACAGATGTATATCTGCAATTTTATAAATAACATTATTATATACAGTGATAAAGATTGGAATTTAGTAAAAGAAAAAATTGATGAAAAATATGAAAAAATACAAAATACTAAGTTAGGTTATGAAGGTAAACTTGAGGCAGATACTAGTATATTTATTGATTTTGAATTTTTAAATAAGGCATTAAAAGAAGTATACCAATTATATCCTCAATATACGGAACGGAAATTTAATATAGCGCGCTTTCTATATTTATTATTAAAACAAGTAGATGTAGAAAGGAACGGCTATCAGATTCCAGTGCAGATATTTTATAAAACTGATGAAAAGGTATTTAATAGCGATGATGAAAGAACAGTAAGTCAGTTAGAAGGCTTGGGATTTGATTCGTTATTGGGAGAAATAAGCCTGTATACTTTTAGTGCAAGTCAGGATTATAATTTATTGATGGAACGATTCCTAAAAGGATATTTGTCAGAAAAGAACTATTATATTGATTGCTCAACAAAATTTAATAATATTGTATGAATTTCTGATAGAAATAATATATCTCATGAAGTTTTTCAGCAGGCTGAGAAATCATGTAAAAAAATTATATTAGGTCGTTTAGATAATAAACGAACAACTTGTTATGATGCATGCACATGGTTTGACATTCAACTAGTTATTATGGCATGTTTAGGAATTGAAGTATATGAAGAGTGTGAAGACAATTTTCTTTTTACAGTTGAAGATGGTAAGTATAAAGGTGCATAAAATGTAAAGCTGATGGTTTATAATCTGAACAAATTTCTGGTGAGCTTTTCCGCCAAGGAATCACTGGGTCTTCACGACATCATTATTGTACTCTCAAGGCATGTGGAGACGGTAGTATCGCTCTCCCATAAAAATGCAGATACACATATCAACATAAATGTGGAGTTTGGTGATGAAGAAGGACAGATTCCCGTCCATAAGATAGCTCAGAAAGCTGAATTAGTATAACTATTTAGATTAATTCATATAAATTAGGAGTTTTTAATAAAATATCCCAATGTTAGTGGCTAAGTTTAGTGCAATAAAACAATACTTAAACTTAGCCTCTTTTTAGTATAATAGATGGAAGTATCTTGGTGAAATATATATAATAAAAGAAAAACGCATAAAGCGTGTGAATATGTATTCTGAAATTATAATGTATCAAACAGAAGATGGTCTGACTGAAATATAAACAACTTTTTAGAATGATATGATTTGGCTTTCAATTGATCAAATGGCAGAATTATTTCAGCGTGATAAATACATCATCTCTATGCACATAAAAAATATACTTAATGAAGGTAAATTGACAAGAACTGCAATTGTTGCAAATTATACAACAACTGCAGTTGATAGTAAAACATATCAAGCAGATTACTATAATTTAGATGTCATTATTTCTGTGGGCTATTGTGTAAAATCTTTGAGAGGTACATAATTTAGAACAAGATAAGTAATGCTTTAAAAGAATATATTAGAAAAGATGCTTCGTTTATTTTGGATAAAGCTAAATGGTGGTTTTGTTAGTCATTATTAATTTAATAATAGGGAAAAGGTTGAATAAAGAGACTCTGTGATGCTTGTTTTATAAATAGTTAACAAATTGATACTATTTATTAACGGGAGGTATAATATGAAAAATACAGAATTAGATTACTCAGAACTAATTGATTATCTGCAAGTTGAGAAAATAATACGCTATGGCACTTTATCAACTCAGACAAGTGATTTAGATTTGGTAATAATTTCAGATGATTTTGAGAGCATGTTTGTTCACAAAAGGTTAAGCGTTACTAAAAAGTATCTAAAAGGCAATAGGAAACTGGATTTAATTTGTTTAACTAATGATGAGTATAGAAAACTTAAAAGAAATCCAAATTCATTTAGTGTAAATATACTTATAAAGGGGGAGTTATTATATGAGAGAAGAATATAAGAGTTTATTTCAATACCTTGGGAACTCTGTTCATGAATATGTTACTAAGTATGATGATAATGAAAATCATAGTATGTACATTAGAAGTCGATTAGCGGAAGCGTATTTAGCTATTGAGTCATTACTTGAAAACCAATTTATTGAAGCTCATGAGCGTGTAATTTTAGAAAGAGATTTAGCAAAGATATATAATCAAGTTTACAGTGAGGAATCACTTTTTTACTATTCAAGTTTTCATTATGCTTATCAAAATGTGAAAAGTAATAATGTTGAAAAAATACAAAATCAATTTCAAAAAATAAATTTAGATGTTATGACAATGTTACTAAATGTTAGGTCGATAATGAAAGGTGAGAGTGATCTAGGTTCTTCTACTGATGATTACTTCTTTTCTAGAATGGAAAATTGTACATGGGCCTTTTCATATATAATTAAAAATGATTTAGAGGATTATTTCGTGCCTTCTTTGTATTGTATTTGTAATATGATGCAAACACTTTCACTATACTATAAAGCAGGAAAAAGCAAATATAGAGATCGAATTAAACCATTAATGAACTTATTAGATAAGGAGTTAAATAAATACTTATCTAAAGAGAAAGTGCAAAAAATCATAGACTCAAATTATCAGTTGAAATATTTTCTTATAAATCAGTTATTAAATCATTCTGATATTGATGACGGTGATTATAAGCCGTGCGTTAATATTGACGAAATTCTAAATGAGAGGGTAAGGGGAACATTTAGGATACTTACAAGTATATATAATATTAACATTGATAAGTTTAAGCAATATTTTGATTTAAAAATTGATAATTTAATTGAAAAAGCTGAGGAAATGGATATTCTTGATAAAATACTATTTTTAAGGGTGTTATCAAATTATTTTAAAAGTAAGGGTGACGAGTATTCAAAGTTTGAGCTAGGCTTATATGAAGAAGTTATCAAAATTAATACTGAAGATTTTATTAACCAAGTTTTTGATTTGAATCAAATTGATATTACAAGTGTCGAAAAGTATCACTTAGAAAAACTAATGAAAATGAAAGATGATGAGTTGCGTGTTAAGTTTTCAAAAACAATTAGGGGTGTTAGTAAAAGGGTGCTGGAGAGAGAATCAAGAAAACCACATGGAGCATTTGAGATATCAGATATGGAAGTTCCAATTATGTATAAAGGTAAAAAATACTATTTGTGTATGCCTTTTAAATCAGGTGTTGAAATCACAGGCAAAACAGTTCCCGTTGATGTATCGTATCAGATTGTAAGGCCGTTTATTGAATTCAGAAATTGCATGGTAGTATTTGTAACTGCAAAAAAATGTTCAGAAAACCTTATGAATTATATAAAAAAAATTAAAGATTCTTTAGGTTGGCCAATTGAAGTAATTGAGGAAAATGTATTGGCAGGCTTACTTATGATGAATGGTGAACTATAATAAATAGAATTTAATATATTTTAGTTAAATTAAATAAAGCCACAGTTAAAGTGAACTGGATGATGAGTGCGGTGATTTTTAAGGAGTGAGTAGTGTATTTGATCTATTACATGTGTGTTGTGGATTGAAATTATCGATCTACCTTAATAAGATTTCATGATAATATTTTGTGTGGATATATCTCAAAATTGTACAACGGTTGAGACTATTGTGTTGATACAAAAACGAGATATGTAGAAATCCTTAATTTTAGGCACTTTCACAGGCATATCGTATTCACTGGTGATGGTGAGAAATGCAGAAATAAAGAGATAAAAGATTACATCAAAGTTTCTGTGGTAGTTGATATAGAGTGTGGGAACACAATAGAATAAAGTTTACAGTTGAGGAGTACTGGGTAAATGATTTGGAGGAATACTTTATGAGACCAGAAGTGAAAGAATATTTAGTAGATAGATATAATCAGCTAGAATATAAGAAAAAGGAAACGTGTTTAAAGTACCATTATCTTTATAATGAAGTTAATGTGAATGTGTTTTTTGATGCTTATGAAATAGATAGTTTGTCATTATGTTTGAT
This sequence comes from Anaerosalibacter massiliensis, assembly GCA_000751555.1. GTDB lineage: Bacteria > Bacillota > Clostridia > Tissierellales > Sporanaerobacteraceae > Anaerosalibacter > Anaerosalibacter massiliensis. The sequence continues at coordinate 30,443 of CCEZ01000015.1, read as the reverse complement.
TCTGTCTTATGACAAAAAGTATTACTACACATCACTAAATATTAAAGATACTTCTATACGTATAAAGTATTTGGATAAAATTCCATCTGAAATTTTAGAGAGAATTCTGGTCGAATCTCATTTAAATGCTTTTTATGAAAATATGGAAAAGCATATTCTGAAGATGAGCCTTATGTTAATTTTTACTCAAAAGACAAGATATTTACAAATACTATGAAGTATTCAAGAAGTGAAATAGATTTGCCATTTTGGTATCATATTCGAAAAGTAAGAATGTCTCTAGATGCATTGAATAAACTTAGTGCTAGTTCTGATATTTCACGCGAAACGCTATTGAAGATTCAGAATAAAAATTTAACACTTGTCAGAACAGATAAACTAGAAAAGAGAAAGAAACTAACTGTTATTTTAGATTCGGTTGGTATTACGCTTTAATATGAATTATTTGTGATTAGAAAAGCAGTAAGCGTAAAGTCGTTTGCTGCTTTTTCTTTACCAAAAATTAGAAAGGAAGTGATTTATGATACATGGAAGAAATGAGGATTTTCATTGCCAATCTCGGTAAATACAACGAGGGTGATATGTCAACACTTTTTTGGACATATTTTTACCGAACAATTTATTTGTTTCAGTATCTAGTGGAGAATTTATGTTAACCATTTTTGGAGCTATGGCACAACTTGAAAGATCTTATATTCTAGATAGACAAAAAGAAGGTATAGATGCTATGCCTTTAAATAAGTTCGAAAAAAAAGTATCTTTAAAAACTGGAAGACAATCAGGTCGTCCTAAAATAGAATATCCTATAGATTGGGAAATCGAATATAAAAGATGGATTAATAAAGAACAAACTGCAAAATTACTATGGAAAGACTAGGATTAAAAAGAACTACTTTTTATAAATTGGCAAAAGAGTTTGAAAAAGAAAATCTGAATCAATAATATTAAAAGAAAAAAATCTAATTAATGATACTCTTGTATTTATTACATAATTTACCGAATAGATAAAGGGCAGACTTAATTAAATTAAGTTGTCCTTTTTCTATTTTTGAAAGGATTGGAAATACTTTATTTCTTTCAACTATTCCATCCCTAAATCCTAAACTAAATTTAGTGTAGTTAAAGTTTAAAGATAAACAATTCTTCAATCGGAGTATCTAATGCTTTTGATATTCTAACAGCTAATTCAAGTGAAGGATTATATTTAGCATTCTCTAAACGAGCGATAGTTTCTCTTCTAACATTAACTTTATCAGCTAATTCTTCTTGAGTTAGTTCATTAAATTGACGATATTTTTTTAAATTACTAATAAACTTTGTCATAATATTTAATTCCCTAAATCAAATTTATAGGTTAAAAATGCCCATAAGTTTGTTGAAATTGCAAAAGTAAGAGATACAATTATTAATTGTATCTTATAAATTAATTGTAAATCTAATGAAGATAGATTAGCTAAATAGATTAATACAAATGCTATTACAAAACATATTCTAAAAGATATTGAAGCAGCTTTATATTTATTGGCTTTTAAACGTTCATCATCAAATTGACCCAATTTAGACCACCAAAAATGAGAAAAATATCCTCCAAAAGCAAAATAGAAAAAGTATAGTGGTTCATTATTTAACCCTCTAAATCCTAAAAATGCTAAAAACCCTAAGAAAAATAAATATTTGCTTACACCTTTTTTCATAAAAAACCCCTCTCGTTAATGTGACATATTTATATCTTTATATTACAAATATATCCCATTAAGTTTAATATTATTACTAAAATCTAGAAAAAATATCTTTGATATTCTAATACAAGATAATTGATATACTCTAAAACATTGATTTTAATTAACTTGATAAGTATTTAAGTAGAGTGAGTAAAGACAGCGAAGACCAGTTAAATAGCTATAAATCACAGAAAGCATATTATACCGATTTGATTAAGAAAAATAAGGAATGGGTTTTCGTGGATATTTATGCAGATGAAGCCATCACGGGAAAGCAGGTCACAAAACGGGAAGATTTCCAGCGTATGATAAATGACTGTATGAATGGCAAAATTGATATGATTATCACAAAGTCTATTTCCCGATTTGCTAGGAATACATTAAATACCTTGAAATATGTCCGTATGCTGAAAGAAAAAAATATAGCAGAAAGTATGCTTTTATCTGTATGCTAGAATGTGGCTTTTGCGGCAGCACATTATCTAGGCGTAACTGGCACAGTGGTTCAGATTATAGTAAGGTTATCTGGCAATGTGTAGCTGCCACGAAAAAGGGAAAGAAATATTGTCCTGACAGCAAGGGTATTCCAGAAAAAGCCATTGAAGATGCTTTTATTGAAAGTTACCGTTTGCTATGTGACGATAACAAAGACATACTAGATGAATTTTTACAGAGAATGGATGATACATTAAGCAGTAGTATAGTAAATAAACAGCTTACGAAGATTGACAAGGATATTCAAGCATTAGAAAGAAAGAAAAGTAAGTTGGTTGATATGCGGCTGGAAGATACCATTGATAAAGATACATATGAAACAAAGTATTCTGCTTTGATGGAGAAGCAGGAACAGCTACTAAAGGAACGAGAAAAATTGCAGGAAACGTCTGCTAATGAAAAAGACATAAAACGCCGCTCACGGGAGTTTAAAAAGACGTTAGAACAAAATGAGGTTTTATCTGAATTTGACCGTTACGTTTTTGAAAGTATTGTAGAGAAAGTGATTGTGGGAGGATATGATGAAGATGGGAAAAAAGACCCTGCACAGCTTACCTTTGTATATAAAACAGGGCTTAAAAACAGTGTGGACGGCAAATAGCTTCAAGCCACAGAGAAAAAATGCAAGGGGCAGACACAGGACTGACGAATTGTGTTCCCATGATAATAACGAGGTTCAGTCTTTGTGTTCCGATAGTAGTTCCGACACACATGGAGATTGTTGTGTTGATAGGGAATGAATAGGTTGAAATGTAATTATAGGGGACGGTTTCCATGCGGCCCCACTTGTGTGTTTTATGTTCCCTCAGACGATAGTTTGGGGGAAGTTTTGGTAGGTGAGTCTATTTGATACACGAAAGTATACCTTTATGCAGTAGTAAGATACTTTTCTTCAAAAGACTTATACAGTAGTTTTCCTAATGAGGAGAATGGCAGTAAACAATTGAAAAGTTCTAATGTATTATTCAGAAAAAGACCATTCAGCAATTATTGACAAACAAATGTGGGAAGTAGTACAGTTAAAAAATAGCATCTCACACTAATTATTAATAAAAAAACAAGCCTGTAACACCTGTTAGAACCATAATCAGCATTGGGTTTATTTTATACTTTCTCAGTAAAAATAGAGAAATAGCAAATACAATTATAGCAGTAATATTTATGTCAACAGCTTTAACATTAAATGATGAAGATCCAAAGAAAGCAATCAAAATAATAGTAAATGCAGAAGATGCAATAAGTCCAACAGAACTAGAGCGTAGCCCCTTTAATATGTTAGAAATACTATCTATATTTTTATATTTTTTAAAAAATTTGTATAAAAATATAGAAATAATAAATCCAGATATAATACATCCTAAAGTAGCTACTATAGCCCCAGATATACCAGCTATACGTATTCCTACAAAAGAGGCAGTGTTAACGGCTAAGGGACCAGGTGTCATTTGAGAAATTGTAATAATATCTGTAAATTCCTGCAATGTAAGCCAGTTGTAAGAATTCACCACCTGTTCCTGTATTAACGGTATTATAGCATATCCACCACCAATACTGAATAAACCGATCTGTAAAAAACTAATAAATAAAGTAAAAATAGTTTTACTCACCTTCGATTCCTCCTTGTCTGCTTTTCATATAAGTTTGGGCAAAACATAGAATAGAGCAGGAAATAATAATAACTAACACATTGATGTTAAAAATGAAACTAGCTAAAAACGCAACAGGAGTCATTAATGTTAATAACCAGTTTTTTTCTTTTAAAATTCCTTGACCCATATCGATTACTAGATCTACAATTGTAGCAGCAACCCCTGCTTCCATACCCTTTAATATTGCAGAAATAATTCTATTGTCCCTAAAAGCTTTATAGAAAAAAGATATGATTGATAATATTAGCAAGGGAGGCAAGATTGTCCCAATACAACTAATAATTGCACCTGTAATTCCAGAAATGTGATAACCTACTAACACAGCAATATTAACTGCAATAGCACCTGGAGTTGATTGTGCGATTGCAGCCATGTCTAATAGTTCCTGCTCACTAATTAACTTTAGGTCATTAACGAAATATTTACGCATCATAGGAATAACTATATATCCTCCTCCAAAAGTAAAAGCACTGATATAAAATGTGATTCTAAAGAGTGAAAAGTATAGTTTTAATTTTTTAATCTTCATAATAGTAGCACCTCCAATAGATTAATCTTCAACATTGTTTATTATACACCTTGATTTAACATAAGTATAATAGTATAATTTTATGTAATATATAATTAAATGGTGATGAATAAGGAGTTAGATATGAAAATAAGACATCTGCGTATTTTTAAAATGGTATGTGAAGAAGAAAGCATTACAAAGGCAGCAGAAAAATTATTCATAACCCAACCAGCAGTTTCTAATGCAATTAGTGAATTAGAAAATCATTTAGGTGTTTATTTATTTGATAGAATTTCAAGAAAGATTTATTTAAATGAAACTGGCAAGTTATTTCTGACAAAGGTAATAAAGTTGTTAGATTTGTATGATGATTTAGAACAAAATGTTAAAGAATTAGAAGACAATGCAACTATCAAAATTGGATCAAGTATAACTATAGCGAACTTTATTTTACCTAAAGCAATAGTAGATTTTGAAACAATTTATAAGAATACTCCGACAAAAGTTATAATTGGAAATGCTGGAAAAATTGAAGAGATGCTATATAATAATGAAATTGATTTGGGCTTAATTGAAGGGGTTATCTATAATGAAGAATTAATAAAAATTCCATTCTCGTCCTATAAATTAGCAATAATATGTTCTCCTAAACATAAATTAGCTTTAGAAGAACCTATAGATATCAATAAGTTAATACAAGAAAGATTATTACTTAGAGAAAAAGGCAGTGCAATTCGTGATGTCTTTGATAGTGCATTATTGCTACATAATTTAAGAGCAAATCCAGAGTGGACAAGTATAAATTCACAAGCTCTTATTTATGCAGTAAAACAAAATTTAGGAATAAGTGTGTTACCTAAAATACTAGTAGAAGAAGAAATTGAGAGTGGTGAAATCTTTGAAATAAAGGTAAATGATTTTGAATTAGTTAATGTAAATCATATTGTATTTCATAAAGATAAATTTCAAACAAAGAGTTTTAAAACATTAATTGAAATAATTAAGAGTAAAGTAAGTAATAAGTGAATATGCATTTAATTCAGCATTTGTATTCAGGTTAGATATTACTACGGCAGATAAAATTACACCAAGAGAAATAGTATATGAATTCAAATTGCTTTTAGAAGACAGAACCATAAAGGTTTTGGAAGAAATTATGAGTCTTATTGATACTTAAAGATTATATATTAAGTCTATTGAATACAAGTAAAAATATAGAAATATAATTGTAAAGAATATAGCTTTTAAAATATAAAAGAACACTTGAGGGTTTTATTGCTTACAATTTGATGCAGAACGCATTAGAATGTAGCAGAAAAATACTACGTGCTGAATTTTCAAAACAATGATGATGAAGTATAGAGTTTCAATTTGGTTGGTGGAAGATATAAAAACATCAAGAAATTTGAGCTTGAATAATACAACTTTATTGAAAAGTACCTTGCCACCAAGGAACCAATGTCTTCATACGCCATCATTATTGTATACTCAAGGCATGTGGAGTGTATAGTTCTGATGATGAATTGTAGCTATAAGGATAAATAAGACGGTTTGACCACAAGATGTTGTGGTTTTAAAGTAAAAAACGAGCAAAAACCGGGCTGGAAATGCATTTTTTAACCCGGTTTTTGAGGGCATTTTATAGATGACATCAGGTATTCTTGATGATGACAACCTTAAAACGCAATTCCAAATATGAAAATCTAAAGGCATTGAGATAAAAATCTAAAAGCTATTATTTTCAAATTAACTCAATATACATCTTTATGAATCAGTTTTGAATTAAGTATAACTCAGGATCTGATTCATCGTCTGTGCTACTCCTCACCTACCAAAAAAATTTTGGTCAAATTTATCGCCAGCTTTAAACTGGCAGTTTTTTGTTATCTAAAGCCTTACAATATTAGTGGATTTACTACAACGTTCTCATGATGTTAAGAAAGCTTTGACAGCTGTCCACGTTGTGATATTTAACCTTACTCGTAGAAATCTCGTTGAATAGCTTTTTTGCACATGAAATCTTCGTCTGTTCAATCGGTTTGATGCTCAGGCTAAGTCCTTTATGTTACTTACGACAAGAAAAGAACGGATTATAGATCCTATCTAAGGATTTTATGATATAACAATGTGGTATTGAAAGATTTCTGTCTATTAGAATAAATTATGAAATAATAAATTCTGGTTATACTGCCTGCATCTTGAAAACCTCAAATAGCCAAAATGATAAGAAATCCATATTTAAGTTAGCTAATCAATTTTATTTTTATAAGATAATTCATGAATTTTCTAAAGGAAATATTCCAGATGCTCACGTAAACAAGTGAAAACGAGAAAAAAATACAGTAAAACCAAGAGAAATATTAGAAACAGCAGCTATCGCAATAGGTAGAGTACTTAATGGACTTAAGGCCAATCCAATCGCGGGTAAAAATACAGGTGCTATTAGTATTTTAGAATACTGATTGATACGCGCATATTTCTGTATAAGCACTGAAGGTATATCTTCTTAATATACCTTCAGTAAAGGCTTTCATCATCTACATCAAATCAGTTTCAAAATTAATGAGGGAATATGATTGCTCTCTTGTTTGTTTTATATTTCGATTCAATAAATCCTAGAAAGGAATTTATCTGGTATTAAGTCGAATTTTATAGTTATGAATCATGGAACAATTTCAAAAACAGTACCTTGGTTAAAATCAGTCACATTCATAGAGCCATAAACCCCTAAATATAGTCTGGTTTGATCCAGATTCGTTCCCAAACTAACATAAAAAGCTGATTGTGACTCAAAATTATAATCGGTTTCAATAACACTAAAATCATTTAGTTTACAATCTGTTCTTACCCTGGTATAAGCTAAAACACCTTTAACCGGAAGTTGAGATTCTTCATCCCGGGCAAAATCGGTAAACACAACGCTTCCCATTAAATCGGGGATTCCATTCCCCATATATGACTGGACTCCTGTAAGTGCAGTTCCGCCAAACTTATCGGGTCGGGGATCTTTATGAAAATAACTAGTTAGAGGCTGAAGACGATGCACTGAAGTTTTTACTGCTTCATTGTAATAAGCAATTGTTTTCTCATCCAGAGTTGGACTTGCAGAGCAGTCCCTTATAATTGAAGTAGGAAAAGCACCTTCCCATCCTCGCCAGCCAAAGTTAATAAATCCTTCTTGGTCAGGTTCAGATTTCATTAAAGAAGCTTGAATAAGCTGAGTAACCGGTATTGGTTTATAATGAACGAATGAAAAAATCGACTCTGCTAGATCCTGTCCCACATTTCCCACATATTTGATATACTGATCATAAAACCTTTGAAATGAAATGCCAGGTATATTGCGAACCCCTTTGGCAATTACCGTAAGTGTTTCCTGAATAGGTACGGGGAGTTCATTAAAACGTGTGACTACGGGTGGATTATAGATAAATGTATTCTTAGCTACATCAATTTCAATTATTTTACCGGCGATTTCCATATCATCCTGGCTTAAATTAAATGGATCATAGCCTGATCCACCATCTCCGGTTGTTAAAATAAGTTTTCCTGTTTCAGGTGAAAAGTTTAAGCTATTGACACCATTATGATTAAAAAATGGTCTTCTTAAATTAAGTAATGTTCGCCGTTTTTGAAGTTGACCATTCGATTGTAAAATCCATTCTTCAACTGTGTCAATATGATCATATTGAATTTCCCTATTTATCCACTTTAGGTTTAAGGTTCTGGGGTCACACGGATTAGGATTAAAAAATTCAGGAAGAGCACCTGGACTTTGTGCTCCAGCTACTGAATTAGGAAGAGCACCCGGACCTTGTGTCCCAGCAACTGAATAATGAAGATAAAACAGACCGTTACAATAAAATTCGGGATGAAACGCTAGCCCTATCAATCCCCGTTCATCATATCCACCACCAGAAACACCTAGTTTTATGATTCGTGGGCGAATATCTAAAAAAGTCCTTATAACTCCGTTTTCTATGTAAAAGATCTCTCCTACCTGGGTTGCAATAAATAATCTTTCGATTGAGTCACCTGGAAGTATAGTTGTTTTCAAAACAGTGGGTAAATTTATCTTACTAACAATAGGCCGTAAACTAACTTTAACTTTTATCAATTTATTTTACACTCCTTCTTATTGTTTTCTTTTATAAGAATATGATTAGAACTGTTATATTAGTACCAAATTGTGGCTGGGGAATCTGATGACGCATTGCACCATTTTCCGCACCAGCATCAGAGAAATCCAGGGCGGTCATTGGGGACGTGCCTGTTTTTGCACATTCAAAGGGGTATCAGCTTCAATCGTCATCATTTTTATCTCCTCAAGGCATGTGGAGACGGTAGTGTTGTTAACTAGGTAAATGCTGTATTTATAGTCAATTTAATATTAAAAAAATAGTGGTTTGCCACCATATTGCCACCCAATTTTTTTGCTCGGTGGCAAATCATTTTATTATGCTATAAAATATATTAACAGTATGATGTTTCATTTTATTTGTTACGTATGAATATGTGTCTATAGATGGTTTACCATGAGAAATATTAAGCATGCACATACAAATTTAAACCTTTTAAAGGGGCTACTTACTTAACACGAACCTGTTAAGTAAAGATAAAAATCGAGTAAAAACAAAGCACTTAAAGTTTAATAACTGTTTCTTCAACAATAATTATAGAATAATGGGTATTATAATAATTATCCCAGATAATGGACTTACTATAATAGCAACTAATTATGATAGTCTTATTAAATATGCAATTTAAGAAGGTAACGGGGTCTGATAATTAACTTAATAAAGGAGATATTCCTCTCATTACAAACCTTACAACAACTGTAAGTGTTAATTGGTGAATTTTTATTATATAGTATTTATAAGAAAAGTGATAGTGTAAAGTAGGCTATAAAAAACCAAACTCCAAAAAAGAGATTCAAAAGAATTTTGAACTTTACACTAACGAAAAGTATAGGAGGGATATGATATGAAAATTTCAGATAAGTTGCTTCGAGTTCAAGAAGTATATAAGACATATGGTGAAGGACAAAGTGAAACCGTTGCATTAAAGGGAATTACTTTTGATGTTTTTCCAGGAGAGTTTCTTGGAATCATGGGTCCAAGTGGCTCTGGTAAAACTACATTATTAAACTGCATTGCAACGATTATAAAGCCAACATCGGGGCGTGTGTTTTTAAATGGAAAAAACATCAGTGCTTTTGATAGTAAGGATTTAGCGGAATATCGGGGTAGTCGAATTGGATATTTGTTTCAAGACTTTGCACTGCTAGATAATTTAACTGGACAAGAAAATATACTATTACCACTGTCTATTCATGGGATGGATTTTGCAAAAGCACGTGCTAAATTAGATGAACTAGCAGATTTTTTAGAAATTGCTGATATTCTTAATAAATTTCCATCTCAGATGTCTGGGGGACAAAAACAGCGGGTAGCAGCTGCACGCAGTTTGATTTCTGAACCAGATATTGTTCTGGCAGATGAACCGACAGGAGCATTAGACACACGTTCTGCAAGAATCTTAATGAATAAGTTGGAAGGTCTTAATAGAAGTAGTGGAAGGACTATTTTAATGGTTAGCCATGATCCCAATGCTACAAGTTTTTGCTCTAGAATCCTTTTTATACAAGATGGTGTAATATTTCATGAACTGCGCCGCAAACATGATGAGTCTCGCGAGAAATTTTATGAAAGAATCTTGCAGTTAATGGCTCAGCTTGGAGGTGGAAGTGCAAATGTTCTCTAAGCTGATTTATCGTAATGCTAAACGTAGTCGTAAGGAGAATTTAATTTACTTTGCAACACTTGTAACAGCAATAGCGTCGTTTTATATCATTCTTTCACTTGGTAGACAAGATGTTATTATATTTTTAAAGGAATTTGAAAGTGATTCGATCGATAAACTTTTAGCTCTAATGCCAATTGTGTATCTATTTGCATTATTTTTATTGTTTTTCTTGATTTTATTTGCTAATCAGTACCAATTAAATCGAAGGAGTAAAGAGTTTGGGCTCTATCTCATGTTAGGAATGCGCAAGGAACGCCTTGTTCTTCAACTTTTAGCAGAGGGGTTAATTACTTCTATTTTGGCACTCATTGGAGGCATTTTAATAGGCGGATTTTTAGCAGAAATAATCAGCTTGACGGTTTCTAAATTAGTTGGACAGGGAATTATCGGTCATCAAATAAGCTTGTCGGTAGGTGCGATTTTCTTTACCGTAATCGGTTTTTTACTTATCCAGTTTATAGCATTAGTTATTCTTGGGGGAAGATTATTTAATCAAGAGGTACATCAATTACTGAATGAGCAAATGGATAAGAAGCAAGATATGGGGCATGTTAAGAGCAACATACTTCATATATTAGCAGGTTCTATCTTACTAGGCGTGGCATATTGGATCGTTTTATATCGTTTTATGGACTTTGGAGGACTGCTTCTGTTTGTGGCATTGGCTCTCGGAAGTTTAGGAACGATCCTTTTTATGAGGGGATTTGGAAAACTACTAGGCTTATTAGCAAGCTTGTCCGAGCGTAAATCTACTAAAGGGCTGCACATATTTACATTAAGGCAGTTTCAAGAGAACGTAGCCAATAGATCTACTTCTGTTGCTGTAACATCTATTCTAATTACGTTGTCTATCATTTTGATAACAAATGGTGCTTCAACTATTATAAGCTTTGAAAGTGTTTCTACTAGAAGTTCCTCGATATATGATTTTACCGTTAATGGTAATAATCAAAAGGTTGAGCAATTTCTTACTTCAGAAAAAATGGCACCATATGTAGAGGACTTAAATCTACTAGAAATTGGAAGAATGAAATATCAGGATGAAGGCGCAGAAGACGACTTGCCTGTATCGTTGGTAGACTGGTCTAAATTAAGAGAGCAACTAATTATGGCTCTGCCAAGCAACTATAAAGAACAAGTTTTATCTGGAGAAATGCAGGGTTACAGTATCAGTTCGGAAAATCCTGAAGCACTTAATCTTTTTGGGGCTCTAGAGATTGATGCAACAAAACCTTACCTCATTCCTGAATCCTCTTATAATGGACTTTTAGAAACTATAGGAGAAAAACCGCTGAACCTACATTCAGATGAAATTGCTTTATACTTTAATCCAGATTTTATGCCTAAGGATAATCTAGAAAGCATGCCTGTACTAGATAATATTCTTGAAAAGGCTGCGAAAGAAGGACAAAGTTTGATGAGTATTAATGATCAGGCAATATCTATACACCCATCAATTCCAATGAGAGGGCTAGTAGCAGACCGTTCTGTAGAAATTACTTCAGCATTTATAGTCCCTGATCATATGTTTGAACAATTATTAAATACGGAAACCTATGTGTCATATTGGAATTTTCGCATTCCACAAAAGCTGCAGGACCAACAAGGTTTAATGAAACCAATGATGGAAGCTAGAGACTTATTAAAATCTTCAGGCTTCAAGTTTGAAAGTTATTTGCAAAACTTTGGACGTAGACTTTTCTACGTTGTTGCTGGAAGTTATACGATACTATATATGGGATTCTTATTCTTGATTATTGCATGTACGGTATTAGCTTTACAATTTTTGACACAGATGAAGCAGACTGGACAACGCTATGTAACGCTTTCCATGTTGGGAGCAAAACGTAATCAAATGAAAAAATCTATGCATAGACAGGTGTTGTTGACTTTTCTGTTACCTATGTCTCTTGCATGCGTCAGTGGAGCTGTTGGGATAAGGGCTATGATTTCATTTGTTATTATTCGCATCGAAGACAACGCGTTACTTTATCCTATTGCCTTTACCTTTGCATGTGTAGTAATCGTAATTTTGGTAATTTATGGAGTAGCAGTTGCTCGTTCAGCTGATCATGAAATAGATAAATTGCGTTGGAAGCCAAATATAGATTAAGGAACCGTTAAATTTCACATTGAAGGAGGTGCTGAAGTGGCTAAAATTACAATTGTTGAAGATGATCTATTGATGAGAGAAGAGTTAATGGATATATTGCAAAAAGCTGGTTATGAAGTGATGGCAATTGCAGACTTCCATGATGTAGTTGCTCAAATAGCCACTTGGGCACCAGACTTAGTCTTATTAGACATTAACTTACCGGAACAGTCAGGATTTGAAATATGCAAAAGTCTAAAATTAAAAGGGATTGGTCCAATATTGATTCTTACATCTAGAGATAAGTTACAAGATGAATTACACGGTCTTCATTTAGGTGCAGATGATTATCTCACAAAACCATGTAATCGAGATAGATTATTAGCGCGCATTCAGAATCTGCTAAGAAGGTTTGAAGGACAGCCAAGCTTGATAGATGGTGGTAGTTTTTCGCTAGATCCAAATACCTTTACTTTGTATAAGGGGGCCCAATCTTTATTATTATCAGCTAATGAAGGAAGAATTTTATTGGCTCTAGTACAGCATAGACCTGAGGTTGTATCCAAGTCAACACTGAGTAAAATTTTATGGGGAACAGATCAATATATAGACGAAAATGCACTTCAAGTAAACCTCACTCGCTTGCGAAAAACACTACGACAATTAAACTTGGAGGATCAAATTGAGACAATAAGGGGTAAAGGTTATCGACTTAGGGGGTAGATAAAGTTATGAAATGGATAAAGCAAATCTATGATTGTTTTCATGCTTATAAACAATGGTTTTTTATGTTGATGGCTACAAGTCTCCTTTTTAGTTTTTTAGCTTGGTTGGCTTATCCTGAAACGTTTAAGGTTTTAGTAGGACTAATGATTGTTTTTACTCTAGCAATGATATCGTTATCTGTATTCATTATAATTAGAAAGCAAAAAATAATAAAAGCTGCCTTTCAGGATTTTTTGTTAGAACCGAATGAAACGAACGAAGAAAGATTATGTCATGTATCTCCTAAAACACATTGGTCATTTATCCGTAGAATGGGAAGTGTCATAAGATCATATCAATCAGAACTTAATGATCAAGCCATTGAGTTAACCGATTATGAAAATTATATAGAAGGGTGGGTTCATGAAATTAAAAAGCCTCTGTCATTAATGACATTGGTATTAGATAACCGCAGTGACGAAATGTCTCCCCTTGTTAGACAACGTATGTTTCATGTCAGAGATAAAATCCTTGGAGACGTAGAGCGAATTTTGTATTTTGCAAGACTTAGGGCTACTCATAAAGATTATATTTTTGAGTCTATAAACTTACTAGCATTTTGTAAACAGACAATAGAGAACCATCAATCACTATTAGATGAATCTGCTTTTCAAATACAGTTCATAGGTGAAGAAATGCAAATTTTATCTGACCGCAAGGGATTAGCTTTTATATTAGAACAAATAATCTCTAATAGCACAAAATATGTTTCACAGAATCAGGATCCTCCAATTCTGAAATTTGAAACGGTTTATGATGAAATGAGTGATCAAACTATTTTAAATATTACTGATAATGGACCTGGTGTATCTGAAGAAGATTTACCATTTATTTTTGACAAGGGCTTTACTGGAGGGCGAGGTACGTATACAAGGCAAGCAACAGGAATGGGACTCTTCTTAGTGAGCAAAATGGCTTATGATCTAGCAATTCAGTTGGATGTAAAATCAGGGATTGGTTCAGGGCTGACCATATCACTAATATTTCCGCATGTGAAACAATAAGCTATCAATTACACATTAATGAGTTATGCTTAGATAATGAGACTGTAGAAAAGCACCACCAATACAAAAAATGGGAGGTGTAAAAGTGAAAAAGCAATATAAAGATTTTTACAAATTGTGTTTAGGTTGGTTTATTATACTATCCACTTACTTACTAATAGTTTTCACAGTTATCTTTGGCGGCTTCAAGAGCGTAAAGAATGTTCTAGGAATTTTACTACTAGTTTTTCCCTATACAGTTGGTGCATTGTATTATTTATTCTACTGTAAAGGGAAACGTAAAACTTTTTATGCATTAGGTTTTTTTGTCCCTAGTATTACAGAGAAAATCATAATATATTTACTAAGTGCATATATTTATGATATTAATCCTCTGTATATTACAAGTGTTATGCAAAGGATTGTTGATGAAGGATCGCATATAAGGCAAGGTATCGACGGTGTTCGAATCTATTATCCTTATTTTTTTTCATTTTTTAGTTGGGGTTATGTATTTGGTGGGTTGCTAATTTCTATAATTATGACAATATTTCTAGTTAGAGCACAAAATAGTGTGGATCTATAAACTTCATTCCATGTGTGAATCCAGAGATTTCAATTGCTAAATTATAACTCCTTATAATTTTAAATATAAGGAATTTGCTGATAAGCCATTACGGGAACGCAGGTAACAAAGCGAGAAGGTTTCCAAGAAATCCATTGGATACGCTGAAAATTGAAAAAGCATTTCTGGAAAGCTATTGCATTATGTGTAATAACAACAAAGATGTTTTACAAGAGTTTTTGCAGAGAATGGAAGACGTTTTAAGCTCAAGTACTATTCACAAGGAGACTTCTAAAATTGAAAAAGAAGTTCAATTATTAGAATCAAAAAAGAACAAGTTAGTAAATATGAGGCTAGAGGATATTATAGATAAGGAAACATATGAAGAGAAATATACCGATATACTACAGAAGATAGATGTAAAAATTCAGGATATTCAGGATAGAGAAAAGTTGACATCAAATTTGGAAGAAGAAAAGGATATTAAAAACGTTTATTAGGTTTTAAAAAAGTGTTGGAACAGAATAAGGTTATTGATACGTTTGACCGCTATGTGTTTGAAAGTGTGGTTGAAAAAGTTATTGTTAGTGGGATAGATGAAGAGGGAAACAAAGACCCTGCAATGATAACATTCGTATATAAAACAGGATTGGATAACAGTCTTGATGGAAATAGATTTAAGCCTGCAAGAAAAAATGCGAAAAATAAAAAGTCTGAATCATCTGATGAATTGTGTTCACATGTAGGTAACGAGGATAACAAAATGTATCCACATAGTGGTGATGACACAGGATAAAGAGAAATGTGGTACTATGTTTTAGGCATCCAGAAGGTAGTCGATTATGATTCGAGTGGAGAATGCAAAGTTTTTATAGTAAAAGCTATTAACAATGATATAACTCTTTGGCAAATAACATAAGTTTTAATAAAAATATTGAAAGAGATATAAGATTATGT
The DNA here is from genome assembly GCA_000751555.1 of Anaerosalibacter massiliensis. Classification (GTDB taxonomy): domain Bacteria; phylum Bacillota; class Clostridia; order Tissierellales; family Sporanaerobacteraceae; genus Anaerosalibacter; species Anaerosalibacter massiliensis. The sequence continues at coordinate 14,900 of CCEZ01000015.1, read as the reverse complement.
GTAATGATTGAAACATAAAATAGAAGTTACTTAATTAAGTAACTTCTATTTTATGTTTGTCCTCTTCATTTTTTTGTTTTGATATTTTAAAAGCATCTTTTCACTTATTTTTTATCAAGGATTAATTACAATAGTAATATAGTCATCTATGCTTTTACACTAATGTTACTAATTACTTAACAGCTAATATAGTAATATTGTTTAATTATCTGTTATTATTTTCTATAATTAGAGATTTTGCAATAAATGATAATATAAACAATACAGTTAATACTGATATTATTCTAATATCATAGGTATTTGGATATTCTAGCGTATTTTTGATGAAAACAAAAAATATCATAAAAAATGCAATTAAAATCAATGAAATATTGCATATTATATTGGTTAATTTTGTTAGTTTTGGCTTGACCATGCTTTATCCTTTCCTACGCGTAATTTTAACCATTCTGTTCCAGCCCCAGTAACTCCTCCAACCCATGATACGTCTGCTGAAAGTTTTGCCTCTGCTGGTCCTGAGATATCCTCTCTTTTTTTCACTATTTTTAATTTACGATTACTATAGCTTCCACCTACTACTTTAACCCAGGAATCATATACTCTACTTATATAGTCATATGCACCATTTACATTAGTATAATCAGCATAAAATCCCATGCCAACCAGACCTTTTTTTGTGCTAACTTTAGCTCCCCTTACTGAAGTGTATCCTGATCCAGATGAAACACTTCCACCTGTAACTGCAGAAGGTGAAATCATAGGCAATTCTAATTTTGTTTCAATTACTGATCCATCAGGAAATGTATATCTTTTAACAGGCTCATCAATTGATACATTAAAATAATTTTCTGGTATTTTTGAAACTTGTTCTTCATCCATACAATCCCAAATTTGATTATTTTCTAACTTATTGATTAAATTGTCTTGAGTCGTTTTATCAATATTAAGTTCATCTAGCATCTCTCTGATTTCAAGCTTGTCCTCTTCTGAAAGATTAACAACATTAGATTCTACAGAATCTGCATAACAGGTTATCCCCCCCCTAAAATAATTGTTAGTAATAGAATGCTTGAAATAAAAAATTTTTTCATAAATAAAACTCCCCCTTTTAATGAATTAATTTAGTGTCCAAACAACTAATAAAAAAACAAGATGAATATCTATTGAATTTCATTATACTATTTATAGGGTTAGTTTGCAAATATCGGAGAAACTGTTATTGGTGTTTGTCAAGTAAGTTGTCGCATTTAATTATAAAAACATTTAATTCCTTCGTTTCCGATTTGCCATTGACATAGAGTCTCTGCCTACATGGTTTGGATACCTGAAGACATGGCTATAGAAAGGTACTGCCTTCTTCAAAGGCTACTATTAGTCTACTGAACATGTTTATTATTAAATAAAGTTTGTAGTGCTGTCCTTTGATAAGCGCATTTAACCAGGTAATGTCCCAAGTCCATACTTGGTTTGGAGTTGTAGCTGCATGCGGAGTGTGTAGTTCAGATAATGTATTGTAAACAAGAAGAAAAGTAGAGTGTTTTAACCACAAGGTATTGTAGTTTGAAGGTAAAAAATGGGCTAAAACTGGATAAGAATTATCCAGTTTTGAGGTTGATTTTTTGAAAAGAAAGTTACATCTTTAAATTGAAATTTTTATAATTTATATTTTATAAAAGAACGCTAATTTTAGCGTTCTTTTCCATTATGATTTGAAAATAATAATAAAAGCTTAAAGAATAACGATAAAAATATAAAGAATAACGATAAAAAATTATTGAAATTGTTTAATTTGTGATATATAATGTTGAAAGTAGTTAACAAACAAAAATATTTTAAGGTGAGGTAATATTTATGAAAGAAAAAATAAGTTCAAAATTATTAAATGGACTTGTAATTGTAGGAATTGTTTTAACGATTCTTGCACTTATAGCTACACCACTTGTTATTACAGCACTTTTGAAAACCTCAAATAGAGAACTATTAAGTTCTAATATGGTGCTAATATTGACAGGATGTATCTATGTCTGTGCAACTCCATATCTTGTGGCACTATTTAAATTAAAATCCATTTGTAGGTTACTTTGTTCACAAAATTCTTTTTCTCCTAAAATTGCAAAGGAATTTCAAATAATTGCAATTTGTGCATTTAGTGAGGCAGTACTCTTTATATTGGCAGAGCTATTCCTCTATTTTGACCGCAGCTTATTTTTGTATGCACTAACGATAATTCCTTCAATTATTGTTCCTTTTGTCTCTATAACAGCAGGATTTCTCTCATTAATTATGTCAAACATTTTTAAAAAAGCGGCAGAGATAAAAGAAGAAGTAGACCTTACTTTTTAATTGGAGGTGCAATTGTATGATAGTTATCAACTTAGACGTTATGATGGCAAAACGGAAAATGTCACTTACTGAGTTATCTGAAAAACTTGATATGACGATGGCAAATGTTTCAAACTTTAAAAACCAAAAAGCTAAGGCCGTTAGGTTTACTACCCTTGATGCATTGTGTAGAATACTTGATTGTCAACCGGGTGATATTCTGGAATACAGAGAGGATGTATGATTATGGAAAAAATATCTAAAACGATCTTTAAAATAATAGGTGTAATATTAATTATTGTGGTTATAGGCATAGTTATCTTACTTATTAAAGGGCCGAGTGACCCCATAGTTTTAACAGACGAGGAAGCAATAAAGCAAAATGAACAGCAGAGTAAGTTATATGAGAATGTGGATTTGGCTGGATTTGATACAGTTTCAATTACAGGAGAGAAAGTAACATCCGACTATTTTAAAGACTATAAAATAACAATGATAAATATTTGGACAACAAACTGTAATCCATGTATTGCTGAAATGCCAGATATTGCAAAACTCTACGATAGCAGACCTAAAGATAGTAATATTATCTCAATTTGTGCTGATACTGTTGATAACAAGGATGCTGTAGAATTTGCTACAAAAGTTATGGATGATGCAGGTGCTAAGTTCTTAACTTTAATTCCAGATGATGTGTTGCAAAAAGCATTGACTGACAGAGCAACTCTTTTTCCAACCACTATCTTTGTAGATTCAAAAGGTAAAATAATTGGACAACCACACTTCGGTGGTCGAACCGAAGACGATTATAGACAAGCAATTCTTGACAGATTAGAAGAAGTTGAAAAATCAAAATAAACAGGAGTGAGCAAACTACGATGAGAAAAATAGAATTGACGAAATTAAATATACGGTATGCTCTTCTTATTTCCTCTTTTTTATTTGTTGGGGTAGGCATTCTTCGTGGAGAGCATTTGGTGGTATTGAAAAAAGCAGTTAATATCTGCCTTGAATGTATAGGTGTCGGATAATGGATAAACTAAAAATAAGCGAACAGCGTATTATTCAAACTATTACAACGATTATTACAAATGGATATATTGTTGGATTTATGAAAGGTAAAATATTTACAGGTAACTCAAAATTTATTTGTGTGCCGGGACTGAATTGTTATTCTTGTCCTGGTGCTGTTGGATCTTGTCCTATTGGCTCTTTGCAAGCAGTTTTAGGAGGTAGGAAACATAATTTTTCCTTTTATGTATTAGGATTTATTATGCTGTTTGGAGTGCTTCTTGGAAGATTTGTTTGTGGTTTTCTATGTCCGTTTGGATTTTTACAGGATTTGCTTCATAAAATTAAGTTACCAAAAATCAAGGTCCCAAAAAGAATAGATAAGCCACTTCGGTATTTAAAATATGCTATACTCTTAATTCCTGTTATTCTATTGCCAATTTTTCTAACCAATCAATATGGTATGGCACAGCCTTACTTCTGCCAATGGATTTGTCCGGCAGGAACGCTGGAGGGTGGTATCCCGCTACTCATTAAAAATGAACCTTTAAGAGAAACAATTGGATTTTTGTTTAATTGGAAAATGGGGATATTAGTATTAATAATCGCTGTTTCAATATTTATATATAGACCTTTTTGTAAGTACATCTGTCCTCTCGGCGCATTTTATTCACTTTTCAATAAGTTTAGCTTTTATCAAATGAATGTGGATAAACTAAAATGTAACGGCTGCAAAACTTGTGAAAAGCAGTGTAAGATGAATGTTAAAATAACAAAAGATATTAATTCGGTGGAATGTATTCGTTGTGGAGAGTGCAAAAAGGCCTGTCCGAAGGGTGCAATAACATCAGGAGTTTACTTAGAAGGTACAGTAGGAGTTACCAAGACAAATGAGCATACCTTTCATCAATAAAAATAATAAAGAAAATTCAAGGGCATTGAGATGAAAAAAATCTGATGCCTTTGCTTTTATAGGCAAAAAGCAATTCAAAAATCTATTATTCAATAAAAATTTCTTAGGCTATATTCTTCGTTATATTTCTGTGTATTAGTATCATAATTTTGTCAAAACCTATGTTGAAATGGGTTATTAATAAGACAAATAGAAAGATTGACAGGAATTATTTATTGAGATAACTATTTATTTGGGGGACTTTTTATGCAGAAATAAGCAAAATAAAGGAGTCCCCAATGAAAATTGATAGGTTTCTTTGAAAAGAATATTCTTTAAAGATTGTTATAAGAAATTGCAAAATGTAAAATTGTTAAAGATGATGAAGGATTGATATACTTATGAGAATCATCACCTTTAAAACGGATTGAATCGTACTCATCTAATTGATAAGTATCACTGTTTATATTCATTGTTAATTGACCTGACATAACAGTAACAAATTCCACAACACCTTGTGGATGTGTTTCAGGAAGATATTCTCCCTTAGGCTGTAGGTAACCACGATAGAATTCTAGTAAACCATGAGAATAAAACAAAGGCTCGACAATTAATGTGTTATTAGAACTACTCAGTTTCAGTCCGTCTTTCTTCCGGGCAATGGAGACATTCGATTGGATAGATAATATTGCACTTATAGGAATGTTTAGACCATTTGCAATTTTCCACATTACAGATAATGTAGAATTGGCCTCTCCGTTTTCTATTTTTATTAATGTCAATCATTGCGATTAAGAGAATAAAAATGTTTCTTCCTTCTGTTGTATTTGGAGGAATTATGGGATTTTTAACCCGCTATTTTTTTACTTAAATTTAATGGGAATATTAGGTATTATATTCAGTATATAAATAGTTTTGCTATAATACAATGAAGAATCATTATTAAAATAAAAAAACTGAAACTTCTGTCTTTTTATTGTCTAGTTGAAATTTTTATATTATAATTAATTTACAAAGGAAGTGATAAATATGGAGTTTAAAAAATTTGGCCATAAGTATGTTGTTAGATTGGAAAAAGGGGAAGAGGTAGTAGAATCCATTAAAAAACTATGCCGAGAAGAAGGTATAAAACTAGGTACTATTTCTGGTCTTGGAGCTACAAATAGAGCAGTGATAGGCCTATTTGAAACAAGTAGCAAAGAATATCACTCAAAGGAACTAACAGGAGATATGGAGATTACAAGTCTTATAGGAAATATATCTCAGATGGATGGAGAAGTTTATCTACATATTCATATAAACTTAGCAAATGAAGAAAACAATGTATTTGGCGGACATTTAAATTTAGCGGTAATTAGTGCTACAGGAGAGATAGTTGTAGATGCAATAGAGGGAACAGTGGATAGAGAATTCAATGAAAAGGTTGGACTAAATCTTTTTAAATTTTAGTTAGAGCACAATCATAACAATACAGGAGAACCGTCCCTCTGTGTTGTCACATATTTTTTATACTTCGTGGTAACTTATGTTGGGTTTAAGAGAAGTCTTTACTCTACTTTGCGTTAAAATGAATTAGAAAGGTAAGTTATGATTTAGAATCAAGAAAGTATTATTTCATTTAGAACCACCTTTCAATTATTTTTTCTGGTAATTTATCTATTCATAAGTCAGGACAATGACGATTTTCTTAACAAAAAGCTGGCATTAGCCTGATCTTGTTTTTTAAATGTAGTTGGGGAGATTGTTATGATAGGAAAGGGGCGTGAAACCAAGTGGTAGATGTAATATATGGTATATATTTTGTAATTCTTGGTATGAAAAATTAGACTATATATTAAAGGTAATAATACTATGTTATAATCTTTGTAGAAATGGTTCTATGCTTGGTATTAGTATGTAATGAAAAGAAAAATTCACTTAGGGGTAGATGAAAATGAAAAAATTAAAATTAAAGAATGGAAATACAATGATAATTAGAAAAGCAAATAAATTTGATGCTAAGGCAATATTAGAATATATCGACACAGTTAGCGGAGAATCAGTATTTTTGACATTTGGACAAGGTGAATTTGATAAAACTATTGAACAGGAAGAAAATTTTATTGATAATATTTCAAAAAAAGACAATGCATTGTTCATTATTGCAGAAGTAGATGGAAAAATAGTTGGGAACTTAAATTTTTCAGGAGGTGCAAGGCCACGAATAGCACATACTGGAGAATTTGGGATTAGTGTTTTAAAGGAATATTGGGGTCAAAGTATAGGAACGGAACTTATAAAGTATTTAATTGAGTGGTGTAAACAATCAGGAGTAATAAGAAAAATTAATTTGAGAGTTAGAAGTGATAATTATTCAGCAATTCATGTGTATGAAAAACTTGGTTTTAGTAAAGAAGGAATAATAACAAGGGATTTTCTAATTAACGGTAGGTTCTACGATTCTATATGTATGGGATTGAATATTGACTGATATATTTTTAATTTCTACAATATTGAATTTAATTACCTTGCCTTGTAGATTAAATCTTTTTAAATTCACCAGTGGAGAAATTAATGATAAATGTCTTGAATATGAAGAATTAGTTAGATTATCGATATGTAAGCAACGAGCAGGAATTAATTTTAGAATAATGAGAAAAATATAGCACAGAAGAATCGTCCCCTTGTGCTATATTAGTTTAGTTGTGTTTTTTCAATGTTTTAATATTTGGAAATGCTTTTTCTAAACGTTTATGAACAAATCCTTTTTCTTTCAATATCTTTTCATATTTTACTTTTAGTTCTTTGATTCTTATACTTTTCTTACTTAGTATATCATCAAATTCTGATCTTTGTTCCTCAATCTTGTACTTCATATTGTCTTTAGTCTTAATTGCTAATGTGGTACCTTTATAAATATTTTCACCAATATCATTAGAATAATATCTTAACTTTTCCGCTATTTCATCAAGTATATATATGTGTTTTTTTATTTTCATGATACCCAAAATTGTTATAATAAGATCTATTATTAAACATATTAATATCAGAAATAATATAATATTACCAATTGTATTATCTAGGATAGATATAGATTTTGAGATAGGTGGATGAATTATATCAACCATAAATACTCCACTAATACCCCATATAATTGAAAAAGCTAAACATATATATCCTCTAATATTAAAAGGCATATCAGAATAATTCCACCATTTATCATGAAATATTTTTTCGAGTATAAATCCTGTTATATATTCTAAAATAGATGTAAGTAAGAATGAACCTAAAAATAATAAGATAAAATTATATTTTAGGGGAGTTAATAAATAAAGTAATATTACCATACCAAAGCCATAAATTGGACATACAGCTCCATTTAAGAAACCTCTATTAACGAACTGCCCAGATTTTACTACGTGATATACAACTTCAACACACCAGCCTAAGAAAGCATAAATGATAAAAAACCACAGATATTCTGAAAAAGAGTACATATTATATTACCTCCATATAATGCTAGGATATTTAATAATATGGATTATAACTAAAAAGATATAAAAACACAATATATAATTAGTATTATTTAATCTATTAGATAAATATGAATAATTAATTATGGAAAAATAAAAATATCATAAAAAATATTGCAAAACAATTTTTCTGGTAGTAAAATAATTTTGTTATTCTTTATAGGGTGGTGTTGAAATGAATTTAATTACATTTAATCCATTTAGGACTATAAGCATACCTAATATAACATATATTAAACCAGAAAATATTTTTAAAGAAATAGATAAAATAAAATCTGCAGATTGCATATTATTTCCAGAATATTGGCAGGTAAATTCTTTAGTTTATGGACTCAAAAAGAAAATATTTCCTAATATTAGCACTTATCAGCTAGGGCATAATAAAGTTGAAACTACTAGAGCATTATGGACTACTTTCCCTAAAAATGTACCTTATACTCAAATATTAAGTAAATATAACATTAACATTGAAACTATTGAAGAAGAATTTGGATACCCCTTAGTAGCTAAAGAAATAAAAAACTCTATGGGAAGAGGAGTTTTCCTTATAAAAAACAGACAAGAATTGAAAACTTATATAGAAAATAATGATATCTTATATATTCAAGAAAAACTTCCTATAGATAGAGATTTAAGAATAATATATGTAGGTAATAAGATAATAGGAGCTTACTGGAGAATAGCTAGAGAGGGAGAGTTTCATAATAATATTGCAAAAGGAGCTATTTATGACTATAATAATATTCCCTCAAAGGCAATTGAATTGGTAGAAAAAGTTGCTTCTAGTTTAAATATAAATCATGCAGGATTTGATATAGCAGTAGTTGGGGATGCTTATTATATACTAGAATATAATGTAATGTTTGGAAATGAAGGTTTAAAAAATATGGGAGTTAACATAGAAAAACATATTTATGATTATATTCTATCATATCCAGACTTTAATCCTAATACTCCTATGTACCCTGAAGCTTCATAATTAAATATATACTTGAGGTAGTGATGAAGAATAAATACCACCTGAGGTTTAGCTTCGGTGGTATTTAAAAATTAAATTTTTTTAATAGGGAAGCATGCTTCTGTAACCCAATTATCAGGATTATTTTCAGTAGCAGGACTTACATGGTAAATATTAAACATAGCACCATTAAATTCGTAATTATTATCTGATACCCAGTGAGCAACTGTTTCATTAACTAGATGAATTTGATTATAATGGCCTTTAAATGTTACGGAAGCTACTTTCGTAGTATCAGTATCTTTGAAGATAACATTATTAGCATTAGAGTAATTGCCAATTACAGATATTTGTATTTCAACATCCACATCATTTTCCTTGTGTTCCTTATCGTGAAATATAGCCATGGAGTAGCATGGATTTGAAAATTTTACATTTTGAGAATCTAGTTCCTTCATCATTTTTTCCCAAAGGATATGTTCCATTTCATAAGATGGAATAATATCTCTAAAGCTAGCAACTTTCATTCTAGGAATTTCTTTTACTATAACAGAATAACTCATAGCATTATCATCCTTTCTAAGTCGATCAATAGTATTTTCAAGGAGAAGTAATCTATTTTGGGATTCTTCATATTCTTTTTTTACAATAGATTTTTGCAGTAAAAGATATTCTTCTAATTTTTTAGGATCAGAATAACAATTTAAGATGTCGGAAATATTAGATAGACTAAATCCCATATATTTTAGTACGTGGATTTTACTAGTTATAGTAAGCTGAGATTCGCTATAATATCTATAGCCATTAGAAGAATCAATCATATCAGGTTTTAATAGTCCGATATCATCATAATGTCTAAGCATACGAATACTAATCCTCGATAGTTTTGAAAAATCGCCTATTTTTAACATTTATACACCTCACACATGTATGATTTTTGAGCTCAATATTAGTATAAAGCATAACATAATGTTAGAGTCAATAAGAAAATAGAAATTAAGTAAACAGGATAAGAAATACGGTTTTATATTAATGTATATACATTAGTAGGCTAATATTTGATACAATAGAAAATAATAAAATAAATTATTAAAATTATGTTTTTTAAGTATCAAGAAAGAGTTTTGTTCTGTAAAGGAGGCCGTTCAATGAAAGTAATACATGATAATTTACATGATGGAATAGTTGCGCTACCTTCTTTTCCAGTAGTTTTTGTTACAGTAGGAAATAATATTATGGTTGTTGGAGCATTTCATTTCTATTCTTTCAATCCTCCATCTGTAATGGTAGGGATTAAACCTGAGAAGTATACCTATGAATTAATTAATTCAAAGAAAGAATTTGCTATCAATATACCAACTAAGAAGCAATTAGATAAAATACATATTTGCGGTACTATATCTGGAAGAGATGGAAATAAATATATAAAGGCAAATCTGACACCACAAAGAGGAAACAAAATTGATAGTTATATTATAGAGGAATGTCCAGTAAATCTTGAGTGTAAAGTTGTACATCGAATTGATTATACAGGTAGTCATAAGTGGTTTATTGGAGAAATAAAAGAAGTGCATATAGATGAAAATTATGCTCGTGATGATGCATTAATGTTTTGGCTTGGACAGTTTAGAAATGTAGGTGAAAAAATTGAGGGAATTAGTAATGATGAACTTTTCAATTCTTAGCAGACTATTGATGATTTAAAGATTGAAAAAATTGTAAAAGTGGCAAGTTTATATCCAACAGATATTATACATAAATTAATATATAGGAATTCAGTTGAAAATTCCAGTTTATGATTAGAAGAGGGGATTATTTTTTGGGGTGATAAAGTGAATTTAAAAATAATTGAGAATGAAAAACCTTTATGGACATTGAAATATTTAGAGGAAGTATGTAAACATACTAAAAGTTTTGGAAATGATATATTATTAGGAGCAAATGAAATCAAAAATAATATAAATAAAGGGTCTCCAGATATTAGAATTGATATTTTAGATAGCAGATGTTTTGAAATATATGAGGATGACAATTTTATTGGAGATATTGTTTTAGTAAAAGATCGAAATAATAGTGGAGAATTTTTTTATGATATATCTATACTTATATTTAGTGAATACCAATTTAACGGTTATGGATACAAAGCTTTAAGTTTATTTGTAGAGGATGAATATTTAGATGAATTGCCAATAGAGGCATTTATAAGAAAAGAAAACCCATTTTTTAATGTCATTAAAAATATTTTATTGAAAGTAGGATTTTTAGAAACGGAGGATAAACAGGTTTTAGTTTATAATAAGTTAACTATATAGTTTAATTATTTTATAATATTTACTATATTGCAAATAAAAAATCTTGCAAAATGTCGAATGTTCTGGTATATTCATTATATAAAAACAGAATATTGCTCTCATATAATCCTGATAATATGGTTCAGGAGTTTCTACAGGATAACCTAAAATTATCCTACTATGGGTGAGGATAAACAGATAATAAATAAAAAGGTATTGTATTAATTTTAACCTTTGTTTATATACTAAAGAAACTGGAATTCTTTCCTATAGAGAATTCCAGTTTCTTTAGTATATACTTTTTTATGTGAGAGCAATGTAAAGGAGAGACATAAATGGACTATTTAAAAGACTTCCTCGCAGCACTGAGTGTTATCCTTAATGGATTACCTCAAGGACTTTTAGCATTATCATTTGGATTTGCATCAGTACCAACAGCTTTAGCATTTATTGTTGGTGCAATAGGATGTTTAATATTTGGTGTAGTAGCACCAGTTTCATTTCAGGCAGAAACTATTACATTAGCAGGAACAATGGGTAAAAACATGAAAGAACGAATATCTATGGTTATTTTAGGTGCTATAGGGATGACTATCATAGGTGCATTTGGCTTACTCGAAAAAATTGTAAATTTTATTGGACCTGCAATTACTAGTGGAATGATGGCAGGAGTAGGAATTATGCTGGCACGTGTTTCTATTGATATGGCAAGAAAAAATAAGATAGTTGGATTCAGTTCTATTGCTATTAGCTTTGTTACTTATATGTTTACAGAAGATTTAGTATATACAATTGCTATTTCTGTAATTGCATCAAGTGTTATTGCATTGATATTAAAACAGGAATCTGATATTAATATTTCTGAAAGAGAGAAATTTGTTTTTCAAAAGCCTGTTATAAATATTGATGTTATTCGTGGTGCCTTAGCTATGATATGTTTAAATATAGGTGCTAATATTGCATTTGGAAAGATCACTGGTAATATTGCAAATACTAATGTTAATATAGACCATCTATCAATTGTTAGTAGTCTGGCAGATTTAGCATCAGCAATATTTGGAGGTGGACCTGTTGAATCTATTATTTCCGCAACAGGAGGCGCACCACACCCTTTAATGTCTGGTGTTTTAATGATGGCTTTGATGGCGATTATTTTATTTGCAGGCTTATTGCCTAAAATGGGGAAATATATACCTAGCGAATCAATTGCTGGATTCTTGTTCGTACTAGGAGCTATTGTAACTGTACCAGTCAATGCTGTATCTGCATTAACTACTGCAGGAATGCCAGGGGGACCAATTGTTGGAGGAATAACTATGACTGTAACAGCAATCACTGATCCATTTTTAGGCATGATAGCAGGTATTATTATTAAAGCTTTTGCTAGTATATTGGGAATGTAATATATAAGGAGGATAAAAAATGGAAGAGACATATTCTATTGAAATAGCTGGAGTGACACGGGAATTACCTATTGTACAGATTAGTGATAATCTTTGTATTGCTAGCTTTGTAATATTAGGAGATACTGAACTGGTTTCTGTAGCAGCTCCTGAAATAGTGAAAAAATTGCCTAATGTAGATGTACTATTAACAGCAGAGGCAAAAGGAATTCCCTTAGTATTTGAGATGTCAAAGTTGTTAGATATGGAAAAATATATCGTGGCTAGAAAAAGTATTAAGCCTTATATGAATTCACCTATTATTGATGAAGTTATATCTATAACTACGCAAGATAAGCAATTATTGTGTTTAGATGAACAGGATGCTGAATATATAAAAGGGAAACGGGTAGCTATTATTGACGATGTTATAAGTACTGGAGGTTCTATACAGGCTATGGAAAGACTTGTAGAATCGGCAGGAGGTATTGTTGAAGCTAAAGCAGCTATATTAGCAGAAGGAGAAGCGGCTAATAGGAAAGATATTATATTTTTAGAATACCTTCCAATCTTTGAGAAAAAATAAATTGTAGTAAACAGCTATAAAAATAAGAGGTCTTCTTAGTTAATTATTTAAGTTAATTACCTAGGGAGATTTTTGTTTATGGGTATAGATATAAATAGTTTTATTAATATAAAATTTATAATTCTAGGGGGAGTTTGATAATTTTGCTATTGTGGTATTATAATGTAATGTACCGAAAGCTGATATTAATAAAATCCATAAATATTGAGTATAAATAATATTTTAAAAAACATATATAAATGATAAGGAGAGACAGTATATGATAAAGAATTTAAAAAATAAAAAAGCCAAAATACATTCAGAATCATTTATTGCTGAAACAGCAAATATTGTAGGAGATGTAACCATAGGAGAAGGTAGTAGTTTTTGGTATGGTGCAGTAGCTCGAGGGGATATGAGTTATATTAATGTTGGGAAACACACTAATATTCAAGATAATGTTACTTTACACGTAGATACTAATCTTCCTTTAGAAATTGGTGACTATACTACTGTAGGACATAATGCAGTAGTCCATGGTTGTAAAGTAGGTAATAATTGTTTGATAGGTATGGGAGCAATAATTTTAAATAATGCTGTTATTGGAGATAATTGTATAATAGGAGCAGGAGCTCTAATTCCAGAAGGGGTTAATATACCAGAAAACTCTTTAGTCCTTGGTATTCCTGGGAAGATTATAAGAAAAGTAAGAGAAGAGGAAATAGAGAAAACAAGATATAATGCAATTAGATATGAAAAATTATGGAAAAATGAGCATATATGATATCTAAAGTAGGGACAGATTTAACTGTCCCTATAATATTCTGATCAATGGTATAATTAGTACTGAAGTTTTATTTATAAAAATTTAGAGTATAAAATAATTTACAATTTAAAAAGAAGGAATGAATTAAATGAAAAAAGATTTTACTGAAAGAATTACTGGTAGAACAAAACTAATGGCTTTATTAGGTTCACCTATTTCCCATAGTCTATCACCTAAAATGCATAATTTATCATTTGAAAAGCTAGGATTAGATTATATTTATTTAGCATTTGATGTAAATAGTGATGAACAATTAGCTGATGTAATCAAGGGATTTCGGGCCTTAAATATTCGTGGTGCAAATATTACAATGCCAAATAAAACATTAGTATGCAAGTATTTAGATAAATTGTCTCCAGCTGCTGAAATGACTGGTTCAGTAAATACAATAGTGAATGATGGTGGAGTACTAAAAGGTTATATGACAGATGGTGTAGGCTATATGCGATCATTAAAGGAGGAAGGCATTGATATCATTGGTAAAAAGATAGTAGTTGCTGGTGCTGGAGGGGCAGCAACAGCAATTTGCGTACAAGCAGCTTTAGATGGTGTAAAAGAAATATCTATATTTAATAGAAAAACTTCTTCATATACAAGGGCAGAAAAAGTGGCTCAAAAAATAAACAAGGAAACAAATTGTAAAGCTAAAGTATTTGATCTTTATAATATAAATATATTGAGAACAGAAATACAGGAAAGTTCAATTTTTATAGATGCAACATCTGTAGGAATGAAGCCACTGGAAGATAAATGTAATATTCCGGATCCATCTATATTATATCCTGATTTAGTTGTTTCAGATATAGTTTATGAACCTAGTAAGACAAAACTATTAAATATGGCTGAAAAACAAGGTTGCAAGGTAATTAATGGTTATGGAATGGTATTATGGCAAGGGGCAGAAGCTTTTAAATTATGGACAGGAAAGGAAATGCCAGTTGATTATGTGAAAGAATTATTGTTTAAAAAATAGAAGGTGAAGAAATGAGTGATGTAGTAACTGTAAGAAATATAAATATTGGCGAGGGAAATACAAAAATATTTGTACCTATTGTAGGTAAAACTCAAGATGAAATAATTAGTGAAACTGAAAGCATTAAAAAATTATTACCTGATGTAGTAGAGTGGCGTGTAGATTTTT
>CCEZ01000014.1 GCA_000751555.1 Anaerosalibacter massiliensis | reverse complement strand
TTTAATACAGACCAATATACTTTACCTGCCGTTACATTGCTATTTTTACTTAAGTTTATATCTATAAATCTTTCATAGTGGCCTAAATCTAAGTCAGTTTCTCCACCATCATCTGTAACAAATACTTCTCCATGTTGATAAGGGCTCATTGTACCTGGATCCACATTTATATATGGGTCGAATTTTTGGATAGTAACCTTAAGACCCCTACTTTTCAAAAGCTGTCCTAAACTTGCTGCTGTAATACCTTTCCCTAATGATGAAACAACGCCGCCTGTAACAAATATATATTTAGTAGGCATGCCAAATACCTCCTTAAAATTAATTACATTAACTATAGTATTTTATATCAATGAAAAAATTATGTCAATTTAATATACATCACATAATTATATCATTTTCTACAGTTTTCTCCAACTAAAAATCCGGTTAAAAAAAGACTCTACTTGAAATCAAGTAAAGTCCTTTTTTTATTTAAAGTATTCTATTATACCTTTATACATACCTTCTGCTATGTCTTCCCTAGTTTGTTGTTTTTTCATTAGTGCTATATCATTAGGGTTGTTCATAAATCCTATTTCTATCAATGCTCCTACTAGATTGTGATTTTTAAGTACATATAGATTATGGTAAGTATATAGATTTGCTGCCTTCTTATCAAATTTATTTTTTGTGTTTTTAGTATTTAACTGTTCATTTAACTTTTGTGCAAATTTTATTCTTCCGCTAGTATCAACATTTGATTTAGTTTGGTTAGACCAATATACCCTTATGCCAGATGCACTAGTTTGTTTTTCCGCTGTTGTTGAATTACAATGTATTGTTAAAAATACCATATTATCTTTAGGATTGTTTCCTGCAATTCTCATTATTCTATCTAATTCTTCATTACTTCCTTCTGCATATACTGCTTTATTTCGTAAAATAGTATTTTGAACTGATTTTAACTCTTTTTGAAGATTATTTAGTTTTGATTCTAATTTTGTTTTATCTTCTGCCTCATTTAGAATAGAGTTAGATTTTGCTTGTCTCTCTTTTTCTAGTTCTTCTTTATCAATATTTAGTGCTTCAATTTCTTCAGTTAATCTTTGAATATTCAATTCTTCTTCTTCTATTTCTGATTCATATTTTCCTGTATCTACTTCTTCAACAATTTCTTCCACATTTTCAACTTCTTCTACATTTTCATCTTTTATTTCCTCAACTTCTTCTTTAGGTTCTTTAATATTTGCTTTGGACATTTCTTCAATTTGTATATTTAAACCTTGTATCTTCTCTTTAGATGTAATCAACTCAGCCGCTTTTTTGTTTATTTCATTATTTAACAGATTAACTTTTGTTTCAATTTCAGCTGTTTTATTTTCTTCTATTTCTGATTCTTTTGCTAATCTATTAATTTGTGCTATTTCTCTTTCAGTTTCATTTATTTGTCTTGTTAAACTTTGTGCTTTTGCTTCTTCAGATTCTATTTTATTCACTATGTTTACACGTTGTTGTAAGCTAAGATATACATCACTATTTCTGGTCATAACAACCCTCTTAGCTCCTGCTTCTTTAAGTATACGTTCTAATCTTTTAGCTATGTCAAGTGCAAAATCTTTCTCTTTATACTTTTTATCACTTGAAAGAGCTCCTGAATCACTTCCTCCATGTCCAGGATCTAATATCACTACTTTTCCTTTAAGAGAACCCGGGATACCTCTAAATTTAATAAAATCATCTGAACCTGGAGTTGGTGCTGGAGTTTGATTTGCATATAATTTATTTATTGTATTCTTTCCTACTATGCCATCTGCTGATAAACCATTTGCTCTTTGGAACTTCACTACTGCATTATATGTTCCGCCTCCAAATATTCCATCTGCCTTACCTGCATTGTATCCTAATTCATTTAATCTGTTTTGTAGGGTTACTACTTCTGGACCTCTACTTCCTCTACGCAATAAACTAGTTATTGGTGTACTATTTCCTGAATTACTTGGATTGCTTGGCTTATTTGGTTTACTTGGATTTGAATACAATTTATTTACTGTATTCTTTCCTACTATACCATCTGCTGATAAACCATTTGCTCTTTGAAAGCTTACTACCGCATTATATGTTCCGCCTCCAAATATTCCATCTGCTTTTCCTGCATTGTATCCTAGTTCGTTTAATCTGCTTTGTAGGGTTACTACTTCTGAACCTCTACTTCCTCTACGCAATAAACTAGTTATTGGTGCACTATTTCCTGGATTACTTGGATTATTTGGCTTACTTGGATTTGAATACAATTTATTTATTGTATTCTTTCCTACTATTCCATCTGCTGATAAGCCATTTGCTCTTTGGAAACTTACTACTGCATTATATGTTCTATTTCCAAATATTCCATCTGCCTTACCTGCATTGTATCCCAGATCGTTAAGTTTTCTCTGAACTGTAGCTACATCAGAACCTCTACTGCCAGTTCTAAGCAATCTATTAAATTCAGGTGCTGCATCTACGTTAGGTATATAAAAAACTACTAGTATAGATATTATTAATAGAAAGCTAATTAACCTTTTCTTCACTTTTTCACCTCCTTTGCAATTTAATCTTTGTGGAAACTTAAAAGGAAGACTATAACCTCCCAATTCTTTAATCCACTTTTATATATAATAGATTAAATTTATTTCAATAATATATAGAGCTAATCTTTCCACTAATTAACCCATATGTCATAATTTCAAATAAATATACTTTATTTAGCCATTACATACGCAAAACTTGAAACTCTTCGCCCATTAGTACTATGCCTTATATTTCCTTAGCCTTGCTATTCAATCATATATATCGACCATTTTTTTATTTCTTTAATATAAATTTTATATTTCTCCAATTTTTATTAAAATAACATATAAAATAAACTGTCCATTTTAGATAAATAGACAGTTAAAAGTTTAGATTACTTTAAAAAATTAATTATATATTTATAACTTGAACCTATCAATTTTTTGCTTTAACATATTAACAAATAAGAATAATGCTTATATCTTTCATAATAACAGAAGATATAAGCACTATTAGTTAAAATATATTTATTTTTGATTTGATAATAGAGAAAAAGTTCTTCTTCTCTTCATATTTTATAGGTTCTCCTACAGATATAATCTTATCTTGAATTAAAGCTTCTCCATTTAATGATGTTATCTTTTCAAAAGTTTCATTATCTACTATAGTTTTTAAAATCTCTAAACTTTTCTTTATCTTTGGAGATCTAACTCTTGGTGAGTGGGCATCTGTTCCTGTAAAATGAATCATATTGTGATTTAGGAGTAGTTCTCCTGTTATTTTTGATTTCTCACCATATATTCCTTCAAGACTTGGAAGATTTAACTGAGCTAATGCACCACCCATTATAAAACTATATAAAATATTTGGATTTTCTTGTATTTTAGCATTTCTCTCTGGATGAGCTATTATAGGAATATATCCCTTAAGACATAGCTCATATATTATATTTTCCATATACATAGGTACATCAAACATAGGCATTTCTACAAGCACATATCTAGTTTCATTTAATGTAGCTGCCTTTTTCTCTTTTATATGCTTTAAAGTATTTGGGGTTATATATATTTCATTTCCTAAATAAACCTCCAAATCTATTCTTTCATTCTTTAAAGTATTTCTAAGATTCTTTAGAACAACTTTATTTTTATCAAAAGTAGTTGAATCTGTTCCCTCTATAAAATGAGGTGTGGCTATCACTTTATTTATTCCATTTTCTATATAAAGTTTCGCCATATCTATAGACTCTTCCATTCCACTAGAACCATCATCTACCCCTGGAAGTACGTGGCAATGTATATCTATCATTTATCTCCCATCCTTTTTAATCTGCATAGTAATTATAATAGTTATAATTATAATATCCTCCTTGTTTAACTGGTACTTTATTTAATACTACCCCTAATATATTAGCATTAACCTTTTCGAGTAAAGATTTTGCTGCTTTTGAAGCATCAACATCTGCTTGTCCTACAGCACATACTAATATAGTACCATCAGCAATAGTTGAAAGAATGGCTGAATCTGTTACCATTCCTACTGGCGGAGAATCTAATATAATCATATGGTATTTAGTCTCTACCTCTTTTAAAAATTCTTTCATTCTTCTAGAGCCTAAAAGTTCTGCTGGATTGGGGGGAATAGGCCCTGCTGTTAGTACATGAAGATTTTTTTCTATCTCCGGTTCATATGCTACCTCTCTTAGACTAACTCCCTCTGCCAATATATTAGTTAAACCTTGTCCATTATGAATATTAAAAAAAGTATGTATCTTTGGTTTCCTTAGATCACAATCTACTAAAAGTACTTCCTTTTCTGACTGAGCCATAGTCACTGCTATATTTGTTGATACAGTACTTTTTCCCTCACTAGGTCCAGAGGAAGTAACTACTATACTACTTAAAGTCTTATCTATACTTGAAAACTGAATATTAGTCCTTAAAGTTCTAAAAGCTTCAGATACTGGAGATTTAGGATTTCCATGAGTTATTATCTTTTCTCTTTTCATTTTCTCACCTCAATACAATTAATTGTCCATTTTTGGTATAGTACCTATAATAGGTAGTCCTAAATGATATTCTACATCATCTGGAGTTTTTATAGTATTGTCTAAATATTCAAGAATAAAAACTAGAAAAATACTAATCATAAGACCTAACACTCCAGCAATTGCCATATTTAATTTTGGTCTAGGCTTTATAGGTTCTTCTGGCTCTTGAGCTCTATCAATTACTTGAATATTCTCTACTTTCATTATCTCCTTTACTTTTTCCATAAAAACTGTAGCTGTCTCATTTGAAATAGCCATTGCCATTTTAGGATCTTCATCTATTACTTCAATCTTTATAATCTCTGTATCATTTACAAGATTTACATTTACCTTTTCTCCAAATTCTTTAATAGTTAAATCTAAATCTAGATTTTTTATTACTTCATCTGTAACTGCTCTACTTTTAACTATTTGACCATATGTAGTTACAAGTTTTTGATTTAAAAGCACATCATTATAATCCATTTGACTGTCATTGTTGCCATAATCTTTAGGTTTACCTACCATAAGAGTAGTGAATGTTTCATATTTTGGTGACAATATGAAAAGACTTACTATTCCACTGGCTAAAATAGAAATTATTGTTATTAAAATTATAAGCCTTTTTCTTTTTCCCAATATTAAAAAAAGCTCTTTAATACTTATTTCTTCCACTTTTTTTGCCTCCTTAAAGTTTCTTTATTTACCATCATACGCTTTAAGCCCTATATTTTATAGAGCTTAAGGCCTATTTATACTTAGAAATATTTAGTATATAATCAATAGAAATATTACTTATGGCATATTATTCAATTATATATTAAAATGTGCTATTTTTCCACAAGGAGGTAGTTGATAAAATTGACTTTTTTTGAAGCCTTATCAAAGCTTTCTAAAAGAAAGAAAGTAGACGGATACTATGAAGCTGGCTTCATGCTTACCCCAAAGGAAAAACAGAGTTTAATAATTGGTTTTTCTGTAATAGGTATCCCAATACTAATTTGTCTTTTATTTATTATTTTAAACTAATACATATAATTATAAATAAAGTAGGTTGACTTGCAAATCTATATAGGTCCTAACCTACTTTTAATCTTTATTTACATAATAATTTTCAATTAGCTATAAGCCTCCCATAACTTAAGCCACAAACATTCTTGACAACTTAATAAAGTTTCAATAAATCATTAAAATATTGTAAAAGTCCTATGCCAAATTATAGCAGGACCTTAGAAACTTTTCAATACATATATCGACATAAAATGTCTTAAATAGAGAATAAAAATTAAATACATAATTTATATAATATTATATCTCTTTAATCTTAGCTAGACCATTTTTAGTCCATATTAAAAAATATTTAATTAACATTATCTAAGAGACCTCTTATGTCAATAGGTAGGGAGTATATTAATATTTAACTACATTATTATTTTCTCTCTATAATTATAACATTCAGTTATCTATTTTGAAAATAAAATATGGAAGTCATCAAAACCACGACTTCCATATTTTCATAAAATAAACTATTCATTGAAGCTATATTCTTCTTGACTTAAACTAACCTTTGAACGTGCATAGATTATTGAAGCTATAATTAAAGTTAAAGCTTCATAAAATAATGGTGCAATCCAAATTCCAATATCTCTCCATATATTAGGTAATATAAATAACATTATAAATGCCAATATATAGCCTCTTAAAGATGAAATAATAGTAGCTTTTTTTGTTTCTTTTAATGCAGTAAAATATCCAGAAAAAATAATATTAAATCCACAAATTAAAAACCCAAAGCTAAATATTCTTAATCCTCTTAAAGCTATCTGAAAGGATTCTTTGTTTGAAGCCTGAATGAATAGAGAAACTAATTGCTCAGTAAAAAGTTGAGAAGAAATAAAAAACAACAATCCAAAAGCTAGAGATGTTTTTAAAGCTAAATTCAACAATCTTTTTATACTTTTATAATCCTCTTTCCCATTATAAAAACTAATTAAAGGTTGCATTCCTTGGTTCGTTCCTACCATTGACATTAGTACTAAATTATTTAAATACATTATAACACTAAAAGCCGCTATACCATGTGGCCCAATATGGCGTAAAATGACATAATTAAAAATAAAAGTAGTAAAACCAACAGATAATTCTGTTAAAGATTCAGGTATTCCTAATATAAATAGATTCTTTATCAATTTAAAATCTAACTTAGGCTTTACAAATTTTAAATTAGACTTTCCTAAAATAAAATGTATTAGAAAAGCAACACAAGATATAAATTGAGAAAGTCCTGTTGCAAAAGCAGCACCCTTTATACCATAGTCGAAACGAATCACTAAAATATAGTCTAATACTATATTAGTCAGAGCAGATAATGTTACACATGTTATGGAGTAAATTGGAAAACCGTCTGCTTTAACTAGTACTTCTAAAGAATAAGATACTATAAAACAAGTACTAAATATTATAATTATTCGCAAATAATCTTTTACATAAGTTAAAGTTTCTTTAGTTGCTCCTAGGAAAATAGCTATTTTATCTAAAAAGAGTAATGAAATAGTAGTTATTATGACCCCTAAAATAGAAAGAATAATCACATTTAGAGTAAAAACTTCGTTGCTCTTTTCCTTTTTATTCTGACCAAAATAAAATGTAATTAAAGTAGAAGAACCAATTGCTATTAAAAGACCAATAGCAAATATAGTGTTCACAAAGGGCATAGATAAATTCACTGCTGCAAGAGCAAATGGTCCAACTCCTTTCCCTACAAACATACCATCAGCCATTGTATAAATAGAAAAAAACCACATAGCAGTTACTGAAGGGATTGAATACTTAAAAAACTTTTTTGTTAATTGTCTTTCATTTGAAACTTCTTGTTGCATCAATATCGACTCCTTATTTTGATTATATCTCCTTGTTTAATACTATAAACCTTGGTACAATACTAATGTCAAGGAAAAATAGAGGTGATTTGAATGAAAAAAAAATACGAATACAGAATAGGAGAAATATCTAAGCTCTATGATATAGGTCCTGACTCCATTCGCTACTATGAAGAAAAAGGATTGATTTCTCCAAAAAGAAAAGAAAATGGATATAGAGCATATTCCTTAGAGGATATTTGGAGATTGAATTTGATAAAAGACTTAAGGAAACTAAATTTTTCTGTAAAACAAATAAAATCTTATTTAGAAGATAGAAATATAGATACAACTATTGATTTAATGGAAAAAGAAATTGATTTAATAGAAAAGGAAATTGTACCTTTAATTTTATTGAAAAAAGGCTTGGAGGAAAAAGTAAAAATACTTAATGATTTTAAAAAAATAAATGAATATGAAAAAATAAAGATTAAAAAAATAAAGGCTAGAAAAATTATCCTCATAGAAGAATCTATGTCTAAAGATGAGGAAGTAGATTTAGCCTTCAGAAAACTAGAAGCTAGAAACGATTCTAAGTTATTTTTATTTGCAAATAAAGATATGGGAGTTTTCATAGAGAAAGAAAGTATGGAGAAAGGAAATTATACCATATATGAAAATGCATTCTTTTTTGTTGATGGTGATGAAGAAAAATACAATATGATTATACCTGAAGGATATTTTGCAACATTAGTATACAAGGGAAGTTATAAAAAAAGCCAGCCATTGTTTGAGAAAATAATAAAATTTATTGAAGAAAAAGGGTATTCTATAAATGGAAATCCTATGGAAATTTATCGTTTAGATATTCATGGTACATCAGAAGAAGAAGAATTTATAACAGAGATACATATACCTATTTTATTAAAAAAATAATAAAATACGTATATGATTTCTTATAAATCTTCTTTTATTAAACTTAATTTCAGACTTATTATACATCTAGCAAGTATTCATTAGAGGATTATTTCAATTTTAGTTCCTACTCCAAGCTCACTTTCCATATTTATAATGCCACCATGAGCTTTCACAATATCCTTTGCTATGGCCATTCCAAGTCCAGAACCTTTATGCCTTTTCCCTGTATTTGTTCCTCTATAGTATCTGTCAAAAATATGTTTTAACTCTTCTTTTTTAATGCCCTTTCCATTATCTGTTATTGATATATGAACTCTATCTCTTTTTTCTACTCTAACTTCAATATCAACATTTTCATCATTATGAATTATAGAATTATATAAAATATTATTAAAAACTCTTTTCATTAATATTTCATCTATATCCCTTTCAATAACTTCCCTTGCTGCTGAAAAATTGATATTCACCTTACTAGTTTGAGGATTATTTAAAATATCTATTATAACTCCTCTTAGTAAACTTACAATATTAATATTTTTTAAATTTAAAACAAGATCTTTGTTTTTTAATCTAGTACTTAAGTTTAAATCATCTATAAGATCTTTTATATAATTAGATTTATCTTCTATTATCTTGCTGTATTCTCTCACTTCTTCCTCTGTAAAATTATATTCTTCACTAGATAAAATCTCAGCATATCCTTTCACTGAAACTAATGGTGTTTTTATATCATGAGAAATATTTGCTATCCACTCTTCCCTCATCTTATCTAATTTTTTTCTTTCTTCTTCATTGCTCCTAAGTTCTAAAGATAAATGGTTTATATTATGATAAATCTCCTTATAAATTCCTTTTTCTCTTCTCTTTAAATTATACTCTCCCTCTGAAAGACTTTTAACATCCTGTATAATATTTACTAATGGTTTCGTAAGTCTTCTACTAAACAAATATCCAAACAATAACGCTATAATAGCATCAATAAACAAAATCATACGCATTCCATTTCTCAAGCGGCGACCTAAATTATAAGTATTATAAGAAATAACCTGTCTTTTTATCCTTTCAGGTGGAAATCCTATAATATAACTATAATTTCTATTTCCAAATTTCTTCTCTGATATAAATATGGTAGACATATTATCAGTTGTAATATACTTATATGCATGAACCAGTTCTATAGGAGTATAATGTTTTTTAGCCTTAACAGGTTTCATATAACTATAAACTTCATTTCCTTCTTCATCCAAAATTTGTATCCAAGCTTTTTTTTCTTTCAAAATTTTTTTTCCATTATCATTTACATATATTTCATCCTTATCACCTATTAAATAATCTTGGAATTCTCTTGTAAAATCCTCTGGAGAAAAATGTTTAATTCCATTTATTATATCAATATCACTTCTATTTCCATAAAATATAAGAATAGTTCCTCCAATAATATTAATAAGGATCACTATAATAGCAACTGATACTACAGTTATAATAAACCTACCTGTTATTTCCCAATTCATACCTATTCATCCTTTAAAACAAATTTATATCCTAAACCTTTTATATTAACAATATATTTTGGATTAGATGGATTTTCTTCAATTTTCTCTCTCAATCTTCTTATATGTACCATTATAGTATTATCAAAGCCTATATATTCTTCTCCCCAAACTTCACTACACAATTTTTCCTTGCTCATAATCTGATTAGGATGCTTTGCCAAATACAAAAACATTTTATATTCTTTAGGTTTCAGTTCTATTAATTTCCCATTTTTCCTGACTTCTATCTTTTCCTCATCTATTTGAAAATCTCCAACGTTTAATATAACATTCTTATTTTTTTCTTCATCTTTATAATTACTTCTTCTTAAGTGAGCTTTTATTCTATAAGCTACTTCCTTGGTACTAAAAGGTTTTGTTATATAATCATCTCCTCCCAAAGCAAAACCTAATACTCTATCAATTTCTTCAGTTTTTGCTGATATAAATAAAATAGGAACATTGGAAATTCTTCTGATTTTTTTACAAACCTCATATCCTTCTTCATCAGGCAGCATAATATCTAAAAGAATAATATCTGGATTAATTTTTCTAAATAATTCAAATCCACTTACTCCGTCCTCAGCTGTATATATATTTTCAAAACCCTCTTTCTTTAGCACCATAGACAATAACTTCAATATATCCTCTTCATCATCTATTATTAATATCTTTTCTTTACTTAATGACCTTTCCATACTAAACACCCCTATCACATTTTCCTGTTATTTACCTAATATTGTAATACTAATATTAGCATGTTCTAATACTATTATGCCATATGATAAGAAGAACCAAATAATATTTTTTTGGTTCTTCTTTTTAATGTTTTTATCTATAAGGATAAAAAATATATATTAACACTAATCCAGCTATTAAAAATATAAGCCCTATAACTAAAAAAACTACCGTATTTCCATTCCATGCTGGTTTGTTTGTAAAAGCTCTCCATCTATAAGATACTCTACCCATTCCAATAAAAAAGAATCCAATAAATAAAGTTATTATACCAATTAAAAATAAACTATTTGTCATAATTACACCTCTTAATTTTCTACTATTTATCCAACATCTATGCTGCCTAAAATTCTTGTTTATCTTTTATTTTCTTTGATAAATGCTTTGTATGTGAGTCTAGGAAAAATTAAACAACCTGCTACAAATATTGTTCCTTGAATTATCATTATTGACAAACTTACCTCATGCTTAATTAATTGCGAAGATATCATTCCCCACAATGGAGTCATAACGATAAATTTACTAGGCAAAACAGCCTCTAATATATATGGAACTCCCATAATCAAACCACCCAAAATAAATGGAATAGAAGCTGATTTACTTATTGACGATAAATATAAACCTAACTGGGCAAAGAAAAAGGAGGCTATAATTATAGTACCAATCATTATTAGCATCATTTCAAATACATTTAAAGTTGAACTTATCCCTTTAAAGTACCAAAGGTTTTTTAATGGTATATCCAAACCTTTAAAGTGAACCTTTTTAAGTCCATCTAAGTATATTACAGTTACTATAGATAGATTTACTATGGAAATCGCTATACCTGCTCCTATTCCCTTAGCTATAACTGTCTTTTTCTTTCCATTTTTTGTAGTATTTATTAGGTCACTCATATTTGAATTATACTCTAAGGTATATGCACCAGATAAAATCATGAACATAACTAAACCCATTATAGGCGTATATCCGTAACTTTTGAAAAAAACATCTGCATAAACTTCACTTACAGTACCATTATGAATTAATAACGTTCCAAATAACAAAGATACCACCCAAACTATTAAAACACCTTTTTTAAATAACATTTTTCTTAATTCTGACTTTATAAGTTGGCCCATTTATTATACCTCCTTTGTATTTTCTAAATCAAAATAAAACATATAGACATCCTCAAATTTTGGTTCCATAACCTGTGCATTTACATATGGTATAGCTTCATCACTTACAATTCTAAGTTCAGTAAAATCTATTCCTCTCTGAAGATTAACTACCTTATACTTACTTTGTATTTCTGCTAATTGGTTCTCATCATTAGTTCTTATTCTATATACTTTTCCATTCATATCAGATAAAATTTCCCTATGACTTCCCTTCATAATCATTTCACCATCTTTTATCATGATAGTTTCCTTTGCTATGGATTCTATATCAGAAATAATATGAGTTGAAAGTATTATTATCTTATCTTTAGATATGGCTGATAATAAATTTCTAAATCTTGTTCTCTCTTGTGGATCTAATCCTGCTGTTGGCTCATCCAATATTATAATTTTAGGATCATTTAATAACACCTGAGCAATTCCTACTCTTCTCTTCATTCCACCCGAAAATTTTCCAATAGCCTTATTTCTTACATCATATAATCCAACTACATTTAATAATTCATCTATTTTCTTATTTGCCTCCCTTTTAGCTAGGCCTTTTAAAGCTGCTATATATTGCAAAAAGCTTTTAGCTGAAAAATTTTTATAAACTCCAAACTCTTGTGGAAGATATCCTATAACACCTCTATATTCATCTTCTATACTGTAAATATTTTTGCCATTGTAAATTATTTCTCCAGTTGTAGGTTTAATTAATGTAGCTATTTGCTTCATTAATGTTGTTTTACCTGCTCCATTAGGGCCTAAAAGCCCATATACTCCATTTTCTAATGTAATTGTTATATTGTTATTTGCATTTTTATTTCCATAACTTTTAGTTAAATTTTTTATTTCAAGTTTATTCATACTTAATTCCTCCCACTCTATCTTGTTAAAAATTTTTTAAAGATACTTGTACACAAAAATATTCCTATAAATAAAATAGCTATGATAATCACAAAACATAGATTTGCTATATCTAAATTCATAGTAAATAATTTTAATCTTCCAAAATACATTCCAACCAGTTCATTAAAATTAAATATTAAATCTATAAAATTAATCCTTGAAAATATAAGCAATACCTCTTTTGGTAAATATTTAATTAAAGTCATTACTTTTCCTAAAAATATAAAGATTAAAAACCCACTTGTAGATTGAATAGAATTTGTACTAACAAATGAAAATAAGCTTGCCAATACCCCTAAGGTAATAAAAATTACAAACATAATACCTATTTTAAGTAATACAAAATTGTATATTGTATAGGCATCTTTAAGTAATAATGGATTGTCCACTATTCTTATAGCTTGTAGCACTCCATTAATGGGTTTTCCATATTGCATAATAGTAATTATAAATTGTATTGCTAGATAAACAGTATAAAGAAATACTGGAATTCCTATACTTAAAGCTAATTTTGAATACAAAACTTTGTTTTTATTTTCTGATGATAAAATTAAACTATCAACATTTGATACAATTTCATCTGTATAGATATTAGAAAAAATTATTATTATGATAATAAGCATAATAGAGCTCATAAGTGGATGAAATGCTCTATAATTAAATACCTTCCAAAACATAGTATCCTTATATTCATAAAACTTTATTGCAGCTAATTTTTCATTAGACATTTCCTTAAGTTCTTCTGAAATATCATCCTCCCCTTTATTTTTACTTTGCTCCCTCAACAACTCTACTTTCATATTAAATTTCTCTTCATCTGACATTGAATTTTCACTACCATCTTGAATAATTTGATTTGGTTTTATAAATACCATAGACATAGAAATTATAAGGAATAATATTAAAGCAATTATTCCATTTTTCGATTTGAATATTTTCTTTATTTCCCAGTTAATCATTCTTTTTTCCTCCTGTACTTTTTAACTACAAGAAGATTTTAACTCTTCGTCCTTAACTCTTGATAACATTAACCTTAACTAAATCTTAAAATTATAAAATTCCCATTATTATTTAATATTTCACAATATAGTTGTATCACTAAACATACCGTTATTGACGATGTTATTAAATCTAGACAATCTGGAGTAGACAATTCCTGTAAAGAAATTAAAAGTCATAATCAAAGAAATAAACATTTATAGCGATATTTACATATAATAAAAGCTCATATTTAACAATTTAAATTGTTAAATATGAGCTTTTATATCTCTATCGTTTAGTATCTTTCATGGAATCTGGCTTTACCTCTAAATTTTCCAACTATGGTTCTACTGATTTTTTAAAAACATAACAATCTACTAAAATTCTATTCTACAAAAAGGTGTATTTTCTGTAAAAATAATTCTTGGTGCTAAAATATAAGCAGATGAAAAACCTGCTTGCTCAATAACAGGAACTAATTCTTTTTTCCCATCCCCATATAGATATGCAAAATCCACTACTTCTACTCCTTTTAAATTATCTTCAATAACCTGTTTACTCTTGACCACATCACTTAGAAAAGCTTTTTATAGAACAAATATAAAAACCATATTTATTTATAATAATATAATAGGATAATACAAGCAAAAGTAATTAGATCACATAAATGCAATTATCATAATAAGAGATTAAATAATTATCCTGTGACCAGACAGGATGATTGCTTTTCCATCTTTTGTTATATCTAATTAGATTAGTCACATAGTAATCACATTTTGCTTATTCTAATTACTTTTATACTTTAATACATTATTCCAAAAATCATTTCATATTTGACACGTAATGCTACAAAATATACTACCCTCAACTTACTCTACTATATCCACAATTTCCTTCCAATTTGAAACTATATAATTTGCACCATATTTTTCTAGTTCTTCACGGTTTCTAAATCCCCAAAGTACTCCTACACTATCCATATGAGCATTTTTAGCTGTCATAATATCTACATTTGAATCTCCTATAAATAGTATTTCATCTAGTTTAAGACCCATGCTCTCTGCAATTTCTAAAGCTGTAGTAGGATCAGGTTTATGGTCAACATCCTCTCTTTCACCATAAACCTTAACAAAAGGTATTCTTTTAAAAAACTTGTCAATTAAATTCTTAGTATATTCATCTTTTTTATTTGAATTGACAGCCAATTTTATATCTTTTTCAACTAGTGAATCTAACAAATCATTAATTCCATTATATGGCCTCGTCTTATTGAGATATCTTCTATCATAAACTTTAAAAAGTATATCTACTGCATTATTAATTGTCTCTTCATCAGTTTCTTTAGGAAAGTTCTTTAATACTAACCTTCTAAAACCTCCCCCTACTTTCTTTTTATATTCTTCATAAGAATGAGTAGGTAGATTAAATCTTTCAAGAACTTCATTCATGCTATCACCTATATCTTCAATTGTATCTAATAAAGTTCCATCTAAATCAAAAATAATTCCCTTATATCTACTCACCTGTGCATCCTCTCCTCTTTATATAGTGTTTTATTAAAATATATGCTATCTTATTGTATAAACTTATTTGGCATCCTAATTATACCATATTAAAATATGAGTTAATATCCATAAATAAAAAAGGATCATATTGGTAATTTAAACTACCAATTATGATCCTTTATTTGAAAATATTAAATCATTCAATATAATCAATATGTTTTTCTGCAGAAATAGCTGCAATAGCTCCATCAGCAGCAGCAGTTATTACCTGTCTTAAGGATTTTGATCTACAGTCTCCGGCAGCAAAAACTCCTGGCACGTTAGTATTCATTTCCTCATCTGTTTTGATAAAACCATTTTCCAGTTCTATTTCATCCTCGAATATATTTGTCACTGGACTTAAACCTACATATGGAAATACCATAAAATCTGTATGTCCTTCCCTAGGGCCAATTATAGTCTTTTGCCCAGTTTTAACATTTTTTACAACCATATACTCTACACAATCTGTGCCATTTATTTCAGTTACTATAGTATCCCATATGAAATTAAGATTCTTACATTTAAAAGCCTTTTCTTGAATAGATTTAGCAGCTCTAAGCTCATCTCTTCTATGGATGATAGTCACTTTTCTACCAAACTTAGTTAAATACATTGCCTCTTCAACAGCAGAATCTCCACCGCCTATTACATATACATCCTTATCTATACACAGATTGGCATCACAAGTGGAACAGAAGGAAATTCCTTTCCCTATAAGTTCTTCTTCTCCCTTACAACCTATTAGTCTAGGTTTAACACCAGTAGCTATAATAACAGATTTAGTATGATAAACATTTCTAAAAGTTTCCACAATCTTCTCTTGTCCACTAAAATCTACTTCTTTTACATTAGTAAATTTAAACTTTACTCCGTATTTTTTAGCTTGCTCATAAAATAAATTCATTAATTCTTCCCCGCCTACTCCTTCAGGAAATCCAGGATAATTTTCCAAATCTTCAGTAGAAGTAATCAAGCCACCTACTAAAGACTGTTCAATAATAAGAGTTTTAAGCATGGATCTACCACAATATATGCCAGCTGTAAGACCTGCAGAACCGGCTCCAATTATTACTACATCGTAATTCTCATGTTTTTTAGCCATCTTTTCCCTCCTACTAGACTTCACAGTATTAAATAAAGTAATTAACTAATAATTTACTACCTGTCCATGCTCCTAAAAATATAAATATAAGATATTCCCAACCATGAAGAGACATTGATGCCATTCCACTAAATAAAGCTCCGATATTACAACCAAATGATATTCTAGCACCATATCCCATTAACAATCCCCCTAATATTGCAGCAACTACTTGTTTGCCAGATTTAATCTTCTTTATCTTAAATTCTGAAGCTAAAAGTGAAGCTAAAAGAGCTCCCACTATTATACCTATATTCATTATTGAACCTGTATGACTAAAAAAACCATTAGCCAATACTTCACCTTTACTTCCTTGAAAATATGCCCAAGATTCAGGATGTCCACCTAGAGCTTTAAATATCCAAGCTCCCCAATAAGAAAATGTAGTTGTAACCCCCCAGGGACTGCCATTTATTATAAAAATAGCTATATTAAATATAGCTAATAAAACTGCACCAGTTATATAGGACCAAGGGTTTTTAAGAAACTTTTTATAATAAGGACTATTTTTAATCCCCATATTTAGCCTCCTTTCCAATAAAGTTAAATACACTAATTATTTAGTTTTTTCTATATATATTTCCCATTGCCCATCATCAATTTCATCTATTTCACAATTATATCCTTCTTTCCTTGCCCATTCAGGAACATTTTTTATAGCACAACTATGGTCTACCTCAACTACTAAAGTATCACCAACACCAACTTTCTTCATCTTCTTCTGAGTTTTTATCAAAGGCACTGGACATGCTTCACCTAAACAATCTAATCTTAGTTCTTTTGACATTTTAATTTCCCCCTTAATTTTTATTTAATTATTTTTATTTCCAAACCGATCTGCTAAAATATAAAGACTTAATAAAAGGCCAAATTGTAAAATTAAAGCTGGAAACCAACCTAAAACATCAGGTAAAAAAACTTCCTTTCCTCTATTCATAAAAGTATTTTCCCAAAATCCAAAATGTTTAGCTCCCCATAGGGAACCAATTATAAAAAAAATCAAAGATAACCATTGCATCATAAAACCTTCTCCAACTCTCATAAGAGTTCCAGAAGCACATCCTCCAGCTATAACCATTCCTATACCAAACATAAAAGCTCCTATTGCTATATGAACTCCTGAAGGGCTTATATTTCCTGGTATAGATGTTCCCTCAATATATGCTCCATATTGAATAGCTGCAAAACCTATAGTTGCCAAAGCAATAGTTATAATCACTGCTTTAGAAAGACTAGTACCTCCAGTTAATACAGGATCTCTAAGAGATGCTGTAAAACAAAATCTTGAATTTCTAAGGGTAAACCCAAGAAGTATCCCCAAAAGCCAAGACATGGGATGTTTAGTTCCTAAATTCTTTATCAAATATCCTAATATAATAATTATTATTAATAATCCTATTCCAACTGGTATCTGATTTGCTTTTTTCTTCTTTCTCTTATTACCTTTACTTACTTCCATGCAATCACCTCCATATAATAGAATATTGTTAAAATAATAACTATCTTTTATATCA
The DNA here is from genome assembly GCA_000751555.1 of Anaerosalibacter massiliensis. Taxonomy (GTDB): domain Bacteria; phylum Bacillota; class Clostridia; order Tissierellales; family Sporanaerobacteraceae; genus Anaerosalibacter; species Anaerosalibacter massiliensis. The sequence continues at coordinate 62,809 of CCEZ01000014.1, read as the reverse complement.
ATTATATACTATAGATCCCATATTTAGTAATTAGTAATTCTAATACAGCATTAAAGATATTGATATAAAATTAACAATTCGTTTGTCAATTCTACCTATAACTAGAATAATATTCATGCCATAGTATAGAAAAATCTTCATATCTTATTAGAGATAAAGTTCTAGATATATAATAAATCCTTTAATAATGTCACTAAGTTATGATGACAAGTTGACGCTAACTAACCTTTGTAATATCAACACTTCTAGGGTACTATTATATTAAGAAATTGGAATAAACTTATTTAAGTAAACATTTTCTAGGAGAGATAAATATGAAATCTTTAGAAAGGCGAAGCAAGGACATATTATTTATTCTAGCAGAAAGTAAAGAACCTATTACTACAAAATTTATAGGTGACAAATTAAACGTTAGTTCAAGAACTATAACGAGACAAATGCCCGAAATAGAAAATTATTTGAATATTCATGGCTTTAAATTTACTAAAAAACCTGGCTATGGAATTATAGTTGAAGGAAATTTAGAAGAAAAAAATAGACTTAAACAATTACTACATAATGAAAAAATCCAAAAAAGATATTCACCACAGGAAAGACAATTGTTCATACTAATTGAACTACTTAAAAATAAAGAACCAATTAAGATATATAGATTTAAATCTGATTTAAATGTTACTGAAGGTACTATTAGTCTGGACCTAGATAAAATTGAGGATATTTTAGCAAAATATGAGGTCAAATTAGTTAGACGACCTGGACTTGGTGTTTATATTGATGGAACAGAAGCCAATTTGAGAAAACTAATAGTAAATCTTATATATGAAAATAATTTACAAAATGATGTCTTAGATATACTTGGAGATATTGTTCAAAAGAAAAATAACAACTCTATAGCATTTAAGACTAAAAATAAACTTTTAAATATGATAGATAAAAATACTATTAGAAAAGTAGAAAAAATAGTCTCAGAATTTGAAAGAAATATAAATTTAGACCTTAATGATAGCCAATATGTAGCATTAACTGTCCATTTAGCCTTGGTAGTTGAAAGAATCAAAAATGGGGATGAAATTCACATGGAGGAAAAATATCTAAATAATATAAAAAATAATGAAGAATATGTTTACGCAAAAGAATTATCCTATGAAATTGAAAACAACTTTAATATTAATATGCCAGAAGATGAAATTGGATATATTACTATGCACCTTCTAGGATCAAAAAAATATTTTGATCAACAAAGAAATGATTGGGATAACTTTTTCATAGATAATTATCGAATCATTAAAACAGCAAAGGCTATGATTAGATTTATCCAAAATGAATCAAAATTAAATTTGATGCAAGATGAAAAAATATTAATTAATCTAACAATTCATTTAGAGCCTGCAATTAAGAGAATAATAATGGGAATGGAAATTAGAAATCCTTTATTAGGTGAAATAAAAGAAAATTATCCCTATATTTTTAAACTATCAAAAAAGGCTTCTTCTATTATAGAAAAGGAATTTAATATTAAAGTCCCAGATACAGAAGTTGGATATATAGCCCTTCATATTGGCGGTGCATTAGAAAGAAATAAAAATTATACTTTTAATATAGTTGTAGTTTGTCCTAGCGGTATTGGAGCTTCTGGATTATTATCTACAAAAATTAGTAATGAATTTTTAAATATTGAAGTAATAGATACAGTATCAGCAATAGACATAAATAATATTGATTTAGGTAGATGTGATTTTATTGTATCTACAGTTCCTATAAATATTAAAAACATGGGATGGGTTTTAGTAAATCCATTGTTGCTAGAAGAAGATAAAAAAAATATTAAAAATCTAATGAATAAGATTCCATTAGATAAAAGCGAAAAAAACTATGAAATTACAAATAACATAAGTTTTAGAGATAAATTAATAAAAGACATTAACTATTCTAAAGCTATTATGCAAGTATTAGATAACTACAAATATTACGATAAAATTTATTTAGATAATTATGAAAATTTAATTAATAAAATCACTAAAATATATACAAATAATAACTCTTCATATAATCAGTTGAAAAAAGATATTCTTCATAGAGAAAGTTTAGGTCAACTTATTCTAGAAGAATCAAGTACAATAATTATTCATTGTAGAACTGAAACAGTAGATGAATTGCAACTTGGGATCATTAAAATATTAACTCCATTAATTATCAATAAAAAGAATGTTGAAGTTGAAGTTGTAGTTATACTATTGGCTCCATCTAATATAGAAAGTGAATATATAGAAATTATGAGTTATATTACTCAAAGTATTTTCAAAAGCAAACCAATAAAAACAATGACAGAAAAAGAAATATATCAAACTTTAAATAATATTTTAGAAGATTTTTATTTCAATATAAAAACAAAAAGGAGGTAATAAAATGAGTGAATCTTATGCAAAGGAACATAAAGGAGCAAGAGTCAAGATTCAAGACTTTGGCAGGTTTTTATCTGGAATGGTAATGCCAAATATTGGTGCATTCATAGCATGGGGATTGATAACAGCTCTTTTTATTCCTACAGGATGGAAGCCTAATGAAAAATTAGCAGAATTAGTAGGACCAATGATAACCTACTTACTTCCATTACTAATAGGATATTCAGGAGGTAATATGGTTAGTGGTAAAAGAGGTGGAGTGATTGGTGCTATATCAACTATGGGAGTAATTATTGGAGCAGATATTCCTATGTTTTTAGGGGCAATGATCATAGGCCCTCTAGGAGGTTTTGTGATAAAGAAATTTGATGAACTAATTGAAGGCAAAATAAAAACTGGATTTGAAATGTTAGTTAATAATTTTTCAGCAGGAATTATAGGAATGTTGATGGCAATTCTTGCTTATTCAGCCGTAGGTCCAGTAGTATCAAGTTTAAGTATTGCATTAGGAAAAGCAGTAGAATTCATTGTAAATATAGGGCTTTTACCTCTTTCTTCAATAATAATAGAACCAGCCAAGATATTATTCTTAAATAATGCAATTAATCATGGTGTATTAGGACCAATAGGGGTTCAAGAAACTAAGGAAATAGGAAAATCTATATTCTTCCTTCTTGAGACAAATCCTGGACCAGGATTAGGTGTTTTGTTAGCTTATTTGGCATTTGGCAAAAAATCTATTAAACAATCTACACCAAGTGCTATAATTATTCACTTTTTAGGAGGAATACACGAAATATATTTTCCATATGTTTTAATGAATCCAGCATTAATTGTTGCAGTTATTGCAGGAGGTGCAAGTGGAGTATTTATTTTTAATTTGTTTAATGTAGGTTTAGTAGCTACACCTTCACCAGGAAGTATTATTGCACTATTTGCAATGACACCTAAAGGATCTTTTATAGGATTATTATTAGGGGTATTGGTATCAACTCTAGTGGCTTTCTTAGTGGCATCTATATTTGTTAAATCCTCTAATAAAGAGTTAAATGATGAAGAATTAGAAAAAGCAACAGTAAAAGTGAAAAGATTAAAGAACAAAAAAGAAGAAAATTTCGAACTAGAAAATGAAATAAATAAAATTGTATTTGCATGTGATGCGGGAATGGGCTCTAGTGCTATGGGTGCAAGCCTTTTAAGAGATAAAATTAAAAAAGCAAGACTAGATATATCTGTTATAAACTGTGCTATTGAAAATATCCCAAAAGATGGAGATATCATCATTACCCATAAAAACTTAACAGAAAGAGCAAAAGAAAAAGCTCCAGATAAAATACATGTTTCCATAGATGATTTTCTTACTACTCCTGCTTATGAAAAATTAATAGAGGAATTAATAAAAATAAGCAATATAAATAAAAATGAAAAGGTAAAACAAGAAAAACAAACCATATCAAATAATATATTGATACAGGATAATATCCTTCTAGGATTAGATAGTAGCAATAGAGAAGACGCTATTGACTTAGCAGGTAAATTATTAGTAGAAAGTGGTTATGTAAAATCCAAATATATAGAATCTATGCATAGAAGAGAAAATGTATTGTCAACTTATATAGGAAATGGTGTTGCAATTCCTCATGGAGATAAAAATTCTAAAGATGAAATAATAAAATCTGGAATATCTGTATTACAATATCCAGAAGGTATTGATTATGGAGATGGTCAAACTGTTTATTTAGTAATTGGTATCGCAGGTAAAAATAATGAACATTTAAGTATATTATCTAATTTAGCTACCCTATTAGAAGATGAGAAAATAGTAGAAAAATTAATTAATACAAAAAATATTGAAGATGTATATAACACTATTATAAATAGAGATTAATATAATTTAAAATGGTACAATTAGGAGGAATAGCTATGGAAAAGGTTATACAATTTGGGGCAGGCAATATTGGAAGAGGATTTATAGGATATTTACTATCCTCCTCTGATTACCATGTAATATTTGTAGATATTAATCAAGACATTGTAGACACTATAAATAGAGATAAAAAATATTTAGTTGAAATAGTAGGAGAAGAAGTTAAGAAAGAATATGTTAAAAATATTTCTGCCATATCTTCTCTTGACGAAAGATTAATCGAAGAAATAAATAAAGTAGATTTAATAACAACAGCAATTGGACCTAATGTCTTAGATAAAATAGCTCCTACAATAGCGTTAGGTATCCAAAAAAGATACCAAAATAAAAATAATAATTATATGAATATTATACCCTGTGAAAATATGGTTGGTGCAGCCGATTATTTAAAAGAACAGGTTGAAAAATATTTGAATGACAAGGAAATAGAATTTATGAATTCATATATTGGATTTGTAAACTCGGCGGTAGACAGAATTGTGCCACCACTAGAAAATGATAGAGAAAATATAATTCATGTGGCAGTAGAAGAGTTTAGTGAATGGATTGTAGATAAAACTAAATTCAAGGGAAATATTCCCAAAATAAAAGATATGGACTGTACTGATAAGTTAATAGCATATATAGAAAGAAAGCTATTTACTTTAAATACAGGACACGCTATCACTGCATATTTAGGATATTTAAACGAATATGAAACTATAAGAGAAAGTATATTAGACTCATCCATTCAAAAAATAGTATTATCTGCTATGAATGAAAGTGGAGAAGTTTTGATAAGAATGTATGGATTTAATAGAGAAAAACATAAAAAATATATAAAAAAAATTCTATCAAGATTTAAAAATCCATATCTAAGGGATGAGGTAATAAGGGTAGGAAGACAACCTTTAAGAAAGTTAGGCAATAATGATAGATTAATCAAACCCTTAAAAAGAACAATAGAATACAATTTAGAAAATAAAAATCTAATAAAAGGCATAGCTGCAGCTCTTTCTTATGATTATCCTAATGATAAAGAAGCAGTAAAAATGCAAGACATATTAGAAGAAAATACTATTGAAAAAGGAATAGCTCATATAACTGGATTAGATATAGACTTGAAAGAAACAGCTTTAATCAAGAATGAATATATGAAAATAAACTCAAAAGTTAGAATATAATGAAAAAACACTCTTTTCTGGTAATAATCAAAATAAGAATAAAATCCAGAAGAGAGTGTTTTTTATGCTACCTTATACTATCTTTATAGCTTCAATTCTCCTACATTGGCATAAAGTATTTCTTCATCTGTTTCATCGTCTTTAACTTCCATTTCTTCTTTTGTCCTTATTTTTCCATAATTCTTTTTCACTTTATTCTTTACAATACTTATTTTATCCTCTGGTACTTCAATAAGGCCATAATTAATAATATCTATCACATTCTCATTAAATTTCTCATAATCTAATTTTTCATCAAGGATTAGTTTTCCTTCATTTCTTATAGTTACTTCTTCTAAAGTATCTGACAATATCATTTTTCCACTATTTTCTAAAAGTTTTCCCTCTATTATTTCCACTTCTACACCTTCATCTACATTATCTTTAATTATTTCATAGGTTTCTTTATTGCATATAATCTTATCGCAAATTAAATATTCTATATATTCACTAAAAGTTAAACTATCTTTTAAAAACACTTCCACATTTCCATCTACATATAAAAAAGCATGGTTATATTTTTTTATTGAGCTATTATTTATAGAAATATCATCATCTGCATATTTTAGATTTTTAACTTCTTTAGGTACTATAAATTTATCTACTGCATAATATTTATCAATATATTTAGATATTTCATCTTCAACTCCATCAATAAGAATTAGTTTATCTAATATTTGAATATTTGATATCCTTTCTTTAAACAAATTCATATCCACTTTCTCAATAAGGAATAATTGCTTAAAAGCAAGTTTTGAATCAGAGTTCAAACTTCTTAAAAATTTATTAGTAAGATTTACATTATTATCAAAAAATCCATAATCACTATTGTATTTGAAAAATCTACCATTTACTATGCCTTTAGATTGAATAACTCCTACTAGTTTCTTTGGACAGTTTAATTCACCATTTACTATTATGGAATAAACTTTCTCATCAAACAGTTTAACATCAATATCATTGTCAATAGTTAGACTACCATTTAATAAAATAACTACAGGATTTAACAATCCCTCAAAATAATCTCTATCTATTTCCATTTTTCCATTTTGAACAATAATTTTTACATCTACATTTCTCTCTACTTTAACGGTGGAGCCAATATTCATTTTACTTGCATCCTTCAAAAGTACTTGAGAAGTATCACTTTCTATAAGTACTCCTATATTTGCTATTTCTGTCACCTTTTGAGCCAAATTTTCATTAATATTTCTCACATCTAAAGCACCAATATTCATAATCTTTGCCATTTTTATTCCTCCTATAAATTTTTTCTCAAAATTTTTAATCCTGCACTCAATCTAGATCTTACTGTTGATGAAGGTATCCCCAAGATTTCCCCTATTTCTTTACTATTTAAATTCATTCCATATTTAAGAAGCAATACTTTCTTATTTTTTTCTGGCAGATCCTCTAGTATTCCTTTCATATGAATATTTTCTTCAAAGTTTTCTGTAGCTTCAAATAATTCGATATTTTCAATATATCTAAATCTATTTCGTTTTCTTATATTGTCAATATTCTTATTCTTTATGGTAGTAAAAAACCAGCCCTTTATTTGATATTCATTCATTCTATTAAATATTTCTTCCCTTTCTAATGCTGCTACATAAGCCTCTTGAACCAAATCAAAAGCTGGATCTTCACTGTCTGTAATAGATTTTGCAAAAGCAATGAAATCTTTATTGTATTTTTTATATACCTTATAAACATCCACATCATCACTTCCTTAGTTATAAAATTATTTTCTATACCACCTCTTCTCTATATCTTCATACTTTTCTATTCCATTGTCCTTTCTTATTAGCTCCGGAAAAAGCATTATATTATTATAATAAAACATCTCCAACTCCCTTTCAATTAATCTTCTCACTTATATAACGGATGAAAAGCTAAAACTGTCCATATTATTTTTAAATTCTATTCTATAAAATAATTCTACATTCATAAATAAAAAAGTCATAATTAGTAATTTAAATTACTAGTTATGACTTCTTATTTCACTAAGTTTATATAAACCTATATTAACTTTTTATAAACAGGTAGTCCATTCTCATACTCTAACTGTGGACTTCCTTCAATAAGTGGTCTGAGATAATCTAATGCCCTTAAATCAACATGGTTACCTGCTTCATTTATCCATTCCTTCGGAAAATACTTTATCTCATTGGCAACCAATTTCACATCTACATCTTCCATAATACATTTATAAGGATTATTACTAATTCTTTTAAAAGCTACCATAACACCAGTATATCCTTTATTGAAAAGTTCCAAAGCATGGGCACCAGCATTAAAAGCTTCTTCAATATCAGTAAGAGAAGCACAATGCATAGCACATCTTTGCATAACTCCAAGCTCAAGAGCTTTTACCCTTGAAGTAATACCTGAATTAATTATAACTTCCTTTAACAAATCTCCAATGCCACCTAATTGTTTATGACCAAATTCATCATGAGGCATAGCCTCACTTTCAACTATAAACTCTCCCTTTTCATTTTTAATACCTTCTGAAACTACAATATAAACTTTATTTTGTTCTTCATATTTTCTTCTTACATCTTCTAAAAATTTATCCATATTAAAAACTTGTTCTGGCAAATAAATAAAATCAGCTACTGGTTGTCCATCTAACTGAGCTAAGGCAGCAGAAGCCCCTAACCATCCAGTATTTCTACCCATTGTTTCCAATATAAATATACCATTATTCAGATATACAGAAGAATCTAGATAAGTTTCAAGTACTGTCGTAGCTATTAGCTTTGCAGCAGATCCAAATCCTGGAGTATGGTCTGTTGCATAAAGATCATTATCAATAGTTTTTGGTATTCCTATGAACTTTATATGGCTATTTATCTCTTTGGCATAACTGGATAATTTATCTACTGTATCCATAGAGTCATTGCCACCTATATAAAAGAAAGCTTCTATATTTAGCTCATTAAATATTTGAAAAAGTTTTAAATAATCCTCATTACAATTATTAAATTCCTCTAATTTATACCTACATGAACCTAATCCAGAGGAAGGAGTGTACTTGAAATGTTTTATATTTTCATAACCTATTTCTGTTAAATTAATAATATAATTATTAAGTATTCCTTCTATACCGTGTAAACCACAATAAACATTATCAAAATATTTTTGTTTCAAGTTCTCCTTAAAAATTCCTATTACAGATGAATTTATTACTGAGGTTGGTCCTCCAGATTGTGCAACTATACAATTTTTCAAAAATATTCAACTCCTTATATCTAAACTCTTTATATATTATATTTCATCATGCTAAATTTTCAATAACTATAAATTTATAAATTTCTTAATTCCATAATAAACACCATTTTCTTCATTGGACTTAGTTATATAATTCGCCTTTTTCTTTATTATGTCCATTCCATTTTCCATTGCTATACCAATATTAGCAAATTCAATCATGCTCAAATCATTTCCACTATCTCCAATAGCAATAATCCCATCTGACGAAATATCATAATAATCTGCTATAATTTTCAAAGCAGAACCTTTAGAGGCGTCTTTGTGGCAAATTTCCAACTGATTCTCTGGAGTCTTTGTCATATCAAAATCTGTCTTATAAGGCATTTTATCTAAGAATTTATTTATTCTCCAAGTATTATCATCTAATATATGTAATTTAAATGCTTTTTCATCTAAATCCTTTATATCTTCTAGACTTTCAATAATACTATACTTCACTACATCTGAATGATTGGCTATATCGTTATCTCCATAAAATATTTCATGTTTTAAAGGTTTTCGGTGATAATAAATTTGCTCAGTAGTAACTAAATTATAATGAAGATTTAAAATTTCTGCACACTTTATAACTTCTAAAATTTTATCCCATTCTATATCTATAATGATAGTACTACCATTCTCCATTTTAATTATTGAACCATTATTAGCAATAATAGAGCTTTTAACCCCTATATAATCAGCATAAAGCTTAGTAGAATACTCATTTCTACCTGTTAATATTGCAATATGTATACCTTTTTCATATGCACTTTTTAAAATATTTAAATCTTTAGGTGAAATTAACTTTCTATTATTTAATAAAGTACCGTCTAAGTCAATCCCAATCAATTTGCACTACATTTTTTCATTCCTTTCATCATAAGTAATAATCTTCTATTTAAGATAATGCAGGATGCCACTTTTTAAATATTTATCTATATAAAAGTGGCACTTCCATATTGTTATCTTTTCTTAAGATGAAGTTTTAAATATCCTTACTTTCCCAATAGCTATTTATTGCTTCTTCAACAGGTTTCCCTTCGTAAAGAATCCAATAAAGTTCTTGGAAAAGAGGAGCTTTTTCTCTAATATTGAATTTTCCCTGACTCTCCAATTTCTTCAATAATTTATATCCATTATATGTTGCTGTTATCCCTTCTACTGTCTGATTTTCCATGATATCCATAGCTTGAGCCTTTGTCTTTCCTTTTCCTAAAAGTACCCCAAATGTTCTATTTCTTCCACCTTGAGCCGTTACATAATAGTCCCCAACTCCAGCAATACCCAAAGCTGTTTCCCTACTTCCATTATAAGCTTCTACAATATTGGCCATTTCAACAGCACCTCTTGCCATAAGTGCTGCCTTAGGGTTGTCCATATCCCCTTCCAATCCTTCAACAATTCCCATAGTAATAGCATATGCATTTTTAAAAGCTGCACATAGTTCTACACCTTCTATATCCGCAGAAATACCACCTTTAAATTTAGAAGAATTAAACAATTTCTGTGCATATTTAACTGATTCTATATTTTTAGATGCAAATACTCCTTCCGTATATTTGGCATTAGCTATTTCATTGGCTCTTATAGGACCACCTAATTTAACAATACTAACTTTCCCTCTTAACTCTTCTGGTAGTGCATTTTCAATAACATTTGACATTGTGTATAAATTGTCTTCATCTATTCCCTTAGTTACACTTAAAATAATATGCTCTTCATTCAAATATGGTGAAATAGTTTTGCAAATAGATTCAATCCCTTTAGAACTAACTGCAATAATTATTAATTTAGTTTCTTCAAAAGCTTCTTCTAATTGTTCTTCATAAAATAGAGAAATACTCTCAGATAGATTTGCTTCAAGTTTAGAATGTCTCCTTGTACTTTCCATATCCTTCAATACTTTTTCATCCCATTTAGTTCCCCATAGATTTACCGCAACTTGATTATTTCCAAGATGTATAGCTAATGCACTTCCCATGACTCCTGCACCAACAACTATAACTTTTTCCATATTAAATCCTCCCATAATTTTAAAATTCATCTCATATAAAACCATATATGTTTATTCTTAGTTATTTATAAGTCCTTCCTCCATCAAGGGTAACAACTTCACCAGTCATATATGAACCTAAATCTGAAGCCATAAAAGCTGCTAAATATCCTACATCCTCTGGAAGTCCTATTCTTCCTACAGGAATTTGTTTCACTAACTCATCTCTTTCATCTTTATTTGGATAACGTTCCAACAAAAAATCCGATTCAATTATAGTAGGTAAAATAGCATTTACACGTATTCCTCTTGGTCCTAAATCCTTCGATAAATTTCTAGTAAAGCCTATCATTGCTGCTTTTGAAGCTGCATAATGAGGCCCACCACCGCCTCCTGTTATAGCTCCAGTAGATGATATATTAATAATTACACCTTCTCCTAATTCCAACATATGAGAAGTTACACAATGAGAACAATTATAGGTTCCATATATATTAATCTTCATTATTTCATCCCAAACATTTGGAGTAAGAGTATCGATACTATCAACAGTAGTTATCCCAGCATTGTTTACAAGAATATCTAAACAACCCCACTTTTTAATAACTTGATTTACCATTCTATCAACTTCATATAATCTCCCAATATCAGCTTTTATTGCTATGGCTTCCCCACTGTTATCTACTATTTCTTTAACTAATCTGTTAGCTTTTTCAGCACTAGCATTATAATTTATAGCAACCCTAGCCCCAGCTTTAGCAAAAATTTTAGAAATACCCTTGCCAATACCTCTAGCACCGCCAGTTACTAACACATTTTTACCTTTTAAATCAATTTGTATCATATATTTACCTCCTAACTCCTAGGTAAGCTTTCAAGTTCATAAGTCTTTAAACTGCCTTTCCTTCACCTTTTCTGATATTTAGCTACTTCAGGATGCAATATTCTCTCTATTTCCTTAAATTTCTCAAGTAATTCCTTGCCATTTTCAAATTGTAAAATATCTAGCCAATAGCGACCAGAAAATAATTTACCTTTTCCCACTCTTACATATACTCTGTCAGTAAATGGAAATTCTCTCACTCTTAGAAAGTTTATATCATGCCAATAATACTTGTGTTTTCTACCAAATCCAAAAAAAGTAATAGTTTCATCATCATCAGTTACCTTATCTGGTTGACTAATAGAACCAATAGTTGTTACTAATAGAACAGGTATGATTATAACTACAAGTTTATGAATATTTTGAGGTTCATTTCCTAAAATTCCTAAAATCCCCCATATTAAAATACATATTAATAAAATAATCTGTGCAGTAACAGCGAGAAAATATCTTAGTGAATTATATTTATAAATTTTCAAATTATTCACTCCCATATTTATTGACATTATGCTTTATATAAATTAATCTTATTGTGTATTAATATTCTTAATAGGAGATAAATCTAACTTCGTTTATCTCCTATATATTGACTTATACTCTATTTTTCAAGACCTAATTTTTCAATAATTAATTCAATATCTTTCTCTATTCCAATTCCAGAAATAAAAGATATAGTCCGAACTACTGGTACATTCCCTACATCTCCAATAGGTGTAGTAGTTACAAGTAAATCAAAACCATCAATTAGAGATGGAACTTCTGCTGCTTTACATTGTTGAATATGTGCATCTACACCTTTTGAGTTTAAAAGCTCTTTAACTTTATTAGCTACTACTGTAGAAGTTGCAATCCCAGAACCACATGCAACTAGAATTTTTTTCTTAGCCATTTAATTTCCTCCTCATTTTCTATTTAGTATATAAATTTATAGTAAATAATTTTATTCAGCCACTTCTTCTTTTTCTGCAATTTCTGTAGCAAATTGTTTCTTAATATCATTTCTTACCCAGAACCACAATAATCCATAAACAACTGCTGCCCCAAGACCAAGTAGCATACCTGCTTTATCTTTAAAGTCTAATATCTTTATCATCATCCATGGAATAATATGGCCACCTAAGTCAATACCAGATATCATAGTAGCCCCTTCTGGGAAATTAAAACCTACAGCTTTACCCATAGTTGTAGTTAATCCCGCTAAATCAGTACCTACGAAAAATATTATAGCCATAGTAATAATACTATTTACAATTCCTCTAACTATATTTCCTCTAGAAGCTGCAACAGCCCAAACAGTTACATAACATATGCCAGCTAAATCTGCAAAAGGCAACATTCTATTATATGGCAATGCTGCTGCTAATAAAATTGTAATTGGAACCATTATTAAAGATATAGCCATAGCTGCTGGATGACCTACTACAACTGCAGCATCTAATCCAATATATATTTCTTTTCCTGGAAAACGTTTTTGAATAAACTCTCTTGAACCCTCTGAAATTGGCATTAAACCTTCCATTAATAAGGAAACCATTCTAGGTAAAATAACAAGTACAGCTGCTAGTTTAATACCAAGATCTAGTATTCCAGCTAAATCATATCCACCTAAAATACCTAATATAATACCTAATATAACTCCCATCATTATTGGTTCTCCAAATATACCAAATCTCTTTTGTATAGTTTCTGGATTAGCATTTAACTTATTGAATCCTGGAATCTTATCTTCAACTTTATTTAATGCATACATAAGTGGTGCAAAATTCACACTTTCAGTATGTGGAAAAGAAACTCCTGGTAATCCAAAATGATGCTCTGCTGCTGGTGCTGTCCAATCAGCAAGTTTAAATATTATTACTGCAGTTATACATCCTACTAATAAGCCCATAAACATACTATCAAATTTGTAGTATGCAACAGAACCTGCAAAGATAAAATGCCAATAGTTCCAAAGATCTATATCCATTGTTTTAGTTAAGTTAGTAGCAAGCAAAACTACATTAAGAATTAAAATCAATACAATTAATATTGGAGCTACAGGAGTTCCAAAAGCTATAGCCGCACCTATAGGCCAACCAACATCCAATACATCTAAATTTAATCCTAGTCTATGAACTAATGCTTGTGCTGCAGGTCCTAAAGAACCTGATAATAGCTCAATTACAAGATTGATACCTACAAATCCTACACCAACAGTTAAGCCAGCTCTAAAAGATTTCCCTAACTTCTGACCAAATAATAAACCAAGAATAGTCAATATAATAGGCAACATAATTGATGGACCTAAACCTAATATAAAATCAACTGCTCCTTTAATAGTATCCAAGTTGACTCCCCCTTTTTATTTTTTATTATTTAAAATTGTAAATATTTTTAACCTTTTCTATTATATTTTCAACTGTCAATCCATACTTTTTAAGTAAATCGTCACCAGTACCAGACTGTCCAAAACTATCTTTAACTCCTACTCTTAATAATGGGACAGGGTAGTTTTCTACTAGTACCTCAGCTACTGCAGATCCTAATCCTCCAATGATATTGTGCTCTTCCACAGTAACTATTCCCTTTGTTTCCTTTGCAGCTTTAAGGATAATATCATTATCAATTGGTTTAATAGTTGAAATATTAATTACCCTTGCAGAAATACCTTCTTTTAATAGTTCTTCTCTAGCGTCTAACGCTTTCTTTACCATTATTCCAGTAGCTACAATTGTTACATCTTCACCAGAACCTAGCTCCACGCCTTTTCCAATTTCAAAATCATAATCTTCATCGAATATTACAGGTAGGCCACTTCTTCCTAACCTTATATATACTGGTCCATAATGTTCAGCTGCTTTAAATACACATTTCTTTGCTTCAACACCATCTGCAGGATTTAAAACTACCATATTAGGTAAAGACCTCATAATGCTTAAATCTTCTAGAGCTTGGTGAGTAGCTCCATCTTCTCCTACAGTTAAACCTGCATGGGTAGCTGCAACCTTAACATTCAACTTTGGATAGCATATAGAATTTCTAATTATTTCAAAAGCTCTTCCTGTAGCGAAAACTGCAAAAGTACTAGCAAATGGTATCTTGCCAGAAGTTGCTAAACCTGCTGCAGTACCTATGAGATTTTGTTCAGCTATACCAACATTGAAAAACCTATCTGGATATGATTCTCTAAATACTCCAGTTTTAGTAGAACCTGAAAGGTCTGCATCTAACACAACTATATCTTTATTTTTCTCTCCTAACTCTTTTAGAGCTTGTCCATAAGCATCTCTAGTTGCTATTGTCTTAGCCATCTATTTCACCTCCAAGTTCATCTAATGCCTTTTTTGTTTCTTCTTTATTAGGAGCTTTCCCATGCCAGCCTACTTGGTCCTCCATAAAGGAAACTCCCTTTCCTTTAATAGTTTTTGCAATAATTATAGTAGGTTTTCCTTCTACTTTTTTTGCTTCATCAATTGCATTAAATATTTCTTCAAAGTTATGTCCATCAATAGATATTACATGCCATCCAAAAGCTTTAAATTTATCATCTATAGGTTCTATATTCATAACATCTTTATTTCTACCATCTATTTGAAAACCATTATGATCTAGAAATACTGTTAAATTGTCTAATTTATAATGGGCTGCAAACATAGCTGTTTCCCACACTATACCTTCCTGTACTTCCCCATCTCCTAATAAGGCATAAACCCTATAATCTTTTTTATCTATTTTCCCTGCTAGAGCCATTCCATTCGCTGCTGAAAGCCCTTGACCTAATGAACCTGTAGTCATATCCACACCTGGAGTTCCCTTCATATCTGGATGACCTTGTAGCATGGAATCTATCTTTCTAAGGTTACTTAATTCTTCTTTTGGGAAATATCCTTTCTTAGACAATGCTGCATAAATAACTGGTGCAGCATGCCCTTTTGATAAAACAAATCTATCCCTCTCATCCCAATTTGGATTGGTTGGATCGACTCTCATTTCTTTGAAATACAGTGCTGTAACAATTTCACAAGCTGATAAAGAACCTCCTGGGTGACCAGATTGGGATTTATAAAGCATATTAATTATACTTATTCTTAAATCATTAGCTATATCTTTATAGTCCTTATAGTTATCCATTAAATCTCCTCCTAGTTATATTAATACATTGCCACTAGTATTAATTTTTAAAATTTTCATCTTCAATTTTAACTATTTCTTCTAAATTAGCTGAAGAATGAGAAGGTTTAAAATCTAATTCTAACCACCTTTTGATAACTACTTTAGCTGCTTCTGGACCTATTACCCTTTGACCTAAAGATATTACATTAGTATTATTGCTTAGTTTTGCTCTTTCTGCAGAATAAACATCATGACAAACAGTTGAATGAATGCCTTTAAATTTGTTTGCAGATATTGACATGCCTATACCAGTTCCACATATTAATATTCCATTGTATTTATACTCACTATCTATTATCTTTTTACATAATTTTTCAGCTACTAAAGGATATTTTGTTTCATCCTCACTACTCATTACTCCAACATCTTCATAATCTATACCATTATCTTTTAGAAATTCAGCTATTGTGTTTTTTAAATCTACACCAGCTTTATCACTACCTATAATTATTTTTTTCATCATTCTTTCCTCCCTTTATGATTTTAATTCGTTAAAATATAATTTGTTTTTTATATATTCTAAATCTAAAACCTGGATTTCAGGCTCTAGAAATGTTTTAACCATGTTTATAATCATATAAATATTAAACATGCTTTAACTACTCTATACAGATATAATTTTATGGTTCTATAATAATTTTCATAGAATTTTCATCAATATCTGTAGACATATTTAAAGCTTTTTCTAGTTCAGAAAGTTTTAAAACATGGGTTATCATTTTATTTCCATCTATTTCTTTATTGGCAATCATATTCATTCCAATATCATACTCATATGGAGTAGAGGAATAGCTACCTATTACAGATATTTCATCATTGAAAAACTTATCTCCATCTATTTCCATAAGTGTCTCAGAGTTAAATGGAGAAAACACTAGAACTTGTCCACCTCGATCAACACAATTTATAGCATCCTTTAATAAGGAAGGAACTCCTGCTGCCACAATAGCTATATTAACTCCTTTATTGTTTGTAAGCTTATTTATGCTATCCACTATATTTTCTTCAAATACGTTTATAGTTCCGCTAACTCCAAAATCCTTAATTTTTTCCAATTTATAATCTGAAATATCACTTACGAAAACTTCCCCTACACCTAAACTTTTTACAAGTTGACAAAATAGAGCACCTACTTGTCCAGCACCCATTATTAAAACTTTATCTCCATATCTTATATTTAACTTTTTAAGACCATATAAACAACAAGATAAAGGTTCAATCAAAGTAGCTTCCATATAACTTAAGCTTTCTGGAATTATATGCATTGTATTTTCAACATTTAATCTTGGTACTCTGATATACTCTGAAAATCCACCTGGATGTATATTTGTCTCTTTAAATTGATTGCATAAAGTATACTTTTCTCTTATGCAGTATTCACAAGTAAAACATGGAACATGGTGAGCAAAAAAAACCCTATCACCTACTTTAAATTTTTCTACTCCATCTCCTACTTCTACTATCTTTCCTACTGCCTCATGTCCCAATACTACAGGAGTGTCTACAGTTTTATGTAACATTTTATGAATATCTGTTCCACAAAGCCCACAGGCTTCCATCTTAACAAGCACTTCTCCAAAACCAATGGCAGGCTTGTCAACCTCCTCATATCGTATATCTCCAATATCATAGTAAACTGCTGCCTTCATTTTATATTCCTCCACTTATCAATCTAAATTGTTATCTACCATAAGTAAAACCCAAACTATATATGTTTATAGAGATAAGGACTTTCTAATTAATTCAGAAATCTCTTCCTCATTTTCAGCATTTTTTATATCTTGTAATGTATGTCCATCTTGAAATAAGCCAATTAATTTTTGCAAAACCTCTAATTGCCCATCAGAATCTTTTATAGCAAGCATAAATAAAATCTCTACTTCAACAGTATTTTCTAAATCTGCCATAACATTAAATTCAACTGGCTTCTCAAGTATTCCTATACCAATAGATGTCTCTTCTACATGAAAGTAGTCTGTATGTGGAATAGCTACACCAATATCATCAGTAGGTAATCCTGTTGGAAAAATTTTTTCCCTTTCATATATAGCATCAATATAACTTTCCTTAACAAATCCTTTTTCTAACATTACCTTTGATAGTTTTTCAAGTACTTCTTTATTATTGTTTCCTTCAATACGGCTTACTGTGATATTGTCATATAGATTTGCCTTAGTTGTATCTGCCTTCATATTTATTTCCTCCTATAAAATTAAAATAGTCTAATAAAATCATTGTATGATTTTGCATCCATTATTTTTTCCAAAGTATCTTTCCTATTTAAAAAATCATATAAACTTTGTACAATATTTACATCACTTGACTTTATAGCTATAACTCCTACAAACATGGCTCTGCTAACTCCCCACTCTATTCCTTCTTGTATCCTTCCAAAAGCAATAGATGTCTCTTTTACATACTTAACATCTCCATGAGGTATTACTACTCCTTCTGTAAAAAACACTGGTCCCATTTCTTCCCTATCAAGTACAGATTGTATAAATTCCTTCTCAACAAAACCTTTTTCATATAATAAATGACCTAATTTTAATATTGCATCTTCTTTATTTTCTACATTCATATCTAAAATGGTAGTTGAAGGTCTAACTATATCTATTAATTCAAAATCTTGAACATCTCTATTATCACTAGAAATATAATCATGATTTCTTAATAACCTCTCTATTTTAGATATTCCATCGCTATCCAAAACTTCTTGAAAAGAAACATAGGGTATCCCATAAATATTAGGATTTATAGTGCCTACTATAGCAACTAAATTATTATTCTTTTTTATATTTAATATAAGCTCTTTGAACCCATAATCCACTACACCTATAGGAATAATATCTATATTATTTTCTATAGCCCCTATTTTTTCTGACAATACATCTTTTATCTTTTTAGCTGAACCTTGGCCAGTAATACAAATAGTAATTATAGCCTTGGTTTTAGGTTCTTTTCTATTTTTAATAAGATTATTAGAAGAGTTATCTAATACCTTAATATTTTCTTCCAATAATGTATCTGCAATATCATCTAAATTTGAACTTGGAAGTATAGCTCTTCTTACTGCTTCTATGACCATAACAGTATCTACTCTTGGCAACACCCTTATATCCATTCCTGTTTTCTTACTTATTAATTCTCCAAAAGAAGTAAGAGAACCCATATCTACTAACAATAGAACTCCTTTTCCTTCATCTATTTTCTTTACAACATCAATAGCTAAATCTAACATTGCCTGTGGCTTTTCATCTAGGGACATTTCCAATGATTTGCCAAAATTAACTCCTAATAATCTATTAGCAACATCTAACATGCCCTTAGCTACATTGCCATGGGTCATAACCAAGACTCCTACTCTTCCTTCTATATCTTGATTCTGTCCTTCAACAGACATCCTTAAATACATAGTTATAAATCCAGCTTCATCTTCTGATAAATTTATATTTAATTCATCATTAATGATAGATACCATTTCCTTAGCTACTTCAAATTCCTCTTCAAACTCTTTTTTTACATTATCTAATTGAGGATTTTTTAAAAGTTTACCTTGTTTAATCCTATTAATAGTAGTATTTAAATGGATAGCAAGAACATAGTACAAATTATCTACATCTATACTAAGTCTTAATTTTGCTATATTTAAGATTTTATTTGTTATATAAACAATTTCTTCTCCTACAATACTAGTTAAACCACTTTTTTCTATACTTCTAACACTACTATTTACTTTTTTCATAAAGTTCTTTAATCTTTGCTCCATTTCATTGCCAATAATATAATTTATAGCTTCTTGATTAACTTTTTTATTTTGTAAATGTATATATCTTTCTTCAATATCTGTGTATATTTCATTAGATAATACATAGAGATCTTCTTTTAAAGAAATCTTATCTGCCCTATTATTAGGGAATACAACAAGTCCTGAACTATTTACAAGATTATGTATTTCTTTCCGATTATTTTGAATTTTTAAAGATCCAGTTTTTACATTTACAGGTAGCTCATTTAATGTGATTTCCATCTTATTATCTTGTTTCACCAAACTATTTAGGAAACTTCTAGCACAAGAAACTTGTATATCACTCCTCAACTGACCAACATTTCCGGGACAGTCATAAAGAAGGAGGGCTTTCATAGCTTCACTACTTATTCTTATAACTTTCTTGGTCCTATAAGATTCCTTACTAAAAAAATACTTTATTAAATTAAATCTTTCTTTCAATGGTCTAGAATTTAAATCAGGTAACTCTATAACCATAGGTATCCTTCTTCTAAAAGTAGTCAATAAAACTGAATCAGGACTTTCAGTTGTAGCTGAGATAATAGTTACTTGGACTTTTCTCTCTTGTTCATCTCCTAGCCTTCTGAATCTTCCCTTATCTAATAAATAAAACAGCATTTCTTGACCTTCTGGTGGAAGCCGATGCACTTCATCTAAAAACAATATACTTCCATCTGCTTTTTCAACTAAGCCTGCTTTATTTTCATTAGCCCCAGTAAAAGCTCCCTTTTTATATCCAAATAACTGTGCCATAAGTAATTGAGGATTTTCAGCATAATCTGCACAATTGAACACTATAAATGAAGCTTTTTTTTCAATAGTTCCTGATTTTTTAGCATATTTAAACATTGCTGTGGCTAAATCACTTTTCCCTGCTCCAGAGGGTCCTAATATAAGGGTATGGAGTCCATTGGGTGGATATAAGATTGCTGCTTTAGCCTGTTGTATACAAAGTTTCAAACTACCTTCACAGCCAATAATATCCTTAAACGAAAAATTCTTCTCTTCCTCTAAAACATAATTACTTGGACTCTCTTTTAAATTATTATCAAAATAATTTACTTCTTTGCTTCTTAACAATTCTTCTTTATATTTAATCACTGAATTCAAAGATATTTTATATCCTTCTTTTTTAAGTATTTTTGCTAAATCACTTTCTGTAATATCATTATCTTCATTTAATATTTCTTGAATCTTAGGAAAAAGTACTTCTTTCATTCTATCTCTAGAATTAGGAATACCCATTTTATTCCTTATCATAGTAACATACTCTCTTTGAACGTTTAGCTTCTTTGATATCTGATTATCAGTCAAAGGATTCTTCTCATCTTCATTATTTATTAAAGAAACTACTTTTTTCTCCATCTTGATCCTCCTGTCTTTATATACTGCAATGGTCATGCCAATACTTTTTTGATTTTTTAATACTGGAATAACCCCTTAGTATTTCAACCTTTTCTCAATATTTTCAGAAAAATCATTACTATTTTGAAAATAAAACTATTTTCATAATAGTATTTTTACTATTTTGATAACGTTTGCAATACTGTAAATAAAATATATACTAGTTTTACTTTTATATACTTTGAAAAAAATAGAGGCTTTAGCCTCTATTTTTAAAGAATCAATATTAAATTTAAGTTATTTTTCATATGTTGTCACTTTACATATATTTATTTCATCAATCTTTATACAGAAATAACTAAGTATTTTTTAATTATTCTATTTTTTTCATCAAAATCCTTTATTATTATACATTTATATATATGATATTAATACCGCCTTTACCATGAATAGGAAAATAGAGCTACCCATTTATTTAGGTAACTCTATATAACTAATTAGTTATTCAATTATAACTCCAATATATTTTTTTCATTTATATGTAGAAACAATTATCACCATCATCTTTGGAATATTTCTTGATACTTTTTCCAATTAACAAATTCTATATGAATTTTACCAAATAAGTAATTAAAATTAATTCTCCTTATATATAAATTAACCCTTTAGCTTTTCTTTAAACAATTCTATCATAGTGTCTGCTTCTTTAATATTTATTAAAGTAGATAATAACAAAGTAAACTAACACTCTTATAAAAATTGCTACTTTTTTCATAGAGTAACCTTATTTCAATTTGTAAGGATAAATTACTATTCAATTTTAATATCAAGTGTACTAAGCAAATTTACTACATCTGGATATGAAAATTTAGCCCTTTTTATATTGTTACTACTAATGTCAATTGAATAATTATGTGCTTCCCTAAAATCAGCTTCTTTTAAATCACAGTTTTGAAATAATGAATTTGAAAAATTAACATTTTTGAAATTCGCTTTTGTCAAATCACATTCTTGAAAATATGTATCATGTATAGTTGAACCACTAAAATCAAAGGATATTAGCTGCATATCCATAAAATTATTATATTTAATAACACATTCTTTCATAAACTTTGCAGGAAAAAAGATGGCACTACGTCCTTGTATTTCTGCCCAATTTATTCCTATTAAATTACATTCAGTAAAAGCACAATTTAGAAATCTACAAACTTCAAATTGTAAATTTCTAAATGTGCAATTGATAAATTGGCAATTATCAAAATTACAATTCTTCATTTTCGTATCTAAGAACTGACAACTATAAAATGTACATTCAATATATCTTAAACTTTCTACATATTCCTCTTCATATATTAAATCTTCTATTCTTCGATTATCAAATTTCATATAAATCCCCTCTTATCTAGTCTCTTATTCCACTTTTGTTAGAATACCCCAAATATTAAACTATCCTAGTCTTAATAAAATAATATAAACTAATATAGCAATCTAATTATAACATAATAAAAAAAGCCATCAAGCTAATTAAAGTTTTGTATATATCAGCTTCATGGCTATAACAGTATTTATGCATAAATATTTTAAGTTTTAATTTTTTCTATGATAATACCCTCCATATTCGTTAATATTCTTTCTTGCCGTAAATATAAAATTTAAAAAACTATCAAAATTTGATACCATCTCTACAAATAAAGGATTATTAAATACACCATCTTTTTATGTATGATCATAACCACCCATTTCACAGATGGTTATAATTTCAAAATATTTGTTAAACTAAGACTTTAGACTTATATTCCTAAAACCTTTTCTGGAGTAGTATAAGGTCTATTTTGTTTCTTACCTGTTTCCTCAAGAGTTAGCTTTCCATTCCAAGTTGTTAGCCCTCTTCTCAAATATTTATTTTCAACCAATGCTTTTTCTACTCCTTTATCTGCAATCTGTAAAGCAAAAGGTAAAGTAGCATTGCATAGTGAATAAGTAGAAGTTTGTGGAAATGCTGCTGGTATATTGTCCACTACATAGTGAGTTATACCTTCTTCTACATATATTGGATTATCATGGCTTGTTGATCTAGATGTCTCTATAGCCCCATTGTCATCACAAGACACATCAACAATTAATGATTTTGGTTTCATAATTTTTAACATTTGTCTTGAAACTAGATGATCTGTTCTCCATTTTGGCCAAAGAATACAATTTATCAATACATCTGTTCTTTTTAAACAGTCAATTAAATTTTGTTCATCTGAATATAATAATTCTACATTTGATGGCAAAATATTTTTCGCATATTCAAGTTTATTTGTATCAATATCTAATATAGTTACTTTGTTCCCAAAAGATGAAGCCAACTCCGCTGCTCCTAATCCTGCATTTCCTGCTCCTATGATTGTCACTTCTGGAGTCCTTACTCCATGAACTCTAGCTAACAATAGTCCTTTTCCTCCATGAATACTTTGGCAGAAATTAAGTGCTGCTATAAATCCACCTTTTCCTGCTATCTCACTCATAGGCTTAAGTAATGGAAATTCTCCATCTTTATCATTAACATCTTCATAAGCAATACTTATAACATTCTTTTCTAAAAGAATATCTGTCTGGTCTCTATGAGCATTAGAATGAATATAAGTAAATACTATTAAACCTTCCCTTAAATACTTATATTCTTCTGGCAGTATCTCTTTTACTTTATATATAAGTTCTGATTTTTCGTATAATTCTTCTGTTGTGGCAACTATTTTTGCACCTTGTCCAATATAATCCTTATCTGAAAATCCACTTCCTAATCCTGCATCTTTTTCTACTAAAACAGTATGCCCTCTTTTGATAAATTCCTTAACCCCATTAGGAGTACAAGCAACTCTGTATTCATTGTTTTTAATCTCTTTTGCTATACCTATTATCATTTTTTATTCCTCCCTATATATTAAAAATTTAATTTCAAACTATAGTACAAATCCAAGTATCAGATATAATATACAACTAATGGTTGCTGCAGTTAATGCATAAGGCATTTGAGTTTTTACATGATCCATATGGTCAGAGCCTGATGCTAAAGATGAAAGTATATTTGTATCAGATATTGGAGAACAGTGATCTCCAAAACATCCTCCACCCATAACTGCTGCAATGGTTGCGTAAATAATATTTGTTATTCCTCCTCCTGTAAGTTCAAAGGCTAATGGAATAGCTATTGGAGTCATTATGGCATAAGTTCCCCAGCTTGTCCCAGTAAAGAAGGAAACAAATGCACAGGTGAGAAATGTAAATACTAATAAAAGTGTTGGAGTCATCCATGCTTTAGTTATAGACACTACATAGTTTGCAGTTCCCAATTCTTTACTAATAGCATTTAAACAATAAGCTAAAGACAGTATAATTACAGCAGACATAATACCCTTTATTCCTTCTATAGCTGTATCAACAAGTTCTTGTACTGTAGCCATTTTTTGAATAAGCATAGTTATAAACTGAAACACTACTGCTGCAATAAATCCTTCAAGAGTTTTTGCATTCCCTGATATTAAATAAGTTCCTAAAGTGACACCTATTATTATTATTGCTGGAGCGAAAAAGTTAATTAAAAGATTAGGCCTTGTACCTTCATTTGGCTTTATTTGTTCAAGTTCTTTACCTATCATTGGCTTTGCTCCATCAGCAATAACTTTTCCTGTTTCTCTTGCTCTTTTTTCCGCTTTTTTCATAGGCCCAAAATCTGGTACAATTCCACCAGCAATAAGTCCTACTAACAAGATTGAAATTATTCCATAAAAATTATATGGCACCATTTTAACTACTGCATTTGTGGCTATAGTTTTGTTAGCAAAAGCTCCTATTCCTACAAGTAATCCAGCTTCATAGACTCCCCATGCTGAAAAAGGTATCAAAGTACAAACTGGAGCGGAAGTAGAACTACATATATAAGAAAGCTTTTCTCTAGACACTCTAGCTTTATCTGTAATTCCTTTCATTACTGTACCTACATATAATGGACTGAAATAGTCACTAAAGAAAATAAATATTCCAAGCAACCAAGCCATTATTTGAGCTCCTGCTGCTTTTATGTTCTTTTTACTTATTTTATCTGTAAAAGCATTGATTGCACCAGATTTCTGGAAATAAGCAACCATTATACCTACAAAAACTTCAATACATACTACCCATATAAAATCTGCATTTCCTAATGCATCTTGAACTAAACCAGTGAAACCAAATAAAACATTTTGTCCTGTTATAAATATCCCTACCAAAATCCCTATAAGAAGTGAAAACACTGCTTCTTTTGTAATAAAAGCTAGAATAACTGCTACCAATGGTGGTAGTAAAGATAATATTCCATAACTCGTTGCTGGGTCCATATGATAACCTCCTTCATATTTTTAAAAAATGTTATCTAATTCTTTAACATCATATTTTTCTAACCCTAATGTTTTTATAGTGCTTTTTCCTCTTTCCTGTAATCTTTGTCCATTAATGCTAAAGCAATATTTATAACAGAATTCATAACAGGTATATCTACTTACAATCGTTTTCACAAATCTGTCATAAATACTAATCCATATCCTACATCTTCATTTAAATGTCTGTGTTCCAAAGTATTTGGAGCTTTTATACATTTAAAACCTTTAGCATCACCCTTTTTAAATCCTACCATTTGTCCTCCTCCTTTCTATCTATTTTAAAATTTATTATTACGACTATATACACTGCAATATTGATACCAATAAAAAAAGAAGGAACATTGCTAACTTTCCTTCTTTTAATGTATGATTTCCTACACTATGTAATATTATTTGACGTATGAATTTTTACACTACCCCCATTGTATATTATGTTTATCCATTTTATAGTACAGTCTTTGTCTTGTTATTTTTAGTACTTCTGCTGCCTTTGAAATATTTCCTTTTGATTTTTCAAGTGCATCAATAATCATTTTTTTCTCTATACTATTTACTACATTATCTAGTGACTCGCAACCTTCTAATAAACTAAAATAAAAATGTTCTTCTGGTGATTCATCATCTTCTGTTTTTATTTTTTCTGATAAGTATATTGGAAGATTTTCTAATTTTATATTTCCTTCATTTATAATATTAACAGAAGCTTCTATAATATGCTGTAGTTCCCTTACGTTGCCAGGCCAGTTATATAACATAAATAATTCCTCTACTTCTTTTGATATTCCCTTAACATTTTTATTTAACTCTTTGTTATATTTATTTATGAAATGCTCTACATATAATAGAATATCTTCTTTTCTGTCTCTCAAAGGAACTAATCTTATATTCACTACATTAAGTCTATAAAATAAATCTTCTCTAAGTTGACCTATTTCAATAGCTTTTAATGGTTCAACATTCATAGCTACAATTATCCTTACATCTACTTTTCTATCTTTTGAATCACCTATTCTCCTTATAACACCATCTTGCAACACTCTTAAAAGCTTGGCTTGAAGACTAATTGGCATAGAATTTATTTCATCTAAGAATAGAGTTCCACCATGAGCTTGTTCAAACAATCCTGGTTTATCTGTTGATCCTGTAAAAGCTCCTTTTACTGAGCCAAACAGTATTGACTCAAATAAACTTTCTGGTAAAGCAGCACAATTTTGTGCTATAAAAGGTCTATTGTACCTTGAACTATAATTGTGAATAGATTGTACATAGAGTTCTTTCCCTGTACCTGTTTCTCCATAGACAAGAATAGAAGAGGAACTGTCTGCAATTAGTTTAGCCTTTTCTATATTTTCCTTCATTTCCTCATTTCTAGTGATTATATCTTTAAATTCATACTTTACAGAAAATTCATCTGATCTAAAAGGTGTATTTATTACTGATACAGACTCCTTTTCTATTAGAGGTGTATCTTCTTTGATTCTAGTAATATCTTTAGATAATTCAATAGTACCAAGTATTTTACCACTTCTTATAATAGGTAATGTTAAATTTTGAGTGTTGTATACCCTTCTTTTTTCATCATAGAATTTTTGATGTTCTCTATATATTGGAAGACCGTATTTAAGACAGGTTATAACTGAACTTTCTTCAGGTTTTATTGTAGGATATACTTCTAAAAATTTTCTATTAATGATACTTTCAAGTTCATCTTCACAACCATCTTTATCAAATCTAGGATTAAATCTAACTGAATATACTATTCTACCCTTGTTATCAACAATCATTATAGCATCTACATATTTCATATTTATATTCTTAAGATATGTATCTCTCATGAACCCACCTCTTTTAATTTATTAATCACTATCTATATATTTTAACATATAAATGATTAATTGCTTTATGCATTATAAATACTAGTTAGGGAAACAGTACTTTACCATCTTACAAAATACTGTTCCCCTATGTTGATTATTTCATTATAAGTTTTGTATTTAGAATACCCGCTTTAGTAATTTTAGAATATATATTTAATAAATATGTAAAATAAAAAGCAAAGACATCTTACAAGTATTTATACCTGCAAAATATCCTTGCTATTTATAATTAATATCATTCTTTATTAACATTTGAATATTTTTTATGAACTAATAGCATTTCATTAGTAACATCTCTTAACATTTCAGTTGACATCATTTGATCCTCAGCATGCATTAATAAAAGAGATATCTCAATAGGTTCTCCCTGGGTTTCCTGTTGCAGTAAATCCACATGAATTTCATGGGCTTTCCCTAAACTATTTTCAGCATCCTTTATAAATTTTTCAGCATCCTCAAATCTTTCTTCCCTTGCTGCTTTCAATGCTTCAAATAAAAATGATTTTGCATCTCCTACATTGCTAATTATCTGGAAATTTAATAATTCTATACCTTCCATAGTATTCACCATCTTTCTCTATTAGATTTAGTTATTTTAATTTTAAAGGAGCTGTCCTTTTATTCATATAATTATCTAGCCATTCTTTAGTTGCAACTTCATAAATTGTTTTATTATTTTCTACTGAACATACATATACAGTTGGTGCCAATTTATCAGTAGCTATTACAAAAGAAAATCCTTCAATATTGGTAGCTACACCAAATTCACCTTTATTATTAATACAAACAACAGAAATATCTCCTGCTTCTTTTCTTCTATCAACAAGCAATTTATTCAATTCATATACAGCTTTATCTGCTGCCTCTTGAGGTGTATAACCATCCTTCATTAATCTGACAATTTCATAGGATATACATCCTTTCATAATATCTTCTCCTAGTCCAGTAGCAGTAGCCCCTCCTATTTCACTATCTACATAAAAACCTGAACCAGATAATGGTGAATCACCAGTTCTTCCTCTTTTTTTCATAAATAATCCACTTGTAGATGTACCACAAGCCATAGAATAATTGGAATCCAACGCAACCATTCCTACAGTGTCATGTCCTGCATAAGGACTTAAACCTTTATCTACAGTCTCTTTTAACCTATTTTTATAATGAATAATAGCTCTATCTGTAAGCATGTTAGCTCTTTCAAATCCATTTTTATGAGCATATTCTTCTGCTCCATGACCAACTAGAAAACAATTGAATTTTTCTTCACTTAATTTTCTAGCTATACTTATTGGATTTTTAAAATCCTTAATACCTGCAATAGCTCCAATAGATAGACTATCACCATCCATATAAGCAGCATCCAATTCTACTTCTCCATTCTCATTAGGAAGACCACCATATCCAACAGATTTATAATATGGGAAATCTTCTACCATCTTTATAGCTGTTTCAATAGCATCCCCAGAACTTTCCTTATTCTTTAACAATTCATTTGCCTTCTGAACACCTTCTAAAGCCATCCTCCATGTAGCTATAATTGCCCACTTCACATTTATCCCCCATTTCTATTCATTTTAAAATTATATTTACTTTGCCAAATTGTATATTGCTTGAGAAAATATCTTTGCATTTAAAATAATATCACTTATATCCATGTATTCATTTGGATTGTGCGAAATTCCCTTCTGCCCTGGAAAGGAAGGTCCAAATGGTACAATATTAGGCATTATTTTTGCGTAAGTTCCTCCTGTTGTAGTGACAGGAGTTCCATCTAAATTTGTAACATCTTCATAGGCTTTTTGTAAAGATCTAACTAAAAAAGAATCCTTTTCAAATTTAACTGGATTATAATTTAATAATAATTCTAGTTTTATGTTTTCACTTAATTTTGACTCCATCTTTTCTAATATTTCATCAATACTAACAATAGCTGGATAGCTTAAACTAATATTAAATAATAGTTTAGATTCTTCTATTCCAATATTGTAATTTCTCATCTCCATAGTACCAAATTCTTCATCACTAAAGTTAATCCCTAATCTGTCACCATTACTCTTACTAGAAAGAATATAAGTATTTAAAAAGTTAAAAAACTCTTCTATAATTCTCTCATAGTTTTCATCGTTATACTCTATTTGAAATTGAATATTTGCTCTTCCTCTTTCTCCATATACAACTGGATATTTACAATCAGGAGTAAATCCCATTATAGGAGGTTTTTCTCTTTCCAGATAATATGGAATATCATTAAATCCACTTTCCTCATCAGTACCAAATATAATTCTCACTGGCTTATTGATTTTTAATCCAGCTTCCTTAATAGCATATAAAGCATAAAGTGCTGATATAATAGGACCTTTATTGTCCAGTACACCTCTGCCATATATTTTTCCATTTTCAATATGACCACTAAAAGGTGGAAATTTCCAACCTTCCCCTACAGGGACTACATCTAAATGTCCTAAAACTCCTATATAATCTTCTCCTTCACCATACTGAGCATATCCAATATAATTATCTAAATTCTTGGTTTTGAATCCTAAACCTTCAGCTATTTCTAATGCTTTTACTAATGCAGCTTTTGGCATCTCTCCAAAAGGAGCATCTATCTTTGATTTTTCCTTGATACTTCCTATATTAACAAGATCTATAATAGACTTCAATAATTCATCTTTATAATATTCAATCTTATCATTTAAAATTTCTTCCATTATATAACCCCCATTATAAAAACCAATATATAAGGTAGTCTATGTACATAGACTACCTATATATTTAATAGCATATCTTTTCTTTCAATTTACTAATGTCCTCTTTATCAAATAGTTTTCTTGCTAGTATACAAATATTATTTAATGATTCATTTAACCCAGTACCACCTTTTTTAGGCATCTTTACAATATTCACTATTTCCTTATATTTTAAAATGGTTTCTTCATTTTCTTGAGACATAGCAGCAACTACTGGTATATTTGCCTTTTCACTTATCTCTTTTGAAATAGCAGCACACATATAAGCATAGCCATTATAATTATATGCTGGTCCACAGATAACTACATCTGGATCTAATTTTTTCACCATTACAGTCATCTTTTTAACTACTTCCTCTTCATTTTCTTTAAAATAACTGTCACCACAATACAAGCAAGCAATGACCTTACCTTCTACTTTTTTAAGATGAGGATCAATCATAGGAACTGAACCTATCTCTCCTTTTTTACCACCTAATGGAAGATTAGCTCTTTCCTTTCCTCCCATCCCAGCTTGTATTTGGTCAAATATCATTAAAACTTTCATATTTACCTCCTAAATATCATCTAAAGATATATCATCAAATGAAATATCTTCCAATTCATCTTCTTCTGTTTGAGATTGCTCATCTTTTAGGTAATTCTTATCTAGTATCTTTATAAATGGATAGTAGACTACACAGCCTAATACTACTAATATAACTTGAAATAATGCTGCCTTTAAACTACCTGTTGATAAGTATCCTGAAAATCCTAAAGGTGTTGTCCACGGTATTTCAACTCCATTTGTATAAGGCAAGAACCCACTTTCAAAAGCTATAGCTGACAAAATAGTATTTATTAATGGAACCCCTATAAAAGGTATAATCATCACAGGATTTAGTACAATTGGCAAACCAAATATAATAGGTTCATTAATACCAAATACACCAGGTACAATGGACAATTTACCTAATTGTTTAATTCTTTCAGATTTGCAAACTGTCACCATAAGTA
Organism: Anaerosalibacter massiliensis; assembly: GCA_000751555.1. Classification (GTDB taxonomy): domain Bacteria; phylum Bacillota; class Clostridia; order Tissierellales; family Sporanaerobacteraceae; genus Anaerosalibacter; species Anaerosalibacter massiliensis. The sequence continues at coordinate 31,835 of CCEZ01000014.1, read as the reverse complement.
TAACTAGGGAGAGAGTACTTCCTCCTCCACCAAATGTTTGGAATAAGTCTACAAACTGTCCTGTATATATATGTGGCAATGCTAGTCCCGCTTGGAAAGCCTTTAAATTTTCTATTGACAAAGTTCTAAATATTGGCGAGAAAACTGAGTTTGCAACTGCAGGACCATTTATTCCAAAGAACCAGAAAACAGAACAAGATACAACATAAATAATTTGTGCACCTAAACTATTTCCTACTCCCATTAAAGGAGCTTGCAATACAGTATATATAAAATTGTGTGCAGATTCATATGGTGTAAGCTCAAATAAAATTCTTACTAGGAAAAATATAAACATTACTATAGCACTTGGAATCAAAGCTGCAAAAGAATTAAAAACAGCTGGTGGCACTCCTTCTGGCAGCTTTATTGTCCAGCCTTTTTTATAAGCCCAGTTAAATATTCGAACAGATAAAATTGAAACAATCATTGATAAAAATATTCCACTTGTTCCTGTAAAAGAAAAGCTTATAGCATTCAATGTTTCAGTCCCTTTTGCACCTTCATATACAATTGTTGTAGGCATTAAAATTACAAAAGACACAAGAGAAACAATTGCTCCTTGTATTCTATCTGCTCCTATTTGTCTAGAATAAGAATATCCTATACCAATAACTGCTAATAACGATATAATATCAAAAGTTGCTCTTGCTACATTAGATAAATAGGATTCCCATCCTTCTCCAAATATTTTTGCCCAAAACTCAGACCATCCTGGTATTGGGAAATTTGCTATTAAAATAAATAGAGACCCTACAATTATCAATGGAGTTGATACCAAAAAACCATCACGTATAGCAACTAAAACTTTATTCTTGCCTAACCTATCTGCTACAGGCATTAAGACCTTCTCTAGTTTTTCAAACATTTTAACCTCCCCTAACCTTTATATTTTTTCATCAATACTATTGATTTTTTTAACACTTTTTCTCCATCCATCATTCCATAATCAACGGAATCAATAACTCCAACTGGAACATTATAATCTTTCACTCTGTTTTTAGTATCCTCAAATAAATGTCTAACTTGTGGCCCTAATAATACACAGTCAGGATTCTTCTCATCCAATATCTTCTCCAAATTTCTAATTGGAAAAGCCTTTACTTCTATGGATAATTTGTGCTTATCACCAACATCTTGCATCTTTTTAGCAATCATGCTTGTACTCATTCCATTATCACAAAACAAATATATCTTTTTCATCATTTCCACCTCCATTATTATGGTTTTATATATAAAAAAATTAATATACTAATCTTTTAAATTTAAAACTTTAGTACCTGCAATATAATCGTGGATAGCCCTATTTGACTTTGAAAAAATCATAATTATTATAGATAAAATCGTAGTTACAAAAGAAACATATAAAAGTCCCTTATATAATGATTTTGAGCCAATAATTATTAATATTAATTGCCTTAAATAACTTCCACCAATTACGAATCCGCCTTCTAAAATCATAGAACCTAATAATTCTCTTTTAAACATTGTATTTAAATCTACATTATTGCCATCCATCTTTACTACTTTAAAGCCTAATGTTTTTTTCATTAAAGTTTGTCCATCAAATTTATACACAGGTAATATTACATAATAAAATAAGGCTATTAAAATTCCTAATATGCAAGCTAATACTCCATTTAATGTAGATAAAGCTGATAATTCCTTAGTCATCTGTACTTCACCAGTTTCTATACTATAAATTAATAAAATAGGTATATGAGCCAAAACTGATGATATATAAATATCAAGTATTGTAGCTATTCCTCTTTTAAATATACTTACTCTCATAATAACCTCCTATTGATTATCAGCATAACTATAAATAAGTTTAATTAATTCTTCCTTTGTATTGACCTCCAATAAATCTTTAACTAAATTCACATCTCCTAATGAATAAACAATATTTTTTAGTATCTCTAATTCTTTTTCCCTCTCAGTACTTTCAGGAATAGCAAGCATAATAACCAATTTTACTAAATTTTCATTTTCATCCCATACAAAAGCATTATTTGTCCTAATAATAGCTATTTGAGGCCAAGCTACACAATTAGAAAAGCTATGGGGAATAGCTAAATAATCTCCAGCAAAAGTAAACCCTCTACTTTCTCTTTCATATATGTCCTCTATAAACGTTTTTTTATCTAAAACAGCCCCTGAATCTACTAGAATATCAAATAATTTATCAATAACTTCTTCTTTACAATGTAGTTTACTATTTAAAATAATATTATCTAGACTAAGTATATTTTTGTCTTCCATATTATCTTTCCTCATTTAAACATCCCCCCGCAATCTGCCTTAATACCTCTGATAAATATACATAGTTAGAATACCTTATAGCAAATATATGCTTCCATGAATTATCCTGTTCATATACATATTTTTTAACTGAATCTTGTCCACTATATACAAGGTATACATAGGTATTATTTTTTATATGGATTAAGTTATCTTCAATAAAATACTTCTTAAATTCTTCCATATCTTTGCAGCTATTAATAGTTTCTAATGAGATTGTTTTTACAGGATTATTTGAGGAAAGTTTTCTTTTGTTCTCTAGTATCATTTCTATATAATTTCTTATATTTTCCTTGTCAATTTCATTTAAAAATGCAGATACTATTAAATACGGTTGTTCTATATCTAAATTTACAGTAGAAACTATTAAATCTATTTTATCTAAATCAATACTATCTACTGATTTAGATGCAACAATATTAACTACCTCAATATTATTAAAAGCCTTTTCCAACCTAGCTGCTAATAACTGGCTAGTACCATATCCACTATGACAAATAACCAATATTTTTATTTTCATTGCCTCTACAATTTTTTCGTTTTCAGATATAAAATAAGAAAGAATATAGGATACCTCATGGTCATTTATCTTATTTATTCCAAATTTATTGCAAGCTAAAAAGCAAGCAATCTTCATTATAAAAAACTCTTCTTCAAATTCTCTCAAAAAATCATTTAACAAAGGGTTCTTAATCTGAATATTATATTTTATTCTATTTAGCATAGGCTTAATGTGTAGCAACAATCTATCGTATAAATTAGGCCTTAATCTATAGTTAGTATTTGACATTTGTGATACAATATCTATTAAATATTCTGTAAAATGAGCTGGTGGCAAATCAAATTCCTTAATATTCTTTTCATTATTATCATCCTTATTGTCATGGCTTAGCCCTATTGATATTAAGTGTTTATATATGTATACTATTTCCTGCTTGTCAATCTCAATATTAAATTTCTTTTCTATTTCCCTTATTAGATAAATAGCACTACTATACAATTCTTCATCCAATACCAATACAGATTCATTTAAATCTAAAATATCATCAATATAATTCCCATTAATAATCCTATTTGTCATAATTACTAAATGGGTTAGCAGATTTGTATAATAAGGTTCATATATTACCAGTTTCAATTTATTTTCTAATTCATTCAATAATTCTTCAAAAAAGAAAACAGATTCCTTGTTTAGTATAGTATTGATTTCATCAATATTAAGTTCTTTATGGCGAATGTTCTGATACTCAACAATATAATCAGGATTAGTCTTTCCATATTCTTGAACTATAGAAACCAAAGCTTTTCTAATATTTATTTCACTACCAACTATTCTTGTTCCCTTTAATGTTTTTGATAGACTTAAATTGTATATATCTAATATCTTTTGGATTTCATCTAAGTCATTATTAATAGAGGTTCTACTCACCATATGTTCGTCTGAAAGTTTTTGAATTGTAGTATATTCACTAGTAGGGATAAGTAAGTTCAATAAAATCTGTATTCTTCTATATTCTAAATCATTGTCTTTGTTAGAAACTTTAATATTGTTTAGTATATTATTCAATTCATCTAATTGAGACGGAGTATAGTATATCCTTATGCCTATTCCTTGTTTCCTATCTATCTTAGCACCAATAGGATTAATAATTTTTTCAATTTCATCAATATCATTTGATACCGTTTTCCTTGATATGTTTAATATGTCAGAAAAATACTTCATAGGCATATATTTCTTCTGAGTTATTAACTTTTTTAATAAATCACATTGTCTTTTATTCATAGTTATACGAACCCTTTCTAATAAAATTATACATAAGTAAAATTTCTAAATCTATTACATGTTACTTCACTAATGATAAGTAAGTTATGTACAGAAAATATATATCCCTATATTATAGTAAAATAAAATATCCTACAAGTTTTATAAAAATGTATTAAAATAAAATCATTAACCCTAGTCACTATAATTTATAGCAACTAGGGTTCTATTTATTTTTTATTATCTTTCTGATCTTGCCTATCTTTATTATTTAATTTTCTATTGTTTTTCATGTCTTCATTATCTATTATGCCATGTTCACCAGCAATTTCATAATTCATTTGTTTGAAAAAATTCTTATTATTTTTTTTATCATTTTTCTTTTCTTTCAATATTATCACCTCATATGTATTTTCCACTTAATATATTTAAACATACAAGGCAATTTTTAGAAGTAGTACTGCCTAAAATCCAAAATGAAATCCTATAAGATTCCTGAATTTATTCTAATGTCTTATCTAATGGTTCTTTAAATTCTTCTAATAATTTAGTCTTGACTGCATTTCTAGCTAGTTCATTTAGTATTTCCTTATTATTTATAGCTTCTAATTGTTCCTTTATATCCTTCTCTATATGTTTATTATATGATAAACATATATTCCAACAATTTTATAAATATAATTTACAATAGCTTAATACTATTTAACATTGTTTTCGTATGCTCTTTCTAACTCCCATGCTAAAATTCAACCTAGTATTACTTCCTGTTTGTAATATTAAAACATAACTAATAATATTCAAAACATATTATTATATAATAGAATATATAAGATAGATGAAATGGGCAACTATACCTGCACATAATCCTCCTATAGTATGACTAATAATGGCCTTAGTTGTTAATTCCCTCATATCTAATGCATCCATCATTGCTACATGAGTACTTAAATATCCGCTCCAACACATTCCTATAGCTGTAAATACTGCTATTTCATTTTTACCAATAAGACCCTCTGCTAAAAATTTTGTTACAAGCCCTAGAGCTGCCCCTACAGAACCTAAAGAAGTAACTGGAAATGCTATTGATTCAGGATTTTTAAACCCAAAAAGCGGATATAATATAAACTTTAACTTTTCTCCTATCCAAGGAAGTACTCTTATACCTTCATAAGCTGAACCTGTATACATTCCACTTGCAGATGGACCATTAGTAAACATCATTACAAATGTACAAATAATCACAACTCCTGGAATAACAGATAATCCTAAATCAACTCCTACCTTTCCTCCATCAAGTATTGCTTCAAGGAACCTTTGTAATGTAGTTCCTGATCTTATTTCCCTACATTTCGTTATATCATAAGAACTATCTTCACCAAAAAACACATATTCTTCTGTACCGTAAATCTCCTTGGTATAGTTTAGCATCAATCTTACACTTACTATACTTCCTATAAAAGCACCTATATTTCCTATTACAACTGGAGCTAAAAAATTCTCACCATTTTTAGCTTGGGCCATCATAAAAGTTGATACTATAAGTCCCATTCCAAAAGATGTACCTAAGTTTGTAATAGCAGGAAGCTGATACTTCTTAAAATACTTCTTGAAATCCTTTTCATGTGCTAAAGAAATAATTGCTGGATTATCAGAAAGATAAGTCGTCAATATTCCAAGACTTGCTACTCCAGGAAGATTGAACAAAGGTTTTATAATAGGACTTAATATATTATTAATAATAGCAACAATTCCAAACTCAGATAATATAGATGAAAAAGCACTAGAAAGCACAGCAACTCCCATAATAAAAAAAGCTGTATTTAGAATTAAATCATGAGCAGTGGCCATCATTGTTTTAAACATATTAGCTGCTCCCATAACATGGATAAATAATCCAAAAAAAATAAAAATACCAAATAACCAAAAGAAAGATTCTTTATTTATAGATTTCACTATAGCCTTCTCTTTCAACTATTTTCCCCCTCCTACATTAAAATGTATTAAGCCTATTTTAAATTTACAATCTATATAATTGCTAAACTTCCTTATTATGTACAGTTAAAACTTAATAAATTTAATCACTCCTTTTAATAAAATTTTGACTTATTAAGTTTAAATAGTAATTAATATAAAGATAATATCTACATTAATTTTAATATGAAAGTATTTGAAATCATATATACAATAACATACTTTCTTAAGAAAGTATCAAAATTTTGCATAAATTTGTGCTTAAATTTTTGTAATAATCAAATATCTAATTTTAAAAGTTACATGAAAATATATAAGCACGCTAGATATATATAATACAATATGATATAATATGCAAAACATATGTTTGTATATATGGAAGGTGGTAACATCTCAAAATATAATTTAAATGAAAAAAAACAAATCATGAAAAATGAATATCCTAATTCTGATAATAATAAATTAGCTAAAAAATTAGGATATACAGAATCAACTCTGAGAACTAAGGCTTCAAAACTTGGGCTTAAAAAAAGTGAAGAATATATGAATAAAATATATAAAAAAATGCAAACAGGGAAAAAAGATAAGCAAAAAGAAGGTAAAATTTAAGCCGAGAAATTCTCGGCTTAAATTTTGTTTCCTAATTATCTTAATAATTGTAGTACTGTTTGAGGTGCTTGGTTTGCTTGCGGACCATCACATATCTTTCAATATATGCCAGACTATATCTTCAACCATAATATTGTGGCTGTTGGGCACTTTGGAGGACCTCTTCTCCTATAGACTTCATCACCATAGCAAAACCTTAGGTGGTATATCCTAGTCGTTGAACCTTCTCCAACTTTTCAGTACAGGAGCTTGGCTGCTGATTATCCATTGTTTCATCTCTACTATTCTAAACCTTTCACGTTTGCTGTTTCCAACTACGTTGTAGGAAGTAGAGCTTTAGGAAGTTCCAGCAATTCACCCAATTTTCTCTCAAAAATTACTCTTTGAGGGACCCGTAAATAGTTTCCTCATCTTTATGTGGCAAATAAAACGTTCTAATGTCACACTATCTTAAAAGTTGTAATACTCCTTGAGGAAGGCTATTTGCTTGAGCCAACATAGCTGTTGAAGCTTGTTGTAAGATGTTTTGTTTTGTAAATTCCATCATTTCTCTTGCCATGTCTACGTCTCTAATTCTTGATTCTGCTGCTTGTAGATTTTCAGAAGCATTGTCTAAGTTCTTGATAGTATGTTCTAATCTATTTTGCATAGCACCAAGTTTAGATCTTTCAGATGAAACAGTTTCAACTGCTTTATTTATAGTAGTTATTGCTGCATCTGCCGCTTCTTGACTAGAAACGTTAATTCCTACTTTTTTACTAGCTTCTTCGTCTACATCAGCTACATTTACTGTTGTTGCTGCTGGAGCTGCTGTAGCTACAGTATCTTTTGCAAAATCATCTGTTGTGGAAATTGATATTCCAGCTTTTTCAGCTACAGATTCCAATGCAGCCTTTATATCAGCATGAGTTGCAGTACCTTGATTAGCATCATCTTGTGCAAGAGTAATAGTTATCTTACCACTCTCAGCATCAAACTCTGCTGTTGTTTCTTTTATTTCTGCATCTCCTCCTAGAGCTTTATACTCAATTTCTAGGGCATCACCAGTTTTACTTCTAACTTGAAGACCTTCAACATCTTCAACATCTGTTGCATCATATACTACTCCTTGAACATTTAACGCTTCAGCACTCATATTACCAATAGCTAAATCAACGTTTTGTCCTGAATTAGCTCCAACATGGAACTTACCACTAAAATCTCCACCTAATAAGTTTTGAGTATTGAATTCTGTAGTATCAGCTATTCTTGTAAGTTCTGCTGATAATTGATCTATTTCCTTTTGAATTTCACCTCTATCTACTTCAACATTTGTATCATTAGCTGATTGAACTGCTAACTCTCTCATTCTTTGAAGGATTGCATGAGTTTCATCTAATGCACCTTCTGCAGTTTGGATTAATGAAATACCATCTTGAGCATTTTTGGAAGCCATGTTTAATCCTCTGATTTGACCTCTCATTTTTTCTGATATTGCTAGTCCTGCTGCGTCGTCTCCTGCTCTGTTGATTCTAAATCCTGATGATAATTTTTCTAAGGATTTAGCTGTTCCTGTATTGTTGATACCTAATTGTCTGTTGGCATTCATTGCCATCATGTTGTTATTAATTCTCATTTTTCTTCCTCCTTGAAATTTTTATTTTGCGAAACTCCTTTTTCGCATTTAGTTATATATAACAAGCCTATATGGCTTATTAACATGATAAATAATATTTAATTTTTCTATACTATACATATCGGCAAAGATAAATAAAAGTTAATAGTTTTTATGTTTTTATAATTAAAATTTCCTATGCATTATATATATCGTCAACCAATAATAAAAGTTTATAGCTTTTGTAAAATGATATATAAATCAGATTTTGTTAAATTACATATTGATTTTATAATCTTCCTAATGTAAAATAAAAATAATATTTTTTAAATCTTTTGAAAACTCTATATTAGATAAAATCATCTATTTTAAAATTTTCTATTCTTATTCTCATATTGCTAATTATTTAAAAAAGGAGCCGAGCATATAATGAAAATAAAAGAACTTATTAGTATAAAATATTCACCAAAGGAAATTAAGCTTTTAAATAAAAATTTTGATTTGAATAAAGATATAGATCATATAGACATAATTGATGTTCCAGAACATTTATACAAAATAGAAAAAAACTCATTTCTACTAGTTAATAACTACATCTTTGAAAAAAATAATCTTAATATATTTAATACTGTAGAATTATTAAATAAAAAAAATATCTCTGCCTTAGGAATAGTATGTAACCAATCACCTATTGATAATATAGATAATGCACTAAAAGATATTGATATATTAAATAATGATTTAGATTTCCCTATATTTATTTTTTCTACTTCTACAACTTTTAAAAATATAGTTAGTAGAATAATTCCAAAAAATTATGCAAACGAATGTTTTTTTGACCAGTTTAGCTTAAATTTAAATGCTCTAAAAAATAGTAATTACTTTACTATGGACAATATACTAAGTTTATTAAACATTTATATTGATAAGCCCGTAGTTCTTTTTGCAGAAGATTTTCAAATAATAAATTATTCAAAACCTGAACATGATGCTAAAAAACGTAAAATACCAATAGACAAAATATACAGCTTATTAACTAGCAATATAAATAATAAACACAGTTTTACAAATCAAATAGTTTTACATGATAAGGAATATTATATTCTCTATCCTCTAAAAATTCCTCAAAAAAATTTAGGATTTTTATGTTTTATCCTAAAAGAAAAAGAGAAAGAAATGAAAATAATAGATGAGTTAGCTAATGTGATAATTCCTCATATAATAATAAATATACTTACTTATAATAAAGGACAAATGTTCCATGAAAAATCAAAAGAAGAATTTATTCATAACTTATTATATGGCCTTTATCAAGATAAAAATTTTATCAAAGCTCAAGGAGATAAACTCCAATTTCAATATGAACAAAAATTATTTGTATGGATTCTTAAGATTCATCCCTTAAAAAATACTAATAACAATTTTTCAAGTCAAACTACTATTCCTAATAATATAATGAATAAAACATTAAGTATTGCAAAAAGTAGATATCCAGAAGACTATTATATAATTGATAATAAGGGAATAGTCTTTATTCAAACAAAAGATGATACACCTGATTCCACACAAATAGATAATTTTAGTAAGCTAATTCAGCAACTAGAGCTTTATATTCCTGAATATAAATTCTCTATAGGAATAAGCCGTTATTATGAGCCTATAGATAAATTAAAATATGCATATAATGATGCAGTATTCAGCTTAAAAATAGGCTCAGATATTTTTAAAGGGACTAAAAATATTTATCCTTATAATGACCTAATTCTTTACCACCTAATATATAGTCTTACAAATAACCCTATAATAGAAAGAATATATAATATTACTATTAAAAAAATTATAAACTATGATAAAGAAAATAACGCTGACCTTTTAGAGACCCTTAAAGTATTAGTAGATTTTAACTTTAGCATAACAGAATCTGCTGAAACAATGTACATTCATAGGAATACTCTCTATAAAAGAATGGATCGCCTATCCCAAGTAACTGGCTATGACCTAGATAATTCTCAAAATAGATTATTATTACAACTAGGCTTAAAAATTCATGACATATATTCCTTATCAAAATAATTCTTTTAAAATTCGTACTATTAAAGTCCTTGAAAGAATAACTGGTTTTCCACTTCTTTCTTGGACAATTTTTTTCATATCTTTGGAATAACCCATGCAATCTAAGACTATGAAAAGTACATCTTCATCTTTAAACTGATTAGCTATGTTTTCAAGTTTTTCTAATTCTTCTTCATAGGGAGATGCACTTTTAGCCACCACTTCCATTCCTGTTTCTTTCCAAAGTTTAATAGAACTCTCTACTTGTTCTTCATTAGGTACTATTATACCTATTTTCTTTCCCTTAGCTAGTATCTTTACCACCCCATGAGTTATTTCATAGGGCATTATTAATAATCCATTATACTTGTAGTTAGGAAACTTACCTGTACAAAGTAATAGTATTTTATCTATCCCATCTTCTTCTATATAGGTTAGAGTTTCTTGAACTAATTCATGGACCTTCTTCTCAGCCATTTTTATTCCTCTGCCTGATTTCAATCTACTCACTAAAACCCTATCTCCATCTGAAGGATAAAGACTTTCTATAGCCTCCTCTTCACTAAATCTATCTAAAATACCAAATTCAACTATTTGTATTTCACTACCTAATGCATCTTTAATATCAGGTATTGCATCTACTCTAGGAGATTGCCCTATTGTTAATACTGCTAATTTATCCATAGCTATCACCTATCCTTCATAGACAATTTGCCCATTTATTATAGTCAATAAAGTTCTTGTTCTAACTTTTAATGGATCTCCATTAAACACCACAATATCTGCATCTTTTCCCTCACTTATACTTCCAACCTTATCACTTATTCCTAATACTTTTGCTGGATTAATAGTTATAGATTTTAGAGCTTCTCCATAATCCATTCCTTCTTTAACAGCAATTCCTCCATTTATTGTTAATAAGTCTATAGGAACATCAGGATGATTAGTAACTATACAAGTTAATATACCAGACTTTGATAAAGTACAAGGTGTCTTACAGCTTCTATTTACTAGTTCCAAATTAGAATAGTCTGTAAGATAAGGTCCTAATAATACTGGAATATTTCTTTTTCTCAATTCTTCAACGATTAAATATCCTTCTGTACAAGACTGAAGTATAATATTCAAACCAAATTCCTCTCCAATATTTATTGCAGTCAAAATATCCTCTACTTTATCTGCCGAAAATATCACTGGAATTTTCTTTAATAATACTGATTTTAAACTTTCATATTTTACATTGTAATCTTTGTATGAAATATTATTATTTCTCTTAATATATTCAGTCCCTTCTTTAAAAAGATTCCTAATAATATAGGCTATTCCCATTCTAGACATAGGCATTTCTATTTTATTTTGGTTTGAACTTTTAACTTTATCTCCTAAATTTATTTGAAGAGCAGCAAAATTTTTATAATTCATTTCATCTATACTTTTCCCATAAGTTTTAAATACAGAACACTGTCCCCCAATTACTTGTTCAGAGCCAGGACATATTAATGTAGAAGTAATACCATTTTTTACTGCTTCTTCAAAACTTTTATCTAATATATTTATCCCATCTTCAACTCTTAGCTGAGGAGTCATATTATCAGCTTTTTCATTTAAATCATTTCCTGGAAAACCCACTCCATTTTCAATAAGCCCTAAACTACTATGAGCATCAATAAGTCCAGGCATAACTATGCTATTTTTTAAATCTATTGTCTTGGCTTCAACATTAGAAATATTATTGCTTATCTCTTTAATCTTTCCACCTTCTATTAGAATATCTCCATATATAACTCTATTAGAAGTCATAGTAAATATTTTTCCATTTTTTAAAAGAAGCATTTTTTCTCCTACCTTTCTATTTATTAGCCCTATAAACTATTCGTCCATTTATCATAGTTAATAAAGTTTTAGTAGAAATCTCAAGAGGATCTCCATCAAATATTACTAAATCTCCATCTTTGCCAGATTCAATACTTCCAACTCTATTATCTATTCCTAATGCCATTGCAGGATTAATAGTAATTGTTTTTATTGCATCAAAATAATCCATCCCATACTTTACTAATAACCCTACATATATAGGAAGGTACTCACAGTTAGAAAATGGGTGATCTGAAACAACTGATATATTTAAACCATTCCTTATTAATTCAATAGGATTTTCATAAGTAGCATTTTTTACTTCATCCTTTGTTCTAAAAGAAAATAATGGACCTACCATAATAGGAAAATTTACTTCTTTCAATTTATCAATTATTAAATATCCTTCTGTGCAATGGTCAAGTGTAGCTTTTAAACCAAATTCTTTAGCAATATTTATTCCAGTAATAGTATCATCACTTCTGTGACTGTGTATTTTTAAAGGAATTTCTTTTTTCATAACAGGAATTATTGCTTCTAAGTCCATATCATATTCTACTAACTTTCCTTGTTCTTTTTCTTCTAAATATAGCTTTGCTTTCTCAAATTTTTCTCTTAAAAGAGAAGCTGTAGACATTCTACTGCTAGGAGACATTTTTAATTCTGAATAAACATTTTTAGGATTTTCTCCTAAAGCTACCTTCAATGCTGCAGGAAATTTCATAAGTTTTTCTTCTATTGTTTTTCCACAAGATTTTATAATAGCAGCTTGTCCTCCTATTACATTTCCACTTCCAGGACAAATCATAATTGTAGTTATACCTGCCTTGTAGGCAGACTCAAAAGCCCTATCTTGTGGATTTAATCCATCTATAGCTCTTAAAGATGGAGTCATAGGCTGTATGCATTCATTAGCATCATTTCCATTATAGTTTAATGTCCACATTCCTATATGGGAATGACCATCTATAAACCCAGGAAATACTTTATTATTTTTTATATCAATAATCTCTATATTTTCATCTAATATATCTATATTGTTACTAACCTCTTTTATCTTCTCTCCTTCAATTAATATATCTCTATCAATAAATCTGCCATTTTTCACATCAGCAATAGAGCAGTTTTTAAAAAGAATCATATTCTTTCTCCTTTCTTTTAAAATTATTATAATAAATCTACAACTGCCCCCAAATAAACTTTTGCTCCATCAATTAAGTCTTGAATATTTACTGTTTCATTGTAGGAATGAATGCCTTCTGTATTGGCAGCACCATATTGAATAGTTTCTATACCTGCTTCTCTAAAATATCTTGCATCACTAGATGCCCATTGATAAGTAGCAGTAACATTTCTACCTACTACAGATTCTGCATTTTTCTTTACTGATTGAACTAAATTACTTTTTACAGATACATTATTGGGCTCTGAAGTCCATAGAAATTCATAGGTTATATTATCTAGTTTTAAATCATTTAATATTTTTTCCAGTACATTTAGTACATCTATTGAAGAAACCCCTAGAGGTGTTCTAATATCTAAATCTGCCTCTGCATAGTCAGCTACCATATTAACGGTAGTTCCACCTTCTATTTTTCCTATATTAACTGTTACATGATCAATAATATTTTCCACACCTTTTACACCTAAGCATTTCTTAGCTACTTTCTTTGATTCATCAATAACAGATTGTATCTCATCATCGTAATTCCCAGTCAATTTATTTAATTTATATAATTCATTTAAAACCTTTGTTAGTTTCAAAATAGCATTTTGGCCCACATAGGGAGATAAACTACCATGAGCCGAGACCCCTTCAGAATATAATTTTACTAATATTTTCCCCCTTTGTCCTACCTCAATATTATCAATATCTGTAGGTTCAGCAACAATACAATAATCTCCCTTTACATAATCATTTTCCACTAGCCATTTAGTTCCGAAATCTCCTCCAGTTTCTTCATCTGGTACTACAGTCAATATTATTTCACCATTAATATCTATATTTTCATCCTTTAAAACTCCCATAGCAAATAGTACTCCTGCTAAGCCACCTTTCATATCGGAGGTACCTCTACCTAATACTTTCCCATCCCTTACTTCTCCAGAGAAAGGTTCAAAATCCCATTTTGACAAATCTCCTACTGGTACTACATCACTATGTCCGTTAAAAATTAAAGTCTTGCCCTTTTTATTTCCCATTCTAGCTATTATATTTGGCTTATCTTCCATTGGACTTAAAACCTTATAATCTATACCTTTTCTTTTTAGATAATCACATATAAAAAAGGTTATCTCTTCCATATTTCCTGGTGGATTTTCCGAATTAATTGAAATGAGTTTTGAGGTTAAATCTATTAATTCTTCTTTTTTTTCATCAACTTTCTTCCAAAGATTTTGCTTAATATCCATTTTCATCCCTCCTGAAACTTTATTTATATAAATGACACCCAACTTTATGATTAACATCTACATTTATTAAATTAGGATCTACTTCTTCACAAACTTTCATCTTATGAGGACACCTATTATGAAATTTACATCCTGAAGGAGGATTTAATGGACTAGGTATTTCCCCCTTAAGATTAATTCTATCTTTTATTATGTTAGGATCTTCAGTAGGAATAGCTGAAAATAGTGCTTTTGTATAAGGATGAAGAGGATTTTTATATATCTCCTTTACATCACCTATTTCAACTATTTTTCCTAAATACATAATTGCAATATCATCACTTAAATATTTCACTACACTTAAATTATGAGATATAAATAAATAAGTTAAATCAAATTTTTCTTGCAATTGTTTGAAAATATTTAAAACCTGAGCTTGTATGGAAACATCTAACGCAGAAGTTGGTTCATCACAAATTATTAGTTCTGGATCTAAAGTAAGAGCCCTAGCTATATTTATTCTCTGCCTCTGTCCACCACTAAATTCATGGGGATACCTATTCATATAATAATAGCTAAGGCCTACCATTTCTAAAAGTTGTCTAGCCTTATCTTGTCTTTCCCCCTCCTCCCCAATATTATGAATATCTAAAGGTTCTTTAACAGAATATCCAATTTTCTTTTTTGGATCTAATGAAGAATAGGGATCCTGAAATATCATTTGAATATCTTTTCTTAAAGGTTTCATTTCTTTATTATTTAAACTACCTATATCTTTCCCCTTAAACTTTATAACTCCGTCTGTAATATTATTTAAACCTATTATTGTCTTTCCAACAGTAGATTTGCCACAGCCAGATTCCCCTATAAGTCCTAAAGTCTTCCCTTTTTCAATAGTAAAGGATATATCATTCACAGCTTTTAAATAATTAGTTCTCCCAAAAAGCTTCCCATTTGTTACAGGAAAATATTTTTTTAAATTTTCTACTTCTAATATAACTTCACTCATTTTTAATCTGGCCCCCCTTTCCAAGGCTAGTATCTTCTGTCTGGAAATAGCATGCCACAAAATGTTTAGGTTCTACCTCCACTAATTTTGGAGGTGACTTTTTACAAATATCTTTAGCATAAGGACATCTTCCAGCAAAATTGCATCCTTTCCCTGTAGATCTTAAATCAGGAGGATTACCTTCTATAGTATTTAACATCTTATCACTATCACTTTCTAACTTGGGAATTGAATCTAATAATCCCCAAGTATATGGATGCTTTGCATTTTTATAAAGAGTCTTAGTTTCTGTATATTCTACAGTTCTTCCAGCATACATCACCATTACATAATCTGACACTTCCCATATTACACCTAAATCATGAGTAATTATTAAAATAGATGTATTTAACTTTTTTTGTAATTCTTTCATTAAATCCAATATCTGAGCTTGTATAGTTACATCTAAAGCTGTAGTAGGTTCATCAGCAATAAGAAGTTTTGGATCACACACTATAGCCATAGCGATAACAGCTCTTTGTCTCATTCCCCCTGAAAACTCGTGAGGATAACATTTATATCTGGATTTTGCATCTGGTATTCCTACCATTTCTAAAGCATTAATAGCAATTTTCTTTGCATCTTTTTTTGATATATCTCTATGAGCTAAAATAGCTTCAGTAATTTGATATCCTACTGTGAAAACTGGATTAAGAGCTGTCATTGGATCCTGAAATATCATTGCAATATCTTTTCCTCGTATATTTAAAAGTTCTTCTTTATGAATTTTTAATATATCATTTCCTTCAAATATAATTTCTCCACCTTCTACTTTCCCCGGTGGAGAAGGTATAAGTCCCATAATAGTTGAAGCTGTTACACTTTTTCCTGAGCCAGACTCACCTACTATTCCTAAAGTTTTACCTCTATCTATACTAAAACTTACTCCATCTACTGCCTTTACTACTCCAGAAGAAGTATGGAAATAAGTTTTTAAATCCTTTACTTCTAAAAGTTTCTCTTCCATTTTTTCACCACCCGTTATTGAATATTATTAGTTATTGTTTTAATTTTGGATCTAAAGCATCTCTTACTCCGTCACCAAATAAATTGAAACCTAAAACAGTCACTAATATAGCCAGTCCAGAAAATGTTGCTATATGGGGAGCTGTAATTAAATAATCCTTTCCAGATTTCAAAATATTTCCCCAAGATGGAGTTGGTGGTTGTATTCCTAAACCTAGAAAACTAAGAGCAGCCTCACTTATTATTGCTCCCGCAATATTTAAAGTCCCATATACAATAATAGGAGATAAAATATTAGGAAAAATATGATCTATTATTATTTTTTTATTAGATGCCCCTAGGGCTATTAATGCTTGGCAATACTCCTGTTTTTTTACAATAAGAACTTGTCCTCTTACAATACGAGCATAACTTGGTATATTAGCAATACCAATGGCAAGTACAACATTTTGCAATCCACTACCAAATACAGTCATCATTACTATAGCTAATAATATAAAAGGGAAAGCAAACATTCCATCTACAAATCGCATTATAATTGTATCTGTAATTCCTCCTTTATAACCAGAAATTATTCCAAGTATGATTCCCAATATTGCACCTAAAGTGGTTGCACATACTCCAACTATTATAGATATTCTTGAACCATATACTATACGGCTATATAAATCTCTACCATATTCATCAGTTCCAAATATATGACCATTTTCACCAGGTTTTAAACAAGCTTCTTCGGTGTTTACCTTATTAGGGTCATGGGTTGAAAGAAAGGGAGAAAATATAGCAGATATAATAGTTATGGTTATAATTATCATCCCAACAACAGCTGTTTTGTTTCTCAATAATTTCTTAATAAAACTGTTGGCTTTTTCTTCTTTTTTCATAATCTCCAAGTTTAATAAAGTTTCTTCATCTATTTCATCATGTCTTTTCATATCTTCCATCCTCATTACTTACCCCCTTCCTTAGTACCTTCAAATTCTGCTCTAACTTTTGGATTTAATAAAGCATAACTAATATCTACAATTAGATTAATAACTACATATACGAAGGCAACAAAGAGTACTCCTCCTTGTACCAAGGAATAATCTCTTTTTTCAATAGAATCTACAATCAATTTTCCCATTCCTGGCCAGCTAAAAATAGTTTCAGTAAGTATAGCACCAGAAAGTAAAGAAGAAAATTGAATACCTATAATAGTGATAATAGGTGGCAATGCATTTTTAAAAGCATGTTTCCAAATAACTATCTTTTCCCTTAATCCTTTTGCTCTAGCAGTCTTTATATAATCTTCCTTAATAATATCTAGCATACTTGAACGAGTAAATCTTGCAAACACTCCAGCAGATATAATTGCTAGAGATAAACCAGGTAAAATTATATGTTTAAGTCCATCTATAAAGCCTGCCTCCCCTATACCTACTGAAGGTAACCAACCAAGTTTTACACTAAAAATTAATACAAGCATTAGTCCTAGCCAAAATACAGGCATTGAAATACCTATTAAAGCTAAAACCATAGTTATATAGTCAAATTTAGAATACTGTTTTGTAGCAGATATAACTCCTGCTGGAATCCCAATTAATAGACTTAAAAACATGCTAAAAACAGATAACAATAAAGTATTTGGAAATCTTTCACTAATAATATCTATTACAGGTTCATTATAGTAATAGGATTTACCAAGATCTCCTTTTAGTAAACCCTTTAAATAATCTAGCATTTGAGTCCAAATACTATTGTTTAAACCTAATTCTTCCTCTAATTTTTCTACATCTTGAACACTAGCTTGAGGTCCTAGCATTACAGCTGCTGGATTACCAGGTACAACTCTAGTTATGACAAATATTATAAGTACCACTATTAATAATGTAGGGATCAACTGCAATAATCTTTTTAATGTATATTTAAGCAAATTTTTCACCTCTCTTTAAAAGGTCGCAGAGATTTACAAACATAAAATCCATTTGCAAATCTCTGCTGATTCCTATTTTTCTTTATAAACATTAAATTCTGGATGGTTTATAAATATTTGATTATCACCAAACAGTACAAAATCTTTTACCTTCTTGTTCATTCCATAAATTACTTTTTCATTTGAATAATCTAATCTTGGGTATTCTTCTGCAATTATTTTAAGAGCTTCTTGATAAAGTTTTGCTCTTTCTTCTTGATTGCCCGTTTCAGAAACTGCTCTATTTAGTAGTTCATCTACCTTTGCATTTTCAAAACCTTGTCCATTTCCTAATGAACCAATTTGAGCACTATGGAACATTTGATATAAGAAAAAATCTGGATCTGGATACCAAGCCCAAGACATTCCATATAAATCAGCCTTTCCTTTAGATGCAACATCACTAAAAGTTCCCCATTCAGCAGTATTAATTTTTAGGTCTATATTTAAATTTTCTTTTAAATCACTTTGGATAATTGTAGCCATTTTAACTCTCATTGGGTCATCAGTAATATAAATATTAAGTTCAAATCCTCCATTAGGATAGCCAGCTTCAGCTAATAATTTCTTAGCTTTTGCAGGATCATATTTAGGAACTAATTCTTCAATAGATTTATCATATCCCCAAGATCCTGGAGGAAGAGGTAAATATGCTCTTTCTGCTTCATCCCATGAATACAATCCCTTAACTAATGCATCTACATCAATTGCAGAAAGAATAGCTTCTCTAACTTTCTTGTCCTTAGTTGGTCCATTTTTCAAATTCATAGATACAAAAGACACTTTCATACCTGGTTTTTCTCTTATTTCTAATTTCTCATCCTTTTTAATAGCTTCTATACTTTCTCCTTGCAAATCTGTAGCAACATCTATTTCACCAGTTCTAAGAGCATTTGCTCTCATATTGGTATCAGAAATAAACTTAAATACTACTTGATCTAAATTAGGTTTTGAACCCCAATATTTTTCATTCTTTTCTAATATTACACAATCATCTTTACGCCATTCCTTAAATGCATATGAACCAGTACCAACTAAATGTAATCCAAATTCATCTCCCCAACCTTCTACCTCTTCTTTGGGAACAATTATATTGCCTGAATCTGTTAATACTGTCAAAAATGCAGCATTTGGTTCTTTCAAATATGCAATTATTTCATTATCTGAAACAACTTCTACATGGTCAAGCATTCTAAGTCTACCCATAGCTGACTCTTTTTCTGAACGCTCTAAACTGTATTTAACATCTTCAGCAGTCATCTTTCTTCCATCTTGATATTTACCTTTTTGAAAATATACATCATCTCTAAGAGTAAATTTGTATTCTTTTAAATCTTTAGATATTTCCCACTCTGTAGCTAATCCAGGAATAACTTCTTTAAGCTCTTTATCATAGAACACTAAAGTATCACCAATAGAACGAATAATATTTCCTTCATAAACACCTGTGTACTTTACTGGATCTAAATTTTTAGGTGTAGATGAAAGGGCAATTGTTAAAGTACCCCCTTCTTTATTTCCTCCAGCTTTTTTATCACTTTTGTTCTTCCCACAACCTGTTAAAGCAAAGGATAATACCATTATTGCTACTAAAATAAATAATAAGCCTTTCTTTCTCCTATTCATTTTTTTCCTCCTTTAATTTGGGATTTTTCAAAGTTAAAATCAATAAATTAATTATTTCGTAGATTTCTTTTGGAATCTTTCATTACTTCCATATAAACTAATTATTTTTTTAAACTCTTCCTCATCATAAAATGCACATCTTCCTTCTCCAAAATCTTTAGCCACCTCTACTGCAAATCTACCTGTTACCTCAACATCATAAGGACTTGTAGCACCAGTAGCACATCCCGCTACGGAAGTTTCTGTTGTAATAGCTACTCCTACAACTGGTACTTTTGTAGCAGTAGCTGGCTGTAAAATACTATTCAAATGATATAGATCATTTCCATAAGGAGTAATATCTTGAATAGAAAGAGGAAATACATTAGCCATTTTTCCTGTTGTCCTCTTTATTATAGATAATAAGTCATCACTTACTTTTAAAATATATCCTTCCTTAACTGTAGGAGATATAGCAAATCCTTTATAATTTAAAATTTCATTCCCTTTTGTAGTATCAATAGATAAAATTCCATCCATTTCTTCTACAACTTCTGATTCATTCATAACTTCCATATCTACTGAAGAATCCATAAATGGAACAGGATAATGTTCTTGAGTAGGAGCATCTGGACATATATGAGTAGTTACTATTACATCTCCATTCAAAACATCTCCATTATTATGCATATCAACTAACTTAAGCCCTACAGACAAAGCAGTCAAAGCCCCATCTCCGTCAGATACAAATCCTACAAGCTCAGGTCTCGCTCCTAATCCTCCAAGTCTTCCAATAATGCCTAAAGTAGGAGCATTTCCTCCAGAAAGTTTGCCATTTTTGCCTTCAATGACTATTTTTATAAAATCAGTACTTCCCTTTTCTCCTTCTATAGTTTTTACCTTTACATTTTGGCACCCTCTAGATTTAAAAAATTCTGCAACTTCTTTACCATTTGCATTAGGTTTATCAAGTAATTCGTAAATTTCTAGTACTTGTTTCAATATCATTTTTTGACCTCCTTGCAATAATGTTTTTAGCAAACATCTTAATAATAAATATTTCGAATATTTTGTTTTTATTAAATCTCCATATTTATAACTTTATTCAGTCTTATTCAACAAATATTGTTTCTTTCCCTGTGTATAAACTTCTATATTTTAATGTGGTAAAGTGTGCAAGTGCACACTTTTTTATATTTTTTATTAGAAATTATATCTCTTATCTTTAACTCAAACTTAATCTAACCCATCAAAGGTAACTCGGGTTAATAAGTGACTAGAAGTAAAAAATATAGTAAATGATTTGGCAAAAAAAATATTAAATATGAAATTGTATAACTATATGTTATTTTTAAATTATAAAATCAATAAATAATTTTAGAGGAGGGATTTTGAGGAGCAAAACAAAACCCTTCTTTTAATAAAGCAGTTGCCTTAGCAGATTTTTTAAGGGTTTAAGTAGATGATTTAATATTAAGGGTATAGAAAACTTACTCGTTTTTAGTTGAAAATAAATATTGTAAGATTATTTCCTCTTGTAAATAACAATAAATATTATCTTTAGATAACTGATAAATAAACATATCCTATTAGAGTTTTACTGCTTTTTCAGACTTAAAATAAACTTTGTGGATAAGCTTATTGTTCATTATATATTTATCCACAAAGTTAATCTTATATCCACAATATTGAGAAAATTAAACCATTAGAAATGCTTTCTCCTTCCTTTTTGCAATTAAATATTTTAGTATCAAAAAACCGACTCATGTATAAAATCCATGAGTCGGTTCCTAATTTATATTCTTTCTAAAATTATTTCATTGAGTCTATAATACTATCAGCAAGATCGTCCATTGAGTCTGCATCCTCTTCAGTTATAGCAGAACTTATCGACATTTCTTCATCTAAAATAGTCATTTCTTTCATTTCATCTAAAAGTTCTCTCATCAATTTACCAGATTGAGGAGCCCATGAACCATTTTCAATAATAGCAACAGTACGTTTTTGTAGATTTAATGATTTCATGTCCATAAGATAATTAAGCATTGGTGGGTAAATATTTAAATTATAAGTTACTCCAGCAAGAACTATATGGCTGTATTTAAATGTTTCAGAAATCAAATAGGAAACATGAGTATTTGAAACATCATACATAACTACATTTGTCATTCCTTTTTCAACCAATCTTCTTGCTAAATCTTCACTAGCAGCCTCTGTATTGCCATACATTGATGCATATACAATCATTACACCTTTTTCCTCTGGTTCATATCTACTCCATTTATCATATTTATCAATAAAATATTCTAAATCAGTGCGCCATACTGGTCCATGTAGTGGACATATCATCTTAATATCAAGATCACTAGCTTTCTTTAGCAAAGATTGAACATGAGGACCATATTTACCTACAATATTAGTATAATATCTTCTTGCCTCATCTAACCAATCACGATCAAAATCCATTTCATCATTAAATAACTTACCATCTAAAGCACCGAAAGTACCAAAAGCATCAGCAGAAAATAGTACACCATTAGTAGTATCATATGTTACCATAACTTCTGGCCAATGTACCATTGGAGCAGATACAAATACAACTTCATGTTTCCCAAAGGACATAGTGTCTCCTTCTTTGACTTCTATTACCCTGTCACCAACATGGAAACCAAATTGATTCATAAACATAAAGGCTTTATCAGTGCATATGATCTTTACATCTGGATAGCGAAGAATAACCTCCTCAATACAAGCTGCATGATCTGGCTCCATATGGTTAATTACCATATAATCTAAAGGTCTATCACCTAAAACCCCTTTAATATTATCAAGAAATTGACGACAAATTGACCAATCTACAGTATCAAATAATACAGTCTTCTTATCTAAAAGTAAGTAAGAATTGTATGAAACACCTTTTGGGATGGGATGTATGTTTTCAAATAGTTCAAGACGGCGATCATTTCCTCCAACCCAATAAAGATCCTCAGTTATTTCCCTAACACAATACATATACTAATCCTCCTTTTACGTTAAAAACATATTTTTTTATATATTTATTATAAAGATTAAGCTTCTATAAACATATCTTTTTCTTCACCACAAGCTGGACAAGTCCATTCTTCAGGTATATCTTTAAATAATGTGCCTGGACGTACTTCACCTTCAGGATCACCTACACCTGGATCGTATTCATAACCACATCCATTACATACATGATGTTTCCAGTTTGGAACAACTTTCTTTGGAACAGCCCTCTTCATCTTCTTCATAGGTGGTGCCTCCTTCTTAGGTTCTCCATTATCTAAAGCAGCAGTTAATAATGGCAATATTTCTTTCAAATCTCCTACAATACCATAATCTGCATTCTTGAAAATTTTTGCATTAGGATCATTATTTATTGCAACAATTGTAGTAGCATTCTTTATACCCTTCAAATGCTGTCCTGCCCCTGAAATACCACAGGCAATATAAAGATTTCCATTAAACTTCTGACCAGACATACCAACATAACGATTCAATGGTAAATACTTAAGATTCTCAGCTACTGGACGAGAAGAACCTATAGCTGCACCAGCCTGAACTGCTAAATCTTCTATAAGCTTCATATTCTCTTTTTCTCCTATACCTAGACCTGCACTGACTACCCTTTCAGCCTTGCTAATAGGAGTATCAAGAGGAATTCCAACTGTGAAATCATATCCGTCTTTCTTCAATTCTTCTACAAGAGCATCAACTTGTTCCTTAGGAGTTCCTTCTTTGAAAATCTTCTTCTTACGATAACCTGTAGCAGGTCCACCTTGAGAAACTTTAGCTTCAGTTTTTGGCATCTTACCAATAATATGAGAAGCAATAACAATACGTTGAATTTCATTAGTCCCTTCATATATTGTACAAATTTTAGCATCTCTATAAGCACGTTCAACTTCCATACCTTTCAAATAGCCACTTCCACCAAATATTTGAAGGGCATCATTGACAATCTCAAGAGTAACATCAGAAACATATTGTTTTGCCATAGCTGCTTCCATATTATAAGGCTCATTGTTTTCCTTTAGTTCTGCTGCACTATAAACAAGGAATCTAGATGCTCTAAGCTTTGTCGCCATATCAGCTAATTTAAAAGATATAGCCTGATTATGAGCAATAGGCTTGCCAAACTGAACTCTTTCTTTTGCATACTCTAATGCATTTTCATAAGCACCTTGTGCAATACCAAGAGCCTGGGCTGCAATACCAATACGCCCACCATCTAATGTAGACATAGCAATTTTGAAACCTTCGCCTTCTTTACCTAATAGATTTTTCTTTGGAACTTTTACATTGTTGAAAATCAGTTCTGCAGTAGCAGAAGAACGAATACCCATTTTATCGTAATGTTCACCAAAGGTGAAACCTTCCCAATCTTTCTCTACAATAAATGCACTTATACCACGAGTACCTATTCCTGGTGTAGTAACTGCAAATACAATATAAATATCAGCTTCACCTGCATTAGTAATAAAGATCTTTTCACCATTTAAAATATAATGATTCCCTTCTAAAACAGCAGTAGTTTCTGTACCCCCAGCATCACTACCAGCATTTTCTTCAGTTAAGCCAAAGGCACCTATTTTCTCCCCTTTTGCCAATGGAACTAAATATTTTTGTTTCTGTTCTTCTGTTCCGTAGGCAGCAATTGGATATGCACCTAAAGATGTATGTGCAGAAAGAATAACACCTGTACCACCATCTACTCTAGATAACTCCTCAACAGCAATTGCATAGCTTATTACATCCAAACCAGCTCCACCATACTCTTTTGGATATGGAATTCCCATCATCCCCATTTTACCTAGCTTTTTAATAGCTTCTTTAGGAAATTTATTTTCCTGGTCCAACATAAATGCAATAGGTTTAACTTCTTCTTCAGCAAACTTTCTAATTTTTGTTCTCAATTCTTCATGTTGTACCGTAGTCTTGAAAAACATAAATTTACCTCCTTTTTATGATCAATACATTATCATGAATATGATTCTTAGGAATATATAAAAACGCATTCCTAATCTGCCGCAAGTAGAGTTTCTCAAATAGAACCCATCTAATCCATATATTTCACGGCATTTACTCTATTTAAAATATCTTTTTTTGAATGTACACCTTTAAGGTATACATTCATTATATATCTTAGAAGTGAAGATTGCAATATGAATTTGAACTAATCTTCACAAAAGTTTAAATATTTATTCATTAGAACATTTAAACCAAGCTCTATATTATTGTTCATTATATATATACCACCTTCAACTGAGTTTTCCCCAATTTTTTTTCAAATTTTATTTAAATAATTTATTAAATCAGTCCAGTATAATAAAAATAGACCTATATAAAGTATATAGATCTATTAGTAAATTTATAATTTCTTTTTATTATAATAGGATAAATAATAAACAATAATCGCCTTGTAATTACAAGGCGATTATTGTTTATTTATATATAAAGCTATTTTTTAAATATGAAGCTTTAAAATACTTCCTATTTTATTACATTGTCTATCAATAAATTATATATATAATTTACTTCTTTTGATTCTTTTAACGAAATCATCATATCTTCCTTTGAGAAAAAATTAATTAATTTTTGTAAAACTTTCACTTGTTGAGAAGGATCTTTCACTGCCAACATAAAAACTAATTCTACATCTATATCTTCAGTTCCACTTCCCATTTCTTTAAAACTTACGGGTTGTTCTAATGTTGCTACTAAAATAGCTGATTTATTAACATATTCAGATTTTGCATGAGGTAATGCAACTTTAACACCTGAAGTTGGTAACCCCGTAGGATACTTTTCTTCTCTATTTAATATTGCTTCTTTAAAATTTTCTTTTACATAGTCTTGTTTATATAATTCATCTGAAAGTTTAGATAATAGCTCCTTTTTACTATCTGCTTTTACATCTATATATATAAGTTCTTTTTTAAGCATATTCATATCTTCCAATCTAATAAACCTCCTGTGTTCATTTTAAAGTCTATTGTATAATAACTTCTATATTTATCAATTTATATTAGAATTTAAATAGAGAAAAGACTTTCCAGACCTTTTCTCTATTCCTAACTTCAATTTCATCTTATACCTATAAATATTTTTTTAATTTATAAGCTTTGACAACAAGCCAACAATTATATTTCCAATGTTATATCCAAAGAACCCATCTGTAACCATTCCTGAAACTTCTACTCCTGTAATCTTCATCATAGCTGTTGCCTCAGGTGCAAAATAGTTAGATAGTAGCACTATAAAAAACAAACTCACTGCTGAAGTAATAAATGTTCTTAATACATTGCCCTTACTAGCCATTGCACACATAGGAATTACATAACATACTCCTCCTAATAATCCTACAGGAAAGTAAGACATATTTGGAATTAAAAAAGCAAATAAAATTACAATAGGTAAACAAAGTACTGTAACTGTAACAACTGTTGGATCACCTAACCCTAGTGCAATGTCCATACCAATATTTAATTCAGCATCATCTCCAATTTTTTCCCTCATATATTCTTGTGCTGAGTTACCTATAATTGATAATCCTTCCATCATGATACTTACCATTCTTGGTATTAATATTAAAACAGCAGATATTCCCATTCCTATAGTCAAACAAGTAGTCCATGGTTGTTTAGTTAGAGCTCCTAAAAATACACCTATAATTAAACCTATTACAGCTGGGTCACCAAGAAATCCAAGCTTTTCTGCCATTTTATCCATACTAATATCTACTTTATTTAATCCAGGAATAGCATCTATTATTTTATTTATTACATAAGACACTGGATAAATTAAAGTTATATAAGAAAATGTAGAACAAGTGGTCCCTTCCAATCCGAAGTACTCCTGCCATTTAGGAGCTATTTTTTGAGATACAAATAATGTTATAACTGATAAAAGCACTGTAATTGCTAAGCCAAGTACTGCACTATCAAATAAGGCATAAGCCATGGCACCAGGAATTAAAAAATGTATAAAATTCCATATATCAACATTCATAACATTAACTACTTTTAACCTGAGTAATATAACATTAATTGCAAATATTATAAAAACAGCAATAGGAGCAAAAGCAACTCCCCAAGAAGCTCCGCCAATAGCAGCAAAGCCTACGTCAACAGTTGTAAAGCCACTACCCATAGCTTCATAATATTTTGTAGCTGGTGAAATACTTCTCATCAATAAATCTATAACTAAACTTAATCCTTGGAAACCAATACCTACAAACAATCCAGCTTTCAAAGCTTTTCCAAACTTCATTTTAAAGAAAAGCCCTAACAACAAAATCATAATAGGCAACATAATAGCTGGACCTAATTTAAGGATACTTTGTATAATATTAACCATATCTATCCTCCCCAATTTAATTTTCTAGAATTTTTTTACATTCATTGATTATTTGTTCTTCTATTTTTTTACGATTTATACCTGAAATTAATCCAAATACACTAATAAGTGGCTTGTCCAATGCCTCATTATATTTTGAAGTAACTAAAATTAAATCAACATTATCTTGTCTACTTGGAATTTCGCTAAATGTACATGTTGAAATTTCAAATGGTATACCTTCCTCTTTTAAAAGATCTTTTACATTTTCTTGAGCAACTGTAGATGTTGCAACTCCACTTCCACATGCTACTAAAATTTTTACTGTATTTTTCATATTTATTTCCTCCCTTTAAAATATAACTTATGGTTTTAAAACTACCTTCAATGCTTCTCCCAATTTTACCAATTCTATAGCTTGATTAATATTATCTAATGGCATTACATGAGTTATTATTTTTTCCGACGGAAATCTATCTGAAATTGATAACTCAAATGCTTTTTTAACCTGAATACTATTACTTGCATAATGACCATAAATCCATATGTTATTATAATGTAAATAATTAGTATCCAGTTTTGTCAAAGTATCTCCAGCAACTCCACCAAAGAAAACTACTATGCCACCCTTCTTAGCCATAAATATAGCTTGCTGTTGGGATAGAGTTGAAGGATTTGCTGAAATTACCTTATCTGCACCTTTTCCATTTGTAATTCTTCTTACACCTTCAATAGGATCTTCCTTTGTACTATTTATGACATAGTCTACACTAAACTTTTTAGCTATCTCAAGACGACTATCATTGATTTCAACCATAATCACCTTTTCAGCACCACGAAGTTTAGCTAATAAAGAATGAAAAATACCTATTGGACCAGCACCAAGAATGACTACAGTATCTCCCAATCTAATATCTACATTTTCTTGACAAGCATAAACCGATGACAAGGGCTCTGCTAAAGTAGCTGCTTCTATACTTACTCCCTCTGGCACACGATAAATTGCCCCTCTTTCTACTCTCTTTTTTGTATAAGAAATGTATTCAGCAAAACCTCCTGGACATTGAGTATAGTCTTCTGTATCAATACAATTTTCACTATGACCACTACGACAATACTCACATTTTAAACAATGTGCCATAGGATATATATATACTCTTTCTCCTACTTTGTATTCCTCCACCTTAGGATCAACCTCATCTATAACCCCTACAATTTCATGTCCATATATATGTGGATAATCTCCTTTTCTTGAATCTGTTGTTAAATTTCTAATATCTGAACCACATAATCCTACTGCTTCTACCTTTAAAACAAAGCCTCCATCAGGACAATCTGGTTTCTCTACTTCTTCAATTCTAATATCATTTGGACCATACATAACAGCTGCTTTCATTTTTTTCCTCATAGAAATTCTCCTCCCAATGATATTTATTTAATATTATTATTTTTATCTTTGCTAGCAGAATATTTCATTTTTAAAATCTCTATTTCCTTTTCTGGAATATCTACAGGTATTCCAATTTTTGTAGCTATAAAATAAGTCTTGATAACTTCCTCTGCAGTCTCAATTAACGCAGCACAAGACTCCATATCTTTCTCTACACATATAACACCATGATTACCAAGTAATACAATATTTGATTCTTTTAATGCATCACTTAATCCATTACAAATTTCCAATGTACCTGGTTGTCCATAAGGTAAACAAGGAATCTTATTTATTGCTAGTAAAAAAGATGTAGAACAATTGATCTCTATCGATTTATTACAGTAAGCATATGCAGTAAGAAAAGGTGCATGAGAATGAACAACAGCTCTACAATCTGGCCTTGCTTCAATGGCTGCCTGATGTAGCAAATATTCACTAGATCTTTTAACTTCTCCATCTATCTGTTTGTCATTTTTTAAAACTGCAACCATTTCCTCTTTAAGATCTGCTTTTCTCTTTCTCGTTGGTGTAATATAAAGTAAATCTTCATTAGGATCATATATTGAAATATTTCCCTCCAGTGTATTCACAAGCCCCTTCTTATCTAATAGTTTTGAATACTTAACTATTTCTTGTTTAAAACTAACTTTCATTATAAACACCTCCTGATTTTAAGTTTCTATTGAATTCTTGTTCATAATATGCAATTACATTAAAAAGGCTTTCAGAAGTCTTAGCTTTTCTAATATCTCTATGAAATCCATCTAATTTCAAAATATTCACCAATGTGAACAAAGCCTTCAAATGTGCTTTATTATCTATAGTACTCATTACACAAACAAATTCTATAGGATCTAATTCTTTTATTCCATATTCTACAGGCTTACTTAGACGTATCAAACTCATTCCTAAACGATTAACTCCTTGATCATATTTACTATGAGGTAGTGCAAAGCCTTTTGATATAACAATATATGGACCATTTTTTTCTACATTGTTAATCATAGATTCTGTATATCTTTGATTAATGTCTCCATTTTTTTCTAATATTCTAGCTGCTTTTCTAATAGAATCTCTCCAGTCCTTTGCCAATACATCTATTTCTATATTTTCTACTCCTAATAATTCAGAAAGACCAATAGCATTTATAAAATTATTTTTTATACTTTGGGGAAGTGTATAATTTTTATTTATTTTTTTAAATCCTCTTATACTGTCCATTTTTATATCATCTAGCTTTTTATCAATATTTACAATATCTTCTATACCTAATATTGGTGATACATGTATATACTCAAATCCATAGCCATCCAATGGTATAGTCGATATAATCAAGTCTGCATGTTGCAAAGATACGTTTTCCAATTGGTGAAGGGATAAAACTTCTATTATAATAAAATCAAAATACTTAAGCAGCTGTTCTTTTAATAGCTGTGAAGTACTTATTCCGTTATTGCATACAATTATTACAGAAAGATCCTTGACACTTTTCTTTTTCTTCTCAATAGCTACACATATATAAACAACAATGAATTTAATATCTGTATAACTAATTTCTTTTTTTGCATATTCTTCTAATATCTTTATATTTTCTTCTACTGCTTTTAAAACTACTTTATTTTTTTCAACTATCTTATCAATACCAAAATATTCAGGATACTTTATACCAGAACTACTAAAAAGACGCTCTAAATGACTAGATAGATTCATAAACAAATTATAATCATTATTCAAATTTATATTTAAAGAACTAGAAACTAACTCAATAAACTTTCTAGTAACCATTTGAATCTTTATAATATCTGGATTGTTCACTTCTCTTCTTATATAATTAAGTCTTCCTAACATCTCTTGTAATAACCCAAATTCATCTTCTTCAATCTCCAGATCAAAATACTGTCCTATTCTTTTTAATAAATCAGTAGCCATCTTTCCATTCTTTTGACAATTATCTGTTTTCTTCTTCATTTCAACTATTTCACCATAGGATATCCTTATGATCATAAAATATAAATAATAGGATAGTCTTTCTAATGAGATATCTGTAAAATATGTTTTATTCTCATACTCGACCTCTTTTATAATTTTATAGATAATTTCTAAATTGCCCTCAATTTTTGTTCTTTTTAAATCAATAAACTTATTTAAAGTTTCTTGCTTTAAAAATCTAGCTACCAATTCTGTATCATTTATAATAATATTAAGAATAGCTTTACGAATATTTCTTTCTAATCCATGTATCTTTAATCCTTTATTAGATAGTGAGAATACTTCCAAATTAAAATCCTTCAGAAAGTCATTTACACTGGAAAAATCATCTATTACTGTAAATCTTGAAACATACATAAATTTTGCAATTTCTTGATACGTTACATATCTATTACTTAATATAAGTATACAAATATTTACAAAAACCCTTTCCTCTTTCGAAAGAGTATAGTCATAAAAATTCATTCCTTTTAATGCTTCTTTTACATCTTTTATATTTATATCTTTATCTAGATACACCATTCCACTGCTATCTAATTTTAAAAACTTATCACTAATATAGCTAAAATATTGATTAATTTTTACAATATCATTCCTAATTGTTCTTTCTGAAACGGAAAAATCGTTTGCCAATTTATATAATGAAGTATTTTGGTAACTTTTATTTATAATCTGGTAAACAATGTTTACCTTTCTTTTATCCATAGTCACCCACATCTTCCTCCCTAGTAATTTCACTATATCATTTCTAATATATAATAAACAGTTGAAAAACTTACGATAATATTGAAAAAATTTATGTAATAATTTTATAATAAGCAATACACTGAAATTAAAGGCAGAGACATATATTAATATCTCTGCCTTTCAAAATATGGTCTATTAAATTAAATAATTTTCTTAACTTTT
>CCEZ01000013.1 GCA_000751555.1 Anaerosalibacter massiliensis | reverse complement strand
ATTATTGCATAAGATGAAAATATTAAAGGAAGGGCAAGTACCCTTCCTTTAATGTCTAATAGATAAAAAAATTAAAAAATGCAAAAAAATACTTGAGTTTTTTGTTAATATACTATAAAATATAGGAGTGTGTAATTTTTGACATTGCGATGAGGTGAAAGGTTGCTGTTATCAGGAAATTTTCACTGAGAATGTCCGGTTGCAAACTGGGCGACTTGAATTGTCAGACTTAACCTTATAAAAAAATCACAACACACCTGGTTAAGTGGATAGGCAATTCTGGTCGCATGTAAATAACATGCGATAGAAGGAGGGAATTACATGTCAAACAAAGGAAATGGAAAGCAAAAAATAAGAATTAGATTAAAAGCTTATGATCATGAACTTTTAGACGTTTCAGCTCAGAAAATTGTAGAAACTGCAAAGAGAACAGGAGCTACTGTTTCAGGTCCAGTGCCATTACCAACTGAAAAGGAAGTTGTTACAATACTTAGGGCAGTTCATAAATATAAGGATTCAAGGGAACAATTTGAACAAAGAACACATAAACGTCTAATTGATATATTGAATCCAAATCAAAAAACTGTTGACTCTTTAATGAAACTTAATTTACCAGCAGGCGTAGATATTGAAATAAAGCTATAATATCTTAGTACGATTACAATATGTAATCCGCTGTAAGACTTAGGAGGTGCAAAAAGGATGAAAAGAATTTTAGGTAGAAAAATAGGGATGACTCAAATATTCGATGAACATGGTGTGGTTATTCCGGTTACAGTAGTTGAAGCGGGACCAGTAGAAGTTGTTCAAAAGAAGACTTTAGAAACAGATGGATATAATTCTATTCAAGTAGGTTATGGCTCTGTTAAAGAAAATAGAATGAACAAACCTTCAAAAGGTCATTTTGATAAAGCGCAAGTAGAATATAAAAAATATTTAAGAGAATTTAAAGTTGAAAACTCAGATGAATATGAAATAGGTCAAGAACTTAAAGCAGATATGTTTGAATCAGGAGATAGAGTAGATATTAGTGGAGTGTCAAAGGGGAAAGGAACCCAAGGACCAATAAAGAGACATGGTTATGGTAGAGGACCAGAAACTCACGGTTCTAAATATCACAGAGCACCTGGTGCTATGGCAGCAGCTGCCGATCCAGGAAGGGTGCTTAAAGGTAAGAAGTTAGCTGGTCATATGGGAAATGTAAAAGTAACAATTCAAAACTTAGAAGTAGTAAAAGTAGATGCTGAAAAGAATTTGTTATTAATAAAAGGAGCAATACCAGGCCCTAAAGGTGGACTACTTACAATAAAGGAAAGTGTCAAAGTATCTAAATAAGTTTTGCTAGAAAGGAGGAAACCCTATGCCAAAAGTTAAAGTGTACAATATATTGGGAGAACAGGTTGAAGAGATAGATTTAAAAGATGATATATTTAATGTAGAGATAAATGAAACTGCTGTACATGAAATGGTTAAAAATCATCTTGCAAACAAAAGACAAGGAACTCAATCAGTTAAAACTAGAACAGAAGTAAGAGGTGGAGGAAGGAAGCCTTGGAGACAAAAAGGTACTGGTAGAGCTAGACAAGGTAGTATAAGGGCCCCTCATTGGAAAGGTGGCGGTGTTACATTTGCACCAAAGCCAAGAGATTATAGCTATAGAGTACCTAAGAAAGTGAGAAAACTTGCTATGAAAAGTGCTCTTACTTCAAAAGTATTGAATGATGAGATTATAGTATTAGATGAATTGAATATAGAAGAACCTAAAACTAAAGAAATTGTTAATTTATTAAATAATATTAAAGCCAGCAAAAAAGCTTTAATTGTTATGAGTGAATCAAATGAAAATATAATCAAATCAGCTAGAAATATTCCTAATGTTGAAACTACAATAGCGAATACTTTAAATGTATATGATATTTTAAAATATGATTCCTTCATCATAACAAAAGATGCTGTAAGAAAAGTGGAGGAGGTGTATGCATAGTGCGTATTCCACACGATATAATTGTTAAGCCTATAATAACAGAGGAAAGTATGGACGCTATGGCGGATGGAAAATATACTTTTGTAGTGGATAAAAAGGCAAATAAAAATCAAATTAAGAGTGCTATAGAAGAAATATTTGATGTAAAGGTAGATAAGGTAAATACTATAAATATGATGGGCAAAGAAAAGAGAATGGGAGTCCATGTAGGTAGAAGACCTAGCTGGAAAAAGGCAATTATTACACTTACTGAAGATAGCAAAGGAATTGAATTCTTTGAAGGAATGGAATAGAAAATAATAGTAGAAGGAGGGAATAATAATGAGTATTAAAAAATACAAACCTACTTCACCAGCTATTAGACATATGGCAGTTACAAGTTTTAAAGATATAAACAAGAAGAAACCTGAAAAGTCATTAGTTGCTAAGTCAAATAGAAAAGCTGGAAGAAATACTCATGGGAAAATAACTGTTCGCCATAGAGGCGGCGGCGCTAAAAGAAAATACAGAATCATAGATTTTAAAAGAAATAAAGATGGTATACCAGGAAAAGTTGCTGCAATTGAATATGATCCAAATAGAACTGCAAATATAGCACTTATTTACTATGCTGACGGAGAAAAGAGATATATTATTGCTCCTAATGGATTAAAAGTAGGAGATGAAATAGAATCAGGTCAAGATGCAGATATTAAGACTGGTAATGCATTGCAATTAAGATATATACCTGTAGGAACTACTATCCATAATATAGAGTTAAAGCCTGGTAAAGGCGCACAACTTGTCAGAACTGCAGGAGCAGAAGCACAACTTATGGGTAAAGAAGGTTCATATGGAATGGTAAAGCTTCCTTCAGGAGAAACTAGGCTTATTAGATTGGATTGTAAAGCAACTATTGGTCAAGTAGGAAATGTTGAACATGAAAATATAACTATAGGAAAAGCAGGAAAGAGTAGACATTTAGGAATTAGGCCAACAGTTAGAGGTAGTGCTATGAATCCAAATGATCACCCTCACGGAGGTGGAGAAGGTAGAACACCTATTGGTATGCCTAGTCCAGTAACACCATGGGGTAAACCAACTCTTGGTTATAAAACTAGAAAGAAGAATAAAAAGTCTAATGAACATATTATTAGAAGAAGGTCTAGATAGTTTGAATATAGCATAAGGAGAGGAGGAATATTCATGGGTAGATCTTTAAAAAAAGGGCCATTTTGCGATGACCATTTATTGAAGAAAATTGAAGTGTTAAATGATAAAAATGAAAAGAAAGTAATAAAAACTTGGTCACGTCGTTCAACAATTTTTCCTCAAATGGTAGGTCATACTATAGCAGTTCATGATGGTAGAAAACATGTGCCTATATATATAACTGAAGATATGGTCGGCCACAAATTAGGAGAATTTGTTCCAACTAGAGTATTTAAAGGGCATGGAGAGAGGACTGAACAATCAACTACATTAAAATAAAGTTAAAGGAGGGAGTTTAGGGTGGAAGCTAGAGCTATAGCAAAATATATACGAATATCACCTTTAAAGGTAAACTACATTGCTAAAGAAATAAGAGGCAAAGATGTAGAAGATGCTCTTGCAATATTAGAGTTCACACCTAAAAAAGGTGCGAAAGAACTTCAAAAAGTTTTAAATTCTGCTATTGCAAATGCGGAAAATAATTTTGGTTTAGATAGAGATGATCTATATGTAGCGGAAGCTTATGCCAACGATGGACCAACTATGAAAAGATGGAGACCTAGAGCTCAAGGAAGAGCTTATCCTATACTCAAAAGATCGAGTCATATAGGCATCGTAGTTAAGGAAAGAGAATAGAAAAGGAGGGATAGTCAATGGGTCAAAAAGTAAATCCACATGGGCAAAGAGTTGGTATCATTAAGGACTGGGATTCTAAATGGTACGCAGATAAAAATAATTTTAGCGATTTGCTAATAGAAGATTATGAAATTCGTAAATATATAAAAGATAAAATGTTCATTGCAGGAATTTCAAATATTGAAATAGAAAGGGCTGCAAATAGAATTAAAATTTCTGTCTATACAGCTAAACCAGGAATGGTTATAGGTAAAGGCGGTAAAGGTGTAGAATCTTTAAGAAAAGAATTAGAAAAAATGACAGGAAAAAATATAATAGTAAATGTCGAAGAAGTTAAAATACCAGAATTAGATGCTCAACTTGTAGCGGAAAATATTGCTTCTCAACTTGAAAGAAGAATTGCTTTTAGAAGGGCTATGAAACAAGCTATTCAAAGATCAAGAAGAGCAGGAGCAAAGGGTATTAAAACATTAGTATCTGGAAGACTTGGTGGAGCAGATATGGCAAGAACTGAAGGATATAATGAAGGAACTATACCTCTACAAACATTAAGGGCAGATATTGATTATGGATTTGCAGAAGCTGATACAACCTATGGTAAAATAGGGGTTAAAGTATGGTTATATAAAGGAGAGGTTCTTCCTACTAAGAAGGGCGATAAAGAAGAGAAAGAATCTAATGTAGATAATAAAAGGAATATAAGAAATAACCAAAGAAATAAATAGTTTAAATAGATTTGTAGGAAGGAGGAAGGTAAAATGTTAATGCCTAAAAGGGTTAAGTACCGTAGAGTTCATAGAGGAAGAATGAAAGGTAAAGCTAATCGTGGTAATAAAATAACTTATGGAGAATATGGTTTACAAGCACTTGAACCAGCATGGATTACTTCAAATCAAATAGAAGCTGCCAGAAGAGCTATGACTAGATATGTAAAAAGAGGCGGAAATGTTTGGATAAAAATATTTCCAGATAAACCAGTAACTCAGAAACCAGCTGAAACTCGTATGGGTTCAGGTAAAGGAGCACCAGAATATTGGGTTGCAGTTGTAAAACCAGGAAGAATACTATTTGAAATGGGTGGAGTTTCTGAAGATGTAGCAAGAGAGGCTATGAGACTGGCATCATATAAATTACCTATAAAGACGAAGTTTGTCACTCGTGAAGATGGAGAGGAAAAGGGTGGTGAAGCTAATGAAGGCTAATGAAATTCGCGAACTAACAGATAAAGAATTAGATAGTAGATTATTAGAATTGAAAAGCGAATTATTCAATTTGAGATTTCAATTAGCTACAGGCCAGCTTGATAATCCAAAGAGAATAAAAGCTGTAAGAAAAGATATTGCTCGTGTAAAAACTATAGCAAGAGAAAGAGAACTAGGGATAGGAAAGGAGGTTTAGTTCCAAATGGAGAGAGGAAATAGAAAACAAAGAGTAGGTCGTGTTGTAAGTGATAAAATGGATAAGACAGTAGTGGTAGCAGTAGAAACATTTGTTACACATCCTATATACAAGAAACAAATTAAAAGAACTACAAGATTTAAAGCTCATGACGAAAACAACGAATGCAAAGTTGGAGATGTAGTTAAGATTATGGAAACTAGACCATTGAGCAAAGATAAAAACTGGAGACTTGTAAGTATAATTGAAAAGGCAAAATAGTCCCTAGGTGTGAAAGGAGGTAATCTCATGATTCAAACAGAAAGTCATCTTAAGGTGGCTGATAACTCAGGAGCAAGAGAACTTCTAGTTATTAAAGTACTAGGAGGATCTAATAGAAGGTATGCCAATATTGGAGATACGGTAGTTTGTTCTGTTAAAAGTGCAACACCTGGAGGTGTTGTTAAAAAAGGTGAGATAGTAAAAGCGGTTATAGTTAGAACCAGAAAAGGTGTTAGAAGAAATGATGGAAGCTATATTAAATTCGATGAAAATGCAGCTGTTATAATAAAAGATGATAAGCAACCAGTAGGGACTCGTATATTTGGTCCTGTAACTAGAGAGTTAAGAAGTGGAAACTATATGAAGATTATATCATTAGCACCTGAAGTATTATAAGAGGAGGTGT
The DNA here is from genome assembly GCA_000751555.1 of Anaerosalibacter massiliensis. Classification (GTDB taxonomy): domain Bacteria; phylum Bacillota; class Clostridia; order Tissierellales; family Sporanaerobacteraceae; genus Anaerosalibacter; species Anaerosalibacter massiliensis. Next base: position 114,306 of record CCEZ01000013.1, on the reverse strand, counting down.
ATGCTATGAAAATTAAAAGTGGAGATACAGTAATAGTTATATCTGGAAAAGACATAGGGAAAAAAGGAAAGGTTTTAACTGTTCTTCCTAAGAAAAATAGAGTAATAGTTGAAGGTGTAAATATGCTTACAAAGCATCAAAAATCTACAGGTCCAATGCAAGAAGGCGGTATAATTAACCAAGAGGGACCTTTAGATGTTTCAAATGTTATGTACTATTGTGATAGAGATAAAAAAGGCGTAAGAATTGGATATAAATTTTTAGAAAATGGAAAAAAGGTTAGAGTTTGTAAAGAATGTGGAGAAGAATTAGACTAATAATGGACAATTGAAAGGAGGTAGCAGATATGACTTCCAGATTAAAAGAAAAATACTTAAATGAAGTTGTTCCAGCTTTAATGGAAAAGTTCCAATATAGTAGTGTGATGGAAGTACCTAAAGTGGATAAAATAGTAATAAATATGGGAGTTGGAGAAGCAAAAGAAAATCCTAAACTATTGGAGAGTGCAGTAGAAGAATTAGGTTTAATTTCTGGACAAAAACCTGTTGTTACAAAAGCTAAAAAATCAATAGCAAACTTTAAAGTTCGTCAAGGAATGCCTGTTGGTACTAAGGTCACTTTAAGAGGAGAAAGAGCTTATGACTTTTTAGATAAATTAATGAATATATCACTACCAAGAGTTAGAGACTTTAGAGGAGTTAGCCCTATAGCATTTGATGGTAGAGGTAACTATGCTCTTGGAATAAAGGAACAATTGATCTTCCCTGAAATCGAATATGACAATGTAGAAGCTATAAGAGGCCTTGATATAGTGATTGTAACTACTGCTGAAACTGATGAAGAGGCAAAAGCGTTTTTAGAAGCTATGGGTATGCCTTTTAAAAAGTAAAGTAAGGAGGGAGATATTTTGGCTAAGAAATCAAAAGTAGCTAAGCAAAAGAGAAAACAAAAGTTTAGTACTAGAGAATATAATAGGTGTAAAATTTGTGGAAGACCTCATGCGTATTTAAGAAAATATGGTATTTGCCGTATTTGTTTTAGAGAATTAGCATATAAGGGACAAATTCCTGGTGTTAAAAAAGCTAGCTGGTAGTAAGTAATGTGTTGAAAGGAGGTAGCTTATTATGATGACTGACCCAATTGCAGATATGCTTACAAGAATTAGAAATGGCAACAATGCAAGACATGAAACTGTAGATATTCCAGCATCAAATATTAAAAAGGATATAGCTCAAATACTATTGAATGAAGGTTTTATAAAGAATTTTGATGTAATAGATGATGAAAAGCAAGGGCTTATAAGAGTTCAGTTAAAATATGGAAACAATAGTGAGAAGGTTATTAGCGGAATAAAGAGAATATCTAAACCTGGTTTGAGAGTATATGTTAAAAACAATGAAATTCCTAGAGTTCTAGGAGGGCTTGGTATAGCGATACTTTCAACTTCAAAAGGTATTATGGCAGACAAAGAAGCTAGAAAAGAAAAAGTAGGCGGAGAGGTTCTTTGTTACGTTTGGTAATATATCATATGTAATTTGAAAGGACAGGAGGTGCACTTATGTCAAGAATAGGATTTAACCCAATAGCTATTCCAAATGGAGTAGAAGTTAAAATAGATGATAATAACTTTATTGAAGTAAAAGGGCCTAAGGGCAAAATTGAACAACAATTGAACAAAGAAATGGACATAAAAATAGAAGAAGATAAAATAATAGTAAGTCGTCCAAGTGAAAACAAAAAACATAAATCTTTACATGGATTAACTAGAAGTCTTATATCAAATATGATTGACGGAGCTGTAGGAGAGTTTTCCAAGACATTGGAAATTCAAGGAACTGGATATCGTGCACAAAAGCAAGGTAAAAAACTTGTACTAAATTTAGGATATTCCCATCCTATAGAAATGGAAGATCCAGAAGGGATTACGGTAGAAGTACCAGAACAAAGTAAGATAATAGTTAAAGGAATAGACAAACAAAAAGTAGGAAACTATGCAGCTGTAATTAGATCATTAAGAGAACCTGAGCCATATAAAGGTAAAGGTATAAGATATGAAGGCGAAATGGTTAGACGTAAAGTTGGTAAAACTGGTAAATAGAAGGGAGTGATATAGTTGCTTAAGCAAAGAAATAAGAACGAAGAAAGAAAAAAGAGGCATATGAGAACTAGACAAAAATTAACTGGTACTCCTGAAAGACCAAGATTAAATGTCTATAGAAGTTTAGAGCATATTTATGCTCAAGTCATAGATGATACTGTAGGCAATACAATTGTTTCAGCTTCAACATTAGACAAAGAAATAAAGGAAAAAGTAGACAATACAAGCAATAAGGAAGCAGCAAAACTTGTAGGTGAACTAGTAGCTAAGAGAGCCCAAGAAAAAGGGATTAGCCAGGTAATATTTGATAGAGGCGGCCATATTTATCATGGAAGAATAAAAGAACTTGCAGATAGTGCAAGAGAAGCTGGATTGAAATTTTAGAAAGGAGGGGAATAAATGCAACGTTCATATATTGAACCAAGTGAATTAGATTTAAAAGAGAGAGTCGTAAGTATAAATCGTGTAGCTAAGGTAGTTAAGGGTGGTAGAAACTTTAGATTTAGTGCATTAGTAGTTGTTGGAGACGAAAACGGTCATGTAGGAGTCGGAATGGCAAAAGCTCTAGAAGTACCAGAAGCTATAAGAAAAGCTATACAAGATGCACGTAAACATATAATAAGAGTTCCTCTCGTAGGAACTACAATACCACATGAAATATTAGGTGAATTTGGTGCAGGGAAAGTACTTCTTAAGCCATCAAGAGAAGGTACTGGAGTTATTGCTGGTGGTGCTGTACGTGCTGTGTGTGAGTTGGCAGGTATTAGAGACATAAGAACTAAATCACTAGGTACTAGTAACCCTAGAAACATAGTAAATGCAACTATGGAAGGGCTAAAAGAACTTAAAGAAGCGGAAGATGTAGCGAAATTAAGAGGAAAATCAATAGATGAAATAACAGGTTAGGGGGTATTAAATATGGCTAAAATTAAAATTAAATTGGTTAGAAGCAATATTGGAAAAATTGAAAGCCAAAAAAGGACAGTAGAAGCCCTTGGACTAAAAAAGATTGGTCAAATTGTAGAAAAAGAAGATACTCCTCAAATAAGAGGTATGATTGAAAAAGTAAAACATATGGTTGAGGTAGTAGAATAGAATTGGAAGATAATAAAAGAGGAGGTGTACCTATGAAACTACATGATCTAAAGCCTAGTGAAGGTGCGAAAAAAAGAGCAACAAAGAGAGTAGGAAGAGGAATTGGTTCAGGCCTAGGTAAAACTTCTGGAAAAGGACATAAAGGCCAAAATGCTCGTTCAGGTGGTGGAGTTAGACCAGGTTTTGAAGGAGGCCAAATGCCTTTATTTAGAAGACTTCCAAAGAGAGGATTTACAAATGTATTTGCAAAAGAATATTCAATTGTAAACATTAGAGATTTAGATAGATTTGATGAAAATACCGTTGTAACACCAGAGTTATTATTAAACGAAGGATTAGTTAAGAAATTAAATGATGGGGTTAAGATATTAGGGGATGGAGATTTAGAGAAGAAACTTACCGTAAAAGCTCATAAATTTAGCAAATCTGCTGCTGAAAAAATAGAGGCTGCAGGGGGAAAGGTAGAGGTGATTTAGATGCTTTCAACGCTAAAAAATGCATGGAGAATTCCGGATATTAGAAAGAAAATGATATTTACCTTGTTTATGCTTTTAGTATTTAGGCTGGGTTCTAGTATCCCTGTACCTGGAATGGATAAAGCAGTAATAAAAGACATATTTGAAAGATCTCAAGGTGGAGTATTAGATTTTTTAGATATGATGGCTGGAGGAACTTTTAGTAACTTTAGTATATTTGCATTAAATATTTATCCATATGTAACTGCCTCAATTATTATACAACTTTTGACTATAGCTATTCCTAGATTAGAAGAAATGGCTAAAGAAGGAGAAGAAGGCAGAAAGAAAATAGCACAAATGACTCGTTATGGTACAGTAATACTAGCCTTAATTCAAGCAATAGGCATAACTATTGGTTTCTTCAATAATGCTCTAATATCAAAGAGTTTTTTACCTGTTGCAATAGTAATTATTACTTTAACAGCAGGTACTGCATTTTTAATGTGGCTTGGAGAGCAAATTACTGACAAAGGAATAGGAAATGGAATTTCCTTAATTATATTTGTAGGTATTATTTCAAGAATACCCAGTGAAGTAAAGAAAATGATAGGTTTATATAAAGCTGGATCAGCAAGCATTATTGGGCTAATACTATTTGTAGTATTTGCTATAGTGATTATAGGGGTAGTTATAGTGTTGCAAGAAGGAGAAAGAAGAATCCCAGTTCAATATGCAAAGAGAGTTGTTGGAAGGAAAATGTATGGAGGACAAAGTACACATATTCCTATTAAGGTTTCAATGGCAGGAGTAATACCAGTTATTTTTGCTACATCCCTTTTGGCATTCCCTCAAACATTAGCATTATTTTTTAAGGGAGCACCATCAGATTGGATAACTAAGTATCTAACACCTGGTGGAAGAGTAGGAGCATGGGTATATTCCATATTGAATATTCTTCTTATAATATTCTTTACTTATTTCTACACTGCAATACAATTTAATACAGTAGAATATGCACAGAATTTACAGCAATATGGTGGATTCATTCCAGGAATAAGGCCTGGAAGACCAACATCCGAATACTTGAACAAAGTTGTTTCAAGACTTACATTTGTTGGAGCTATATCTTTAGCGGCAATAGCATCTTTGCCAATAATTCTGTCTTCTATATTTAAATTAAATGTAAACTTTGGTGGAACAGCTTTAATTATAGTTGTAGGAGTTGCGTTAGAAACCGTAAAACAAATAGAAGCACAAATGCTTATGAGACATTATGAAGGATTCTTAAAATAATATTAGGAGATGATTTTCTTGAGGTTGGTTTTGTTAGGGCCACCTGGAGCAGGAAAAGGAACTCAGGCTTCAGCTATTATTGAAAAATATAATATTCCCCATATATCTACGGGAGATATTTTAAGATCTAATATAAAAGAAGGTACGGACCTTGGAAAAAAAGCAAAGGCGTACATGGATAAGGGACAATTAGTTCCAGATGAACTTGTTGTTTCTATTGTAAAAGACAGGTTATTAGAAGATGATTGTAAAAATGGTTTTCTTCTAGATGGTTTTCCAAGAACAGTAAATCAAGCGGAAGCATTAGACGAAGAGCTTGCAAATATGAAATTAAAATTAGACCATGTAATCAATATAGAAGTAGAAAGTAGCGAACTAATAAAAAGAGCAATAGGAAGACGAATCTGTAAAGAATGTGGTGCCACTTATCATATAGAGTTTAACCCTCCAAAAAAAGAAGGTAAATGTGATATATGTGATGGCGAACTTTATCAAAGAGATGATGATACAGAAGAAACAGTTTCTAGACGTATAGAAGTTTATTTAAAAGAAACTAGCCCATTAATAGATTATTATACTAAAAAAGGTATAATATTTAGTGTAGATGGAAAGCAAAGTATTGGAGGAGTATTTAAAGATATTGTTAAATCTTTAGGATAATTATATATGAGAAAGGCTTTGCCTTTCTCCAACCGGTAGATAGTTTACAAAACACCATAAAGAGGTGAAGTGAATGGATTCAACTAGCGACATAACCATAGGTCAAGTGGTTAAGTCAAGAGCTGGTCGAGATAAAGGTAATATATTTTTAGTTTTGGATATAATTGATGATGAGTATGTATATATTGTAGATGGAGATATTAGGAAATTAGATAATCCTAAAAAGAAAAAAGTTAAACATTTAATTATTTATAATACAATAATGCCAGAACTAAAAGAAAAGGTTAAAAATAGAACCAAAATAAACAACGCCTATATAAGGAAATTATTAGAACCTTTCAATATGAAATTATAAATTTTGGTTTGTTGAATAGGAGGTTCGATAACCGAATGACTAAAAAGGATATTATAGAGGTAGAGGGGACGGTAATAGATGCTCTACCAAATGCTATTTTTAAAGTAGAATTAGAAAATGGGCATGAAATACTTGCACATATATCTGGTAAATTAAGAATGAATTTTATAAGAATACTCCCGGGCGATAAAGTTACTGTTGAGTTGTCACCATATGATTTGACAAGAGGAAGGATTACATGGCGAAAAAAGTAGCATAGGAGGGATTGGAATGAAGGTAAGACCATCAGTTAAGAAGATGTGTGAAAAATGCAAAGTAATAAGAAGAAAAGGGAAAGTAATGGTTATTTGCCAAAATCCAAAGCATAAGCAAAGACAAGGATAGTTTAAAACATATTGTAAAACTTTGATATATATTTATAAGAGCATATTAGGAGGTGTAAAGATCAATGGCTAGAATTGCTGGTGTTGACCTACCAAGAGATAAAAGAATAGAAATTGGTTTAACTTATATATTTGGTATAGGCAGATCAAGATCCAATGAAATATTGGAAAAAGCAGGTGTAGATAGAAATACTAGAGTTAAAGATTTAACTGAATCAGAAATAGCTAAATTAAGAAGTACTGTAGATGAGTATGCTGTCGAAGGTGATTTGAGAAGAGAAACAGCAATGAATATTAAGAGATTAAAAGAAATTAATTGTTATAGAGGTGTTAGACATAAAAGAGGATTGCCAGTAAGAGGGCAAAGAACAAAAACTAATGCAAGGACTAGAAAGGGTCCAAACAAATCTACAATTAAAAAGAGTAGATAGGAAAAGGAGGGATTTTAAATGGCAACTAAAAAAGGCGCTAAAACTCGTATAAGAAGAAAAAAAGAACGTAAGAATATAGAGAGAGGCCAAGCTCATATTCAATCTACTTTTAATAATACAGTAGTAACACTTACAGACACTCAAGGAAATGTTCTATCTTGGGCAAGTGCTGGACAATTAGGGTTTAGAGGTTCAAAAAAATCTACTCCTTTTGCAGCACAACAAGCAGCTGAAGAAGCAGCAAAGAAAGCTATGGAACATGGTCTTAAAACTGTAGAAGTATATGTTAAAGGGCCAGGTGCTGGAAGAGAAGCAGCTATTCGTTCTCTTCAAGCAACAGGATTAGAAGTTAATCTAATCAAGGATGTAACACCTATTCCACATAATGGTTGTAGACCACCAAAACGTAGAAGAGTTTAATTAATAGGAGGTGCTAAATAATGGCAAGATATACAGGTCCTGTTTGTAGATTATGTCGTAGAGAAGGACAAAAACTTTATCTTAAAGGAGATAAATGTTATACAGATAAATGTCCAGTAGCAAAAAGAAATTATGCTCCTGGTCAACATGGGCAATCAAGGAAAAAAATAACTGAGTATGGATTACAATTAAGAGAAAAACAAAAAGTTCGTAGATATTATGGTATACAAGAATCACAAATGCTGAAATACTTTAATATGGCAGATAAGATGAAGGGAATTACAGGTGAGAATCTGCTTAAAATATTGGAATCAAGACTTGATAATGTAGTATATAGAATGGGCTATGCTGCTTCTAGAGCAGAGGCGAGACAACTTGTTACTCATGGACATTTCACTGTAAATGGCAAAAAAGTAGATATACCATCCTATTTAGTAAAAGTAGGGGATGAAATAGAAGTAAAAGGAAGAAGTAAGAGTAGTTCTAGATTTAAAGAAATGATAGAAGAACACAGAGGTACTACAGTGAAATGGATTCAAGTAAGTCCTGAAGAGTTAAAGGGTAGAATAGTATCTGAACCATCAAGGGAAGAAGTAGACCTACCAATCGAAGAACACTTAATAGTTGAGTTGTATTCCAAATAATGACTTATTATTTAGAATCAGTTGCCCTCGGAATCTTGAAATATTTAAATATGGGGAGGGTTATTGTTAATGATTGAAATTGAAAAGCCAAAAATAGAAATTATTGAATTAAGTGATGACGAAAGCTATGGAAAGTTTACCTTAGAGCCATTGGAGAGAGGTTATGGAACCACATTAGGCAATTGCCTAAGAAGGGTTCTTCTTTCCTCACTACCTGGTGCAGCTGTATCGTCAATTAAGATTCAAGGAGTTCTCCACGAATTTAGTACTATTCCAGGAGTATTGGAAGATGTTCCAGAAATAATATTAAATATTAAAGATCTTGCAGCTAAAATATATTCTGATGAACCAGTAACATTGAGAATAGAAGCTGAAGGCCCAATGGAAATAACTGCTGGGGATATAATAACTGGTCCAGATGTAGAAATACTTAACGAAGATCTTCATATAGCTACTATAAATGAAGATGGAGAACTTTATATGGAATTAGAAATGGTAAAAGGTAGAGGCTATGTAACAGCAGAGAGAAATAAAAAAGAAGGCCAGCCAATAGGAATGATTCCAGTAGATTCGCTATTTACTCCAGTAAAAAAAGTTAATTTTACTGTAGAAGACACAAGAGTTGGACAGATAACAGACTACGATAAACTTATACTAGAAGTTTGGACTAATGGAACAATGAAGGCAGATGAAGCTACATCTCTTGGTGCAAAAATACTTACTGAACATCTAAATCTATTCATAGATCTAACCGAACATGTAAATGATGTAGAAATAATGGTTGAAAAAGAAGAAGATAAAAAAGAAAAAGTACTTGAAATGACTGTTGAAGAACTTGATCTTTCAGTAAGAAGTTATAATTGTCTAAAGAGAGCAGGAATAAATACAGTAGATGAATTAACTCAAAGAACTGAAGAAGATATGATGAAAGTAAGAAATCTGGGTAAGAAATCCCTTGAAGAAGTTAAAAATAAATTAGCTGAATTAGAATTAAGTCTAAGAAAAAGCGATGAATAACTAGGAGTGAAGGAGGGATAAGAGAATGGCTCAATTAAGAAAACTTAGTCGCCCTACAGATCACAGAAAAGCGATGCTAAGAAATCAAGTGACTAAATTATTTAAATATGGTAGAATTGAAACAACACATGCTAGAGCAAAAGAGACGCAAAGAATGGCAGAAAAAATGATCACTCTTGGAAAAAGAGGAGATTTACATGCGAGAAGGCAAGTTTTAGCATATATATATGATGAAGATGTAGTAACAAAGTTGTTTGATGAAATTGCACCGAAATACTCTGAACGAAAAGGTGGATACACAAGAGTTTTAAAGATGGGTCCACGAAGAGGAGACGGTGCAGAAATGGCGATAATAGAATTGTTGTAGATAGTGGGGGATTAAGTTTTATAACTTAGTCCCTTTTAACTATTTAAGTTTCCTAAATTCATTGATTCCTAAAAATTCTTATGTTATTATTAATAGTGGAAATACATTGAAAATGAGGGGTAAAAATGTCGAATACAATGATAAATATAGAAAATCTTACTTATAAATATTCAACCATAGATGAAAAAAGTTTCACAGCTCTTAAAAATGTAAATTTAACAGTAGATAGCGGAGAATTTTTAGTTATACTAGGTCATAATGGCTCAGGAAAATCTACATTAGCTAAGCTAATGAATGCTCTTCTATTGCCTACTAGTGGAAATGTATTTGTAAATGGAATGGATACTAAAGATGAAGAAAAGCTTTGGGATATAAGACAAACTGCAGGAATGGTATTCCAAAATCCAGACAATCAACTAGTAGCTACTATTGTAGAAGAAGATGTAGCTTTTGGACCTGAAAATCAAGGAGTAGACCCTAGAGAAATAAGAAAAAGAGTTGATAAATCCTTAGAAATTGTAGAAATGAGTGAATATAAAAATCATGCACCACATTTGCTTTCAGGTGGTCAGAAACAGCGTATAGCTATAGCTGGAGTTCTTGCTATGAATCCAAAATGCATTATATTAGATGAACCTACTGCAATGTTGGATCCAATAGGAAGAAAAGAAGTTATGAAAACTATTAAAAAATTGAATAAAGAAGAAAATAAGACTATAGTACATATAACCCACTATATGGAAGAAGCAGTAGAAGCTGATAGGATTGTAGTTATGGAAAAGGGAGAAATTGTTATGCAAGGTACTCCAAAAGAAGTTTTTAGCAAAGTAAAAGAAATGAAAGAAATTGGGTTAGATGTACCTCAAGTAACAGAACTTGCTTATGAATTAAGAAAAGAAGGTATAGATTTACCTACTGATATATTAACAGTTGAAGAATTGGTGATGGCATTATGATGATTAAGATTGAAAATTTAAGCTATGTATATAATCCGGAAAGTCCTTTTGAAACTAAGGCTTTAGATAATATAAATTTAGAAGTAGAAAAGGGAGACTTTGTAGGCTTAATAGGCCATACTGGCTCTGGCAAATCTACTCTTGTTCAACATTTAAATGGTTTAATTAGGCCAACAGAGGGAAGAATCATAATTGATGGGATAGATATAACTAAAAAAGAAACTAAACTAAGAGCAATTAGGCAAGAGGTAGGGCTAGTATTTCAATATCCAGAATATCAACTTTTTGAAGAAACGGTATATAAAGATATAGCATTTGGACCTAAAAATTTAGGATTAAATGAAACTGAAGTAGATAGTAGAGTTAAAAAAGCTATGGAACTTGTAGGATTAGACTTTGAAAAAATAAAGGATAGATCTCCATTTGAACTAAGTGGAGGACAGAAAAGGAGAGTAGCTATAGCAGGAGTAGTAGCAATGAATCCAAAAGTTTTAATATTAGATGAGCCTACTGCAGGACTTGATCCTAAAGGTAGAGATGAAATACTAGGTGAAATTCAAAATTTATATGAAAAAGAAAATATGACTATAATATTAGTTTCTCATAGTATGGAGGATATTGCTAAACTAGTAAATAAAATTGTAGTAATGCATAAAGGTAAAATTGCTATGGAAGGAGCCCCTAGAGAAATATTTAAGAATCAGGAAAGATTAGAGGATTTAGGACTTGGTATTCCCCAAGTAACTTATTTCATGAAAAAGTATAAATCAGAAGGTCATTCAGTGTCAGATGATATTTTGACTATAGATGAAGCCAAAGAGGAATTATTAAATTATTTAAGGAGAAGAGACAATGCTTAAAGATATAACCATAGGACAATATTTTCCAGGAGATACAATTGTCCATAAATTAGATCCAAGAGTGAAAATATTAATTACATTTGTTTTTATAATTTCTTTATTCTTTATAAATAAATTTTATCCATATTTATTAGTCCTTGGATTTATATTAACTGTCATAAAACTTTCAAAAGTGCCATTTAAATATGTATTTAAAGGATTAAAACCATTAAGATTTATTATCATAATCACTTTTTTTATAAATGCATTTATGACTAAAGGAGTAGAACTATTTAGCATAGGGCCCCTTACAGTGTCAGAAGAAGGCTTATATCAAGCTATATTCATGGCTCTTAGACTAATATTTTTGATAATGGGTACTTCATTACTTACATTGACTACATCTCCTATATCATTGACAGATGGCATTGAGAAGTTATTAAATCCTCTAAAAATAATAGGACTACCTGCACATGAATTGGCTATGATGATGACTATAGCACTACGTTTTATTCCTACCCTATTAGAAGAAACAGATAAAATCATGAAAGCTCAAATGGCTCGAGGAGCAGATTTTGAAAGTGGAAACATATTAAATAGGGCAAAAAATTTAGTTCCCTTGTTAGTACCGTTGTTTGTAAATTCTTTTAGAAGGGCTGATGAACTTGCTATGGCTATGGAGGCTAGATGCTATAGGGGTGGGGAACATAGAACAAGACTTAATGAAATAAAGATGGATAAGATAGATTTTATTGTCATAACTATTATGACTATATTTTTTGGAATTTTAATTTCCACTAGATATATATAAGAGGGATAATATGAGAAATATTAAATTAACAATTGAATATGATGGGACTAATTATTCTGGTTGGCAAAAACAAGCTAATACTAATAATACAATTCAGGAAGAAATAGAAAATGCTATTGAAAAGGTAGTAGATGAAAAAGTCACAATAATAGGTGCCGGAAGAACAGATAAGGGAGTACATGGAAGAGGACAGGTAGCAAATTTTAATACAAATTCTAGAATTCCAGAAGAAAAATTTAAATATGCTATAAATAGATATCTTCCAGAAGATATTGCTATAGTTGAATCAATAGAGGTAGAAGAATTTTTCCATTCAAGATATGATGCATTAGGAAAAAAGTATAAGTATCTAATATACAATGCTCCTGTTAAAAGTCCTATTTTTAGAAATTATAGCTATTATATACCATATAAGCTTAATATTCAAAGCATGGACAAAGCTAAGGACTATTTTATTGGCAAACATGATTTTGCAGCTTTCATGGCTTCAGGCAGCAGCATTAAAGATACAATTAGGAATATATATTATATATCTTTAACTAATTGTAACAATATTATAGAATTTGAAATATATGGTGATGGCTTTTTATATAATATGGTAAGGATTATAGTAGGGACATTGATAGATATTGGAAGAGGAAAAATTGAGTCAGATAGTATTCCTAATATATTAAAATCTAAGGATAGAAAAAATGCAGGACATACTGCAGCAGCGGAAGGATTATATTTAGAAAAAGTTTGTTACTAATATGGCTATAGTTCTTGACACGCTGGGCACCTTGTATTAAAATATATAAGTGTGTTTGAATTTAAAATCCACTAGCCCCGGATTTTATCATATAAATATTATACACTCTGTAGTAAGGAGGGAAATTGATGAAAAGTTACATGGCAAAACCAAATGAAATTGAAAGAAAATGGTATGTAATAGACGCTGAAGGAAAAGTATTAGGAAGACTTGCATCTGAAGTAAGTAAAATACTTAGTGGAAAAAATAAACCTATATATACACCTCATGTTGATACTGGAGATCATGTTATTGTAATAAATGCAGACAAGATTGTTTTAACTGGAAAGAAATTAGAACAAAAAAAATATAGATATCATACTGGATATCCAGGAGGATTGAAGGAAATATCTTATGATAGAATGGTAAAAGAAAAACCTGAAAAGGTTATTGAATTAGCAGTTAAAGGCATGCTTCCAAAAAATAGTTTAGGCAGACAAATGTTTAGAAAATTGAAAGTATATAGTGGATCTGAACATAATCATGAAGCTCAAAAACCTGAAGTTTATGAATTTTAGTTTTTGAGGAAAGGAGGATTGTAAGTGGCTAAAGTACAATATCTTGGAACAGGTAGAAGAAAAAATGCTATTGCTAGAGTTAGATTAATTCCTGGCTCTGGAAAAATAGTTATTAATAAAAGAGATTTAGATGAATATTTTGATTATGATACATTGAAGGTTATTGTTAGAGAACCCCTTACTGTTACTGAAACATTAGATAAATATGATGTACTTGTAAATGTGCATGGTGGCGGATATACTGGTCAAGCGGGTGCTATAAGACATGGTATAGCTAGAGCATTAGTTAATGCAGATGAAGAAATGAGACCAGTATTAAAGAAGGAAGGCTTCTTAACAAGAGATCAAAGAATGAAAGAAAGAAAGAAATATGGTCTTAAGAAAGCAAGAAAGTCTCCACAATTTTCAAAAAGATAATATCTGTGAGTATAATAAAACACTGGAAATTCCAGTGTTTTTTATTTTCTGTAATATGGACAAGTATATAATAATATATTTAAAAATATAGGAGGAAGAAACTATTTATGAAAATAATATATATTAAAAGAAAATATATTTATATTTTACTGTCCATATTAATATGTATAATAGTATTAAATACTATTAAAAACAAACTAGCTATCACAACATATTTGCCCATAGGAAATAAAATAATAGGGATAGACCCAGGACATGGAGGAGTAGATCTGGGGGCTTCAGGGAAGGGAGGAGCTAGTGAAAATGAAATAAATTTAGCCATTAGTTTGAAATTAAAAAGACTAATAGAACAAAGTGGAGGAATTGTGGTTATAACTAGGGATAATAAAGATGGTCTCTATACAGAAAAATCCAAAACAATTAGAGAAAAGAAAACCGAGGATTTACAAAATAGAAAAGAATTAATAAATAACAGCAATTGTGATATTTTTTTAACAATACATTTAAATAGTTTCCCTCAATCTAAATATTATGGAGCCCAAACATTTTATAAGGAAAATTGTGAAAAAAGCAAAAAATTAGCGTATATGGTCCAAAAAGAACTTAGAAATATTTTAGATGAAGACAATAAAAGAGTTCCTCAATCAAGGGATGATGTCTATTTAATAAGGGAGGTGGAAGCCCCTTCCATTTTAGTAGAATGTGGTTTTCTTTCAAATCCAACAGAAGAGAAATTACTCCAAGATGAAAAATATCAAGAAAAAATTGCTTGGTCAATATATTCAGGAATAATTAAATATTTTAATGAAATTGAAAGTGGTCATAATTTTGATTAAAGCTAAAATACAATTTATTAAAAAATTTTAAGGAAAAAAGATAATTAATTCTTGATAAAAAAATAACATAATATATACTTATATATATATTATTAAATTATAAATTTCTCTATAAGATATAAAAGAGTTTTATCAAGTATAAATTATTGGACAAGTTTACACATTTAATATTTATGGGATGAAAAGTAGTAATAAAAAACAGTAAAGGGGATGAAACTAATAAAATGAGAAAATTTGAAAGTGATGTTCATCTTATTAAGTATGAAGTATTGAGAGAGGTAGCGAGATTAGCTATGGAGGGAACTTTAAAAGAAAAAATAGATATAATTCCTTATATTGTAGATCCTGGTCCAGAGCCACGTACTAGATGTTGTATATATAAAGAAAGAGAAATTACTAAAGACAGAGTTAAATTAGCAATGGGTGGAAATAGAGAAAATAAAAGCATAATTGAAGTAATAGATGTAGCTTGTGACGAATGTCCAATAAATAGATTTTTTATAACAGAGGCTTGCAGAGGCTGCCTTGCCCATAGATGTTCAGAGGCTTGTCCAAGGGGAGCTATATACCATGTAGGAGGCAGAGCTTATATAAATCAAGAAAAATGCATTGAATGTGGAAGATGTAAAGAAGCTTGTCCTTACAATGCTATTGCAGATGTTATGAGACCATGTAGAAGGGCTTGTAGTGCAGGAGCTATATCTTTTGATGACAGAAGAAAAGCAGTTATAGATGATGAAAAATGTATACAGTGTGGAGCATGTATCACCCAATGTCCTTTTGGAGCCATAATGGATAAATCTTATATTACAGATGTAGTATCTATTTTAAAGGAATCAAAAGAAAATAAAGATATTCATGTATATGCAGCTATAGCACCAGCTATAGCAAACCAATTTACTTATGCAAGTATTGAACAAGTAATATGTGGGGTAAAAAAACTAGGATTTTATGATGTAGT
This sequence comes from Anaerosalibacter massiliensis, assembly GCA_000751555.1. Classification (GTDB taxonomy): domain Bacteria; phylum Bacillota; class Clostridia; order Tissierellales; family Sporanaerobacteraceae; genus Anaerosalibacter; species Anaerosalibacter massiliensis. The sequence goes on along the minus strand of CCEZ01000013.1, from coordinate 98,960 downwards.
AGAAGTAGCTCTTGGAGCAGATATGGTTGCACTCCATGAGGCAAAAGAAGTTGCAGATACAATAGGAGAAAAGAAGCTTGTTACTACATCATGTTGTCCAGCTTTTGTATCCTATGTAAAGAAAAACTATCCAAAGTTAGAAGACAAAATATCAAATACAGTTTCTCCTATGATTGCCATATCAAGACTTATAAAAGCTAGAGATCCAAAAGCCAAGGTAGTATTTATAGGACCTTGTGTAGCTAAAAAGGCTGAGGCATTAGAAGAAGAATTGAAAGATGATATAGATTATGTACTAACTTTTGAAGAATTGGCAGCTATGTTAGATGCACTAGAAGTAGATTTAGAAAATTGCAATATTGGAGAATTGAACAATGCTTCTTATTATGGAAGAATATTTGCCAGAAGTGGCGGAGTTACAGAAGCAGTTGAGCATGTAGTTGAAGCAGAAAAAATAGACATTGATTTAAAACCAGTGAAATGTAATGGTATTAAAGAATGTGATAGAGCTTTAAAGATGGCAAATGTAAATAGGTTGAATGGAAACTTTATTGAAGGAATGGCATGTGAAGGGGGGTGTATTGCAGGACCAGCCAGTCTTAATCATGGACCAAAGGATAAAAAAGAAGTAGATAAATATGGAGAATTAGCTTTTGAAGAGGATATAGAAGGTTCTTTAAAGAAGATTGAACTAAAGGATATAAATTTAGACAGAAAATAAATAATAGGAAGCTAGTCCTAGCTTCCTATTATTTAAAAATTGTTTAATTAAAGTTTTAAAGGGTATATCTATAAAAAAGTATGTATTAAGAAAGGAGTTGGAATATATGGAGTTAAAAAAGACCCCATTATATGATGAGCATGTAAAGCTAGGGGGAAAAGTAGTAGATTATGCAGGCTGGGCCTTACCAGTCCAATATGAGGGCATTATGAAAGAGCATAAGGCAGTTAGAACAGCGGCAGGCATATTTGATGTTACTCATATGGGAGAAATAATAGTAAAGGGTAAAGATGCATTAGAATATCTACAATATATTTTTACCAACGACCTATCAAAACTTACTAAGAATCGAATAATATATACATTTCTATGCTATCCAGATGGAGGAGTAGTTGATGATCTTTTAGTTTACAAAATAGATGAAGATGAATATATGTTGGTACCAAATGCAGCAAACACAGATAAAGATTTTAAATGGATGATTGACAATAAAAAGAATTTTAACATAATAATTGAAAACGTTTCTGATCAAATTGGAGAAGTTGCTTTGCAAGGGCCATTGTCAGAAAAAATACTAAATGAATTAACAGAAGAAGATTTATCAGAAATAAAACCTTTTTCTTTTAAAAAAGATATAATAATAGCAGATGTAAAAGCTTTAGTTTCCAGAACAGGATATACTGGAGAAGATGGATTTGAAATATATACATCTAGTGAAGACATAAAAAAAGTTTGGAATAGTATACTAGAAGTGGGAGAAAAATATGGTATCGCACCTACAGGATTAGGATGCAGAGATACATTGAGATTTGAAGCGGGTCTTCCGCTATATGGACATGAAATATCAGAAAATATTTCTCCATTAGAAGGAGATTTAAAGTTCTTTGTCAAATTAAATAAAGAGGACTTTATAGGGAAAGAAGTATTGGAAAAGCAAGATAAAAATTTGAGTAGAAAAGTAGTAGGATTTGAACTTAAAGGCAGAGGTGTACCTAGAGAAAACTATGAAGTTCATAAAAATGGAAATAAAATAGGCCATGTAACTACTGGATATTTTTCACCAACTTTAAAGAAAAATATTGGAATGGCTCTAATAGATATAGCTGAAACTGAAATTGGAAATGAAATTGATATCATTATAAGGAATAAGCCTGTCAAGGCTGAAATAATAAATAAAAGGTTTTATAAAAGATAAGGGAGGTATATAAAATGAAGATTTTAGAAGATTTACTTTATACAAATGATCATGAATGGCTAAAGGTAGAAGAAGATAAGGCATATATAGGAATTACAGATTATGCCCAAGATGCATTAGGAGATATAGTTTATGTAGAATTGCCAGAAGTAGATGATGAATTTGAAATGGAAGAGGCATTTGCAGTTGTGGAATCTGTTAAAGCTGCAGCAGATATTTATATTCCTGTGGATGGAAGAGTATTGGAAATCAATGAAGATTTGGAGGATGATCCAAGTCTTGTAAATGAAGACCCTTATGAAAGTTGGATGATTGCAGTGGAATTGGAGGATAAATCTCAGCTAGATGAATTAATGAATAGCGGAGAGTATGAAAAGTTCTTAGAAGAGGAGGAATAATGTATGTATCCATACATTCCTAACACTAGTGATGATGAAAAGAAAATGCTAGAGTCTATAGGGGTTGACTCTATAGAAGAGCTATTTAGTGATATTCCAAAGGAAGTGCAACTGGGTAGAGAGTTAAATTTAAAGGAATCTATGTCAGAACTAGAAGTTGAAAAATACATTACAAAACTTTCCTCAAAAAACAAATCTATAAATGATCTTACATGTTTCTTAGGAGCAGGAGCTTATGACCACTATATACCTTCCATAGTGGATCATATAATATCCAGAAGCGAATTTTATACTTCCTATACACCATATCAAGCAGAAATAAGTCAAGGAACTTTACAATATATATTTGAGTATCAAACTTTAATATCTAGGCTGACTGGCATGGATGTATCAAATGCATCCTTATATGATGGAGGTTCAGCAATAGGTGAAGCATCTATCATGGCAGTAAATATAAGCAGAAAAGAAGAGATAATAGTTTCAAAGACTGTACATCCTGAGTCAAGAAAAGTATTAAAAACTTATGCTCATACACAAGGTTTTAAAGTGATTGAAATAGATGAATCAGATGGAGTTACAAATTTAGAACAATTAAAAGAAAATATAAATAAAAATACCGCGGCAGTAATAGTTCAAAGTCCAAATTTCTTTGGAATAATTGAAGATATAAAATCTATTGAAGAAATGGTCCATAAAGTAAAGAAAACTATGTTTATAGTAAGTACTGATCCTATATCTTTAGGAATTTTAAAATCTCCTGGAGAATTAGGTGCTGATATAGTTGTAGGAGAAGGTCAATCATTAGGTATTCCATTAAGCTATGGGGGACCTTATTTAGGATTCATAGCCACAAAGAAAAAACATATGAGAAAGTTACCTGGAAGAATTGTAGGAGAGTCTACAGATGTAGACGGCAAGAGAGCTTTTGTACTTACACTTCAAGCTAGAGAACAACATATAAGAAGAGATAAAGCTACGTCAAATATATGTACAAATCAAGGATTAAATGTACTAGCAAGTGTAGTATATATGGTTACATTAGGTAAGAAGGGCCTTAAGGAAGTAGCTACCCAAAGTATAGCTAAAGCTCATTATGCCTATGATAAAATGATAGCTACAGGAAAATATAAGCCGTTATTTAATAAGCCTTTCTTCAAAGAATTTGCAATAACTAGCAATATGCCAGGAGAAAAAATAAATGATGAACTATTAAAAGAAAATGTTTTAGGTGGTTTTATATTAGACGAGAATTATCCCCAATATGAAAACGGAATTTTATATTGCGTAACAGAAAAGAGGAGTAAAGAAGAGATTGATAAATTGGTAAGTGTATTGGAGGGGATAATATGAGAGAATATAATAAATTGATATTTGAACTTTCAAAAGAAGGAAGAACAGCTTATAAACTTCCAAAAATGGATGTAGAAGAAGTAGACTTGAAAGAATTTGTTCCTGAAGAATATTTAAGGGATGAAGAATTAGACTTTCCAGAAGTAAGTGAAGTAGAAGTAATAAGACATTATACAAATTTATCAAATAAAAATTATGGAGTAGATACAGGTTTCTATCCGTTAGGTTCTTGTACTATGAAATATAATCCAAAGATTAATGAAAATATGGCAAGACTAGATGGATTTGCAAATATCCATCCTTATCAACCAGAAGAAACAGTGCAAGGAGCATTAAAGCTTATGCATGAGCTAGACGAAGCACTTTGTGAATTAACTGGGATGGATAAAATGACCTTACAACCAGCTGCGGGAGCTCATGGGGAACTTACAGGTTTAATGCTTATAAAAGCTTATCATGAAAAACGAGGAGATACTAAAAGAACTAAAATAATAGTACCTGATTCAGCTCATGGTACCAATCCAGCTAGTGCGGCTATGGCAGGATTTGATACATTAGAGGTGAAATCTACTGAAGAAGGAACTGTAGATATTGAAAGCTTAAAGAATGTATTAAGTGATGAAATTGCAGGACTTATGCTTACAAATCCAAATACATTAGGATTGTTTGAGAAAGATATAAAAGAAATTGCAGATTTAGTTCATAGCTGTGGTGGCCTTTTATATTATGATGGAGCCAATGCAAATGCTATTATGGGTATAACTAGACCTGGAGATATGGGATTTGATGTAGTACATTTAAATTTGCACAAAACTTTATCAACACCTCATGGTGGTGGAGGACCAGGTAGTGGACCTGTAGGAGTTAAGAAAAGTCTTATTGAATATCTACCAGTGCCAGTTGTTGAAAAAGATGAAAATAGATATTTCTTAAATTATGATTATCCAAACACTATAGGAAAGGTTAAAGATTTTTATGGACATTTTGGTGTATTAGTTAAAACTTACAGTTATATTTTAACTATGGGTAAAGATGGTCTAAAGAAAGCTAGTGAAATAGCAGTATTGAACTCTAATTATGTAATGTCATTGTTAAGAGATGATTATTATCTTCCAATAGATACTATATATAAACATGAATTTGTACTAGGTGGATTGAAAGAAGAAAATTTAGAAGTTAAAACATTAGATATAGCTAAAAGACTTCTAGATTTTGGATTTCATCCTCCAACAGTTTACTTCCCACTTATTATAAATGAAGCACTAATGATTGAACCAACAGAAACAGAAAGTAAAGAAACATTAGATAAATTTGCAAATGTTTTGAAGCAAATTGCAAAGGAAGCTATAGAGAATCCAGAAATAGTAAAAGAAGCACCTCACAATACTCCAGTAAGGAGAATAGATGAAACAAAAGCAGCAAGGAAGCCAGTATTAAAGTACGAAGGGTAGGTGTTTTTATTTGGAAAAAAATATAGCAATAATAGGTGCTGGCCCTGCAGGTTATGTAGCAGCTATTAGAGGAGCACAATTGGAGGCAAATATATATTTAATTGAAGATAGAGATTTAGGGGGAACATGCCTCAATAGAGGCTGTATCCCTACTAAAACTTATTTTAGAAATGCAGAAATAATGACAGATTTAAAAAATAGTGAAGAATTTGGTATAACAGTAGCTAATTATAGCTTAGATGGAAAAAGACTTCAAGAAAGAAAAAATGAAGTTGTAAATCAATTAGTAAAAGGTATAGAGAAACTTATATCTTCCTATAAAAATATTGAATATATTGATGGAAGAGCAAGTCTCAAGGATAAAAATACAGTTTCAGTTAAATTAAAAAATAATGATGAAAGAGAGATAATTGTAGACAATATCATTATTGCTACTGGTTCTAAGCCTACTATGACTGAAACAAAAGGTGTAGATTTAGATGGGGTCATAACTAGTGATGATTTACTTGAAATGGAAGAAGTCCCAGAAACACTAATTGTAGTAGGTGCAGGGGTTATAGGTGTAGAATTTGCAAGTATATATAATGGATTAGGTTCTAATGTTATTCTTTTAGCTTCAAGAATGCTTAAAAATGCAGATAAAGAAATTTCAAGAAGAATAACTCCCCTTTTGAAAAAACAAGGTATAGATGTTTACATGGATATTAGAGCTAAGGAGATTGTTAAAGAAGGGGATAAGCTAAGAGTAGTAGCAAAGTATAAAAAGAAAGATGAAGAAATAGAAGTAGTAGGAGATAAAGTATTAATAGCTTCTGGAAGAGGTCCATTAGTTGAAGGATTGGGCTTGGATAAGTTAGGGATTAAATATAGTGAAAAAGGTATTGTTGTAGATGAAAACTTTGAAACAAATATAGAAGGAATATATGCAGCAGGAGATGTAAATGATGTAGGAATCCAACTAGCTCATGTAGCTTCTAGCCAAGCTATATATATAATAGAAAAGATAATGGGCATTGAATCTGAGATCAATTTAGACATATATCCAAACTGCGTATTTTCAATACCAGAAGTAGCTGATGTAGGTCTTACAGAAGAAGAGGCAAAAGAAAAAAATATTGATTATAAAGTTAGTAAATTCCTATTTGGAGCCAATGGAAAAGCTTTGACTTTAGGACAAGGAGAAGGACTGATTAAAGTATTGGCAGATGAAAAAAATAAAATAATTGGAGTCCATATCATAGGTCCTCACGCCAATGATCTAATCCACGAAGGAGCATTAGCCATCTCTAATGATTTAAGTGTTGAGGACATAGGAAAAACTATTCATGCTCACCCAACTTTAAGTGAGGCATTTTATGAAGCAACATTAGGTTTAGAAGGGCAAGCTATTCATATGGCACCACCAAGAAAGAAGAAAAAAAGAAAGAGAAAAAAATAAAAAATTTGATTTATTAAGGCAAGTGATTTATAATATAAAAATCCTTGCCTTTTATATTATAAAAAATTTGTAATAGAATAAAATAAAACTTGTAATAGAATAAAATAAACATTGGAGGAATAGATATGAAAAAGAATACGCTAGAGATTATAGCAATGAGTCTTATTTTCATAGTTTTTTTTAGTATTGCAGTACTTGTGAAAGATAGTCAAGGTGGAATATTGTTTGATGAAAAAATAATGGAAAGAGTTCATGAAAATCCTAGTGAAACAATGACTAATATTATGAAGGTAATTACCTTCTTGGGTTCTTCTAAATTCTTTTTTGGTATAGGATTAGTACTTTTGTTTTTCTTCTATAAGAATAAATACTATGAAGGAATGTTTCCACTTTTTTCATCAATTATAGGAACTTATTTAGTAAATGCCATATTAAAAAATATATTTGTTAGAACAAGACCTTTAAAATATTTCTTAATTGAACAGACAGGATATAGTTTTCCTAGTGGACATTCTATGGTATCTATGGCCTTTTATACTACTATGACTTATCTTTTTTTAGAAAATAAAAAGGGTAAAAATACATTTATTTGGGTATTAAATTTTTTACTTATAGGTCTTATAGGATTTAGCAGAATTTACTTAGGAGTACACTGGCCTACAGATGTAATAGCAGGGTATGTAATGGGATTTTTAGTCCATATAATTATAAAAGATATACATAAAAGACAAGTAAATTAATCCGTATTTCAGGAAATACTCCCAGAATAGGGACTAACTTTTAATTGTTAAAGAATACTTAAAGGTTTAAAGATAAGAATAAATACATTCCTAAAAAGCGGAAAATAGTTTAAACATGCCATGGTAAATAGATATTTTATCATGGCATGTTTATTGCAAATATATAATACAAAAAAAGCAAGGAGTGATATTTATGAAGGAAGATCTTATTAAATTATGCAAAGATATTCCAGGAGATATTGGTTTCTATTATAAAGATATAAAAAGTAAAAAAGTTATATCTTTTAACGAGAATCAACTATTTATAGCAGCAAGTGTAATAAAGATTCCAGTATTAGTTGAAACATTAAAGCAAGTAGAGAATGGAAATATAAATAAAGATCATAAAGTAAAGGTTTTGAAGAAATATAAAGTTCCATCCTGTGGTGCATTAACCTATATGCATGATGATTTAGAAGTAACTATTGAAGATTTATATACTTTAATGATAATACATAGTGACAATACTGCTACAAATATGCTTGTTGATATGTTAGGAATGGAGAATATAAATAATACATTAAAAGATTTAGGCTGTAATAATTCTAAAATAAATAGACTTTTATTTGATGCAAAGGCACAAAATGAAGGAATAGAAAACTATATAACTCCCTATGAAATAGGCTATTTACTTGAAAAAATTTATGATGGAGAAATTATTTCAAAAAGTATTAGTAAAGAAATAGAAAGGATATTAAAGCTTCAAAGATTAAATCATAAGATGCCATATTTACTCCCCCAAAATATAGAAATTGGACATAAAACAGGAGAAGATTGTGGTATTACTCATGATGTAGGAATTGTATACAGTAAAAAACCATTTATTTTCTGTTTTGCTTCAAACAATATAGATGTAATAAAGGCAGAAGATTTACTAAGAAAAATGGCATTTATTTGCTACGAAGAATCTATAAAATAGTCTAATATGGAAAGGGGTAGAACTAAAAATGAATAAGAAAAATTTTTTAATACTTATAGTGGTATTTTCAATACTTATTTCATTACCTGCATTTGCAAAAGAGAATATTCAACAAGTTGAACATTTTGGATGGTTTTCATTACTACCTTCCATAGTTGCTATAGTACTTGCCTTTCTTACAAAACAGGTATTATTATCTTTATTTTTAGGTGTATTTATAGGAGCTACTATAGTTAATGGATGGAATCCTTTTTATGGATTTTTAAGAACTCTTGATGAATACATAGTAGGCTCTTTAGGAGATCCAGGAAATGCCGCAATAATTATATTTCCAATAGCGATAGGTGGAATGATAGGAGTAATTAATAAAATGGGCGGAACTATAGCCATTGCTGAATATTTATCTAAAAAAGTTAAAACAGCAGTAGGGGCACAATTAGCCACTTGGATTTTAGCAGTACTCATGTTTTTTGATGACTATGCAAATGTACTAATAGCAGGTTCTACAATGAGACCATTATCAGACAGAATGAAAGTATCAAAGGAGAAATTTTCTTTCGTATTAGATGCATCTTCAGCTCCAGTAGTAGGAATTGCTCTTATATCTACTTGGGTAGGATATGAGGTAGGATTAATTAAAAATGTGTTTGAAAGTATAGGAATTCAAGAAAATTATTATAGTGTATTTCTAAGAATGATTCCATATAGTTTTTATAATTTATTTACATTGTTTTTATGTCTTATGGTCATTTTTCAATCTAGGGATTTTGGACCAATGTATGAAGCAGAAATAAGAGCTAGAACAACAGGAAAACTTTTATCTGATACAGCTAAACCTATGGCTAGTGGAGAATTAGAAAATATGGAAATAAGAAAGGATATAGAACTTAAAGTTCTAAATGCAGTAGTTCCAATAGTTATATTAATATTGGTTGCTTTTATTGGACTTTGGTATAATGGGTACTTAAATTTAGATGTAGATGTAAATCCTTTTAGTTTAGCAGGACTTAGACATTGTTTTGGAGCTGCAGATTCTAGTGCTGCACTTCTTTGGGCAAGTATCACTGCAAGCATAGTAGCAATATTCATGGGAGTATCACAAAAAATACTTAGTTTAAATGAAGCCTTTGATGCTTGGGTTGAAGGTGGAAAGTCTATGCTTATGGCTTGTATGATACTTATACTTGCTTGGTCATTAGGAGATGTAATAAAGTCAGTGGGAACTGCAAAGTTTCTAGTTGGTATAGTGCCAGAAAAACTTCCATTTGCAATATTACCAGTCATAGTATTTATGATTTCTGGATTAATATCTTTTGCTACAGGTACCGCTTATGGAACTATGGCTATAATGATTCCACTAGCTGTGCCTTTAGCTAATAGCTTTGTATTAAAGGGTGGACATCCTGATATGCTTATTGTTACATTGAGTACTGTACTATCAGGAGCTATATTTGGAGATCATTGTTCACCAATTTCAGATACAACTATTATGGCTTCTACATTGTCTGGAGGAGATCATTTAGATCATGTAAAAACTCAGATGCCTTATGCTTTAACATCGGCTATTGTAGGTTCAATTTGCTATCTTATTGTAGGATTTACAGGTATAGGAGCATTAGGTGGACTTTTAATAGGATTTGCTATTATATATGGAATAGTTAGATTTATAGGGAAGCCAGTGCCAAGAAAATATATTGGAGATATTAAAGAGAAAATATAAAATAAATTAACCAATCCCTCCTCTTTAACATATTAAGATAGTATAGCTAACTAATAATTTTAGAGGAGGGAACACTTATGTTGGTAGAATTAAATTTACTACATTGGATATATTTATTATTTATTTTTGCAATATTAGGATTTATGATAGCTAAAAGAGATACTAGCCTTGTATGTATTTTAGGTATATTTGTATTAGGCTTTGTTTCCACTCACTCCTTATCAGAATCGGTAATGGGTATATTCAATAGTTTTATATATGCTATAGTAGAACTTATTGGAACCATCCTAATAATATCTGTTATAGTAGGAATGAGCAATATATTAACTAAAACAGGAATTAATCAAATAATGATATTACCTTTTACTAAACTTATTAAAACTCCTAGTTTAGCTTATTGGATAATAGGAATACTTATGATGATAATTTCTTGGTTTTTTTGGCCTTCACCAGCAGTGGCGCTAATTGGTATAGTATTATTGCCAGTTGCTATTGAAGTAGGTCTTCCTGCTATAGGAGTAGCTGTGGCTATGAATTTATTTGGACATGGGATAGCTCTTTCTAGTGACTTTGTTATACAAGGTGCTCCTAAATTAACATCTGATGCAGCAAGTCTTCCTATTTCGGAAGTTATATCAGCAAGCATTCCACTGATTTTAATAATGGGAATAGTAACTACAGTTCTAGCTTTTATATTTTTAAAGAGAGATTTAAAAAGGGGAATTATTAAAGTTGGAGATGAAAAGAGGGAAAAAGTTATTAAAGATAATGAGGACTATGTAGACATAATATCTTTGAAATCTAAAAAAGTATTTGCCATACTAATTCCCATAATATTTTTAATGGATATAATTATTATGATCAGAGCTAATCTTCAAGGAGAAGATGCTACAGCTTTAATTGGAGGAACAGCAATATTTATATTAATTATAGTATCTATAAAAGCTCACAAGAATAAAGCTATAGAAAAGATTACTCTATATTTAGTAGATGGGCTTCAATTTGGTTTTAAGGTGTTTGGACCAGTTATACCAGTAGCAGCTTTTTTCTATCTAGGTTCTGATGGATTTATAGAAGTATTTGGCGATTTTCTACCTTCCAATTCTCAAGGTTTAGTAAATGATTTGGGTATTGCTTTAGCAAATTCAGTACCTTTAAGTCCAGCAGTTGGATCTATAACTTTGATCGTAGTAGGAGGGATAACAGGATTAGATGGATCGGGATTTTCTGGAATATCCCTAGCTGGTTCAGTAGCAAGATTATTTGGTACTGCCATAGGAAAAGGAACTGCAGTACTAACGGCTTTAGGTCAAATATCAGCTATATGGGTAGGTGGAGGAACGCTAGTACCTTGGGCATTAATTCCTGTAGCAGCCATATGTGATGTAGATCCTTTTGAACTAGCAAGAAGAAATTTTGTTCCTGTAATTGTTGGACTCATGGTTACAACAATAGTGGGAATATTTATGATATAAATTTTAATTATTTGCATTGTTAAGAAGTAAATGCTTCTTTTTGAGAATTAAGCAAATAAAATCAAAAAGAAGCATTTAGTTTTAATTTATTTATAGAAAAGATGTATAGATGAGTCTTTAAATACTAAATTAGAAAGGGTTCATGATAAGATATCCTTATTTTTAAGTTGACAATTATAAGCTATTTGACAGATTTAAGATTTTTATTTCCAAGATCTTTAGATAAGCTCTCTTTCTCACTTAAAACTTTATTTATAGTTGAATCGTCTATAACCAATGGTATATCAAACATTTTAGAATATTTGGCACCCCATTCAAATATGGAGTAAAGTATAGGTAAAAAAGTTTTACCATAGTCTGTTAGACTATACTCTACCCTAAGAGGCTTTTCATAATAAACCCTTTTATTAATAAGATCTAGTTCATTTAAGTATTTTAATTCCTCACTTAATACTTTTTCACTTATTCCCTGTAAAGCTCTTTTTAACTCTCCAAAGCGAAGGCTTTTTTTTCTTAGATACCAAAGTATCATCATTCTCCACTTACCACCTAGTATATCAGTAGTAAGTTCAACTCCGCACACATAAATATCTTTTGTTGGCTTTGTCACAAAAATCTCCTCCTATAAAGTAAGATTATTCAACATAGATAAGATTCTAACTTAATCTATGCATTAGACAAAAAATCCAGATATGTATATTTTCTTGATATGATTTTAAATAGAGTGGTTACATTTAAGTAAGTAGATAACAAAAAAGTGGGTACTTGTTAAAATTAAAACTATCTATTATCATTATAGTACAAAAGAAAAATATAATCAAAAAATACTATAATTCTACAAAAAATATATACGTAAATAGAGCTAAAATTTCAGCTAATAGTTATGAGAAAATTCATAATACTTACCTATAAGTAAGGAGATAACAAAAAAGTAAGTACTTGTTAAAATAAATACAATAGAGTAATATAAGAATACAAGATAAAATATTAACAAAAACAATAAAGACATGGAATTAATAACTATATAATTAAGGAATTATAACACTTTTTTTAGCTAAGTTTATAAAATAAAAAATATTATATAGGGGGAATTATGATGAAAAATATTATTTTAAAAGAGGATAAGGGTATAGCAGAAATAACTATTAACAGGCCCAAATCGCTTAATGCTCTAAATAGTGAGACTCTCAAGGAGCTAGGTACGGTAATAGAAGATATATCCCAAAGAAAAGATATTCAAGCTGTAATAATAACTGGTTCAGGGGATAAAGCATTTGTCGCAGGTGCAGATATAGTTGAAATGCAGAATTTAAATGCAGTACAGGGACGAGAACTGGCAATGCTTGCTCAAAAGGTATTTTCAGATATTGAACATATGCCTCAAGTAGTAATAGCAGCTGTTAATGGATATGCATTAGGTGGAGGATGCGAGTTATCCATGGCATGCGATATAAGGCTTGCTTCTAAAAATGCAAAATTTGGACAACCAGAAGTAGGACTAGGAATAACCCCTGGATTTGCAGGAACCCAAAGACTTCCAAGATTAGTTGGAAAGGGAACAGCTAAAGAATTAATATTTACTACAGATATGATAGATGCTGAAGAGGCTCATCGTATACAACTTGCAAACAAAGTTTATGAACAAGAAGAATTAATGGATAAAGCAAGAGAGATGGCTAAGAAAATAATGAGTAAAGGAATATATGCAGTTAGTTTAGCAAAATCTGCAATAAATAATGGCATGAATATGGACACAGAGTCAGCATATAGTTATGAGGCAGATATATTTGGATTATGTTTTTCAACAGAAGATCAAAAAGAAGGAATGAAAGCCTTTATAGAAAAAAGGAAACCTAATTTTAAAGGATGTTAAAAATCATATTTATAATAAAAAATATGAGGAGATGATTATATGGGGTGAAGTGTTTAAAAGCTCATGAAGCTGCAGAATTAGTTAATGATGGGGACTTGATTGTAACAGGAGGATTCGTTGGTAGCTGTTGTCCTGAAGCTCTTACAATAGCGTTAGAAAAACGCTTTCTGAAAACAGGGCACCCAAAAAAATTAACTTTGATGTATGCAGCAGCTCAAGGTGATGGAAAAGCAAAAGGGGCAGATCATTTTGCACATGAAGGTATGACAAAAAGGGTTATAGGAGGTCATTGGAATTTATCGCCAGCTCTTGGAAAGATGGCAATAGACAACAAGATAGAGGCGTATAATTTACCTCAAGGAACTCTATCTCAATTGTTTAGAGATATTGCAGGAAAGAGAATAGGAACTATAACTCATGTAGGATTAAATACATTTATAGATCCAAGAATACAAGGTGGAAAATTAAATGATGTAACTAAAGAAGATATTGTAGAAGTTATAAATATAAAAGGTGAAGAAAGATTATTATACAATTCATTTCCAATAGATATATGTTTTATAAGAGGATCTTTTGCAGATGAAAAAGGAAATATCACTTTGGAAAGGGAAGTAGCAAGTCTTGAATGTACATCAATAGCCCAAGCAACTAAAAATAGTGGTGGAATAGTTATAGTACAGGTAGAGAAAATAGTAGAATCTGGTAGCCTTGATCCACGCCTTGTTAAAATTCCAGGAATATATGTAGATGGAATTGTAGTGGCTGAACCTGAAGAACATGAACAATGTTTTGATTGTGGATTTGAATCAGCTAGAACAGGAGAAACAAGAATTTCTGTAAATAGTGTTGAAAAAGCCCCACTAAATCAAAGAAAAGTAATAGCAAGAAGAGCAGCTATGGAACTTGAACCTGACACTGCTGTAAATTTAGGAATAGGAATACCAGAAGTTATAGCTGTAGTAGCAAATGAGGAAGGCATTGGAGAATATATGACATTAACCGTTGAAGCAGGGCCAATAGGTGGAATACCAGAAGGAGGTTTAGCTTTTGGAGCTTCTATAAATCCAGAATCAATACTAGATCAGGCTTATCAGTTTGATTTTTATGATGGTGGTGGACTAGATTTAGCATTTTTAGGACTTGCTCAAACAGATAAAGAAGGAAATATTAATGTAAGTAAATTTGGACCACGTATAGCAGGATGTGGAGGATTTATAAATATAACTCAAAATGCTAAAAAAGTATTCTTCTGTGGAACTTTTACAGCTGGTGGGTTAAAAGTAGACATAAAAGATGGAAAATTACAAATATTGCAAGAAGGTAAAGCTAAAAAGTTCATAGATAAAGTTGAACAGATAACTTTTAGTGGAGAATATGCAAGAAAAATAAAACAACCTGTTATGTATATAACTGAAAGAGCAGTGTTTGAATTAAGAGAAGATGGAGTATATTTAATAGAAATAGCTCCAGGAGTTGATCTAAAGAAGGATATATTAGATTTGATGGACTTTGAACCTAAGATGGATGGACAACCTAAGATAATGGATGAGCGTATTTTCCGTGATGAATCCATGGGTTTGAAATAATAAATAAAATATTATCAACTAAGAATAAAAGGAGGAAATATATATGGATTTTGAATTAACAAAAGAACAAGAAATGATAAAAAATAGTGTAAGAGAGTTTGCAGAAAAGGAGCTTAAACCTATAGCAATAGAAAATGACGAAAATAGAGAATTCCCTATAGAGGCATATAAAAAATTAGGAGAAATGGGGATAATAGGTCTACCATATCCAGAAGAATATGGTGGCACTAATGGAGGATATTTACCATATGTTTTGGCTGTAGAAGAGATTTCAAAAATACATGCATCTCTTGGTATTGGTTACTCAGTAAACACTTCTCTTTGTGGAGGAGCAATATATAATAATGCGTCTGAAGAGTTAAAGAAAAAATATCTTCCAGATCTATTATCAGGAAAGAAAATTGGTGCATTTAACTTAACAGAACCAGAAGCAGGCTCAGATGCAGGAAATGGTTCTACTATTGCAGTTAAAGAAGGAGACCATTATATAATAAATGGATTAAAATGTTTTTCCACTAATGCTCCATTAGCAGATACTTTTGTAGTATTTGCTATAACAGATAAGAGTAAGGGCAGTAGGGGAATGTCAGCCTTCATAGTTGAAAAAGATTTTCCAGGAGTATCAATAGGCAAAATTGAAAATAAATCAGGTATAAATGCGGCACAAGTATCAGAAGTTATATATGACAATTGCAAAGTACCAGCTGAAAACTTAATTGGAGAAGAAGGAAAAGGCTTAGGTATAGGACTAAGTACACTTGATGGAGGAAGAATAGGTGTTGCAGCTCAAGCTCTTGGAATAGCAGAAGGAGCTTTTGAAATAGCAAGAGATTATATGAAACAAAGAGTTCAGTTTGGAAAACCAATATATAAGAATCAATATTTAGGATTCAAGATGGCTGAACTAGCTCTTGAAATTGAACAAGCTAAATATATGGTATATAAAGCAGCTCTTGATAAAGATGCAGGAAGACCTTATTCAGTTTCCGCAGCAAAGGCAAAGCTTGCTTGTTCAGATGCAGCTATGCATGTAACTGTTGAAGCTGTTCAAATGCTTGGTGGAAATGGATATATGAGAGATTATCATGTTGAAAGAATGATGAGAGATGCTAAGATAACACAAATCTATGAAGGAACTAATGAAATACAAAAAATGATAATAAGTGGTAGTATTTTCAGATAATATAGAATATTGCATTCTGTACAGTTAAAACTGTACAGAATGCAATAAAAATTAGGAAAAATTATATTGAAAATTCCTAATATTTTGAATTATAATATAGCGAATACTAAAAGCTTGGAGGGATTTTTATGCTTGATATATGGGTTCTTATAATAGCTTTAGTATTGTTTACAATACTTGCATTTAAAAGAGTTAGTGCTCTAATTTTAGGTCCTCTTGTATCAATATTTGTGATAGTATGTGAAAGATTGCCATTATTCGATTCATTACTTGGACCATATATGGGAGCAGCAGCAAATTATGTGGAAAAATTTTTCTTAGTATTTTTTGTAGGAGCGGTATTTGGCTCTATAATGCAAGAAACAGGCGCAGCCGAATCAATTGCTCAAGGTCTTATTAAGGTAACTAAGGGAAAATATGTAGCACCATTAATAATGATGATTACAGGATTATTAACTTATGGTGGAATAAGCGGATTTGTAGTTTTCTTTGCTATGTATCCTATAGCAGTTGAATTGTTCAAAAGTACAGATATATCAAGAAGGCTTATACCGGCAGCTATATCTGCTGGAGCATGGACCTGGTCTATGACTGGACCTGGAAGTCCATCTATTCAAAATATAGTTGCCATGAGATATTTAGAAACTAGCTCTACGGCAGCCTTTCTACCAGCTACAGCCTCAGCAATAGCTCAATTAGTTTTAATATTTGTTTGGCTAGAATATAGATCAAGAGCCTTAACAAAAAAAGGATGCACATTTTATGAAGATCCTACAATTGAACCATATGTAGATGAAAACGATTTAGATATAGCAGTAACCAAAGACGAAGTAAAACTTCCAAATCCATTGGTTTCTGCAACTCCTGCAATATTAATATTAATATGTTTTAATATTATAAAAATGCCTGTAGAAGGTGCTGTTACAGTAGGTATAATTTCTGCAATGATATTATTATGGAAACATTTAGAAGGATCAAAACAATGGATAAATACCTTAAATAAAGGAGCTTTAAATTCAGCTACAGCTATTTTAAATACAGCCATAGTAGTAGGATTTGCTGGAGTTGTAAAGGAAACTCCAGGTTTTGATAAAATAATTGCTAACTTAAAAAACATCAATATGTCACCTATGCTGTTTGTTGCAATAACTGTCGCTATATCAGCAGGAGCAGCAGGTTCTGCATCTGGTGGTTTAGGAATTGCTTTTGAAGCATTGAAAGATACATTTATAGCTATGGGAATAAACTTAGAATATGTCCATAGAATAGCTGTAATTGCATCTGGTACATTCGATACATTACCACATCAAGGAGCACAAATAACTCTTCTTGGTATATGTGGACTTACCCATAGAGAGGGCTATTTTGATATAGCAATAACCCAAATAATAATCCCAATAATAGTACTACTACTTATAACCATACCTATGTGTTCATTAGGACTATAAATTAAGAGGTAGAAATCTGGCAATAGAAATTTTTTTCTATTGCCAGATACTATTTTTTTTGATAATTATCAGAAATAATAAGTTCAATATTATTTTCTAAAAAGAAATCTGTATACTTTTTGCTAACATTTCCATCTGTAATAAAGGTGTCTATATCCTCTAAATTACAATAAGTCATTAATGAAACTTTTTCTAATTTCGAATTGTCAGCAAGTAATATAACTTTATTGCTTTGGCTGGTTACGAATCTTTTTATTTCAAATTCAAAGGAAGAAGAATTAGTAATTCCCTTTTCTATAGATACTCCAGTAGAGGCCATGAAACATTTAGATATATTATAACTTTTAAGAAAGTTAATAGCTTCTATTCCAATAAAAGAATTAGTTTTTCTATATAGAGACCCACCAGTTGCTAATACATTTAGATTTTCATATGGAAAAGAATTTACTATAACATTTACATTATTAGTTATTATAGTTAGGTTTTTTTTATTTGATAGAAATGGAATTATATGCATAGTAGTAGTTCCAGAATCTATAAAAATTATGTCACCATCTTGTATTAGTTTACTTGCTTCCCTAGCAATAATTTGCTTAGCCCCTTTATTTTTTATCTCCCTTTCTTGAAAAGGGATAGTATCCATTTTTTTATTTAAAGTTATGCCACCGTAAACCTTTTTTATCAAGCCTTTTTTTTCTAGTTCTGCAATATCTCTTCTTATAGTGTTTTTTGACACATTAAATAGAGAACATAACTTGTCTATAGATACATTTTCATTTTTCATAACATAATTTTCAATTTCTTTAATTCTATGTTCTTTTAACATCTGATCCTCCATTCATTAATTCAATATTAAACAATAATTGACAATGATATACCATATAATTATATCTTATTAATATAAATATTACAAGCATATGAAATGAATATAATCAGAACTTACTCAAAAAAAGACAAAAAACAAGAAAAATCTTGACATACTATTAACATAATGGTAATATATAATCAAAAGATGACAGGATATACTCATAAACACACCATAAAATACTATGTGTTGTCATTATTAATATGGAGGGATATTGATGGCTTATAAAATTACTATGCCAAATAATATTATATATGGAAAAGATGCTTTAAAAGAATCAAGAAAAATTATAAAACAAATGGGAAAAAAAGCTTTAATTGTATCAGGTAAGGTAATGGTCAAAATAGGAAATGTTTCAAAGGTAACTGAATTACTTGAGTCTAACAACATTCAATATGATATATATGATGAAATAACTGCAGAGCCTACTGATGTGATGATAGATAAAGGAGTTCAAGCATATAAAGATGGAAAATGTGACTTTCTAATTGGAATAGGAGGAGGAGGTTCTATAGATGCAGCAAAAGCTATAGGAGCTATGATAACGAATTCAGGGAATATAAATGATTATATGGGAAAGGTAATAAAGAGTTCTCCGCCTAATATTGTAGCTATTCCAACAACAGCAGGAGCAGGTTCAGAGGCAACTCAATTTACAATTATATCTAATACAAAAGACAATATAAAAATGTTATTAACAGGAGCAGATTTAATACCTAAATTAGCAATAATTGATCCATCTTTAGCTATAACAGCACCACAGAAGCTTACAGCAGCTACAGGAATAGATGCATTAACTCATTCTATTGAAGCTTATACTTCAAGACGTGCAAATCCACTTTCAGATACATTTGCAATTTCAGCAATAAAACGTATTTTTAATAATTTAAGAAAAGCATATAGAAGTGGTGATGATATTGAAGCTAGAAATGAAATGGCTTTAGGGGCATTAGAAGCAGGAATTGCTTTTAATAATTCCTCAGTAACTATAATTCACGGAATGAGTAGACCTATTGGAGCATTATTTAATGTACCCCATGGACTTTCAAATGCAATGCTTTTTGCTAAATGTTTAGAGTTTGCTATTGTAGGAGAAAAGAAAAGGTTTGCTGATATAGCAAAGGAAATAGGAGCATGTAGTATTGAGGACTCAGATAAAGATGCAGCAGATAAACTTGTAAAAGAAGTAGAATCTTTATGTCAAGATATCAATATACCTACTTTAGAAGAATTTGGCATAAACAAAGATGAATTCTTTGAAAACATAGACAAAATGGCAGAAGATGCATTAGACAGTGGAAGTCCTTCTAATACTAGGAGACAACCTTCCAAGGAAGATATTATTAATATATATAAAAGCTTATGGGATTAGAGCTTAATAAGAAGAAGGAGTAAATATTATGACTATAGTAAATATGAAGAGATTATTAAAAGATGCAGAAGAAAATAAATACTGTATAGGTGCATTTAGTATAGCAAATATGGAAATGGTTATGGGAGCTATAAAAGTAGCAGAAGAATTAAAATCTCCTATTATACTTCAAATTGCAGAAGTACGTTTAAAACATTCGCCTCTTTATTTAATAGGACCAACTATGATTGCAGCAGCTAAAAAAGCTTCCATTCCTGTAGCTGTGCATTTAGACCATGGTGAAAGTATAAAAACTATAAAAGAAGCATTAGACTTAGGTTTTACTTCTGTTATGTATGATGGTTCAAATTTTCCATTAGAAGAAAATATTAAAAAGACAAAAGAGATAATTTCTATAGCTAAAGAATATGGGGCAGCAGTAGAAGGGGAAATAGGAGTTCTTGGTAAAAAGGAAGATGGTTCAGGTATTGATGAAATGTTAATAACAAGTGTTAAGGAAGCAGAAATTTTTTATGGAGAAACAGGTGTAGATGCATTAGCTATAGCTATAGGGAATGCACATGGAGTATATAAGAGTAAACCTAATTTAAATATTCAAAGACTTAAAGAAATTAGAGATAAAGTGGAAGTACCTTTAGTTCTTCATGGAGGCTCTGGAATTACAGAAAAAGGATTTAAGGAATGTATTGAAAATGGAATAAGAAAAATAAATGTGGCTACAGCAACTTTTAATAATACGGTAAAAAGAGTTGATAAATTGTTTAGTAAATCAAATGAAATTAATTATTTTACTTATCATGACATCCTTGTTGAGGCAGCATATGAAAGTGTGAAAAATCATATAAAAATATTTGGTAGTTTAGATAAAGCATAGATTTTAAGGAGGAATTTTTAGTGAATAATATTGAGTTTGATCCAAATAGAACTTTTGATGTAGTTCCAATTGGTAGGGTAACGATAGATTTAAATCCTAATGAAATTCATAGACCTTTAGAAGAGAGTAGAACATTTACTAAATATTTAGGAGGTTCTCCAGGAAATATAGCAGTGGGACTAGCTAGATTAGAGAAAAAAGTAGGATTTATTGGAAAAGTATCAGACGATCAGTTTGGAAATTTCATAATAAATTATCTTCATAATGAAGGAATAGATACTTCTCAAATGAAGAGAGCTAAAAATGGAGAGAAGTTAGGACTTACATTTACAGAAATCCTAAGTCCTACTGAAAGTAGTATATTGATGTATAGAGATGGAATAGCAGATTTAGAATTATTTCCAGATGAGATATCAGAAGATTATATAAGGAATACAAAGGCTATATTGTTATCTGGCACTGCATTGGCAGCAAGTCCATCAAGGGAAGCAGCTTTTATAGCTTTAGAATATGCAAAAAAACATAATACTAAAATAATATTTGATATAGACTATAGGGAATATACTTGGAAATCTAAAAAAGAAACAGCTGTATACTATGCATTAGCAGGACGAATGAGTGATATCATAATAGGATCTAGAGAAGAATTTAATCTAATGGAATCAATTATATGTTTTAAAGAGAGTAATGATAAAGAAACAGCAGATAGATGGCTAGGATATGGAAATAAAATTGTAGTTATAAAGCATGGAAAAGATGGATCAACAGCATATACAGATGATGGGAATAACTATAATATAAAGCCATTTCCAGTAGATCTACTTAAATCATTTGGCGGGGGAGATGCATATGCTTCAGCTTTCATATATGGCCTTATGGAAGGTTGGGAAGTTATAGAGGCATTAGAATTTGGAAGTGCTTCAGCGGCTATGCTTGTAGCAAGTCATAGTTGTTCAGAAGCTATGCCAAAGGTTGAGGAAATTAAAGAATTTATTAAAAAGAAGAAAGAAGAATATGGAGAAATGGTAGCACGAGGTTAAACATAATACCTAAGGAGGGAATTCAATGATTGAAAATATTGAAGAACTTAAAAATGGATATAATGTGTTAACGGAAATAGATGGAAAACATAATGAAATGATGATGGATATAGGTATATATAAAATTAAAAAAGATGAAGTAGAAATTTGTATAGATAGTGAAAAAGAAACGGCTTTTTTGTTACTTTCAGGAAAGATATTAATTAAATGGGATGATAATGAAAAGGAGATAGAAAGATATTCACTATTTAATGAAGATCCTTGGTGTCTCCATGTGTCTAGAAATGTGAAAGTTGAAGTTAAAGCACTAGATGATGTAGAAGTACTAGTTCAAAAAACAGAAAATAAAAAAGAATTTGAAAGTAAATTATACTCTCCAGAAGAATGTAGAAGTGATGTATTTGGACAGGGAGTTTGGAATGATACAGCTAGAAGGGTAGTAAGAACAGTTTTTGATTATTCAAATGCTCCTTATTCAAATATGGTAATTGGAGAAGTAATAACTTATCCAGGAAAATGGTCAAGTTATCCACCACATCATCATCCACAACCAGAAGTATACTACTATAGATTTAATAAACCTCAAGGATTTGGATGTTCAATAATAGGAGATGAAGTTTATAAAATTACAGATAATTCTATAGCAACTATTCCAGGAGGGCTGGTACACCCTCAAACATCTGCGCCAGGATATGCAATGTACTACTGTTGGATGATAAGACATTTAGAAAACAACACTTGGACAGACAGAATTGTTGAAGAAAACCATAAATGGTTATTAGAGCCTAATGTTAAAATCTGGCCTGAAAATGAATAAGAAGGGAGGAAATACAAATTGGAAACTATTAGAATAACAACTGCTCAAGCTCTTATAAAATTCCTAAACCAACAGTATATAGAATTTGATGGTAAAGAGCAAAAATTTGTAAAAGGAATTTTTACAATATTTGGGCATGGAAATGTTTTAGGGCTGGGACAAGCCTTAGAAGAGGATTCAGGAGATTTAGAAGTTTATCAGGGACATAATGAACAAGGAATGGCTCATGCAGCAATAGCTTTTGCAAAACAAAAGCATAGAAAACAAATATGTGCATGTACTTCTTCCATTGGGCCAGGTGCTGCCAATATGATAACAGCAGCAGCTACTGCTACTGCTAATAATATACCAGTATTGTTATTTCCAGGAGATACTTTTGCAACTAGACAACCAGATCCAGTACTTCAACAAGTAGAGTTTCCTCATAATTTATCCATTACAACAAATGATGCTTTTAAGGCGGTAAGTAAATATTGGGATAGAATATCTAGACCAGAACAGCTTATGACATCTATGGTAAATGCTATAAGAGTATTAACAGATCCTGTAAATACAGGAGCTGTAACTATAGCACTTCCTCAAGATGTACAAGGAGAAGCCTATGATTTTCCAAAATACTTCTTTGA
This sequence comes from Anaerosalibacter massiliensis, assembly GCA_000751555.1. GTDB lineage: Bacteria > Bacillota > Clostridia > Tissierellales > Sporanaerobacteraceae > Anaerosalibacter > Anaerosalibacter massiliensis. The sequence goes on along the minus strand of CCEZ01000013.1, from coordinate 75,830 downwards.
AAAACGTATTCATAGAATAGAAAGGAGGCCAGCTTCAAAAGAGTCTATAAAAGATGCAGTTAAACTCATAAAGCAAAAGAAAAAACCTCTAATAATATGTGGTGGTGGTGTTAGATATTCTGAAGCAGGAGATTCTCTTAAGAAGTTTGCAGAAAAATTTAATATACCCTTTGGAGAAACTCAAGCTGGGAAAAGTACAATTGAATGGAATCATGATTTAAATTTAGGTGGTATAGGTGTAACTGGAAATTTTGCAGCTAATATTATAGCTAAAGAAGCAGATTTAATAATAGGAGTAGGGACAAGATTTACTGATTTTACAACTTGTTCAAAATATTTATTTCAAAATAAGGATGTCGATTTTCTAACTATAAATGTATCTGATTTTCACGCAAGTAAATTAGATGCTACGAAGGTTATTGCAGATGCAAAACTAGGATTAGAGTCAATATATAATGAGTTAAAAAAGGAAGGATATAAGTCTTCTTATTATGATGAAATAGCGAAAGCTAAAGAAGATTGGAAAAAAGAATTAAATAGACTATTCAATATAGAATATACAGGAAAAGATTTTGTACCTGAAATATCAGGTCATTGTGATGAAGTATTAGAAGAATTTTATAATAGATTTGATTCTTGCTTAACACAAACTAAGGTATTAGGAGAATTAAACAATCTTTTAGATGAGGATTCTATTATAGTAGGGGCATCAGGAAGTTTGCCAGGAGATTTACAAAGAGTATGGTGCCCTAAAAAACCGAATACCTATCATGTGGAATATGGATATTCTTGTATGGGATATGAAGTATCAGGTGCACTAGGAGTTAAACTTGCAGAGGAAGATAAAGAAGTTTATTCCATGGTAGGAGATGGCTCTTATTTAATGCTTCATTCTGAACTTATAACGAGTATACAAGAAGGAAAGAAGATAAATGTATTATTATTTGATAATGCAGGTTTTGGCTGTATTAATAATCTTCAAATGTCTAATGGTATGGGAAGCTTTGGTACTGAATTTAGATATAGAGACAATAATACGGGAAAACTTGATGGTAGATTGTTGAAAATTGATTTTGCTAAATCTGCTGAAGGTTATGGAATTAAAAGCTATACAGTAAAAACTATAGAGGACCTTAGAAATGCAATAGAAGATTCTAAAAAACAAAAGGTATCTACACTTATAGATATAAAAGTACTTCCAAAGACTATGACGGATGTATATGAATCTTGGTGGCATGTAGGAGTGGCAGAAGTATCAAAGAGTTCTAAGATAAAAGATGCTTATAAAGATAGATTAGAATATTTAAGGAAAGCTAGAGAATATTGAAAATAACTTAGACGAAAATAATTGAGAAATAAAAAATAAATTTATATGGAGCGTGAAGGCGATGGTCAATTTAGGGATTATTGGATTCGGAAGAATAGGCAAAGTCCATGCAGAAAGCTTAACAAAATATATTTCAAATGCTTCATTGAAATCTGTTTCAGATCCATTTATAGGTGAAGAAGATATAAAATATGCAAAATCTATGGGAGTTAAAAATATATATAAAGATTATACAAAAATACTAGATGATCCAGAAATAGAAGCAGTATTAATATGTTCCTCTACAGATACTCATTCAAAAATATCTATAGAAGCACTAAGAGCTGGTAAACATGTTTTTTGTGAGAAACCAATTGATCTTAATATAGACAAGATAAAGGAAGTTTTAGAAGAAGTAGAAAAATCTAAACTTAAGTTCCAAGTGGGTTTTAATAGAAGATTCGATCATAATTTCAGAGCTATAAAAGATGTAGTACAATCAGGGAAAATTGGAGATCCACATATAATAAAAGTAACTTCGAGAGATCCAGAAGTACCTCCAATAGAATATGTAAAAGTTTCAGGTGGAATTTTTTTAGATATGACTATACATGATTTTGATATAGTTAGATATTTATCTGGAAGTGAAATAGAAGAAGTGTATGCTATAGGAAATACACTAATAGATCCAGCCGTAGGAAAAGCAGGGGATATAGATACAGCAATAATAACTTTAAAATTAGAAAATGGGACATTGGCTGTTATAGATAATAGTAGGGAAGCAGTTTATGGATATGATCAAAGAGCAGAAGTATTTGGTTCAGAGGGAGCAATTAGTATAGGAAATGATTTCAATTCTACAGCTGTAGTAAGTACAAGTGATGGAATAGTTTCAGAAAAACCACTATATTTTTTCCTGGAAAGATATATGCAGGCTTATGTTGACGAAATGAAAGAATTTGTACAAGCAGTAGAAGAGGGTATAGAAGTTCCTGTAGGTGCTATGGATGGCTTAAAAGCTGTGTTAATAGGAATTGCTGCTAAGAAATCATTAAAAGAAAGAAGACCTATTAAATTATCTGAGATTAATCTATAGGAATTAAAATATTTAACAAAAATGAGGTGGAGGAAATGTTTAATAAAGAAAAAGTTAAGCTTGGAATAGCTCCCATAGCTTGGACTAATGATGATATGCCAGAACTTGGAGCAGAAAATACATTTGAACAATGTATAAGTGAGATGGCATTAGCAGGTTTTAAAGGAACAGAGGTAGGAAATAAATATCCAAAAGATGTTAAAGTACTTAAAAAAGCTTTAGAACTTAGAGGGATGGAAATTGCTAGTGCATGGTTTAGTGCATATTTAACTACAAAACCCTATGAAGAAACAGAAAAGGCTTTTATAACCCATAGAGATTTTCTTCATGAGATGGGAGCTAAAGTAATAGTTGTATCAGAACAAGGACATAGTATTCAAGGTAAAATGGAAGTACCTATATTTAACAATAAGCCTTTATTTACAGAAGAAGAATGGGAAAAATTATCTACTGGATTAGATAAACTTGGTAAGCTTGCAAAAGAAAGGGACATGAAGCTTGTTTATCACCATCATATGGGTACAGGGGTTCAAACTACAGAAGAAATAGATAGACTAATGGAAATAACAGATCCTGAACTTGTATATTTATTGTATGATGTTGGACATCTCGTATATTCAGGAGAGGAGCCTATAGAGGTTTTAAATAAATATATAGACAGGATAAAACATGTTCATTTAAAAGATGTAAGAAAAAATGTAATAAATTTAGTAAAGGAAAAAGATATGAGCTTTCTACAATCTGTAAAATCTGGTGCATTTACTGTTCCGGGGGATGGAGATATAGATTTTGAACATATATTTAAAATTTTAGCAGAAAACAATTATGAAGGCTGGCTTTTAGTAGAAGCAGAACAAGATCCAGCAAAAGCAAACCCATGTGAATATGCAATGAAAGCTAGAAAATACATAAAAGAGAAAGCTAATATTTAGTGAACTGTATGAAAGGATGGCAGAAAATGAACAAAGTAAAAGTGGGAATAGTTGGACTAGGAAGGCTGGGAAAACAACATGCAGAAAATATAGCTTTTAGAATACCTAATGCTGAACTTACTGCAGTTTGTAGTATTGTTGAAAAAGAAATTGCTGAAGTTCAAAAAAATTGGGGAATTAAGTATGGATATACAGATTATGATGAAATGCTTGAAAATAAGGAACTAGATGCTATATTTATATCTTCCCCTTCAAGTTTTCACTGTGAACAAATAGAGAAAGCATTAAAAGCAGAATTTCATGTATTTAGTGAAAAACCCTTAGGATTATATTTAAATGAAGCTGAAAAGGTAGCTAAAGTAGTTAATGAATGTAGAGATAAGCAAGTATTTATGCTTGGGTTTATGAGAAGATATGATAAGTCCTATGTTTATGCAAAGGAAAAGATAGAAGAGGGAGCTATTGGAAAACCTATTCTTATAAGATGTTATGGTTTAGACCCAACATCTGCTATAGGAAGTTTTCTAAAATTTGCTAAAAATAACTATAGTGGAGGGTTATTTCTAGATATGGCTATACATGATTTAGATCTTGCTAGATGGTATCTAGGTTCAGAAGCAGAGAGGGTATGGGCCATAGGTGATTCATATGAATATCCCGAATTTAAAGAAATTAATGATGCAGAAACAGGTGTAGCATTAGTTAAATTTAAAAATGGAGCTATGGGAATATTTGTAGCAGATAGAAATTGTGCTCATGGATATCATATAGAAACAGAAATAATAGGAACCAGAGGTACTTTAAGAATAGGAACTATTCCAGAAAAAAATTTAGTTACTGTATTTGATCATACTGGAGCAATAAGAGAGTGTTCAGAAGGTTTTTTGGAAAGATTTGAACAAGCTTATTTAAGTGAGGTAGAAGAATTTATAAATTGCATAATTGAAAAAAGCCAACCAAAAGTCACTGTGGAAGATGGTGTAAATTCAACTGCTTTAGCTTATGCATGTAAAGAGTCTTTTGAAACTGGTAAGCTAATTACCTTATAAAAGTTGTATACAAAAAAATGGCATACTGCTTATCATAAGATTATATGAAATCAGTATGCCCTAAAAAATATAATTTGTAAAATAAACCTTATGATTTAATTATAATTTAAAATATTAAATCTGTAAAATGAAAACGTTAAATATATAAAAAATGCCTAGAAAATTTAAGGGGGAAATAAAATTGAATATAATGGTGTTTCTGTCGTTTATACTTTTTACAGCACTAGTTGGATTGTTATCATGGCTAAAAACTCGTAATGATGATTTATCTAGTCAAGATGGATATTTCCTTGCAGGAAGAAGTTTAACTGGGGTTTTCATAGCTGGTTCTCTCATGTTAACAAACTTATCTACGGAACAGATGGTAGGGTTAAATGGACAAGGATATAAATTTACAATGGCTGTAATGGCTTGGGAGGTAACATCAGCATTTGCTTTAGTACTTATGGCTCAAATATTTTTGCCTAGATATTTAAAAAGTGGTATAACAACTATACCAAATTTTTTAGAGGAAAGATATGATAAATCTACTCGCATTTTAGTATCTATATTGTTTTTAATTGGATATATTGTCGCGTATCTTCCTACAGTATTGTATTCAGGAGCTTTGGTTTTAAATGGTATATTTGATGTTCCTAATATTTTTGGTATTTCTGAAATAAAGGCTTTAATAGTAACTGTATGGGCTATTGGAATAGTTGGTTCTATATATGTTATCTTTGGGGGACTTAAGGCTGCAGTATCAGCAGATACATTTAATGGAGTAGGACTTTTAATTGGTGGTTTTATGATTACTGTATTTGCATTAATAAAATTAGGAGGAGGAAGTTTTTCAGGAGGAATCAATACACTAATTACAAATCATCCTGAAAAATTAAATGCTATAGGAGATGCTAATTCACCTGTACCATGGTCTACATTATTTACTGGTATGTTTTTCAACAATTTATTTTATTGGTGTACAAACCAATCTATAGTACAAAGAACCTTAGGAGCAAAAAGTTTGAAAGAAGGGCAAAAAGGTGTTTTTTTAGCTGGATTTTTTAAATTACTCGGACCATTGTATTTGGTTTTACCAGGAATTATAGCTTTTCATTTATATGGAGATTCTTTGTCCAATCCTGATATGGCTTATCCTATGTTAGTAGTAGATGTTTTACCTAAACCTTTAGCAGGATTCTTTGCAGCCGTGTTGTTTGGAGCAATATTAAGCTCTTTTAATGGTGCCTTAAATAGTTCAGTAACTTTATTTACCTTAGATATATACAGACCAATATTTAATTCAAATGCTACAGATAAGGATTTAGTGAAAGTTGGTAAAATATTTGGAGCTATTTTAGCTATGACATCAATGGTTATAGCACCTTTTATAATGTATGCATCATCAGGATTGTATAATTATTTGCAAGAATTTAATGGATTTTTCAATGTGCCTATTTTAGCAGCTATTTTAGTAGGATTCTTCACAAAGAAGGTACCAGCAATAGCACCTAAAATAGCTTTAGTGTTCCATATTGTATTCTATAGCTTATCGAAAATATTCTTTACACATATAAATTTTTTACATATATTAGGTATTTTATTTCCAACATGTGTAATTATAATGCTTATAGTAGGAAAAGTTAAACCTCGTGAAACTGAATATGTTCAGGAATATACGGAGCAAGTTAGTATAGTACCTTGGAATAAATCTAAAATAGTTTCAATAATAATAACTATTTTGATGTTCTGTATATATTTATTATTCTCAAAAATAGGAATAGCAGCTTAAAATCAATAAAGAGAATATTCCAAATGTTGCAAAATAGCAGAGAATATGAAAAAAGCTCAAATAGAATTAATTCTATTTGAGCTTTTCAAAAGTTGAATGGGTATGCAGGTCTTATATTTATCCATCTATCACTATATTACTCTTCTCCTCAATAAATTGATTTGTATACAGTCTATAGTAATATCCTTTTTTGCTTAACAATTCACTATGATTTCCTGATTCTATTATTTTACCTTTTTTAATGACTAATATCTTATCTGCATTGCTAATAGTTGAAAGTCTGTGGGCTATGATAAAACTGGTTCTTCCTTTTAAAACTTTTTGAATAGTGTCTTGAATAATTTTTTCTGTTTCAGTGTCAATAGAAGATGTAGCTTCATCTAAGACAAATATTTTAGGATCTCTAAGAACTGCCCTTGCAAAGGAGATAAGTTGTTTTTGCCCAGTTGAAAGAAGGCTTCCACCTTCTCCTACTTCAGTATCATATCCATTTTCAAGTTTTATGATGAAATCATGAGCATTTACTAATTTACTGGCCCGGATGATGTCTAATTCACTAGCTTCAAGATTTCCATACCTTATATTGTCCATGATAGTACCACTAAAGAGATGTGGAGATTGGAGAACATATCCTAAATTTTCATGAAGCCAAACCTGTGGTCTTTTTCTATAGTCAACACTATCTATAAGTATTTTTCCACTATTAGGTTCGTAAAATCTACATAAAAGGTTTACAATAGTACTCTTACCTGAGCCAGTTTCTCCTACTAAAGCAATAGTTTCTCCTGGACTAACATGAAGATTGAAATCTTCTAATATTTTTTCATCATCTTTATAACTAAAAGATATATTTTTAAATTCAACTTCACCTTTTATTTCAGGCCAGTTTTCTATTTTTGGATTAAAGAAATCACCATATTGATTTATAACTTCAATAGTATCTTCAATTTCAAGGTCTTCATTTATAAGGGAAAAAACTCTTTCAGCAGAAGCTTGAGCAGATTGCAATTCTGCAAATATAGCAGCTAATTCTCTTACAGGTTCAAAAAACTGTATAGTATAATTAATAAATGCAACTAAAGTTCCATAGCTTATAGCTTTTAATATTACAGCTTTCCCACCAAAATTTAATGCAAGTGCTGTACCTATACTTCCTAAAAGAAGTACTATAGGTAGATACAATGAAGAAATACAAACAGCTCTAATAGAACTATCTTTCATTTCACTCGTTAATTCTGTAAATTCACTTAAATTTTTTTCTTCTCTTACAAGAGTTTTAGTAGTTTTTGCTCCAGAAATATCTTCATTAAAAGCTCCAGTGATTCTAGAATTAATCTTTCTTACCTTTCTATATGCCATAAGTATTTTTTCCTGAAAATACACACTAATTATGGCTAATGGAGGAATTACTGAAAGAGTTATGAGAGCTAGTTTCATATTTAATGAAAACATGACAACTGTTATGGATAACATCATAGTAATACCCCAAACAAAATCTACTAATCCCCAAGAAATAGTTTCACTAAGTCTATTTATATCAGAAGTCATCCTTGCCATAAGCCATCCTACAGCTTTATTATCATAATAGGATAGAGGAAGAACTTGCAATTTTTCAAATCCTATTTTACGTATACTGTAAGCCATTTTTACTTCTATCTTTCCAGCGATAGCAATGAAAAACCAAACATTTATGGCTTGAATTAGCACTAATATTCCATATTTTATTGCAAAACTATTTAGTCCTACAGTAGTTTTATTTACTATAAAACTATCTATAGCTTTCTTATTCATAAGAGGAAATATAGCATCAATAATTGCCACTCCTATCATAACCAAGGCTAAAAATAGAAAGTATTTTTTATAAGGTTTTGCATAGATTAAAAAGTTTTTCCAAAAAGAAAAATTAATTTTTTCATTATGATCCATTTCTTCCATATGTATCACCTCAATTTTAAATATTTACTTCTTCAATATTGTCTTCAAAGGAACTCTGTATATTATACACTCTTTTATATACTCCATCTTCTTTGATTAAAGTTTCGTGAGTTCCTTCTTGCACTATTTTCCCATTGTCTAGAACAAGTATTAAATCAGCATCTTGTACTGTAGAAATTCTATGGGAAATTATAAAAGTAGTTGATTTACTTCTTCTCTCATTTAACGCCTCTCTTATAGCAATATCTGTTTCTGTATCTACTGCACTTAGGGAATCATCAAATACTACAATGGGAGATTCAACTATTATAGTTCTTGCAATAGCCATTCTTTGTTTTTGTCCTCCTGATAGGGATACTCCTCTTTCTCCCACAAGAGTGTCATATCCTTTGTCAAAGGAAGAGATATCATTGTGAATACTAGCAGCTTCAGCAGCTTCAAATACTTTTTTATCATTTAATCTTGGATTGGATATCTTAATGTTATCTCTTATAGTTTTGGCAAATAGGAAAGGTTCTTGAAGTACTAATCCAACATTTTTCCTAATCCATTTTTTATCAATACTTTTAAGCTCTATTCCATCTATTTTTATAGAACCACTATCATAGTCATATAACCTAGGAAGAAGATGGACCAAAGAACTTTTTCCAGAACCAGTAGGTCCTAATATTGCAATAGTTTCACCAGCTTTTACATCAAATGATATTCCCTTCAACACAGATTCTTTGTCTTCATAGCCAAAATATACATTTCTAAAAGATATATTTCCAATTATTTGTGGTTTTTCATGATTTTCTTCAAGAATTTCTATAGGCTCTTCAAGTACTTCTTCTATACGTCCTATGGAAACAATGGCTTTTCCCATATCTGTAAGTATTCTTCCCATTTGCCTTACAGGCCATAAAAGCATACTTTCATAAGTGATAAATGCAACTAAAGTACCTAGTGATAATTGTCCTTTAGCTGCCCATAAACTTCCCATTGCCAGTACAGCTCCTATTTGCATCATACATATAAAGTCAGAAATAGACCAGTACCAAGCTAAAAGTTTTATAAGTTTAAAAGTCAAGTCTCTATATTGACTATTTTTCTTGTCAAATTTTTCAATTTCATAGCTTTGCCTAGCAAAAGCTTTCACAACTCTTATACCTGTTAAGTTTTCTTGTAATACTGTAGAAAGTCTTCCTTCAGCCTCATCTACTTCTAAAAATATTTTTTGAACTTTAGAAAAAAATATAAAAGCAAATACAAATATAATAGGTACAACAGCCATAGAAACTAATGCCATCTTTACATGAAGATTAAACATTATATAAGCTACAAATATTAAATTAAATAAAGAACCACCAACTTCTACAAATTGAACTGCTAAAAAACGTCTAATAGTTTCTACATCTGAGCTACATCTTTGAATTAATTCTCCTGTATCAGCCTTAACATGATATTCATAAGGGAGTTTTTGGATATGATCATATAACTCTTCTCTTATGCTTTTAGCAGTGTTTTCCGCCGATTTACTAGATAAAGTGTTTTTAAGGTATAGGAACATACCTCTAAGAATAGTTAAGATGATTAAGACTATTCCTATTATCCAAATATTGTTTTTTAGAAATACTTTACCTCCCAAAAAATTAATCAATTTTGCTAATTGTTCTGAATCGATTGGTTTATTTCCAATAATAGAGTCTATAGTAGTTTTTATTAAAAGAGGTCCTACTACAGTGAAAAAAGTAGCAAGTATAATACTTAAAATACTTAAAAAATAAATAAATTTACTGCCTTTCATAAAATTAAAAATAGACTTTAGCTCCCTCAAAAATATCCCTCCTGTTTTAAGCATAAAAAAACCATAGGTTTGAATCTTATATAATATTCAATATCCTATGGTTTTAATTCATACATTAAATTAGGTGTTTTGGGAATGGATAACGTATAGCTTAGGTTAATGCATAAATATTTTTATAAATATAAAAACCATAGGATATGGCACCTATGGCTATTTATCAAATATATTGCAAAGAATTACCAATCAAAAAATAGTCACAGGTCGTCTGTTAGTTATTGAATTTTTGACTATTAAATTTTTATTGATTATCTGAAATCTAATAAGCATTTTCATCATCACGACCTCCTAATTTTGATTGTTCTTTCTATATATTATAGTATTTATTTTTAGAAAATTCAACTAAAAATTGATTTATAACAAAAATGTAACAAATATTTGTGAAATAAAAATAAAATGGAATTTAAATAGATGAAATAGTTTTGGTGAACCCTATAAAGTTACTGTAGCAGATTATGATGTTATTAAAGATTTAATGAATAATAAGCCTATTTTATTAACTAAATTGTCTCCCTAATAGCACTCCATTAACACTTGCTTGCATTAATCCTCTAGTTATTCCTGCTCCATCTCCACCGACGTAGAGATTTTTAACATTAGTTTCAAATTTACTATTAGTAATTACTTTATTTGAATAAAATTTGACTTCAACTCCATATAGTAGTGTTTCATCGCTGGCAAGTCCTGGGGCTATATTGTCTAGAGCTATGATCATTTCATCTATATCTTTTAAAAGTCTATGAGGAAGTACTAGACTTAAATCTCCAGGGACTGCATCTTTCAATGTTGGAATAATATTATTCCTATACAGTCGTTTTTCATTAGTTCTCCTACCCTTTTTGAAATCCCCATATCTTTGAACCAATATTTTATTCCCTGAAAGCATATTTCCAAGCTTAGCTATATGAGTACCATATTCTATTGGTGAATTAAAAGGTTTTGTGAAATGCTTTGTTACAAGTAATGCAAAATTAGTATTTTTAGTTTTCAAACTATCTGATTTATAGCTATGACCATTTACAACAGCTAAATTGTCATCATAATATTCTGTAGATACTTCTCCACCTGGATTGGTGCAAAATGTTCTAACTTTATCATCGAAAGTAGGAGTATAGTATATAAGCTTGCTTTCATACATAGCCTCGTTTAACTCTTCCATTATTTCATTTCTAGTTTCAACCCTAACGCCAATATCTACATCTCCAGTCTCTGTGTCAATATCGTGTTTATGGCATAAATTTTTTAGCCAATCAGAGCCTTCTCTACCAATACAAATAATTACTTTGTCTGCTAAATATTCTTTATCAGCTATTACGCCTTTTATTTTTCTATTGTTATCAAGTATTATATCCTTCACAGGATTTCTAAACTTAAGTTCTACTCCAATTTTTTTTAAATAGTTTTCGATTTTTGAATATATATTGTACCCTTCCTCTGTTCCCATATGTCTTATAGGACATTCTACAAGTTTTAAATTACTTTTTATAGCTTTTTTTCTAATTTCATTAATTTGCTTTTTTTTATCAATACCATAAATTTTTTCATCAGCACCAAATTTTAAATAAATTTCATCTACATAATCTATTAATTCTTGAGTTTTTTCATATCCTATATATTCAGGTAAGTTTCCTCCTACATCTGGTGAAAGAGATAATTTTCCATCCGAATAAGCACCAGCTCCTGCAAACCCAGTAGTTATATTGCAAGGTGAACAATTTATACAATTACCAGTTTTTCTTTTAGGACAAATTCTTTTTGAAATGGAATTTCCCTTTTCTAAAATCAATATGTTTTTGTCAGGATTGTTTTTTTTAAGTTCCAATGCTGTAAAAATACCACAAGGACCTGCTCCAACAATTATTAAATCATATTTCATAATATAACCTCCTTAAAATTATCTCAATCCATATCCTATTTAATCATATACTTTTTTCACAAAAAAAACTACTCATTATCTTGAGTAGTTTTTTTAATATGATTCAAAAACCAAGATTTTTCTTTCTTTTTAACTATTTTATGAAAATCATCAATCTCCAATTCATTATCTTTACATATTTTAAGTATATTTTCTTTTTCCTTACAAGATACTCTAGCGGATAGACCACAGCTAGAGCTAATTTGTCTAGGTACAGGCATTAGCTTTATAGAAAAACTAGTTTCTTTAAACACATTTTCAAAAGCTAATGCACCTTGTGTTGTATGAAAAGTAACGACACAATAAAAATCATCCATCATATCACCTATTTTCTAATTTGGAGTATGAAATAGCCTTTATCTTCTTCAACATTGACTTTATACCCTTTATTTGTTGCAAATCGTGTGACATTTTCAACAGCTACTTCTGCATCTACTAGTATATCAAAATTTTCACTTAGATTTTTATCTAAAGCATTTTTTGTCATTATGACTGGTTCAGGACAAGATCTTCCTCTTGCATCTACAATTGTAGCCATTTAAAAAACCTCCTCTTTTTCTTTTCTATCTTTTTGAGCATTTTTAACTACGCTATTTCCAATTAAAATTACTAGTATAAGACCAATGATAACTGCTATTTTTCCATTTAGAGTAGCTCCTTCAGGACTTGAAGCTATTTGAAAATTATGTGCAAAGGCAGCACCAACTATTAAACCTAGAACAGTTATTCCAGCATCTGAATCTCCTTCACTAGCAAGTATTGTTTGTCTTAGTGGACATCCACCTAGAAGAATAGAGCATATACCAGTTAGAACCATACCTAAGAAATTCCAAAGTTGATTTGTATGGGCAACTGGTTGATTTTCAAAACTTATATGGAAAGTATCAAAGTTAAAAATTAAATTACCTATTAAATTGAATATAAAAATCCCCAATAATCCCCATAGAAAATGATAATCTTTAATAAGCATGGCATCCCTAAAACCTCCAGCAGTACAAATTCTTGATCTTTGTAGTATAAAACCTGCAACTATTCCTAAAATCAATGCAATAAATATTGGAGCTGTCATAGAACCAGGACCTTCTGTACTAAAAAATATAAATTCTGGTTTTAATATTAAGAATAAAAGCAATATAATGGAAAAGATAGGAATTATATAAGCAGATGTCTTGGTTTGTTCTGTGCTTCTTCCCAAGGAATATCCTTTCTTCAAGAATTGAATTCCAATATAAATACCTAGTATATATCCAAGTAGTCCGAATATAGCATTTAAATCTCCATTAGCAAGTCTTAAAATCATTCTAAGAGGACAACCTAAAAACACTAATGCACCGAACATTAGAAATACTGCTAGTACAAATCTTATTATTGGAGAGGAACCTCCTCTAGATTTAAATTCGCCTCCAATAATTGCTGCTAATAATCCTCCGAAAATAAATCCAATAATTTCAGGACGTATATATTGAACAACTTCTGCTCTATGAAGGCCTAATGCCCCAGCAATATCTCTGTAAAAACAAGCAACGCATATTCCCATATTTCCTGGGTTTCCTAGTTTCATTAAAATAGCACCTATTAAGCCAATGATTCCACCGTAAATAAATATTTTCTTATTCTCCTTCATTCTTATCCCCCTTTTTATATATTTATTCCATAATTTAATTATATAAAATTATTCTTTTTTAATGAAATAGTAAATATCTATAGTGGTTAAATTTTTATCAAACATATCTATAATGTTTAAAATATATATTTTAGTTTTAGGGAATATTATACTTAAGATTATTGGAGGGATTGGAATGGAGAATTATAGGGAATTATTTAAAGAAATACTGAAAGCTTATTATGAAGATGTATTTGAAGAAAAAATAGAAGAAATAATGAATAGGGAAGATATAGACAAAAAGAGTTTGGCAAAAGTAATATCTGCTCTATGTGGTGTAGAAGTTAAATATTCAGATAGTTTTTCAGAAGATCTAAAAATTGCAATAGAGAACTATCAAAAAACGAAAACAGTAGTTGTAAGTACATCCTCTTGTACAATGAACTGTGTAGAAATTGATGGAAAGATTATTTGTAAAAATGCTTGCCCTTTTGATGCCATCATAATTGATAAAGAGACGAGGATTCCGAATATTAGTATGGATGAATGTGTAAATTGTGGTATATGTATAGATTCTTGTGATAATAAAAATTTTATAGATAAAGTAGAGTTTCTTCCTGTTTTAGAAATGTTAAAAGAAAATGAAAAAGTAATTGCTGCAGTAGCTCCTTCTATAGCAGGACAATTTGGTGAAAATGTATCTATGGGACAGATAAGGGCAGCTTTAAAATATATAGGATTTAAAGATATGGTAGAAGTAGCTTTCTTTGCTGATATGTTGACTATAAGGGAAGCAGTAGAATTTGATAGACATATTGAGAAGGAAGAAGATTTTTTACTTTCATCTTGTTGTTGTCCTATATGGGTTGGCATGATTAGAGGAAGATTTAAAGAATTAGTTAGATATACATCTCCCTCAGTATCTCCTATGATTGCAGCTGGAAAAGTTATAAAAGAAATAAATCCAGAAATTAAAGTTGTATTCATAGGGCCTTGTGTAGCAAAAAAAGGAGAAGCAAAAATGGATGATATAAAGGATGCAATAGATTATGTAGTCACTTTTACAGAACTTAAAGATATATTTGAAGTATTTAATATAGATCCAAGTAAGTTTCATGAAGAATTATCTACTCAATATTCATCTAAAGGTGGAAGAATATATGGCAGAATTGGAGGAGTGTCTATAGCTGTTGAAGATGCAGTAAAGGAAATGTATCCAGATAAGATAGAATTATTTACATCAAAACAAGCTAGTGGAATAAAAGAATGTAAGGCTATGCTTCAATCTGCATTAGATGGAAAAACTAAAGCTAGATTCTTAGAAGGAATGGGGTGTGACGGTGGATGTGTAGGTGGACCGAAGACTATTATTTCAAAAGAGAAAGGCAAGGAATTTATAGAAAAATATGGCAAAGAATCTAAAGTAAATATTTCAGTAAATAATAAAATAATGAAAAAATTCCTAAAATCTATAGACATAGATAGTATTGAGGATTTTAAAGATGATAAAAAAGTAGAAATATTTGAGAGAGAGCTTTAAGATTTGGAGGATTAAAATGAGACTTATAGAATTTTTAAAAATTATATCAAAGACTACGGGGACCTTTATCACTCTTTTAATACTCACTAGATTACTTGGGAAAAAACAATTAAGTGAATTGACTTTTTTCAATTATATAACAGGTGTAACTATAGGCTCTCTTGCAGCTAATACTATTATAAATACAGGTTCTAGATATTTAAATGAGATGATTAATCTAATTTGGTGGATACTACTTACTATGTTGGTAACTTTAATATCATTAAAGTCATCTAAGATTCGGACATTACTTGATGGGGAGCCAACTATAATTATAAAGAATGGAAAAATAATAGAAGAAGCTCTTAGATCTACTAGGATAAATTTAGATGATTTGAGTATGCTTCTTAGAAGTAAAGATATTTTTTCTATAATGGAAGTTGACTATGCTATATTAGAACCTGATGGTAAATTAAGTATACTAAAAAAACAAAATAGGCAACAAACTCGCCTTTATCTACCTACTGAAATAATAACTGATGGAAATTTAGTCAAAAGAAATTTAAAAGAATTAAATTTGGATGAAAAATGGATTTACAAAGAATTAAAAAATCAAGGAATAGACTCCTTAAATAAAGTATTATATGCAGAAATACAAGAAGATGGTTCTCTATATATAGATAGAAGAGATTAGTTAATTAGACACTTTTCTAATAAATTTACATCAATTATCTTAATTACATTTCTATCAAAGTCTATAATTCCTTCATCTCTCATTTTAATCAATTCCCTAGACAATGATGGCCTTGGTACATTTAAAACTTCTGCCATCTTTTTTCTTCCATAAGAAAACTCTAAAAATTTATTATCTTGTTTACTATATTCATCTAATAGGAAATTTGCTATTTTTTTCCTTATGGTTTCATGTGACAAAATTTTTATTTTAGAATTTAACATAAGAATTCTGTTAGAAAGTACTGTCATAAAATTTCCTAGAAACTTGTCGCTAATACTGCAAAGTCGTATTATATCATTTTTATGGACAAACATTACTTTACTGTTATCTACAGCCACAATAGTTGCTGGATATACATGTTTCTTTGAAAAAACTATGGCTTCACCAAAAATATTTCCCGATTTAAATCTATTTAAGGTAACTATATTGCCAGAAGGAAATGTTTTTTGAATTTCTACTATTCCATCTAATATAATACCTATACTTATACATTCTTCCTCTTCTATAGCAATTATTTCATCTTTTTTGAAATTGGATACTTCATAGTTAATACCTTTTAATGCCT
Source organism: Anaerosalibacter massiliensis (assembly GCA_000751555.1). Taxonomy (GTDB): domain Bacteria; phylum Bacillota; class Clostridia; order Tissierellales; family Sporanaerobacteraceae; genus Anaerosalibacter; species Anaerosalibacter massiliensis. The sequence goes on along the minus strand of CCEZ01000013.1, from coordinate 59,560 downwards.
CTGTTATCTCATTATTATTAATACTTTTAAACAGTACACATTTATTTAATACTTCTACAATTTTATCCATCGAATACCTCCAGTGAATATATATTGCTTCTTTTTTCATATTCTATTATATATTAATTAATAAATCAATTATAGCCCGGGAAATATATATGGTGTTTTTTAGAGAAATATGCTAGCCGCAAAGAGAATAATTTGACGTATTATTAGATATTATCTCTATATAGGTAGTTGAAAATATATATGATTTCTAATAAAATGAGGCTATGAATATATAATTTAAGGAGCGATTTCATGAAAATTAAAACAAAAAAGAAAAATTATCTGGCTATTTTTTTAATAATATTAGCTATTGTTATAGCCTCATTTTTCTATATTAGATTTTCAATTAAAAGAGAGACAAAAATGTTATCAGACACTATAAAGGAAGAGATATCTAAATTGTTAGAGCTTTCTACAGTAAAATATAACTATGTTAATGTAGTAGCTTATAAGGACAATAAGAAGTTTAGTGGAATAAATATGCCTTTTACTAATAAAAGTTTTCTTATTAAATATAGTGGATATATAAAGGCAGGAGTAGATTTAAAAAGTGCTGAAATAAATGTAAATGATACAAAGAGTGTTGAAATAAAATTGGACAAACCCAAAGTATTAGATAATGTAATAAATGAAGAGGATTCATATATATATGATGAAAAAGAGTCAGTATTTAATCAACTTAAATTAGAAGATTTACATAATGTATTGGTGAAGGAAAAGAAAAATATGGAGAAAGAAGTCATAAAAAAAGGACTATTAACAGAAGCAGAAAAAAATACAAAAGAAATTTTGACATCTTTTCTTAAAAATTTAGGATTTGAAAATGTAAAAATTGTATTTAAATAGGGAAAACAAGCTATTTTATATGATATGTTATGTTTAATAACAAATGAATAGGGGGAATTTTATGATTTGTGAGGTTTATGATTTAAACCATTTAAAAACTTATAAATATGTAGTGATTATAGCAAAGTATCATGGCAAATGGATTTTGTGCAAACATAAAGAAAGAGATACATGGGAAACCGCTGGTGGACATATTGAATTAGGGGAAACTCCATTGGATGCTGCTAAAAGAGAATTATTTGAAGAGACAGGAGCTGTTTCATTTGACATAAAACCTATATTTGATTATTGGGCTGCAGATAAAACTTCTGAAGCTAATGGAATGGTTTTCTATGCAGACATAAAAAAAATAGGTAGTTTGCCAGAAAGCGAAATGGAAAAAGTAAGATGTTTTGAAACGTTGCCATCTAATTTAACATACAAAGACATTACACCAAAACTATTTCAGTATTTAGATAAAAATTTCAAGCATTTATTATTAGTATAATCTGTAGTACTCTATAATCTTGTTTATTTTTATGTAATATAAGGAAGGGGTGGTTTAGTATGAAAATTGTTTATGATACTTATGATTCTCCATTAGGGACAATCTATGTAGTAGTAGATGAAATAGGGGTTAGAAGAATAATACTTTTTGAAGATCAATGGTTAGAATATATGAATAAATACAATGGCATAAAACAAGATAAGAGATTGTGTAATAATATAATAAGAGAATTAGATGAGTATTTTAACAAAGAGAGAAAAGAATTTCAAGTGCCACTGTCTATAGAAGGTACTGAGTTTAGAAAAAAGGTATGGGAAGCTTTAAGGAATATTCCTTATGGTGAAGTTAGAAGTTATTCACAAATAGCAGAAGCTATTGGAAACCCTAAAGCTGTAAGGGCAGTAGGACAAGCGAATAGGGCTAATTTACTTCCAATAATAATACCTTGTCACAGAGTCGTAGGGAAAAGTGGAGAATTAACGGGATATGCAGGAAATAAAACATCTGTAAAGAAATTTTTGCTCGAACTAGAGGGAGTGGAGATTTAATAGTGATGAATTTTTTAACTTTTTAAAAAGTTTAGAATGATAATGGTTTTATCAGAGAGAAATGAAGGTGAATGTAAAATATACGTATAATCAGATATGTAGGGGAGAGATTATGGAAAAATATAGTGGAATAAATCAATATATAGATGAAATAATAGGGATATTTAAAGAAAATTCCAATAAAGATAATATAAAACAAATGGAAAAGTATATGAAAAACAACTTTCAGTTTTTAGGCATTAAAGCTCCTCAAAGAAGAAAAATAAGTAGAGTATTTCTGAGGAAAGACAATAGACCAAGATATGACCAGATAGAAATAGTAGTTAAAAAATTATGGGAATTGCCAGAAAGAGAATACCAATATTTTGCATGTGATCTTTTGGAGAAATACAATAAAGATTTCTCAAGAGAGATTATTAATCTATTTGAATACATGATAATATATAAATCTTGGTGGGATACAGTAGATATAATTTCCAAGAAATTAGTAGGAGAATATTTCAAACAATTTCCTAAAGAGAGAGATGAATATATTAAAAAATGGATAAAATCAAATAATATTTGGCTACAAAGAACTACTATATTATTTCAATTAGGATATAAAGACAGAACGGATATAGAGTTATTATTTAATATAATAGAAATTTTAAAAGATAAAGATGAATTTTTTATACAAAAAGCTATTGGTTGGGCACTAAGAGAATATTCAAAAACTAATCCTAAAATAGTTAAAGAATTTATTGAAAATACAAAATTATCACCATTAAGTGAACGTGAAGGTATGAAAATTGTTAATAAAATAGTTTAGGAAGGTGGCTTATGACAAATAATATTTGGTCTAAAAATATACAGGGTATTTTAAATCTTGATTTAAGTAGAGAAGTGGAGTTATAAAATGTGGGTGATTATAGGTATATTAATTATTTACTTTCTAATTCCTTTAATTATAGTAATGAATATTGACTTAATTATGAGGATTAATGCTCGAAAAGATATTAAATCGTATCCAAGTGATTTTGGGTTGAGTTATGATGAGAATTTTATCGAGGTAGAAGAGGGTATTAAAGAATTTATCGGGAAATCAAAATGCAGTGTATCTTTGGTCTAATTTTGCTGGCTATTCAGGTTGTCCAGATGATCCAAACTATTTTAAAATGATTAGAAAAACATTTAATTTTGAAGGTAATTTATAATCGTTTAATTATTAATATAAAATTCAATCTTATGTTTGTTCAGATATTGTTTATAAATAAGTTTTCTAAATGTTTTAGAAATAAGTAATTATTATAACTACTATCTTTTGAAGAGAGGGCGATTACTTTGGTTATGTTAGAAACGGAAAGGTTAATTTTAAGAGCGTGGAAGTTAGAAGACCTTGATGATTTTTTTGAATATGCAAAAGATCCAGATGTAGGACCAAATGCAGGTTGGAAACCTCATAAGACTAAAGAGGAGAGTTTAAGGATATTAGAGAATTTTATAGAAAAAGATGAAGTTTGGGCAATAGTCAATAAAGAAAATGGAAAAGCAATTGGTTCAATTGGTATGCATGAGGATGAAAAACGCAAAGATGCTAATGCAAAAATGATAGGTTATGTGTTGTCAAAAGACTATTGGGGGCATGGCTTAATGACAGAAGCAGCAAATAAAGTACTTGAATATTTATTTAACGGGAAAAATATAGAATTGGTTTCTTGTTATCATTATCCTTTCAATATTCGTTCAAAACGAGTCATAGAAAAATGTGGTTTTAAATTTGAGGGGATTTTAAGGCATGCAAGTAAAATTTTTAATGGAGAAGTTTATGATGATTATTGTTATTCCATTACAAGGGATGAGTATATGGAAATGAAGGATATTTAAAGGAAATATATTATTAACTTAGGGAAGAATAACTAGCTGTGTAGATACGCCTATTTGTAGCAAGATAAATATGTGAAAGGTAATAAAAGGGGGCAGGTACTAATATGTATGGGAAAAGGCCTGTTAAAAAATTAAGTTATTCAACATTTGAAAAAATTCTGCAAATAATATCTGGAGTAATAGTTATCCTTAGTTTTTTACTAATTTCAATATATTGGTCAAAACTTCCCAATAAAATTCCAACACATTATGATGCATTAGGAAGCCCTGATGCTTGGGGGCAAAAAGATAGTATTTTTATATTACCTGTAATCAGCCTTATTTTATACATTGTGCTTTCATTATTGATTAGAATTCCTCATGTATACAATTATATTGTTGAAATCACTAAAGAAAATGTAGAATATCAATATAGAAATTCACGTAGATTATTAATTTGCCTAAAAACAGAACTTGTTTGTATATTTATGTATATATTATGGAAAACCATACTTATATCTTTGGGGAGAAGTCAAGGGTTAGGAGCTATTTTCACTCCAGTATCTTTAATTATAATTTTTGGAACTTTATTATATTTTATTATAAAGTCAATAAGATTTAGGCATAAAAGCTAAAAACTTAATCCAAGGTGGAGCTAGTTTGCTTTTAATTTCACCTTATATAAAAGATAAAGTTGATATAAATAATATAAGTAAAAATAATTATTATATATTAAGTGATAAAGAGTTTAATGATGAATATGTAGAAAATATTATTAGATATTTAGAAGAATTAGATAATAAAAGGTAGAACAGTTAAAGAAAGAGTTGCTTTAAAGTAATTTAGCACACTTTAAAGCAGCTCTTTATGAAATAAAAAGAATCATCCCTATATTTTATTCTTTTATATAGCAATTAACTATTTTTCCATAGTATAATACATGATAGTCATTGTTTTTATAGTATTTTTCCTTAATATTATCATTTAAAGTTCCAGGTTCCATAGCTTGCTTATAAACTATTTTACATTCATAATGGAGTTCGCAATCTTTAATTATGGGTGTATTTACATTTACACCATCTTTTAAATTTAGATTACATTCTTTAAACTTGTCTACATCTCTTCCTGATTTAGTTCCACAAAATGCTAATTCTTTTTTCATATTTGCTTTAATAGGAATACTTACTGTAAATTCATCAGTGTTTTCTATTAGATTATAAGTATGTCTAGAATATCTAACAGCTACAGTAAATATAGGCATACTCCATATAACTCCAATATTTCCCCAACCTATAGTCATAGTATTAACCTCATTGTTACTCTTTACAGTAAGAAAAGCTCCATTACTTATTTGTCTGAGAGCTTCTTTAGAATAATCATTAAAGTTAACTTCTTTAAACATAGAAAAACCCCCTTTAATCTATAATATCAATCTAAATTATAGTATATTATATATTTCTATATTTATGATGAAAATCCTTTTTTAAACATTTTAAATTATAATTATTGGAATACTACTAGCTAATATGATACAATAGGGACAAGGTAATCGAAAAAGCAGGGTGTGATTGCCACCTCACTTTATATAAGAAGGGAGGTGGTGTGATATGAGTACATTTCAGGCAATTTCCTTAATGATTGCTTTTGGTATGTTTACAATATCACTAATCTCCTTAATAGTTATGTTGACAAAGGATAACATTAAGGGAAAAAAATAATCACCCTGCACCACCATGCAAGGTGATTAAAATCATTTAAAAATCTTTAATGGCAACCACACCTTTGTGGGTTCGATTACCTTATTTATATTATACCACAACATATATATTTGTAAACATTAAGAAGTTTATTACAGTTTTAAAGAGTAAATTTTTTACAACATAACTCCAATATTTTTTCAATATACAATTATTGAGATTAACTTCTTTAAACATAGAAAACTTTCCTTTAAATATATAATATTAATCTTGACTATAAGTTATTATATATTTCTAATACTTATAATGAAAATCTTTTTTATAAAATTATTCAAAAATAATTATTTTTAATAATATATTATTAAAAAAGATTTGATTTTCGTGGAGAATAATGATAAATTAATATTAATATACAATTTAATATTAAAGGTGATGGAGTTCACCATAACTGCGTAATGCTAATGACTCCTGTAAACAATATTATAATATTGCTTACAGGAGTTTTTGTTTTTAATTAAAGATAAGGAGTGATTTTATGGCTGGAAGTTTAGCTATTATATTATTACTAGGGATACCTGCAAATAGATTTTTTGAAAAAATAAGGATACCAGGTTTGTTAGGAATGTTAATTTTAGGCATAATAATAGGACCTTATGGTCTCAATTGGATCAGACCAGAAATGATTAATGTATCATCAGATTTAAGAAAAATTGCTTTGATTATTATTTTATTAAGAGCAGGATTTGGAATTAATAAAAATGATCTGAAAAAAGTTGGAACTACTGCTATAAAAATGAGTTTTATTCCAGGATTAATAGAAGGACTTTTTATTGCTTTTGCTTCAATAAAGGTTCTTAAATTTTCTTTTATAGAAGGTGGGATATTGGGATTTGTTCTTGCAGCAGTTTCTCCTGCAGTTGTTGTTCCTTCAATGTTAAATTTAAATAAGAATAATATAGGAACAAATAAAGGAATTCCAACTTTAATAATGGCAGGAGCTTCTATTGATGATGTTTTTGCTATTACTATATTTAGTGCTTTTTTAGGCTTATATAGTGGTACTCATATAAATATTGGTATGCAATTATTAGGTATTCCAGTATCTATATTATTAGGTATTGCAGGTGGTATAACTATTGGCTATATCTTAATAAGAATTTTTAATAAATATCATATACGTGATACTAAAAAAGTTTTATTAGTACTTGGTTTATCAATCTTATTTACTGAATTAGAAAATTTGTTGAAAAGTAAAATTGAAATAGCTTCCTTATTAGGAGTTATGACAATAGGATTTATTATATTTGAAAAAATACCTAAGGTAGGAAAGAGATTAGCTATGAAGTTTGATAAAATATGGGTTTTTGCAGAAATATTTCTTTTTGTTTTAGTTGGTGCACAAGTTAATATTTTAGTAGCATTTAATTCTGGAATAAAAGGAGTTATTCTTATATTAATTGGACTTATAGGTAGGAGTATTGGAGTTATGATATCTTTATTAGGAACTGATTTAAATTGGAAAGAAAGACTGTTTTGTATAATATCTTATATACCTAAGGCAACTGTTCAGGCGGCTATAGGAGGAGTACCATTATCTTTAGGTGTAGAATCTGGAGATGTAATTTTAGCGATAGCGGTTTTATCTATTTTAATAACAGCACCTTTAGGAGCTATAGGAATAAGAAGTTTTTCAAAGAGATTTCTAACAGTAGGAAATTAAATTCTTAATAAAAATATTTTTGGAATGAAATTTTAGATGAAGCAATGGGGCAATTTGAGGAAGAAATGGATTTCTAAAGTCGAAGACAAAAGATAACAAAGTATGGAGAAGTCTGAAAAATTTCTAGAGGATTATTCCAAAATGATTGAATAATATAAAGTTTTTAAAAAAATCGGCGTAATATCAATCTTCGCCGTATGGCCAGCTAATGGAAACGATTAAATCATTTGGGGAAACCATTGGCTATAATGGGATTTTTATTCCTGCAATGAAAAAATTATTTCCTCCTATGAAGGTAACGTAGTCTGAAAATAATTTATGTTTTTTAAGAAAGTCTATTGACTTTAGACGTCCATAGATATATCTAACATTCTATAAAAATGGTATTTGAAACTAAAAGGTTCGCATGTGAATTTGGATTAATGGTCAAAAGAAAGTATTAGATTAGAAATAAAAAATCATATATATTTGCCATGTAGAGTAAATATTATATAATATAATTACGGAAAAAACCAAAGAAGAGTAGTGAAAATAGTAAGATTATATATGAATAATTGTGGAAAATAAATTAATCATACAATCAAACTGGAGAAACTTATTTAGTGGTGGCACTAGTTCTCCAGTTTTGGATTTTAAATCCTTTATTTATTATTAAGTGATAAGTATAGAATTGTAGTAGTAGAAAGGGAGTTTCCAAATATTTCAGTATTAATCTTTTCATGTAATGGGTAAGGAACTAGTTGAAATTAATATGAGTGGAGAAGGTTTCAGTAAAATGTTATAGAGAATATTAAAATTAGGAAAATAATCTAATTAGATTGTTCTCATCATGTCCATGATATTGAGTATGAAAAGATGCAGAGGAAACCCAACGATTTTTCGATTTGGAGATATTTAAATAAAGGAATATTCTTTTATCAGGTAAAGGATGAATAGTATGTCTAAACAAATTAAGGTGTCTGTGAGAAATTTAGTTGAGTTTATATTTCGTTCAGGAGATATAGATAATACTTTTGTAGGAAGTACTAGAGCATTGGAAGGCACAAGGGCTCATCAAAAAGTTCAAAGCTCTTATGGGGAGGAATATACTCCAGAAGTTGTATTAAGGCATATTTTTAATTATGGGAATTTTACCATAGAAATAGAAGGCAGAGCAGATGGGATTTTAAAAGAAAATCAAAGGATAATAGTGGATGAGATTAAAAGTACTATTAGACCATTAGATGAAATTGATGAGGATTATAATTTACTCCACTGGGCTCAAGGAAAATGTTACGGATACATGTATGCAATAGAAAATGAAATAGAGGAATTAGAAATTCAGCTTACCTATTTTAATATTGAATCTGAAGAAACAAAGAAGTTTATTAAATACTATACTCTTAGTGAATTAGAGGAGTTTTTTTTAGGACTAATTGGAAAATATATAGAGTGGGCTAATATGACTTTTTATTGGGGAGAGGTTAGAAATGTCTCTATAAAGGAGCTTTCTTTTCCTTTCAAAAGCTATAGAAAAGGTCAAAGAAAATTAGCTGTTGCTGTTTATAAGACAATACTTAATGAAAAAAACCTTTTTACTCAAGCTCCAACAGGTATAGGCAAGACTATTTCCACTATATTTCCTTCAATAAAAGCTATTGGAGAAGGTGTTGCTTCTAAGATTTTTTATTTGACTGCAAAGACCATTACTAAAGAAGTAGCTTTAAATTCTATAAAGCAGATGGTGTGGAAAGGACTTAGGATTAAATCTATTGTAATTACTGCTAAGGAAAAAATATGTCTTAATGAAGAAGTAAAATGTAATCCAAGAGAATGTCCATATGCCAAAGGTCATTTCGATAGAGTAAATGACGCTATAATGGATGTATTAGATAAGGAAGATATAATAACAAGAGATGTTATATTAGAATATGCGAAGCTTCATCAGGTATGTCCCTTTGAGCTTTCTTTAGATTTAAGTTTGTGGAGTGATGTGATTATATGTGATTACAACTATGTATTTGATCCAAATGTATATTTAAAAAGATTTTTTAATGAAAGTGGGAATGATTATATATTTTTAATAGATGAAGCTCATAATTTAGTAGAGCGTTCACGAGATATGTTTTCTGCACAAGTTGTAAAAGAGCCATTTTTAAGATATAAAAGATTATTTAAAGAAGATTTTCCTAATCTTTCAAGAAATTTTAACAGTTGTAATAATATTATGAACAAAGTAAAAAGAGAGCATATTTCCAATAGTGATTTTTACTACCAAAAAGAGGAAATAACGGATATCTATCCTCCAATAAGAAAGCTTATTAAAGAATTGGAGCAATGGCTTATAAAGGAGAAAGAACACCAACTTCACAAGGAAATACTAGAACTCTATTTTGAACTATTAAGGTTCATTAAGATATCGGATTTTTATGATAAGAGGTACGTAACCTATATTGAACAAAGGGGCAAAGATGTACTTTTAAAGTTATTTTGTATAGATACTTCTTATCTATTGAGTGAAACATTAAAAAAGGGGAAGGCAGCCATATGCTTTTCTGCTACATTGACACCCCTTGATTATTATAGAAACATACTAGGAGGAGACGAAGAAGATTATATTACTAGATTTTCTTCCCCTTTTCCAAAGAGTAATTTATGCTTATTAGTTGGGGATACTATTTCCACTAAGTATAAGAATAGGGAGAAGACATACTTAGACATAGTGGAATATATTGAAGAGTTTGTCTCACAGAAAAAGGGGAATTATTTTGTTTTTTTCCCTTCATATAAATATATGGAAGAAATATATATTTGTTTTACCAATAGAAATCCAGGTATAATAACCATTGTTCAAGAAAATTCTATGAAGGAAAAAGATAGAGAAAACTTTTTAAATAGATTTCATCTTAAACAAGAGAATACAATGGTTGCTTTTGCAGTATTGGGAGGTATATTTTCAGAGGGGATAGATTTAATTGGAGAGAAACTTATTGGTGCTACTATTGTAGGAGTAGGGTTACCACAGATATGTTTCGAAAGGAATATTATTAGAGAATATTTTCAAATTGAAAATGGCCTCGGGTATGAGTATGCCTATATGTATCCTGGAATGAACAAGGTTTTTCAAGCTGCTGGTAGAGTTATAAGAAGCGAAAATGACAGGGGAGCTTTGCTACTTATAGATGAGAGATTTAGTACCACAAAATATAGAAGATTGTATCCAAGAGAGTGGTTTCACTACAGAAGAGTAAAAGATTCAAAATCTATTAAAACAAATCTAATAGATTTTTGGGATACATAAGGAATTAACTCTGTGTCTTTCCTTATAATAAATATATAAAGTGCATTTAAAATTTTTAAAATTTATTAATTTTATCAGTATTATAAATATATTTACATATCCAAACTGTCCACATTTAAACTTCTATTCTTTTCATTCATAGGAAGTTTGATTTTAGGAAAATATTAAGTATATTAGATTTAACTTTGAGAGTATAGTGGTGGAATATAAATTTAAAAGTTAAGTCTTTAGGAGATCAATTTAGTGGCATATTTTTATACAAAAAATATAATATTACTTTATATAATCCTTGAAGCAATTGGAATTTTGTGGTATTGTTTTAAACAAGTTAAATTCATATTAAGGAAATTAGATTATATAGAATGGAAAAACATTGATTTACATAATATATGTAAAAAGAAGGTGAACTCTTGAAGCAAAAAATTTTAGTCATAGATGATGATATAGATCTTTGCGTTCTTATTAAAAAATATCTTCAAACAGAGGGTTATGCTGTTACTATTAAACATAATGGTGCAGACGGTCTTACAGAAAGTTTGGCTACTTCATATCAGCTTGTTGTACTTGATGTTATGCTTCCCCAGAAAAACGGTTTTGATGTACTTACGGATTTGCGTAAAACAAGCAGCGTACCAGTGCTTATGCTTACTGCAAAGGACAGTGAAATTGATAAGGTTTTAGGACTCCGCCTTGGTGCTGACGATTATCTTACAAAACCATTTAGTATGAATGAGTTTGTTGCAAGGGTTCAGTCACTTATTCGTCGCTATACTTCTTTTGGTGGTGAGAATGTAGCGGAAGCTGTATCTATGCTAACATTTGATAATCTTTCAATTACACCTGATACAAGAGAGGTTTTAGTCTACGGAGTACCTGTTGAGCTTACAGCAAAAGAGTTTGATTTACTTTATTTCCTTGCAAAGAACAACGGCAAAGTCTTTACTAAAAAACAGATATATCATGCTGTATGGAAAGATGAATATGCATTTGATGATAACAATATTATGGTACATATTCGTAGACTTCGCAAAAAAATAGAGCCTAATCCTGAACAGCCCCAATTTATTCAGACTGTATGGGGAGTTGGCTACAAATTTGATGGAAGGAATAGTATATGAGTATATTTATTATAGTTATCCTTGGACTGATTTGTGCTCTGCTTGTATTTTTATTTGTTAGGCAGAGAAAGCAGTTAGAACAAATGCTTGAGATTCTTATGGAGAATAAGAATGGAGACAATAGAAAAGTATTTGTAAAAGGCAATGGGGTTGTTTCTGAAATAGGATTTGAAATTAATGATCTAATATCCACTTATAATAAGGAATTATCACAACAAAAAAAGTTGGAACAAGTCAATAAAGAACTGCTCACAAGTCTTTCACATGATGTGAGAACACCTCTTACATCTCTACTTGGTTATTTGGATGCACTTGAAAGTGGTATTGTTGATGGTGCTGAAAAAGAGGAATACATAAAAATTGCAAGAAAAAAAGCCTATGACTTAAAGAGACTTGTAGATACACTATTTGATTGGTTTAAGATAGATTCTAAGGAAATGAAACTGTCTATGCAAGACACTGATATTTGTGAGTTGACTAAAGAAATAGTTATTGATTGGTTACCTACATTAGAGCAAAAAGAAATAATTCCTAAAATAGAAATTCCAGATGAGGAGTGGATGGTGGAACTTGATATTGATGCATATAAGAGAATAGTATCAAACCTTATTCAAAATGCAGTAGAGCATAGTGGTTGCAGTCATTTAAAAATTGCTGTAAAGCAAGATAATGATATGATCAGCATAATAATAAAAGATAATGGGATTGGTATAGCTAAAGATAAATTACCCCATATTTTTGAAAGATTGTATAAAGGAGATAGAGCAAGGAGCAAGTACAGTAGTGGCCTTGGTCTTTGTATTGTCAAAGAGCTTATGGAGATGCAGGGCGGAAGAGTAGCTGTACAGAGCAATGTGGGTGAATATACGGAATTTATTATTGAACTGCCAATATTTAAGAGATGAATTCATTTATCATCTCTTTTTTTTATGCAAGTAAGAAAAAAGTAAGATTTGCGTAAGAGTAGTGTTAGCATTGCTTGGTATAATGAGTTTTATAAGGAGGAAATGTGGATGAGTGAATATGTAATAAAAACAACTAATTTGACAAAGCAGTTTGGAGAACAGACAGGTGTAGACTGTGTGAATATACACGTTCCAAAGGGCAAAATTTATGGATTGCTTGGTAGAAATGGCGCAGGAAAAACCACAACCATGCGGATGCTATTAAACCTTGCCACTTCCACAAGTGGAGAAATTTTATTATTTGGGGAAAATTATCAGAAAAATCCAAAGGAAACTTATCGTCGTATTGGTTCTATGATTGAAACACCTGGTTTTTATGAAAATTTAACAGGTAGTGAGAACTTACAGATTTTTGCTCGCCTGAGAGGACAACACAAAAAAGATAGTGTACAAAATGCACTTGAAATTGTTGGCCTTGATAAGGAAACAAAAAAGACCTTTAGCAACTATTCCCTTGGTATGAAGCAACGTCTTGGCATAGCAGCGGCAATTATGCATGAGCCAGAGTTACTCATTTTGGATGAGCCCATTAATGGACTTGATCCTGTTGGTATACAAGAAGTTCGGAAATATCTTGAAATGCTCTGCATTGAAAAAGGTGTAACAATACTCATTTCAAGCCATATTTTAAACGAGATTGAACAGCTTGCAGATATTATCGGGGTTATGCATAAAGGTAGACTTATTGAAGAAGTAGCCATGCAGGATCTTCACCAGCGTAATAGGCAGTATGTTGAATTTGTAGTATCGGATGAAAATAAAGCTTGTCTTTTGCTTGAGCAAAAGTTTGGACTTACTGATTATAGCGTACATGAAAATGGTAGTATTCGCCTTTATACTAATTTGGAGATGAGATCAAAGCTTAATCAGTGCTTTGTAGAAAAGGGTATTTCAGTATCGAAAATCAATATTAGTGAAGAAAAGCTAGAAGATTATTTCTCAAACTTGATTGGGGGTGGAGAAATTGGTTAATTTACTTTATTGTGAATTTCTAAAGCTAAAACGCTCAAAGATGTTTTTTATTAGTATTTTAGGTGCAATGGTAGCTCCAGTCATGGTTTTTGCTGGGCTGATAAAAGCTAAAATTACTGAGCCTGATAAGATTATTACTTATTCGGATATGTTGGAACAGACAAATTTATATGTGCTTCTTTTGTTTGGTGTTATTGTTTATGGAGTGATAGCCGCATATCTTTTCAGTCGTGAATATACTGAAAATACATTGAAATCAGTGCTAACTATTCCTATTTCAAAGGAGGCTTTTTTAACAGCAAAATTCCTTATGCTTTTTGTGTGGATGATGATCTTGACAGCAGTAGCATGGGTATCTACCTTCCTTCTAAGTATTGTGGGCAATGCCGCTCAGTTTAGTGTTGCCGTTATTATGCAGTCAATTAAGGAGTATTTTCTAGGCGCTTTTTTATTGTATTTTACAATGTCGCCTTTTGTGTTTATAACACTCTGGCTTAAGAACTTAGTTACCCCTATTATTGCTACTGCTACAGTAGTTCTTGGCAATGTTGCCCTTGCCAATGAAGATTTAGGGGTATTATTTCCATGGACGTCTTCATATTTGATTGCAAGTGGAGATATTGAAAAATATAAATATTCAACTGAAATAGCTATTATTATTATATTCGTTGTTTTCTTTATTGGGATTTTCACAAGTTTTGTTTATTTTAAAAAACAGGATATTAAATAGGAGGACTACTATGAATATTTTAGAATTAATAAAAGTTATTATTATAGGAATTGTTGAAGGCATTACCGAGTGGCTGCCTATTAGTAGTACAGGGCATATGTTACTTGTTGATGAGTTTTTGCAGCTTAATATGAGTGAAGCGTTTAAGGAAATGTTCTTCGTAGTGATACAACTTGGTGCAATTTTAGCTGTTGTAGTTATGTTTTGGGGCAAGATGTTTCCATTTGGTTTTAGAGAAAAGCCAATAATAAAAAAAGACATCTTTTCCATTTGGTTTAAGGTGCTGGTAGCCTGTATTCCATCGGGGATTATGGGGGTTCTGTTTGATGACTTTTTAGAAGCACATTTTGGTACTCCTGTTGTGATTGCTGCAATGCTTATATTTTATGGAGTATTGTTTATTGTTATTGAGGCTTGGAATAAAAAGCGTAAATCGAGAGTAAATACATTAGCAGAAATTAACTACAAAACAGCTTTTACCATTGGAATGTTTCAAGTGCTGTCTCTTATCCCTGGAACATCACGTTCAGGTGCAACCATTATCGGTGCACTTATTATCGGTGTGTCCAGAGTAGCAGCGGCAGAGTTTAGTTTTTTTCTTGCCATACCGACAATGTTTGGTGCAAGTGCATTTAAACTGTTAAAGTTTGGCTTCGATTTTACAGGTACTGAGCTTCTTACTCTTGTATTTGGTATGGTAGTTGCCTTTTTAGTATCGATACTTGCTATAAAATTTCTAATGGGATATATTAAAAAACATGATTTCAGGGCGTTTGGTTGGTATAGAATTGTACTTGGAGTTATTGTATTGCTATATTGTTGAAAATAAAAAAACAATAAGTATTGAGAATTTTAAGGAATTCCTATATATAATCACTAAACTAAATCTTTAGAATTAATATTAGAATTATCCTTTTATAAAAAAAGAGAAGAAGCATAGTACTATAAACTATCAAAAACTAGAGTATTTTATATAGTTATTAAAAAGTAATATTGATAAATACCCTAATTTTAAATCATTTTTGTGGAGTTTAGAACCTAAGTATATTTATGGTAAAGATTATGGACTAATGTCTCATGAGGAATTTACTGAACTAGATAAAATTGTAAATATGTTCTTAAAATTATCTTATTGGAGTTAAAGGGCTAAAAGTATTTTAGCCCTTTGGCAATGAATCAAACTCTGATTAAATTATATAAAATATTCAACCTTTGCTCCTGGGAAGAATTTTTCTGTCTTATTTAAGAAAAATTCTTTTAATTCATTTATTTCATCAGGATTATAAATATATTTACCATATCCAAACTGTCCATATTTAAACTTCCGTTCTTTTTCCTCCATGGGAAGTTTGCTTTTAGGGAAAACATTAAGTATGTTGGATTTAGCCCTAAGAGTATAACGATGAGATATAAATTCAAAAGTTAAATCTTTAGGAGACCAATTTGGAGGCATATTTTCATATAAATATTTTTCTAGTAAAACAAATAGTTCAGTATATTCATCTTGCCAATTTTCAAATCTAAATATTGGTGCAATAATAAAGCCTATAGGATACTTTGCTTTTAGCATTTTTGATGCTGCAATGACCCTGTCTAAAAGCTGAGGTGTTTTATGTTCAAAATGTTTAATTACATATTGGCAGTTCAAGCTAAATCTAAACCGTGTATGGTTATTATGTTCTGCATCTAAAAGACTATCTATATCAGTAAATTTAGTAACAAATCGGAAACGACCTAAAGGTTCTCGACCAAAGAACTCTATGGTTCTTCTAAGGTTTCCAGTATATTTTTCTACAGGTACAGGATCCGATGTGGCAGCACCTTCAAAAATAGTTATTTCTGGTGCTCTAGATTCAATTATGTTTTTAGTCATATCTAATATTTCTTCAATGTTAACATATATCCTTACATAAGGTTTTGGTCCTAATGTAGTAGATAGGTAGCAATATTCACACATACCAGGGCAAGAAGTAGCTAATGGAAGCTGGTAGTGGGCAGATGGTTTACATGTTTGGAAGGTTTTGCTTCTCCTAACTCCGATAACTAAAGTATGTTTTGCTTCCTTATAGGCTTCTTGTGGAGTATCTCCAACTATGCCAACAACTCTATTATGAGAAGTAGTAGGTTTCATTGGTATGTTTATACTTTGGAAGTAATCTATCAGCTTTTTTCCAAGGGGATAGTTTAAAGCATCAGGTTCATAAAATACTTGTTTAGGTATAAAATCTATCAAAACTTCCACCTCCAAAGTTTAGAATTCCCTAAAAATCTAATATTACTCTATATAATTGTTGAGATAATTGAAATTTCATGGTATTGCTTTTTAAGGAAATAAAGTTAAAATTAAATATATGTGGATTATATGCGTGATGAAAAAGGGATGAATCGAATATTTATGCTAGGAGGATAGTCGGCACTAGCGTATAAGGTTACAGATGGGGTAAACGACTATTTTCTATATGTATAATAAAAGGAGTGAAATAAGTGATTATAGGTCAAAAAATAGAAGGTACCCATATAAATATAAAATAGAAATATATAATTTGTATGGGAGGCTATAAAATGAAACAAAATAAATATGATGATGAAATATTCTTTGAGAAATATAGTAAAATGGATCGTTCTATAAAAGGGCTTGATGATGATGGTATCCTCAAAATTTATATTCTGCATAATATAAATAATTTATGACATTTTATATTATTTTATAGCTGTAATAGCTGGATTAACATTTAATGGAGCTTCTTATTTGTATTTAATTTCTTTATTTAGGGTACCTTTTGCCAATGGATAAAGCCATTACTTAGTTAAAATGTACTCCCTCCACTAGTTAAAAGGACCTTTCTATTAGTTCTCATAGCGTCCACTCCTTCCATAATATATTTAACTACTGCTTTTACAATGGTATTATTTTATCTGTAACAATATTCTATAAATAAATTAAAAACCCTTTCTTATTACTAATGAAATTTTAATCAATTTTTTCTATGATAATCTGTTTTATTTTCTATATTTTTTTGTTTTAGGTTAGTAGTTGGTAATATTTAGACTTTCACTGAATTTAATTGTTTTAAGATACTTTCTAAATGAATCAGTAGCTAACATTCTTCTTTTCGCAATCATATTACGCTGTATCTGATTTTCAGTTATTTCACTAATGTAGCCTTCATTTAACGCAGCTACTAATATATATCTAGTATTGACATAATGACATAAGTCCAGTTGATAAATAGATATGACTATGCTACAATATTTTTAAATAAATAGAAAGGGGAGTTGCAAAATGGGTATCGCTTCTATAAGACTTCGCAATTTAGTTGTTAAATAAAAACAACTAAATAAATATAATATAAGGTAATTTGCCTAAAACTTAGGCTTTATTTGTTGTACCTTATATTAGTGGATTCTTGTAATGAAAACCCATGCAGCTAACCATATTTTTATGTTTAATTTTATACACTATATTCTTATAAAAGAGTATCTTGTGCTCTTTTATAATGCATAAATAATTATAATTCATTAAGGTGTAAATGTTTTGAAAACAAAAGAATATTAAATATTTTAGGAAAGCTATAAATGGATAGTTTATTCATTTATAGCTTTTTTATTGCAATGGATTGTTCAATATACAGGAATCCATATCAAAAAATAATGAATGGTGGTGGATTCCATGTTTATAAATAATAAGACTAAATTAGAGCATTCACAAAACTTTCTTCATAGTAAGAAATTGGTGTCTGAGTTAATAAGAGAAAGTAACATAGGCAATAAAGATATTGTTATTGAAATTGGAGGAGGTAAAGGCATTATTACTGAACAATTAGCAAAAAAATGTAATAAAGTATATGTTATAGAATATGATTTAGATCTGTATGAAAATCTTAAAGTTAAGTTTTCTAATAGAAAAAACATTGAAATAATCTATGGGGATTTTTTAGAATTTGAATTGCCGAAGGAACATAGATATAAAGTTTTTTCTAGTATCCCATATAATATTACAGCAGCTATTTTATCGAAACTAACATCCTCTTGTAATCCTCCTGAAGAGATATATATTATAATTCAAGAAGAAGCAGCAAGAAAATATGCAGGGAATCCATATAATAGGGAAAGTATGCGTTCCTTACTTCTTAAGCCATATTTTGATTTTAAAATTATAAGGAAACTTAAAAAAACTGATTTTATGCCAGTTCCCAAAGTTAACAGTGTATTTTTTCGTATACAAAAGAGAAAAAACAGTTTAATAAAACAGGATAAAATTGGGCTATATTATGATTTTATTTCATATATTTTCAGCAAAAGCGGTAAAGATATGAAAAGTAGATGTAAGGATATTTTTTCCTACAAACAGATCAAACGTCTTTCTAGGGATATAGGGTTTAAAATTACTGATAGTCCGACTTATTTAAATTATGAACAATGGTTAAAAGTATTTCAATATTTTATTATTGGTGTATCAGGTGAGAAAAAGAAACTAGTTTATAATTCGTATTCTAAACTTTTAGAAGAACAAAAGAAAATAGATAAGATTCATCGAAGTAGAAAAAAAGTAGCTTTCCTTATTTTATAGTGGGTTCTTTTTCACTGTCATATAACTATATTAAAAATAGTACTTTGACAGTCATAGTACTTTCATATATACTATAATCCAGGAGGTGATAATTTGGGCGGACGAATTTCATCAGATTTGCTTAGGGGGCATACGGACACCATTGTATTAGGAATATTGATGGAAGGTGATAATTATGGTTATGGCATTTATAAAAGAATAATAGAAAAGAGTAATAATCTATATGAGATAAAGGAAGCTACTCTTTATTCTAGTTTTAGACGATTAGAAAAGGTTGGTAGCATTAGCTCATATTGGGGGGATGAGACCCAAGGCGGTAGAAGGAAATATTATAAGATAACTGCCTTAGGTGAGAATGAATATAAGCTTAATAAGCAAGATTGGGAATTTACAAAAAAAATAATTGACAAATTAATATAAATAGGGAGGTTAAGTAATTGAAAGAGAAAGTTGAGAAATATATAGATGATTTATTTATAGACATATATGAAACAAGACAATTGCTTGAGCTAAAAGAAGAAATAGGCTCTAATTTATTGGAAAAGATAAAAGATTTTATTAATGATGGATATAGTGAAAACGAAGCGTTTAATAAGGCTACTTCAGATTTAGGTGATATGAGTGAACTAGTTGAAGGGTTAAAAAAAGCATCTGAACAAAAAATGTATGAGAATATGTATAAAAGACAACCTCTTGATAAGAAGCATATAATAGGATATATAGTGGCTTCTGCTATTCTATTATCTGGAATCATGGTTTCGGGTATTACCTATTTTGAAGTAAAAGATTTATTAAGCACAGTAGGAGCTCTTATGCCTTTTCTAATTATATCAGTTGGATTATTTGTTTATTTTGGACTAACACAAGAAACAAAACAGAATTATGGAATGAAAAGGAAAAGGGCAATGGGGTATAGCTTAGCGACTACGGTTTTGCTTTTAGGAATATTTCTAACTAGTTTGTCATACTTTGCAGGAGTTGAACTTTCAGGGGTATTAGGAACTTTGATGGTTTTTGTTATTCCTTCAGCAATAGTTTTTATATATCTAGGATTAACTGAGAAAAGAAGGAGCAAAGTTGATTGGGAGAAACAATGGATAGAATATTACTCAGACTCAAAAACAATGATGATACACGGAAATATATCAGGAGCATTATGGGTATTTGCCTTTGGAGCAATTCCTTTAGTTGGATTTAAATTAGGTTGGAAATATGCTTGGATACCTTTTGTTGTAGCTATTGGTGGGCAACTTATTATTGAAGCTATATTTGCTTCAATAAAGAAATAAGGGAGTAAATTTAGATGATAGCAGTTTTTAAAGATATGGTTAAATTGTATGAGACTCATTTGACCTTAGACCATGTAAATTTTGAAATAGAGAAAAGTGAAATAATTGGTTTATTAGAGGCTAACGGTGCAGGGAAAACAATGATTATGAAAGTTTTTATGGGGTTAGTTCTTATAGATAGTGGGGAGATTATTTTATTTAATGAAGATAAAAAGAGAAATGAGAACTATATAAAGATAGATTAAGATATCTATTTCAAAAACAAAGTGAAAATGAAAACATACTAATTTAAAATGAAGATAAGGGAGTTGGAAGTTTTATGACTATTGAAAACATTCTTAAAAAAAATAAGTAGGGAATTAGAACCTATACAGGGAATTGTTGGGGTAGTACTAGGTGGGTCAAGGGCAAGAGGTACAAATAGACCTAACTCTGATATTGATATTGGAATATACTATGATGAAAGTTTAGGATTTGATACCAATGAAGTTAGCAAGGTAGCTACCAAATTAGATGATGAACATAGAGAGAATTTAGTTACTAATTTAGGGGAGTGGGGAGAATGGATAAATGGAGGCGGGTGGATAATAGTAGATGGTTATCATGTAGATTTAATTTTTAGAGATATAAAAAGGGTATCTCAAGTTATAGAGGAATGTACATCTGGAATTGTATCTACTCATTATCACACAGGGCATCCCCATGCTTATATAAATGCTATGTATATGGGAGAAATTTCAATTTGTCGTATATTAGTAGATAAAACTAATCAAATTGCAAAGTTAAAGTCTAAAACTATACCATATCCTAAAGCTTTAAAAGAAGCTATAGTTTCATATTTTATGTTTGAGGCAAATTTTTCTTTAATGTTTGCTAAGGACAATATAGACAAGGATGATATTTATTATGTTGTAGGTCATTGCTTTAGAGCTATTTCTTGTCTAAATCAAGTATTATTTGCTAAGAATGAAGAATACTGTATTAATGAAAAAAAGGCAGTAGCAATGATTGATAATTTTAAAAAAAAGCCAAAAGATTATAAAAAAAGGGTGGATGAGATATTTAGTTTATTATCTTCTAGCCAGGATAGTATGAGAAAGGGAATAGAAATATTAGAAGAACTTATTCATGAAATAGAGGAAGTAAAGTAAGAAATGTTCTTTATTTATTACAATATATTTTTTGGAGGTATTTATAGATAAATGTCAAATAAAACTATAACAAGCATATATGGTGAATATAAAATTATATTTCTTGACGAGGCACATGCTCGAGAAATAGCTAAATGGCAATATCCAAGCCCTTATGATTTTTATAACTTTCATGATAATGATGAAACAGTCAAAGAGCTTTTAGAAGAAAGCTACTATTCTGTTTTTGATGAACAGGAAGAATTAATTGGTTATCTCTGTTTTGGAAGTAGTGCACGTATTATCACTTGTGAAGGTTTCATATTTTCAGATACTGCACTGGACATAGGATTGGGTATGAAATCAGAACTTTGTGGAAAAGGTTTAGGTCTTGATTTTTTATATGCAGGACTTGCATTTGCCAAATCAAATTTGTTGGGACATAAGACAAATTTTCGACTATCTGTTGCTCAGTTTAATGAAAGAGCAATAAAACTATATAGCAAGGCTGGGTTTACTCTTCATCAAACTGTTACTCATAAATCACTGAATATGCCATTCTATATAATGCTCCGTGATACTAATATATAAATTTTAAATTATTTTGATTAACTAGATTGAGAGAAAATTAAGTATTATATTTTATTGGATGAATTGTTTTAAGAATTTATTTATTATATGTAAGCGTTAATTCTAACTTACATTATTAATAATTCTACGAAAGCTTTTCGTAGAATATAAAGCAAAATCAGGTTTTCTTTGAAACATCTCTTTTTTTAAAAAAAGTAGTGTTTCTAGATAGCTCTAATGATATAATGTTAAAAATAATATATTAATGGAAAAGATTTCTAAATAAAGTTGATTTATATTTGGTGAGGTGTAGCAATGAAAATTAAAAGAATTTTAGGTAACAAGAAACAATTTCTTGATTTGCTGCTACTAGCAGATGAACAAGAAGATATGATTGATAAATATTTGGAGCGTGGAGATGTTTTTGCTCTATATGATGGAGATTTGAAAAGCATTTGCGTGGTGACAAAAGAAGATGAAGGAATATATGAGTTGAAGAATATTGCAACCTATAAAAAATATCAAGGGCAAGGTTATGGAAAAGCCCTTATGAATTACATTTTTGATTATTATAGTGGTAAATGTAAAACTATGTTTGTGGGTACAGGAGATAGTCCTCTTACTATTCCTTTTTATAATCATTGTGGATTTAAAATTTCACATAGAGTTAAAAACTTTTTTACTGATAACTACGATCACCCTATTTTCGAAAATGGAATTCAACTTATTGATATGGTCTATTTGAGGAGAGATTTCTAAAGATTATAAGCACAATCTTTACCAGTAATTAAATAGAAAACGACCAACGTTAAGTAAAAACTTGCTTCAGAATTTTTTGATGATTGTTGTAATGAATTTTGAATGGTTTCAACTTATGTTTCTAAAGGTTTGTGTCACAAAGAGATCCTTTTTGCAGCAGAGCATCTTAATTTTCATGTCCATCCAAATTTGTTGCAGATGATGGCTTGGAAGACAGGCATAGAAACAGATTTTTCTCTAAGTATAGGGAAATCCTATAAATATATGGATAAGTATGTTTCAAAAGATGTTTGGGAACGATTAATGGTTACTTATAAAAATAGTTCCTATGAAGAAATGTGGAAAGCATTGTTTGAGTGTCATTCTCTCTTTAGAGAAGCATCTAAATTTGTTGCTCAAAAATTAGAATATGATTATCCTGATTATGATGAAAATGTAATAGCATATATTGAATCACTAAATGTATTTTCTAATATAAATGATGAAAAAAGATAGATTTTAGAAATGATAAAGAAAGGGAGGCTATTGCATTATGGAATATAAGAATAAAGAAGAATTATTAGATGAGCTTAATAAAAGAGCAAAACTATTCATAAATGAATTTCAAGAAGTACAAGAGGAAGAAAAGGATATTTTTGTAGAAGGTGTAGATCGGACACCAGTACAAATTATTTCTTATCAGTTGGGATGGCTTCATCTTGTAAAGTCTTGGGATGAAGATGAACTTTCAGGTAAAGAAGTATTTATGCCAACGAAGGAATATAAGTGGAACAATCTTGGTGGACTTTATCGAGATTTTTATAAACAATATGAAGATTATTCATTAGAAGAATTCATCGAAGAATTTGATTTTCTCATTGATATGTATAATAAATGGATAGGGGAACTTTCAGAGAAAGAACTATTTCAGCAGGGATACAGAAAATGGACAGGTGATAAACCAAACTGGCCTATGGCTAGGTGGATTCATATTAACAGTGTAGCTCCTTTTAAGACATTTCGAAGCAGGATTAGAAAATGGAAAAGATTAAAAGGATAGAAGTTATTAGAAAATAATTTATATACATTGAGGTGAAGAAAAAATGGCAGAAATACAGTATTGTGATTGGGCTTTAAAAAGTGAAATGGAAAAGAAATATCATGATGAAGAATGGGGTATACCTGTGCATGATGATAGAGTATTATTTGAATTTCTTGTATTAGAATATATGCAGGCTGGACTCAGTTGGGAAACGATCTTAAGTAAGCGTGAAACTATGCGTAAAGCTTTTGACCAATTTAATCCATCTATTATAGCTAATTATTCAGAAACGAAGATTGAAGAATTGATGCAAGATAAGGGTATAATTCGAAATAAATTAAAATTAAAAGCACTTCCTGTAAACGCAAGAGTATTTCTAGAAATACAAAAAGAGTTTGGAAGTTTTTCAAAATATCTTTGGATGTATGTAGATGGTGAACCTATTATTAATCAATGGGAAAGGATTGAAGATGTGCCATCTAGTACGAAACTCTCTGATATTATCAGTAAGGATTTTAAAAAAAGGGATTTAAATTTGTAGGTACAACCACCATATATGCATTTTTACAGGCAGTTGGTGTGGTTCATGATCATTTAATCTATTGTCATAAACATAAGAATAATGAAATATGCAAATTTTAATAACTGAAAAATAAACTTATAGTATTAGTATGCCTAACAAAGAGGAATGAAAAAAAGGCCTTGAAATAACAGGAATTGTAGAATCGCAGTTATCGAAATATTTATTTCATACTGTTGAAGAGATGCAAGATGAGCTTCAAAGTAGATGATATAAATTATTTCTGCAAAGAAAAAATAATTTATATTACAAAAAATCTTGGTGCCTTTAGTGTTATAGTTTATCTTTGCGAAAAGATTTAATCTTTAAAGCTGAAATATGTACTTATATTTGTAATAAATGAATTTATATGTTATACTCAAGGTACTAAATAGTAAATATTAGAAGAATTTAAGGGAGAGAACTTGATGTCCGCATTTGTTTTTAACTAAATCAACTAAATTAAATAGTTGTGTCTTAGAAAGCGTTCAAACCTAGTACCATTTAGGTTTATTTGTTGACGGCTTTTTAAGGGGAAGTTAGAAACATGGATATCATTAAACCTTGCAATATATATAAATAATCATTATTTATTAAGGTTATTTTATATCAAATATGAATTTTTATATACTCTATATTATAGTTATAGGCTCATTTTCAGTCTTGATATTTTGATATAGCTTTTTAGCATATTATTATTGAAACTTAGTATTAGGGTGTTATTTAGCATATATTTTAAGTTATAAAAGGTTATAGTGACTTTATGTTACTATAACCTTTTTTGTTTTATTCATGTTTTTTTACTTCCAAAGACTAGTATAGGTATAATTAGTTGTTTTAGTTTCAATAAACCATGCAATGAAACTAAAAATTATAATTACGGAGGGTAATAAATAATGCTTAATTATATAGAGGAAGTAAATACGAACATAAAATTAGAAGAAGGAAAGAAGACTATAGAGGATATATTAGTAAAAGTATATTTTGAAGAAGGTATTTCCACCAAAGAGTTAGCAAGAAACAGTATCCTACCTATTCCTATAGTTGCTGCCATAAAAAAAGAATTTATTAAAAAGGGGTTAATTATTCAAGATCGGGGAACAAGACTTACAGCCAAGGGTATACGTTTTGTAGAAGAACAGTTAGGGTTCAAGGAAATAAATAGAGCTCTATATATGAAATTATTAATGGAGCCTTGGAAGGAACATAAAGAAATTATTGAAATAAAAGAAGAGTTAAAGGTGATTTTTAATAATCGTCCTCAAGTAGATGTCACTATAGATCAGTCAAAATCCAGTGTAGATACATCTTTAAAAAGAGCAATATTGTCTCTTAAAAACCATACTTTGATAGGAAAAAGGATTTTGTGCATAGGGGATGATGATTTAGTAAGCGTGGCTTTGGGTTTTTTATTAAAAAGACTTTTTAATAATACTATTTGCCATAATACTAAGATTACTGTAATGGATATTGATAAAAGAGTTACTGATTATATAAGTAATATAGCTATAAAAGAATCTCTTCCAATTGAGTGTAAGTGCGTAGATTTAAGAATACCATTAACAGATGATTTTAAAAATCAATTTGATTGTTTTTTCACAGATCCACCTTACACCCTTAAAGGAATGAATTTATTTCTTTCGAGAGGGATAGAAGCCTTAAAAGATGATAGTGGGCTTACTATTTATTTTTCTTATGCTCATAAGTCTCCAGATTTTCAATTAGCTATGCAAAAGTATTTTTTAAGTATGGGACTTATGATTTCAGAAGTAATAGCTAGATTTAATGCTTATGAGGGAGCTGGAGTAATTGGAAATACAGGACAAATGATTATTCTTAAGACTACTAATGTCACTAAATCATTGATACAAACTTCTTATAAGGGGCCTTTATATACTGGAGAGCTTAAGACCACAATACGCTTTTATAGATGTACAAAATGTGGTGAGGTAATAAAGGTAGGAGTTACAGAAAAGTTTAATACTATAGAGAAATTGAAATCAAAAGGATGTTACAAATGTAATAATCAAGCATTTAAGTTAATGAAGAGGATAAATATCTAAAATATCTCTTAAAAATATGAACTAGTTAAATATAGAATAAGTATAGAAAAGGAGAAGCTATGATTAAATTAAAACAATTAGGAAGACATATTTTAATTGAATATTATGATTGCGATAGAAAAGTATTAGAGAATAGTTCGCTAATAGAAAAATATATGTTAAGCGCTGCTAAATTGGCTAAAGCTACAATAGTAGAAAGTGTATTTCATACGTTTAATCCTTGGGGAATTAGTGGAGTTGTTGTTATTGAAGAATCACATCTAACGATTCATACCTGGCCAGAATATAAATATGCAGCTGTAGATCTATTTACTTGTGGAAATACAATAAAGCCTTGGACTGCATTTGAATTTTTAGAAGAAAAATTAAGTGCAAAAAGAACTGATATAACAGAAATACCTAGAGGAGTGATGGACTGCATTTTTAAAAATCAAGAGACTTTTGAAAATAGTTAAGTGTTAACTTTTATCAGTGTATAAAGACTTAAAAATCTCTAGAAAGGGGCTATTAAGCCCCTAATTTCAATAAAGAAAGAATTAATGAGTTTCTATCCAAAATTAAGGGGTAGTCTAATATAAGTTACTACACAAACCTGTAATAATTTATTCCTCCGTTGTCTTCAATGTACCACCTATTTTCTTTCTTTTCCAATATTTTATTATATTTTCCTATACAACTAAACAGAAAATAGAAAATTTTCCATTAATTAAAAATATTGATATTGTATCTAAGGCTATACTTAATATTTATTGGAAACAATCTTATTTTTAGAAATTATATTTCTTCAATATCTAAATTTTAAATAGAAGTAAATATGGTAAGGTATGTAGGATTATCTCAAGATTCAGAAAAACTCTCTGAATTTTTTGAGGAATATGAAACTATAGTAGAAAGATGAACACTATTACAGTAGAGAAATTTACTATAATAATGTCACGGGCAAAAATTATTTATAAAATAAGGTTTTTTTAGGCTCTATTCTAGAAAGATTTAATGATTTTAGAAAATTATATCAAGCAAGTAAAATTTATATAATTAATGAGTTGCATAGAAAGATTATGTAGGTTATAGTTTTTATATGGAGTTTATTAAAAAATTATCAAACTATAAAAGTTATACAAATTATGATTAAACCACAACTTGGTTTTAATATAAATAGATTTGAAAAGTGATTCTTTATGAAAAAGAATATAACAATAATATTAAAAGTCAATGGAGGCATTACTTAAAACTAACTTCCAATAAATTAAATAGAGGTCAATATGACAGATAATATTAGAATTAAAAGTATTAAATCAGAAGAGAAATTAGCTAAGTTTTGGAAAATGAGAAACTAATGTATGATTCAAGATATAATTCCAAATTATGAATTAGGAGAACCTATACCAAAAGAAGCCAAGGAATGGTTTTTCTCAGAAGAATATCGTATTTATATTTAATAATATTATGTATATATAACTAAGGAAAGGAATCATGAGCATAGTTATACTCATTTACCATACTTTCATTATTAACATGCTCATTAAAGGGGAGGAGGAGCTGTTATGAAATCTAAAGGGTTTAATGCATATACCAAGTATGTAATATTGCAACATGCTCTGAAAGAGGATAACGTTTCTCGAACATGTGAGCTGTTTGGAATTTCAAGAACAACTTTTTATAATTGGCAAAGGGCTTATCAACAGCATGGTATAATTGGATTGGAGGGTAAGAAACGCCAAAAGCCTCAAATGCCAAATAGAGTGAGTAAGACTATTGAACAGGAGATATTGGCGTATGTTGCTAAATATCCAGCCGATGGGCCTAAAAGGATTTACTATGAGTTAAAAGCTGAAGGTATTAATATTGGGGAAACGGGAATTTACAATGTTCTAAAGCGACATGAATTAACAAAGAAGGCCCAGCGAATAGAATATTCTACTAAGAAACCCCACCATATTAAAGTCAATCGAAAAGATAATAAAAAAATGCTTGGGATTCTTAATTCTAAGGAAGGCTATCCAGGCTATCTAGTAATTCAAAGAATTGATTTTATAGGTACTTTTGAAGATATCGGTAGAATATATCAATATAGTTTCTATGATACGTTTTCAAAATGGGGAGAGGTAAAAATATATAATAAAAAGCAAGATATTAATATTTGGCATTATTTTGAGCGTAAATTAATTTATCTATTAGAGACTTTTAATTTAAATATTGAAAATTTAATTACTGAAAAAGAAAGAGAATTTCTACCTTATTTTGTAAAGGGTGATAAATATAAAGAAATTCTAGAGGACTTTCATATTAATCATATATTTGTTTCTCCTGAAGATACTGATATATTAGATGATATAATGAGATTTAATGAATTTTTAGTAATGGAGTTTTACAATAAAGTTCCTTTAAATGACAATTTAGATTCTTTTATAAAAGTTGAAAATGCAATTAATAATTTTATAAGGGAATACAATTTTTGTAGTATAATTCCTAATGGGTCTAATGCAGGAAAATCACCTGCTGAAGTTGTTTTAGAAAGGGCAACAGAAAATGGTGCAGATTTGGACACATTGCCACTTTGGCTTCTAGCGTTGATAAATTCTCCAAAGCGAGGTGGTAGAGTTGAGTAAGAGAGACTATAGGATTGCAGTTATAGGTGGAGGGCTTTCCGGTCTAGTTATAGCTGAAGGTCTCCAAAGAAAGGGATATAAGAATACTACTCTTTTTGAAAAGGAAGAACGTCTTGGAGGTAAATTGCATACTATTTGGTATAAGGAAAAATCTTATGAATTGGGGGCAATTTTTGGGTTACCTTCTTATTCAAATCTTAAATCATTGATGAAAAGATTGAATATTAAAGCAGATGGTCCTAAATTATCTCGTACTAATTATAATGCAGATGGTCAAAGAATTATGCCGATACCTAAAGAAGATCTAGGAGGCTTTATGGAAGAGTTGGAAAGACTGCCTCAAGTGTTGGGTATATATAAATCACTAGAAGATGTTAGTATTAAGAACATAGAACCGTCATTGATGTTACCCTTTTCAAAATGGTGTGATATGCATCAATTTGAAGTTTTAAAAACCATTTATGTACACTATTTCACTATTTTTGGCTTAGGAAATATTGATGAAGTTCCAGCTCTTTATGTACTTAGGATTATGAATTATAATCATTTAATGTCCTTTATGAAGATTCCAGAGTTTTACACATGGAAGGGTGGAGTTTTCACATTGGCAGAACACTTGGGTAAGGGAGTTAAGGATATTAGATTCGGCCAAAGGGTAATGGATATTTCTTTATCTTCAAGTGGAACTCTATGGTTACAAACTCAATTTGAAAGACTTGAATTTGATAAAGTTATTATTACTGCTCCACTAGATGAATTTTCACATCTACATTTTTGGGATGAAGATATGAAGAAATGTTTACATAGCATAAAATATCAATTCTTTAATGTTTATGCTTTCATTGTGGACAAGGTTCCCGAGGGCTGTGGTTGTATATTGGAAAACTTATCATCTAGTAGACGTGGACATATCACTATATGGGATTCTAGATGGGACGTATCTCATGATGAAGGAATGGTGGTACTTTATGCATATAATCCTCCCTATAGTTCTAAGATATCTTCTTTAGATTATATTAAAGATGATTTGTCAAGATTAGGAGTGGAAAATCCAAGACTTTATCAAGCTAAACGTTGGAAACATTGTCCCTATGTGGATACTCATACTTTAGAGAGTGGATTTTATGATAAAATGGAAGCTATGCAGGGTAAAAATAATGTATTTTTGGCAGGAGAAATTATGAGTATGCTCTCAATTGAAAACTGTATTCGATATTCAGAGAATTTATTAGATAGATTTTTTTGAAAAAATCGATTTATACATTAAAAATCTTCTTAAGCATTGCTAGCTTAAGGAGATTTTATTGTATTATTCAAATTCAAATTGTGAGTTTATTTTTAAGTTGTTCCAGATAGTCTAACGTCAATTCAATCAATAATTTATAGTATTTTAGCTTATTTGAAGGACTTTTTTACATTCAAGTTAAATTTACATATAGTACTATAAAAAGTTTTATAATAAATGTTAAATATGCTATCTATTTTCATTGTAAATGTAAACTAAACTTGAAATATAAAGTTAAAGAACGTTGAAATTTCATTATTCCTCTTTTTTGACAGGTATTCTCATTTTATATACAATTTTAATCGAAATGTTCCGTAACATTTGAATACAATGAAAATTTATAGAGTGATTATGACATTAGTATAATTTTGATATTTAAGGGGGAATAAAAATGAACAGAGAACTATGGAATAAATGTGTTGAATTTCATGGACACGAGTGTCCAGGATTAGCTATTGGATTCAGGGCATCTCAAATAGCAAGGGAAAAAATGTCATTAAATTTTTCCAAAGATGAAGAAATTGTATGTATAACAGAAAATGATGCTTGTGGAGTAGATGCAGTTCAAGTTATAACTGGTTGCACAATGGGAAAGGGAAACCTAATTCTAAAAGATACTGGAAAGATGGCATTTACATTTATTAATAGGGAAAATGAAGATAGTATTAGATTAATGCTAAAATATGATGAAAAGGAAATGGAGAGAGAAAAAAGACAACAGTATATTCTAGAAGCACCAGCAGAAGATGTATTTAAGATTGAACGAGTTAATGTTAAATTGCCAGAAAAAGCAAGGATATTTACTACAGTAATTTGTGAAAAATGCAACGAAAGAGCACCAGAACATAAAATACGACTTCAAGGGGGAAAGAAGGTTTGCCTAGATTGTGTTAATGAATATTCAAGAGGGTGGGGTAATCTATAGATATTGGATATTTAGATTTACGGTTTTTCAACTAAAAATTGAAGAATTGCTATATAAATTATTTAATGCATTAATATTATATAATTCTAAGAATAAGTAAATTAGAATTAAGGATGTGGTGAATATTAAGAAAAATAGAGGAGTATTATTTCAGGATAATGTATACGAACACCATATAATTAGGAAAAAGTTTATTATTATTGTTTTACTTGCTGTTACAATTGTTGCATTTTTTTGGGCTATAAATGCAGGTGCAATGCCTATTAAGCCTAAAAAGGTGATTTTAGCTATTCTTGGATTAGGAGATAATAAATCAATTTCTATCATAAGGAATATCCGTATGCCAAGGGTAGTTTCAGGGATATTAGCAGGTGCGGGATTATCAATAGCAGGATGCATTATGCAGAACAACTTAAAAAATCCTCTAGCATCTCCTTCTACACTTGGTATATCAAATGCTGCTGCTTTTGGAGCCAATGTTGCTATTATTTTATTAGGTGCAGGCACCATAGTAAGCACCGGTTTAGGTGAGATACAAATTTTCAATCCTTATATTGTTACAATTTGTGCAATGTCTTTTTCAATAGGGTCTACCTTATTAATTATTAGCTTATCTAAAATAGGTCGTTTTTCTACACAGAGTATTATTTTAGCAGGAGTAGCACTAAGTTCTCTTTTTTCAGCAGGTACCATGATTATCCAGTATTTTTCTGGAGATACAACTAAAGTAGCCGCCGTTATTTTCTGGACATTTGGAGATTTAGGTCGAGCATCTTGGAATGAAATCATAATAATGGGTATTTTAATTGCTATATCTATAATTTATTTTATATATCACAGATGGGATTATAATGCATTAGATAGTGGAGATGATACTGCAAAGAGTCTTGGAGTAAATGTTGAGAGAATAAGACTTTGTGGAATGTTTATGGCATCAGTTATCACTGCTGTTACTGTATCGTTTTTAGGGATAATAGGTTTTATAGGTTTAATCTGCCCTCAAATAACAAAAAGATTAATTGGTAGTGATAATAGATATCTTATACCTGCATCAGCAATCATGGGTTCTTTTATATTACTCATATCTGATACGCTAGCACGAGTATTATTATCACCACAAACTTTACCAGTGGGGGCTGTAACATCTTTTCTTGGAGCACCATTATTTCTTTATTTTCTTATAAAGGGGATGTAGGTAAATGACTTTATTAGCTGATGATATAAGTTTTTCATATCCAAAAAATGATGTTATTAAAGAAATAACATTTTCATTAGAAGAAGGAGATTATCTGGCAGTTTTAGGAACCAATGGGGCAGGGAAATCAACTCTTTTAAAGTGTTTAAGTAAAATATTGAACCCTCAATTAGGAAAGGTATATATAAACGGTATTGATAGCTCTACATTAAAAGGAACAGAACTTGCAAAAAACATTGCATATGTACCACAAAGTCACGACTATTCAAAAAAAACAGTCTTTGATTCTGTTTTACTTGGAAGAAAACCATATATAAAATGGGATGTAAGTCAAAATGATATTGAGATTGTAGAAGATATTTTACGTTTATTAGACTTAGAGAATTATTCTATGCGATATACTAATGAACTCAGTGGTGGTGAACTTCAAAAAGTTATTATAGCTCGGGCACTTGCTCAACAGCCAAAAGTTCTATTGATGGATGAGCCTACTAGCAATCTTGATCTGAAAAACCAAATAGAGGTGCTCAGTATAATTAAGGAAATTATTAATATACAAAAAATTTCAGCGGTGGTTACTATGCATGATTTAAATTTAGCACTACGGTTTGCTAACAAATTTATTTTGATAAAAGAAGGTGAACTTTTTGCCTTTGGTGATGCAACAGTTTTAAACTCAGAATCAATTAAGAGTGTATATGGTGTAGATGTTGTAATAGAAGAGTATTTAGGTATTCCAGTAGTTATTCCTATATAAAGTATTTTTAAACATTAGGATCAAGATTTTTTGCTGAAAAAGAAAAAAGGGAGAGATGAAAGGTGAAGAAAAAGTTAAGTACATTATTAGCAGTAATCATATTTGTTATAACAATATTGACTGGATGTACTCAGACAAAAGAGTTAGTAAATGTAAAGGAAGATGTAGCCGATAGCTCTAACTCTATTAAAATTACAGATATGGTAGGTCGTAATGTGGTTTTAGAGGGTCCAATTGAAAGAGTAGTGGCAATAGGATCTGCACTTAGACTGTATACTTATGTTAATGGCACAGAAAAACTTGTAGGAGTTGAGAAGGGTCAACAATCTTCAAAAACTGGACGTCCTTATATACTTGCAAACCCTGAATTAGAAGAACTTCCTTTAGTAGGAGAAGGATTTCCAGCTGATCCAGATCCAGAACTACTTATAGATGTAAATGCTGATGTTATTATTGCTGGAGATATTCTAGACGTGGATCAAATTGAAGAACTTCAAAAAAAGATAGGAGTACCAATTGTAGTTATAAGCTGTGGTTCTTCAGCAGTCTTTGATCAAGATATGTATAAGGCTTTGACCATTATTGGGAAAGTAGTTGGAAAGGAAGATAGATCAAAAGAATTGATTGAATATATGGAAGGATGTAAAACTGAGCTTACTAATCTTACAAAAGACATTCCAGAAGATGAAAAACCAAGTGTATATATAGGTGCATTAAGTTACAAGGGAGTTCATGGAATTGAAAGTACATCAGGCAATTCTCCTGCATTAAATGTTATTGGTGCAAAAAATGTTGCAGATGAGGTGGGAAAACCTGGTTCTGTAATGATTGATAGAGAACAGCTTATAAAATGGGATCCTGACATAATTGTAATTGATGAAAATGGGATGAATATTGTAAAAGAAGATTACCAAAAGAATCCAGACTATTATAATGCTTTATCTGCTGTAAAAAATGGTGAAGTTTATGGACAACTACCATATGTTTCATATTATAATAATATTGAGACTGCTATGGCTGATATATATTTTTTAGGAAAGACATTATATCCTGATGAATTTAAAGATATTGATGTTATAGAAAAAGCAGATGAAATATATACTTTTATGTTAGGAAAACCATTGTATAATATAATGGCTGAAAAATATGGTGGATATCTTAACATAAATTTAGAAAAGGGATTTTAGACCAAGATTATCTAAAGCTATAAAGTAGGCTGGACTATATAATGAGGTACACTTCATATAAGAATTCTTCTAGATAAAAAATATTTTTTATATTTTTAAAACTTATTTTATTTTTAAGAGAATATATTAAAAAATAACATATTAACCTAGGAAATAAAAGATAAGAGTTTTAATAGTATCCTTCATAATGTAACATTAATTAATTGATAATCTATAACATTCTGACTTATTTGAGTATTTTTTTACATTCAAGTTAAATTTACATATAGTTCTGTAAAAACTTCCAATGTGAGTGGTAAATATGTTATTTATTTTTATTATAAGTGTAAACTAAACTTAAAACATAAAGTCAAGAAACGTTGAAATTTCAACACTTCTATTCTTTGACAGTTATTTTCATTTTATGTACAATGAAAATGACAAAATAATAACAACTTTCATCGAGATGTCCTATGAAATTTGGAACTTAATAAAAATTTATGGGAAGGTGGATGTAAGATATGAAAACTTTTAAAGTCTTAGAAATCAAGGAAAGTGTCTTCGAAGATAATAATAGGCAAGCAGATTTACTTAGAGATGAATTAAAAAAGAGGAAGACTTTTTTATTGAATCTCATGTCATCACCAGGTTCAGGTAAAACAACTACGGTTTTAAGGACTATTGAAGCATTGAAGTCAGATATGACTATTGGTGTCATGGAAGCAGATATTGATTCTGATGTGGATGCCCATGCAGTTTCTGAAACTGGTACGAAAGTTATCCAGTTGCACACTGGTGGCATGTGCCATCTGGATGCTGATATGACTAAGCAGGGACTGTTAGGGCTTGGTACAGAAAATATTGATTTTGTTATTCTAGAGAATGTAGGCAATTTAGTATGTCCAGCAGAGTTTGATACTGGTGCATCTAAAAACGCTATGATTTTAAGTGTGCCAGAGGGGGATGATAAACCTCTAAAATACCCTTTAATGTTTTCAATGGTGGATGTTCTACTGATTAATAAGATTGATGTAATAGATTATTTTGATTTTGATTTAGAAGCAGTTAAAGCACGTGCTCAAAAGCTAAATCCGAATATTAAAATCATCCCTATTTCTGCAAGAACAGGTGAAGGAATTGATGAATGGGCAGATTGGATTCGTACTGAAGTAAAAAATTGGAAGGGACAGTAGGAATATAATAAATTCAAATTTGGAGGGGAAATATATGATCAAACAAAAAGTATTGGATTTTGCTAATCATATTGGTGGGAAAAAGTCTGGCTCAAAATCAGCGTATACAGCGACAGATCCTGAATATATGATTTTAGAACCTGTTGTTACAGAAGAAATGGCAGAAGTAGGACTTTGTTTAGAGTTTCGTAAACCCAAGAGTGCGGAAGAGGTAGCTCCTTTATGTGGAAAATCTTTAGAAGAAACAGAAAAACTTTTATGGGAATTAGCCGTTGCTGGTGCCTGTTTTGTTGGTAAGAAGGATGGCGTTGATAAATATTGGCTTGAGATATGGGTTCCGGGTATTATGGAAATGATGGTTAACAACAAAGAAAATGTTAAAAAATATCCACAAATTGCAGAAGCTTTTGAAGCATATGGAAGAGTAAGAGGTCCTCAAACAGCAGGTGTTTTTCCCATAGGAACAGGGCTTATGCGTGTTATTCCTATTGAAATGGCTATTGAGGGTGAAACTAGAAGGGCATCTTATGAAGAAGTTTCAAAATATCTTAATGAAAATGAAATTTTTTCAGTTTCAGATTGCTCATGTCGTACAGCTAGAGAAGTTATGGGAGAAGGTTGTGGACATTTAAAAGAAGATATGTGTATTCAAATGGGTCATGCTGCAGAATTCTATATTCGTACAGGTAGAGGTAGAGAGATTACTCGAGAAGAAGCCTTTGAAATCATAAAAAGAGCCGAAGAAAATGGCTTGATGCATCAAATTCCAAATACAGATGGCCCAGGAAAAACTCACGCAATTTGTAACTGTTGTGGATGTAGTTGCCTATCTTTAAGAACTGCTGGAATGTTTTTGAACAATGATATGGTCCGTTCAAATTATGTTTCCCATGTTGATGAAGATAAATGCGTTGCTTGTGGAGAATGTGTTCAAGTTTGTCCTGTTAATGCATTAAAATTAGGTCAAAAATTATGTGCTGAGGCACAAGTTGTTGAGAAGAGAGAGGATTTTCCATCTAATACAAAATGGGGTCCAGATAAATGGAATCCAGATTATCGTATTAATAGAGAAAATGTTGTTGATACTGGAACAAGTCCTTGTAAAACTCAGTGTCCAGCTCATATTTCAGTTCAGGGCTATATTAAGCTAGCTTCTCAAGGAAGGTATACGGAAGCACTTGAACTTATTAAAAAGGAAAATCCATTCCCTGCAGTATGTGGGCGTATTTGTCCAAGAACATGTGAATCTGTATGTACTAGAGGAGATATTGATGAGCCGCTTGCTATTGATGATATAAAAAAATTTATTGCAGAACAAGATTTAAACATGGATAACCGTTATATACCAAAAATAAGACATGAATATGGCAATAAAATTGCTATTATTGGTGCTGGTCCTTCAGGTCTATCTTGTGCCTACTATTTAGCCATTGACGGTTATAATGTAACAGTGTTTGAAAAACAAAAAGCCCTTGGTGGTATGTTAACCCTTGGAATCCCTTCCTATAGATTGGGAAAAGAAGTAGTAAATGCAGAAATCGATATTTTAAGAGAATTAGGTGTAGAGTTTAAGATGGGCGTTGAAGTAGGTAAAGATATAAGCCTTGAAGATTTAAGAAATCAAGGATATGAAGCATTTTATCTTGCAATTGGGGCTCAGGCAGGTAGAAAACTTGGCATTGAAGGTGAAGATGCAGAAGGTGTTATTACAGGTGTTGATTTCTTACTAGATGTCAACTTAGGCAATGACATAGAGCTAGAAGGAGATGTTATTGTAATTGGTGGTGGTAACGTTGCTATTGACGTTGCAAGAACAGCTACAAGAGCTGGAGCTTCAAAAGTTGAGATGTTCTGCCTTGAAAGTCGAGAGGAAATGCCAGCCCTTGATGAAGAAATTGAAGAAGCGTTGTCAGAAGATATTGGAGTTAACAATTCTTGGGGTCCAAAGCGTGTTGTCACAGAAAATGGTCACGTTGTTGGTGTAGAATTTAAGAAATGTATTTCAGTTTTCGATGAAAATAAAAGGTTTAGCCCTAAGTTTGATGAAAATGAAACAAAGATTGTTAAGGCAGATAACGTATTGCTTTCAATAGGGCAAGCAATGGATTGGGGTGGGTTGCTAGAAAACTCAAAAATGGAACTAAATCCAAACAATACAATAAAAGTAGATTCTTTTACTCTTCAGACAGGAGAACCAGATGTATTTGCTGGCGGAGATGCAGTAACAGGTCCTAAATTTGCTATTGATGCCATTGCTCTAGGTAAAGAAGGTGCAATTTCAATCCACCGTTATGTTCACCCAGGACAAGATTTGGTTATTGGCCGTGACAGGAGAGAATTCCGTGCATTTGACAAAGAAAATTTAGACCTTGCAGGATATGATCATCTTCCAAGACAAAGAACAAGTCACGTTGATGGAAATAAAGCTAAAACATCCTTTAAGGATTTGCGTGCTACATTTACAGAGGAACAAGTTAGAAAGGAAACAGAACGTTGTCTTAGCTGTGGTGCTACAGTTGTAGATGAATATATGTGCATAGGATGCGGTTCATGTACAACTAAATGTAAGTTTGACGCTATATCACTTGTGAAAAAATATGATGCCCAAAATGTACCTTTTGAAAAACTTAAACCAGTAATTGTTAAAAACATGGTTAAACGTAAAGGTAGAATGGTTACTCATAGTATTAAAAAATCTTTACATGGTAAATAAAGATAATAAGACAAATTGATAGTACGATAAATAAAATGTGGGTGGGTATGCAAACCCACCCTATACTCTTTATATTTAAAGAAATAGGGGTGAATTCATTTGCATGAATTAGGAGTTATAATTCAAGTTGTAAAAACAATTGAAGACTTTGCTGAAAAAAATGAAATTACAAAAATAGATACATTAGTTCTCCAGATTGGTGAGTTATCTTCTATAATACCAAAATATGTTGAGGCTTG
The DNA here is from genome assembly GCA_000751555.1 of Anaerosalibacter massiliensis. Taxonomy (GTDB): domain Bacteria; phylum Bacillota; class Clostridia; order Tissierellales; family Sporanaerobacteraceae; genus Anaerosalibacter; species Anaerosalibacter massiliensis. The sequence goes on along the minus strand of CCEZ01000013.1, from coordinate 21,264 downwards.
TTATCCTGCCGCAGTGGACGGTACACTATTACAGGACACAAAATTGAAAATTGAGCTGTTGCCGGGCAATTGCAGATGTTACAACTGTCATAAGGTATTTAATCTGATTCAGTGCAATAAGCAATGTCCAGATTGTGGGAGTCATGATTGGGAGTTACTTAGTGGTAGAGAGTTTTTAATCAAAGAGATTGTTGCTTGTTGAAAGGGAGGTCATTATGAAAAATCAAATGACGAAAAAATTAGTACTATCAGGAATATTTATAGCTATGGGCATTATGTTGCCCATGGCATTTCATATCATAGAAGGAGGAGGGCCAGTATTTTTGCCTATGCATATTCCAGTGTTAATAGCTGGATTTTTTCTAGGTTGGCCATTTGCATTAGCAGTAGGTGCATTGACTCCCCTTTTAAGCTCATTGTTAACGGGAATGCCGCCACTTTTTCCAGTATTGCCCTATATGATGCTTGAACTTGCTACTTATAGTGTTGTAGTAAGCTTACTTTACAGAGAATTAAAAATGAATGTCTATGAGTCCCTTATTATCAGTATGGTATGTGGTAGAATAATGGCCGGTGCTACTGTATGGGTATTGGCAACGTTTTTTACGGTGAAATTGCCCGGACCAGTTATGTTTGTACAAGGCGCAATTATTAAGGGACTCCCAGGTATCATTATACAACTGATCCTCATACCCACAATTGTGTTAACGGTGAAAAAACTTAATCTTACTAGCGAAATTTATAAGGGAGTGTAGGTGTTTTTAAATGAAATCACAGAAATACTTTTTCAATAGTGTAGCAGGCACATGGGATGAAACTTGTAACCATGATATGATAAAAGTGGAGTATATACTGGATTTGATTGAGATAAAGGCAGGAAGCTATATTTTAGATGTGGGCACAGGTACTGGTATATTAATTCCAAGTTTGTATCAAAGAGTAACTCAGTCAGGCAGTATCAAGGCAATTGACTTGGCTGAAAAGATGATTGAGATGGCTCAACAAAAAAATAAATATGAGAATGTTATTTTTGAATGTGGGAATGTTCTTGATATCAAGGACGATGAAGATGCCTATGACCATGTTATTTGCTATTCTATGTTTCCTCATTTTCAATCCAGAAAAGCAGAAGCAGTTGACAGGCTTGCACAAAAACTAAAAGTTGGAGGTAAACTTACAATTTGCCATTCTCAGAGTAGAGAGGATATCAACAATCTTCATAAACGAGTAGATGAAACTGTAAAAGAAGATAATTTACCTACAATGTCTACTATGAAGCAGTATTTTTTAGATGCTGGCTTGGAAGTTATAAAGGAAGTAGACAATACAGATATGTTTGTAATCATCGGGTGTAAAAGTTAACTATAGATTAAAGAAAAGTAATCTAATTTACGCTTGCTTTAAAGAAACTATAAAAAAGATAAAGTATAGTATAAAAGCTAGTTAGGATAATATTAATAATCTTAACTAGTTTTTATTATGTAAAACTATTGGTAGACACTAAAAACTACACTATAGAGCTTCTACCCTTATTACCTATTATGCTTGAAGTAAATTAATTTGGCACTCAATGATAAATATATACATGCAAAAACTGAAAAAAGAGCTACTCTTTTAGCATCGACAATTCGCAATCTTATAAACTTAAATAATGAATATTATGATATGGAATCTGATATCAAAAATATGCTAGAGAGAATAATATAAGTTATGTAGATATTCGATTAACGAATGTAGATTATTCAGAAGTGCTGGAATGGTAATTGATGTCAGGAAATTAATTATTATTTGTGGAGGGACATGTAAAAGTCTAAGTTGTCACATCATAATCAATATCTTACAGAATATGGAGGAGTAAATATATTCCCGAAATAAAGGATGGGGATATAATTTTTATAGAGATTCATTACATTGATTCAATATGTAAGCTATGATATTCTATAAATGAAATTTGTTAAAACAATCCACATTAAATAAATATTTTTGAGTCTATTATAAGTAGAAAAAGGAAGCAAAGAATATATGTAAAGGCTATGAATGCTGCAAGATAGAAAATTGATAAAACTTTAATGGTGCAATAATGGTAGGAGAGTAGAGAAGATATTGAATTTTTAGGCTAATATCTTGAGTAAAAAATTGAGATGCTAAGTTTTTAATAAAAAGCTATGGAAGGAGGGAAGTTAAATGAGTAGAATTAAGGAAGTATTAGATATATTGAAAAGATTAGGAGAAGAAAAGTCTGAGGGAATTTCTGCCATGGATATTGCTCAGATACTAGATATAGATAGGTCCAATATAAGTAGATATCTAAATATTCTACATAGAGATGGGAAAGTGGAAAAACTAGAAGGGAGACCTGTATTATACAGAACCATAGATATAGAAAAAGATACTTTTAAAGAGGAAAATACTCCCATTAGTAATAATAAAAATAGCTTAGATAAAATGGTTGGTGCAAATCAAAGTTTAGCTATTCCCATTGATAAGGCTAAAGCGGCCATAATGTATCCACCAAAAGGACTTCATACATTGATATTAGGAGAAACAGGAGTAGGAAAATCTATGTTTGCTGAACTAATGTATCAATTCTCCATAGAAACTAATATTCTTAGGGAAGATGCCCCTTTTATAAGGTTTAATTGTGCCGATTATGCTAGTAACCAAAATCTTTTGACAGCTCAGATATTTGGAGTAAAAAAAGGTGCTTATACTGGTGCTACAAAAGATAGGGAAGGTTTGCTTAAAAAGGCAGATGGAGGATTTATATTTTTAGATGAAATCCATAGATTATCTCCTCAGGGACAGGAAATGTTGTTTACATACATAGATAATGGATTTTTCAGACCATTAGGAGAAACGGAAAAATTGTCTTATGTAGATGTGAGGATTATTGCTGCAACTACAGAAGAGCCAAAATCTAATTTATTAAAAACCTTCACTCGCCGGATACCTATGGTAATTACACTACCTCCAATTAGAGAGAGGAATTTATCTGAAAGATATGATCTTATAGAGACTTTTATTAAAGAGGAATCTCATCGTCTAGGAAAAAGTATTTATATAAATAAAAATGCTATTATTTCTTATTTATTATATGATTGTCCCAATAATATAGGACAGCTTAAATCTGACATTCAATTAGCTTGTGCTAAAGCTTTTTTAAATTACAAATCCCAAAACAGCAATTATATACTAATTGCCCAATGTGATTTGCCTAATCATGTGAGAAAGGGAATTATGAATATTAACCAACATAGAAATGAAGTAGAACAGCTATTGAATTTTAGCTATGATGTACTAAAATTCAATCAAAGTGAGAAACCACCCTTATTGATGGAAATAGATAAATATACTACAGAGGATTTTTATAATAGTATTGAAGAAAAATTGGAGTCCTTAAAGAGTATGGGAATAGCTGAACAAGATATAAATGAAATAATAAGTATAGATATAGAGACTCATTTTAAGGAGTATATAGGCAATATATCTAGACATTTTCATAGGGGAGAAATATCTAATATAGTAGATAATAAAATTTTAGAAGTAGTGGAAGAAATACTTCTGTTAGGAGAAAAAAATTAAATAAACATTTTAATGAAAAGGTTTACTTTGCATTATCTTTTCATTTAGAAAGAAGTATAATGAGAATAAAAAATGGAGAAAAAATTTACAATCCCAAATTAAATTTTATTAGAATAAACTATGAAGAAGAATTTTTATTTGCAATGAAAATAACAAGAATCATAGATGAAAGTTTTGGAATTGAAACTCCAGTGGACGAAATAGGTTATTTAGCTATGTTTTTTGCAACTGATTCTTATAAATTTGACAAGGTAGAAGTGCCTAAGGTTGGGGTTGTTGTTATTATGCACGGTAGAACTACAGCCAGTTCCATGGTGGAGGTGGCCAATAGCCTAATAGGAACTGACCATGCTATAGCCCTAGACATGCCTCTAAATATGAAACCAGAGACTATGTATGTCATAGCTAAAAGAAAGGTGGAGGAAATAAATAAGGGAGAAGGTGTGATTATTTTAGTGGATATGGGTTCTTTGACTACTTTTGGAGATATGATTTGGGAAGAAACTGGCATAGAAGTAAGAACTATTGAAATGGTCAGTACGCCTATGGTTTTGGAGGTTTTAAGAAAATCAATAGTAGGATATAGTATAGATGAAATAATGGAGGCCTTTAAAAATAAACATGTATATAAATATAGGGGTAATATATTGGAAGAAGACAACAATATAAATGATATTATTGTTACTGCTTGTTTTACAGGAGATGGTGCTTCAAAAAAGATTGCAAATATTATTGGAAAAGAAATATCTAATAAAAACATAGATATATTTACCATAAATATAATAGATGAAAATAACTTAGAAAATAGATTGCACAAATTGAAAGATAAATATAATATATTGGCAATAATATCTACTATATCATTAGATATATCTTGGACGCCAGTATTTCTTGCTGTAGATATATTTACAAATGAAGGAATAGATAAATTAAATAATATTTTTGAAGAAAATGACATGTGCCTAAAAATTTCACAATCTTTAACAGAACATTTATCAAATGTAAAGGGTGAGAAAATCGTAAAAGAAATTAGATATATTTTATATGAAATAGAATATAAATTAGGACTAAAAGTATCCATAGATGTAAGAATGGGCATAGTACTCCATATATGTTTTTTAATAGATAATTTGATAAAAGGAGTAATACCACGGAAATTTGATGATTTAGAAGAATACAAGAAAATATATAAGAAGGATATGAAGATTTTGAAAGAAATATTTTCTCCTATAGAAAATAAATATGAAATTGTTATAGGAGAAGATGAGATAGGATATATATTAAAATCATTCTTATCCAATCAAATCAGTGTGCATTAGTGTGTAGTCATCTACACACTAATTTATTTTTTTACACACTAAATTCGAAATACAATTTAGTCCTCAAATCCATGAACTATCATAACATAATTTAATTTATTTTATTTTTGAACATAGAAACATTTGGCAAGGTAATTGCAATTGTAATATAGCGCGAGGGGGATACAGGAGGTGATGGAGTAGAGAAATATAATAGATTATATGGAAAGGACTGATAATTATGTTAAACATTATGTTGGTCTGTTCAGCAGGAATGTCTACTAGCCTATTGGTGAATAAAATGAATAAAGTAGCAAAAGAAAAAAGGCTAGATGTAAATGTAGTAGCTGTAGCAGAAGCAGATGTAAAAAGTAATATGGATAAGGTAGATGTTATGTTGTTAGGTCCACAAGTCAGGTATCTGTTACCAAACATGAAGGAGATAATGAAACCAAAAGGAGTACCAGTAGAAGTGGTAAATACTGTAGATTATGGAACTATGAATGGGGAGAAGGTTCTGGAATATGCTTTAAGTTTGGCTAAAGAAGTATAAAAATACTAGTAAGGGGGATTAGTATGGAAAAGTTTATGGATTTTATGGAGAGAAAGTTTGTTCCGGTAGCAGCAAAGATTGGAGGACAGAGACATTTAGTTGCAATCCGTGATGGATTTGCAAGTATTATGCCCTTAATACTTGCAGGCTCTATGTCAGTTTTATTAAAAAATACTATATTTGAATGGATTACTCCATTACAAGGATTAATTCCTATATGTGATCAGGTATGGTGGGGATCATTGGCAATAATGACTTTATTAGTTGTATTTTCTGTAGGCTATAATTTGGCGAAATCTTATGAGGTAGATCCATTAGCAGCGGGACTTATTGCTGTTGGAGCTTATTTTGCTACATTACCTCAATCTCATGGAGAGGCTGGCTGGGGATATATTCACTGGGGTTATTTACAGGCTACAGGGTTGTTTACAGGATTAATAGTAGCATTAATTGCTACAGAAATATTCGTGAAATTAATAAAGAGAGATTTAACAATTAAAATGCCAGAAGAAGTTCCTCCAGCAGTGGGAAGGGCTTTTGCAGCAGTTATACCAGGTACACTTACTATGCTTACTTTTGGTATCGTATTTTTTATAATAGATAAATTGGGAGGAGTAAGTTTATATGATGTAATACAAGAATCTATACAAAAACCATTAGAGGGTTTAAGCCAGGGAGTTGGATCTGCAATGTTAGCTGCTATGCTGATTAACTTATTTTGGTTCTTTGGATTACATGGTGCTAATATATTAGACCCTGTAATGAATGCATTATATCTACCTGCTCTTACTGCTAATGAACAAGCAATTGCAGCAGGATTAGAGGCACCAAATGTAATAACTAGAGTTTTCTTCGATACCTATGTCCATCTAGGTGGTTCGGGAGCCACATTAGCTTTAATAATTGCTATATTTATTGCTTCTAAAAACAGAAAAGAATATAGAGAAGTGGCTAAATTATCTGCACCATCAGGGTTATTCCAAATTAATGAACCTATGATGTTTGGAATTCCTATAGTTCTTAATCCAATATTATTTATTCCATTTATAATTACGCCTGGAATACTGACTTTAATAGCGTATATAGGAACAGCAACTGGTTTTGCACCTCCTACTTATTTGGTTATACCTTGGACTACACCTCCTATTATAGGAGCATTTCTAGCAACGGGAGCTACATCAGCAAGTTGGAGAGCAGCTGTATTAGCAGCTATAAATTTAATAGTAGCAGTATTAATATATTTACCATTTGTTAAATTAGCTGATAGGCGGAGAGAAAAACAAACTGAATAGTGAATAATCCTTTCTAACGCTAAAGGGATTTAGAAACATCTATGTAAGAAGTAGAGAAAAAAATAGGAAAAGTATAGGTTAATTAGGGTTATCTCTACTTCTTACCAATGTTTTATATAAAACTATTTATTAATTATTTTCTCGTTTCTATAAATGAATCTATACATTTTTAAAGTAAGCAAAATACTTTATAAGATAACTCATATGGAAGAATTAAAAGGTCTATTGTCTTGATTGACTTTTATAATATATTTGATTATTTATATTTGTTATATCAAAAGGGGATGATAAAGTGGCTTATTACATTGGTCTTACATTTGTTATTCTTCTTATTTTAATAAGTTTAGATGATCTTATATGGGATATATATTATCTTTTCAGTCCAAAGAGGAAAAAGAATAATACTAATATCATATCTTATAAAGAACTAACAGATACGGTCCCTGGTCTACTTGCCATTGTAGTAGCAGCATATCGTGAAGAGGATGTATTAGAAGATGTTATAGAAAATTTAATAGATACAAACCATTATCCAAATGCAATGTATCATATTTTTCTGGGTGTATATCCAAACGACCCTGATACTTTAGAGATAGCAGATACTCTATCTAAAAAGCATAAAAATGTTCATAGAGTTATTCATGTGCTAGATGGACCTAGCTCTAAAGCTGATAATATAAATAATGTAATAAAAAATATTTTAGAATATGAAAATAAAAAAGATATTAGATTTAAGGGTATTGTAGTACATGATTCAGAAGATGTAGTTCATCCTTATGAATTATTGGTTGAGAATTATCTTTTGAATTTTCATAAGGCTATCCAAATGCCTGTATTTCCACTACAAAAAATGCCTAAGTTAGGAAATATTTTCAAAAACATGATATCTGGAACATATGCAGACGAATTTGCAGAAAATCATTATAGTATGCTTGTGGCCAGAAATGCTACTGAATCTTTTGTACCTTCAGCAGGTACAGGTTTTGTGCTTTCTAGGGAAATAATAGATTGTTTCTGTGACTTCAATATATTTCCAGTAGGGAGTTTAACAGAAGATTATAAGCTTTCACTATTGCTTAAACAGAAGGGATTTCATCTTTATTACGCATTAGAAGAAGTAGAAAGACTTAAAGGAGATGGAAAAATGGCAAGGGAATTTATAGCTACTAGAAGTATATTTCCATCAACTTATAGTGCTGTTGTAAGGCAAAAGTCTAGGTGGATATATGGGATAACGATGCAGTCTTTTAAACTTAGAGATATATTTAAAAATAAAAATTTATCATTTGGTTCTAAATATAGTTTGTATAAAGACTGGAAAGCGAAGTTTGGAAATATATTGATTATACCAGGTTATTCAATTTTTATATATTTTATACTTTCTTTGTTTTTAGATATTCCAATAATTTATCCTAAATTTAGTTTGTCATGGTATCTCATGTTATTTGTAACTATTATGATGATAGAAAGACAAATTTTAAGGGGAAGAGCTGTAAAAAACGTATATGGATATAAAAGTACCCTTATAAGTATATTGTTCCCACCTATATTGCCCTTTAGGATGGTTATTGGGAATATCATAAACTTTCATGCTACTTTAAGAGCTTGGAAGATGCATCTTTTTAAACCTAGCACTAAAAAAAGAAAGAAAAAGCCTAGTTGGAATAAAACCAGTCATGAATTTTTAGAAAAAAAAGTCTTAAAGACCTTTAGAAGAAATTTAGGAGATGTCCTTTTATATAAAAACCTAATATCACCAGATGAATTAAAAAAATCTCTTAAAAAATCAGAAACTAATGGAATGCGGCTTGGAGAAACTTTAATAACAGAAGGTTTAGTATCGGAAGAGGATGTAATTATATCTTTATGTAAAGTAAATAAAGATATTTATTTTAAAATTAAACCTAATATGGTTTCAAAAGAGGGCATAGAGTTCTTTGGAAAAGATTTTCTATTACAAAACCTTATAGCACCTATTATGAAAACAAGAAATACAGCAGTATTTGCTATTTCAAATCCTGATGATAAAGAAAGAATAATAAATTTATTAAAGGATAAAAAATTTGAAAAAGAGGTTATCAAGTTTATATATTCTACAAAAGAGCATATAACAAATTCTTTAGAAAAAATGGATGAGGAATATTCAGATCAAATAAAATTTATAGAAAAATTAATAGAAGAAGATATTTTGCTCCTAGATGAAGGAATTATAGCTTTAAGGTATCAGAATACAAAAAAGAATATTAATGAAACACTATATGATATGGGATTTAAAGAACAAGGGGATAGAGGTCTAGTATTTAATTGATAGGAAAATATATTTGATATGCTTTAGAATGAGGGAGCCAACAATTCAATCTTTATAATAAAGATAATAATATTAATTTAATTTGGTAAAAAAAGTACAGAATATAATAATAGGATGGAAACATCTAATTTATTGAAGGAGAGAGTGATATGGATTTAGAGATGATAATAATCAATATTATAAATTATAGTGGTGAGGCTAGGAGCTTAAGTATGGAAGCTATGCAATATGGGAAAAAAGGAGATTTTGAGAAAGCAAGACATAACTTAAATGAGGCAAATAAAAATATTTCTAAATCCCATAAAAGTCAAACGGAATTGATTCAATCAGAGGCTAGAGGAGATAAACAAGAAGTATCTTTATTACTTATTCATGCTCAAGATCATTTAATGAATGCTATAACTATTAGGGATATGGCTAAAGAATTTATTGACTTATATGAAATTATCTCAGAGGAAAAAGGTGATATAAATGCGTAAATTAGGAGTATCAATTTATCCAGATAGATCATCTTTAGAAGAGAACAAAAAATACTTGGATTTGGCATCAAAGTATAACTTTACTAGAGTTTTTACAAATTTATTATCTGTTGATATGAATGAAAGTCATTCTTTTAATGATTTTAAGGAGATTGTAAAACATGCATCTAATTTAGGTATGGAAGTAATAGCTGATGTTTCCCCTGCAGTATTTAAAACTTTAGATATTCACTATACTGAATTAAAGTTTTTTAAAGATATAGGTCTCTCTGGTATTAGGTTGGATTTGGGATTTAGTGGAAAAGAAGAAAGCATTATGAGCTTTAATCCTTATAATTTGAAAATAGAGGTAAATATGAGCAGTGGAACTAAATATATAGAAAATATAATGAGTCATATTCCAAATAAGGATAATATCATAGGATGTCATAATTTTTATCCCCATAAATATACTGGATTGTCCAGAAAACACTTCATGGAGACTTCTAGTATCTTTAAAAAATATGGTCTAAGAACTGCTGCTTTTGTTTCATCTTCTAATGGAAATTTTGGACCTTGGCCTGTAAACGAAGGTTTACCAACATTAGAAGAACATAGAATGCTCCCTATTGAAGTTCAAGCTAAGGATTTGTTCAATACTGAGCTTATAGATGATGTAATTGTGTCTAATTGTTATGCCTCTGATGAGGAATTAAAATCCCTTGAAGAAATAGATAAGGATATTTTAACTTTTAAAGTGAAACTAATAGATGGATTACCAAAAATAGAAAGAAAGATTATATTAGAAGAACCACATTTCAACAGAGGTGATGTTTCAGAATATATGATAAGGTCAACTGAAAGTAGGGTGAAATATAAAGACTATGATTTTCAACTAATAAATCCTAAGGACATAGAAAAGGGAGATATACTAATTGATAGTAGCTTATATACTCATTATTCTGGAGAATTGCAAATAGCATTAAAGCCTATGAAAAATAGTGGTAGAACTAGTGTAGTGGGTAAGATTGTAGATAAAGAAATGTATCTGTTAGATTATATTAAACCTTGGCAAAAATTTAAATTTTCTTTGTGATGTATAGGATAAAATATATTAAAAATGCATAGTCCTTCAAAGGACATGCATTTTTAAGTTTTAATGGTAGTAAGCTATTAGCTATATAAGCAATAAGTATTGTAGGACTATATTTTAAATATGTCCAATGAAGCTTTTTGGATTTTTAATAACTCTAGTTATGCAAAATTCAAATTTAAATTTCCATGGTAGGATAACTAATATTTAGTTACATGATGATTCCCGTAAAGAAGTATATAAGTATCATATTGTATTTTTTAAGATTTTTAAATCTAAGCTAATAATTTCAGCGAATCATATATACTTTTTAAAGCACAGTAAAAAGTATCTTTCAATGGATAAATGACTCCTAACATGATACTGATCAAATCTAAGGTTTTCTTTAAAATATTGGTAACTAGTTTTAGTTCAATTAGCAGAATAATAATCTGATATTTAAAAACTTATAATTTGATGCAAAAGTCTTATACCAAATTCTTTTAGATAGAAAGGTGTCTGGTTAATTTTTTATTTTAGTTGATTTTTGAACTAAAAATAATATATACTAATAGATGTAGTTTAAAAGTAAACTATATTGAAAGAGGGAGATAAAATGTCATTTTACAAAGAAGAATCTAATATTTTTTATATTTATTTTCAAATAATAAAAAAATATAAAGATTATATGGAAAAGTCATTAGTAGAATTTGAATTAACACCAGCAGAAATAGATGTATTAACATTTTTAGTTAATAATATGGATAAAGATATTACAGCAAGTGAGATTAGTTTGTATAGAGGAATATCAAAAGGATTGGTATCACGTGCTGTTAATTTGCTTAAAGATAAGAAAATAATTGAGCCAAAAGAGAATTGCGAAGATGGTAGATCAGTATATCTTAAAGTCATAGATGAAGAAGATAATGTAGTTAAAAAAGTAAAAAAGATAAATGAAAAATTTAAAACACAATTGATTAAAGATATGGATATTAAGGATTTGGATTTATTTTTAAAAGTAAATAATAAAATGTTAAACAATATAAAGGATATAGAAATAGAATAAGGAGATATTTTAGAAATGGCAGAGAAAAAGATTAGAAACAGAGAATGTAAAAAGTTTATTATTTTCATTAGCAATACTAACTATTATAGGTCAGTTAATAAGTTTACTCTATAATATATACAACTTATAGCATTTATCTATGATAGGAACTATTTTATAAATTCAAAAGAATGTTTTAAATATTTATTTATAAAAAAGGAGATAAGATCAAATCTTATATTGTGATATGGTTTTTTAAAATAATAACTATTATTAGTTATAGTATCGAAGATAAATTAGTAATACAATTCTATTTAGTACTAAAATGGTAGGAATAAACAAAAGTTCTACAACTTTCATAAACGAAGGTTTTAGGACTTTTTTTAGTTTTTTTATCATGTCTATATTTTTGAGTATTTTAAAATATACCTCCTATTTTATTTAGGATCTAATTACTTTTCTAATTTTCTTTATTTATATTTAATTTAAATTCAAAGTTATCTTTAATTAAACTTTTATTTTTACCTATAATTATACTATTTTACAAAAAATTATATGATAAGTTTCATAGAAAGAATTTTCTATAAATGGTATTATAAAAAATACATCTACTAAATTATTTAATTTATTTTCTAAAGCAAAAAAGAGGAGGATATGGATGAAAAATAACTTAAGTACTTACGAAAATTTATCCCGTGAAGATATTTTAAAAATACTTAAAAGTAGAGATAGAGAACTTTATAAATTTAAAACATTATTTGATCATTTGGCAGAAGGTGTATATATGACAGACTGCAATACTAAAACTTTATATGTAAATACTGCATATGAAAAATTAAGTGATAATTCAAGAGAACATTTTATAGGTAAAACTATATATCAAGTGTTAGATGAAAAATTAATAGATGAATCTGGTACATTGTTGGCTATTAAAAATAGAAAATCTATAAGCATTCAACAAAAATTAGCTAATAATAAAATAGCGTTAATAACTAGTACTCCAATAATAAATGATAAAGATGAACTTGAATATGTAGTAACTATAGTAAGAGATATAACAGAAATTATGAATTTACGAGAAAAAATAATAGAAAGAGAAAGGGAGATTCAAAAACTAAAATCTCAGAAGGAGAGAGCTATGAATTTCATGTACAAGTCACATGAGACAGAAATAATATTAGAACAATCAAAGAAGGTGGCAAAATATGATAGTACAATTTTAATAACGGGAGAAACGGGAACTGGGAAAGGTGCTATGGCAGAGTATATTCATAAAAATAGCAATAGAAGTGACAAGAAATTCATACAACTTAATTGTGCATCTATTCCTGCTAGTTTAATTGAATCGGAACTTTTTGGTTATGAAAAGGGAGCATTTACAGGAGCTAGAGATTCTGGAAAAATAGGCATATTTGAACAAGCACACGGTGGAACTTTATTTTTAGATGAAATAGGAGAATTACCTCTTAGTATGCAGTCTAAACTTTTAACTGTTCTACAGGATAAGAAAATAAGAAAAATAGGATCTGATTCTGAAATAGATATAGATGTTAGAATTATCACTGCAACTAATAGAGATTTGAATTCTATGATTGAAGCTGGAAAATTTAGAGAGGATTTATATTATAGAATAAATGTAGTTCCAATACATATTCCACCGTTAAGAGATAGAAGAGAAGATATAACAGCTCTTACTAAAGAATTTTTAAGGGAAATAAATGAAAAATATAATATAGATGTAGATATAGATAGTGAGGCGTTTCATACAATGTATTATTATGATTGGCCGGGAAATGTTAGAGAACTAAAAAATTTAATAGAGAGACTTTTTGTATTTGCAAAAAATAATACTATTACTAAAGAGGATTTACCACAAAGTATGTTAATTAACATTTCAAATAAACATAGATCAAAGGATATAATACCATTAAATGAAGCTATATCAAAATTAGAATCAGAGCTTATAGTTAAAGCTTTTGAAAAAAAAGGAAATGTCAGAGATGCTGCTAAACTATTGGAGATACATCCATCAACTTTTGTTAGAAAAAGACAAAAATACATTGAAGATGGTTTCATAAAATAACTTTAAATAAAAGCATTTTAAAGCATATGCATTACTGCAACAATGTTGCAGTAATGCATATTTTCTTTTAAATTAGCTTAAAACCTAAATAAATGACCAAATGCAATTAATATTATGCAAAAATGCAACAAAAAACACAATTATTTTAAAATAATAATTATTGTTTTTTAAAAATAATGCGAATTTTTGTTTAAAATTACACCTCTAAAAATGTTTTTGAAAAATAAATAGTATTTGGCACGTTATCTGCAATTATAAAAGGTGTAATAAAAAAAAGGAGTGTTATTAATATGTCAATTAAAACTAGAGAAGAGTATATTGAAAGTTTAAGAAAATTAGACTTAAAGGTTTATATGTTTGGAGAGTTAATAGAAAATCCAGTTGACCATCCAATAATAAGACCTTCTATGAATTCAGTTGCAATGACTTATGAACTTGCAAACCAAGATGAGTATAAAGATTTAATGACAGCTATATCTCATTTAACAGGAGAACCAATAAACAGATTTTGTCATATTCATCAAAGTACAGAAGATCTAGTTAAAAAAGTAAAGATGCAAAGATTGATGGGACAAAAAACTGCGTCATGTTTTCAGAGATGTGTAGGATTAGATGCTTTTAATGCTATCTATTCTACTACATATGAAATAGATAAAAAATATGGAACAGATTATTTTGAAAGATTTAAGGAATATTTAAAATATGTACAAAAAAATGATTTGACAGTAGATGGAGCAATGACTGATCCAAAAGGAGATAGAGGACTTTCACCATCTGAACAAGAAGACCCAGACCTATACTTAAGAGTTGTCGAAGTTAGAGAAGATGGAATAATAGTAAAAGGTGCAAAAGCACATCAAACAGGAGCAGTTAATTCTCACGAACAATTAATAATGCCAACTATGGCTTTAAAAGAAAAAGATAAAGATTATGCAGTATCTTTTGCAGTACCATCTGATGCAGAAGGTGTATTTATGATTTATGGTCGCCAATCTTGTGATACTAGAAAATTAGAAGATGGAGCAGATATGGACCTAGGAAATGCAGAATTTGGTGGACATGAAGCATTAGTAGTATTTGACAATGTATTTGTGCCAAATGAAAGAGTATTTATGTGCAAAGAATATGATTTTGCAGGGATGATGGTGGAAAGATTTGCAGGATATCACAGACAATCATATGCCTGTAAAACAGGTGTAGGAGATGTGTTAATAGGAGCTACTGCTTTAGCTGCAGACTATAATGGGGTTCCAAAAGCTAGTCATATAAAAGATAAATTAATAGAAATGATACACTTAAATGAAACTCTGTGGGCTGGAGCGTTAGCCTGTTCCTATGAAGGAATTGAAACGGAATCAGGAAACTATTTAATAGATCTTTTACTTGCAAACGTCTCAAAACAAAATGTCACAAGATTCCCATATGAAATAGCAAGACTTGCTGAAGATATAGCAGGTGGATTAATGGTTACAATGCCATCAGAACAAGATTTTAAAGATCCTAAAATAGGAGAATATGTAGAAAAATATTTTGCGGGGAAAACAGGAACATCTACAGAAAATAGACTTAGAATTTTAAGACTTATTGAAAACATTACCTTAGGAACTGCAGCTGTAGGATATAGAACTGAATCTTTACACGGTGCAGGCTCACCGCAAGCCCAAAGAATAATGATATCAAGACAAGGAAAACTAGAAGATAAGAAAGAAATGGCAAGAATAATTGCTAAGGTAGATTACAGTAAAGATAAATAAACTAAGAATATAACCCAAATTAAATTTAAAATAGCAGGAGGACATCATGGAACTTAGATATAAAATAGAAAAAATAATAGAAAAAGATATTAGACCAAAGTTAAGGCTACATGGAGGTGATATAGAAATAAAATCTCTTGTAGATAAAGAATTAGTTATAAGACTTACAGGGAACTGTAAGAATTGTCCTTCTGCCCAAATGACTACGGAAGATATAGTGGAAAGGATTTTAAGAGAAAATTTAGGTAGTGAAATTGGAAATATAAAGTTAGATAGTTCAGTAGATGAAGATTTAATTAGTTTTGCTAAGAAAATATTAAAGATAAATTAGATGAAATATATGGAGTTGAAATATATGGAATGGAGAAAAATTTATGATAGTAAATTGGTAACTCCAGAGGAAGCAGTAAACCAAATAAAATCTGGAGATAGAGTAGTTGTAGGACATGCTGTAGGAGAACCCCAAACCCTTATTGATGCTATGGTAGAAAATAAGGATTGTTATGAAGATGTTGAAATTGTTCATATGGTAGCAATGGGAAAATCTAAATATGTAGAAAAAGGAATGGAGAAACATTTTAGACATAATTCTCTATTTGTAGGAAGTACAACAAGAGAAGCGGTAAAAGAAGGTAGAGCAGATTACATACCTGTATTCTTCTCAGAAATACCAAGTCTTTTTAGAGAGTTACTTCCTGTAGATGTAGCCCTTATACAAGTAAGTTCACCAGATGAACATGGATATTGTAGTTTTGGTGTATCTGTAGATTATACTAAAGAAGCATGTAAAAGGGCTAAATTAGTAATAGTACAAGTAAATAAACATATGCCTAGGACTTTAGGTGACTGTTTTATACATGTATCAGAAATGGATTTTATCGTTGAAAAAGATGAGCCGATTATAGAACTTATTCCTCCAAAAATCGGAAAGATAGAAAAAGAAATTGGAAGACATTGTGCGAGTCTAATAAATGATGGTGATACACTTCAACTTGGAATAGGAGGAATTCCAGATGCAGTATTGTCTTGTTTATATGATAAAAAAGATTTAGGAATTCATTCAGAAATGTTTTCCGATGGAGTAGTAGATCTTGTAAATGCTGGCGTTATAAACAATAGTAAGAAAACATATTTTAAAAATAAAATGGTAGCTACATTTTTAATGGGAACTAAAAAATTATACGATTTTGTTAATAATAACCCAATGGTAGAAATGAGAAGTGCAGATTTTGTAAACAATCCAGTGGAAATAATGAAAAACGATAATATTGTTTGTATTAACTCTTGTGTACAAGTTGATTTAATGGGACAAGTAGTTTCAGATAGTATAGGAAGTATGCAAATAAGTGGAGTAGGCGGACAAGTAGATTTTGTAAGAGGTGCTAGCATGAGCAAAAATGGGAAATCAATTATAGCAATGTCATCTACAGTTAAAGGGAAAGTCTCAAAAATAGTGCCTGTTATAGATAAAGGAGCAGCGGTAACAACATCTAGAAATGATGTAGATTATATAGTTACAGAATATGGAATAGCAAGATTGAAAGGTAAGAATTTAAGACAAAGAGCAGAAGCATTAATAGAAATTGCTCATCCTGATTTTAGGCAAGAGCTTAGAGAAGCTTATTTAAATAAATATAATATAAAAAATAGCTAGGAGGAGAAGTAATGGAAGACAATAAAAAGGTATTAGCAAAAAAGTTTTATGAAGTTATGTATAGAATGAGAAGATTTGAAGAAGAAGTATTTGAATTTTATAAAAAAGGTATGATGCCAGGTTTAGCACACTTATATTTAGGGGAAGAAGCTATTGCAACAGGTGCATGTGCAGCTCTTGATAAAAATGATTATATAGCAAGTACTCACAGAGGTCATGGCCACCTAGTTGGAAGAGGTGCTGATCTTAATAAAATGATGGCTGAAATTCTAGGTAAAAAAGATGGATATTCTAAAGGAAAAGGTGGCTCCATGCATATAATGGCTTTAGATAAAGGCATTTTAGGAGCAAATGGTATTGTTGGCGGAGGAATCCCAATTGCCACAGGTGCTGCATACAAATCTAAATATAAAGAATCAGGAGAAGTTACAATAGCATTCTTTGGAGATTCTGCATCAAATCAAGGAACTTTCCATGAAAGTATTAATATGGCATCAGCTTGGGATTTGCCAATAATATATATTATTGAAAATAACTGTTTTGGCATATCTGTAGACATCAGAAAAGTTACAAAGGAACACCAATTATCAAAAAGATCAGTAGGATACGGAATAGAAGGAGTTACAATAAATGGAAATGATGTTTTTGAGGTTTATGAAACCGTATCTAAAGCTGTTGAAAAAGCTAGAAAAGGCGGAGGACCTACTTTAATAGAATGTAAGACATATAGATGGCAAGGACATCACGTTGGAGACCCAGCAACTTATAGAGATAAAAAAGAATTAGAGACTTGGAAAGCTAAAGACCCTATCAAAAACTTATTGAAGTTAGAATTAATAGATGAAAGAGAAATAAATGAAATAGAAGAAAAAGTGGAAAATGAAATAAAAGAAGCAGTTAAATTTGCTGAAGATAGTCCATATGCAGAAATAGAAGAAGCATATACAGATGTTTTTGTAGATTAATTAAAATTTGTATTTAGTTTAAAAATAACTAGGAGGGAATTTCATGAGAAACATAATGTATAGAGATGCAATTTTAGAAGCATTAGATGAAGAAATGGCAAGAGATGAAAATGTTTTTGTAATGGGAGAAGACGTAGGTACAATAGGTGGTAACTTTAAATGTACTGCTGGATTATTAGAAAAATATGGAGATCTAAGAGTTAAAGATACACCAATATCTGAATCAGGATTTGTAGGACTAGGTATAGGAGCAGCTATAACAGGGTTGAGACCCGTTGTAGAATTAATGTTTGGTGATTTTATGATGGTAGCAATGGATCAAATTTGTAACCAAGCTGCAAAAATAACATATATGTCTGGTGGACAAGTCAGAGTACCGATGGTAATAAGAATGCCAATAGGTGGAGGTAGATCATCAGCAGCTCAACACTCTCAATCATTTTATGCTTGGGCGGCACATTGTCCAGGACTTAAAGTGGTAGTTCCATCTACTGCAGCAGAAGCAAAAGGACTTTTAAAAACTGCAATAAGAGATAATAACCCAGTATTATTCTTTGAACATAAAATGCTTTATACAGAAAAATTTGATTTAACTTCAGATGAAGACTATACAATTCCATTTGGACAGGCAAGAATTGTTAATGAAGGTGATGATATAACAATTGTAGCTACTTCTATGATGTTAGTTAAAACAGAAAAAGTTGTTAAAAAATTAAAACAAGAAGGAATAAATGTAGAATTAATAGATCCAAGAACTTTAGTACCTTTTGACAAAGAAACAATAATAAAATCAGTAGAAAAAACAGGAAAATTACTGATAATAGATGAAGGGCACAAAAGTTATGGAATAAGTGGAGAAATAACAATGAAAATTATGGACGACATATTCTATTCTTTAGATGCACCAGTTAAGAGATTAGGTACAGCAGATGTTCCGTTACCATTTAGTCCAGCTTTAGAATTCCCACTAATACCAGATGAAAAAGATATAGAAAAAGCAATAAGAGAAATGATATAAGTTTATTGAGGAGGAATAATCATGTCAGAAGTAGTTATAATGCCTAAACTAGGCTTTAATATGGATGAAGGTAAGTTAGTAAAATGGCATAAAAGTGAAGGCGATAGTGTATCTTCAGGGGAAGTACTATTTGAGATACATACAGATAAAACAACGATGGAAGTTGAAGCAGTAACAGATGGGATAGTACTTAGACTTCTAGTAGAAGAAGGAGAAGAAATGCCAGTATTTACTCCTATTGCAATAATAGGAGAAAGTGGAGAAAATCCAGATGAAATACTTAGAAAGTATAATGAAGAAAATGGAATAGAAACTGATGAAGAAAGTGGAGAAGAAGAAATTGTTGAAGAAACTGAAAATATAGAAGAAGTTGTAATAGACACAGATTTAAAACTGACTCCAAGAGCTAGAAGATATGTTAAAGAAAATAGTTTAGATATAAATAGTATAAAAAATATAGAAGGAACAGGATTTAGAGGTGGAATAACTGAAAAAGATATTAAAGTATCACCTATTGCTAAAAAATTAGCACATAAATTAGGATTAGATATATCTACAGTAGAAGGAACTGGAGTAGGAGGAAAAATCGTTAAAGATGATGTTCAAAGAAAATCCAATATATTACAAGAAGACCATACTAAGAGAGTTAAAGATACTATCCCATATTCAGGTGTTAGAAAAATAATAGGAGATAGGTTATCTGAAAGTAAATTTACAGCTCCACATTTGTACTTTAGTAATGATGTAGATACTACAAATTTAACTAAATTTAGAAAAGAATTGAATGAAAACTCTGATTTAAAAATTTCTTCAACAGATTTACTAGTCTATGCTTTAGGTAAAGCTCTTAAGAAATATCCAGAAATAAATGCATCATTAGTAGGAGATGTAATTGAACAGTATGAAAGTATAAATATAGGTATAGCAGTTGCAGGTAATAATGGATTAGTTGTTCCAGTAGTTAAAAATATACAAGAAAAAACTATTCAAGATGTAGCAAAAGAAACAAAAGATTTAATTTCTAGAGCTAGAGTAGGAAAACTATTAAGTGAAGAATATAACGGTGGGACTTTTACTATATCTAATTTAGGAATGTTCGGAATAGATAGTTTTACAGCGATAATAAATCCACCAGAATTAGCAATTTTAGCAGTAAGTTCAATTAATAAAAAACCTGTTGTAAAAACTAATGAAGATGGAGAAGATGTCATTTTAATAAGACCAATGATGAATATACAGCTTTCAGTAGATCACAGAATTATAGATGGATTATTAGCAGCAGAGTTCTTAGGATATGTTAGAGAAATTTTAGAAAATCCTATTAAAATTTTAATGTAATAGGGGGTAAAAAAATGGATTTTGAAGTAACTGTAATAGGTGGCGGTCCAGGAGGATACGCTACCGCTATTAAATCAGCACAAAGAGGGAAGAAAACCTGTGTTATAGAAAAAGAAAATTTTGGTGGAGTTTGTTTAAATGAAGGATGTATTCCAACAAAAACTTTAATAAAAACTATAAATGTTTTAGAAGAAATAAAAAGATCTAGTGAATTTGCAATTGAAGGCTTAGATACTAAAAATGTAAAGGTATCTATGGAAAAACTTCAAAAAAGAAAAGAGATGGTTAGAAAACAATTAGTTGGAGGAACAGAAAGTCTATTAGAATCCAATGGAGTAGAAATATTTAATGGAGAAGCAAGTTTTAAAGATAAAAATACAGTAATAGTTAATGGTAAAGAAATAACTTCTGAAAATATAATAATTGCTACAGGGTCTAAAACAGCTGAAGCAAGATTTATAGAGAGAATTGGAGAAACCAATATTATAACAAGTAAAGAAGCTTTAGAACTTGAAAAAATACCAAAAAGTATATCTATAATAGGTGGAGGAGTTATAGGTATAGAATTTGCATATATATTCTCTAAATTAGGAACAAAAGTAACAGTTTTGGAATTGATGGATAGAATATTACCTATGGTTGATGAAGAAATCTCTAATATATTAAAGAGAAATTTAGAAAAGTCTGGAGTTAAAATCATAAATAACGCAAGAGTAAAATCTGTAAATGAAAATACAGTTCATTATGAATTTAAAGGAAAAGAGGAGTTTGTTATTAGTGAATATACACTTTTATCTATAGGAAGAACTCCAAATACTGAAAACTTAAATTTAGAGGCGGTGGG
>CCEZ01000012.1 GCA_000751555.1 Anaerosalibacter massiliensis | reverse complement strand
ATATGACTAATAGAGCAGGGCTAGTCGCAGGTGCCTTATTATTATTTATATATGGTGGACTTACATATGTAGGAGCTACAGGTAGCTCCGTATTTCGACCTGATATGCCTAGAGTTGATTTATTATTGGCATTAGTAAATGAATTATTTGGTTCTGCTGGTGCAATTGCTATATCAATTGTAGTATCTTTAGCTTGCTTGACTACTTCAGTAGGTCTTACTGCTACTACGGCAAATTATTTTAATGATATAAGCAATGGAAAAGTTTCTTATAAATTCATGGTTATAGCTGTAACAATATGTAGCTTTTTCTTATCATTGCTTGGTGTAGAGGGTTTGATTAGTATAGCAGTTCCGGTTTTATCTACAATATATCCAGTTATTATAGTTTTAATATTAATGACATTATTCGATAAATATATTCCAAGTGGTGCTACTTATACAGGTGCAGTTTTAGGAGCTTTTATAGTTAGTTTTATTATAAACCTAAATAAAACATTTAAAATACTAAATAGTTCTATGAAATTAATAAAAAAATTACCTCTTTATGAAAATGGATTTCCATGGATTGTTCCAGCTATAGTATTAAGTGTTTTATTCATGATTTATAGCAAGTTAAAGTATAAAAATAATGGGATAAATATTTCATCTAAAAAATGATGTTATTTAATAATTATAAATGGGCTTAATGGTATCGTAAAGCTATACCTTTTAACCCATTTATTTTTTTAGAAGCTTATTATAATACTATATATGATATCTATAAATACGAATTTACAAGCTATAAAATATAAAAAATAAATGTATTGTGAATAAATATATTGGTACAGAAAATGCATTAATAAAGTTTTAGTACAAATACTAATATATTTTTAGAATCCCAAATAGAAATATATTAAGGGAAGAGTATATTGATTTCATAATTAATTGTTTCCAATTTTTTAAAATTTATAGAATTTTCAAAGGAGGACAATAAATGAAAAAGTTATTGACAGGAAATGAGGCAGTAGCCCTTGGGGTTTATGAAGCTGGTATTCATTTTGCTGCTGCTTATCCTGGAACACCAAGTACAGAAATATTGGAAAATATTGCTCCTTATAAGAAAGAAGTAATAGCAGAATGGGCACCAAATGAAAAGGTTGCTTTAGAATCTGCGTTAGGTGCATCTATTGCTGGAGCAAGATCGCTTGTAACAATGAAACATGTAGGTTTGAATGTTGCTGCTGACCCATTTTTTACTATAGGTTATACAGGAATTAATGGGGGAATGATTTTAGTGAATGCAGATGATCCTAGTTTACATTCATCTCAAAATGAGCAAGACAATAGATATTATGCAAAATTTGCAAAAGTAGCAATGGTAGAGCCAAGTAACAGTCAAGAGGCTAAGGATATGGTTAAGTCTGCCATAGAGATAAGTGAGAAATTTGATACTTTAGTTATGATGAGATTGACCACTAGAATATGCCATAGCAAATCTATAGTTGAAACTGGTGAAAGGGAAGAAGTTCCTATTAAACCTTATAAAAGGGATTTGCAGAAATTTTATACTGCACCTGCTGTTTCTCAACAATTACATGTTAAAGTAGAGAAAAAGCTTAAAAAGCTAGAAAAGTTTTCTAATGAGACTGAATTGAATTATATTGAATGGAATGATAAAAAGATAGGAGTTATTTCTGCTGGTGTTGCCTATCAATATGCAAAAGAGGTATTTGGGGATAAAGCATCATATTTAAAGTTAGGATTTACATATCCACTTCCAATGGAAAAAATAAAGAAGTTTGCTGATGAAGTTGAAACACTTTATGTAGTAGAAGAGTTAGAACCATTTATGGAAGAACAAATTAAAGCTGCTGGTATTGATTGTATAGGTAAAGAAAAAATAACTAATATATGGGAACTTAATCCTGGAATTGTTGAAAAATCTATATTTGAAGAAGAAAAACCAACAATAGAATATGATGAATCTATTGTTGTAAATAGGCCTCCAACTCTTTGTGCAGGTTGTCCACATAGGGCATTTTTCTATGAGCTAGGTAAAAGAAAAAATGTAATGATACCTGGCGATATAGGATGTTATACCTTAGGAGGAGCACCTCCATTGAATGCGATGGATACTTGTATATGCATGGGGGCAAGTGTTAGTTTAGGACATGGATTTAAGAGGGTTTATGATAAATATAATAAGGATACGAGGGTAGTAAGTGTTATCGGTGACTCTACATTCTTCCATTCAGGCATGACTAGTCTATTAGATATTACTTACAATAAAAGCAATACTATCACTTGTATACTCGACAATAGGGTAACTGGCATGACAGGTCATCAAGATAACCCAGGTACAGGATATACTCTTCAAGGAGAAACTACTAATATGGCAAGTATTCCTGATATAGTTAAAGCCCTAGGAATTAAACATGTTAAAACTGTTAATCCATTAGAATTAGATGAACTTAAAAAAGCATTTGATTGGGCATTTGAACTTGATGAACCATCAGTAATTATTTCAAGATGGCCTTGTGCACTTAAAGTATTATCTAAGCATGATAAAGAAGAATTTGAATATGATTTAAGAAAATGTGAAGCAAATCAAGACAAGTGTATTGGTTGTAAAATGTGTGTAAATACTGGATGTCCAGCAATACAATTTAATAAAACAATTAAGAAATCAAGTATTGATAAATCACAATGTATAGGTTGTGAAGTTTGTATGCAGGTATGTCCTGTAAAAGCAATAAGCAAGGTGGGTGAATAAAATGACTAATACAAAGAGTATATTGCTAGTTGGAGTAGGTGGGCAAGGTACAATTTTAGCAAGCAAAGTTTTGTCAACAGGTCTTGTTGAAGCAGGTTATGATGTAAAAATGTCTGAAATTCATGGAATGGCTCAAAGAGGTGGTAGTGTTTCCACTCAAGTTAGGTATGGAGATGAAGTTTTTTCACCTATTATAGGTAAAGGAGAAGCAGATATATTAGTTTCATTTGAAACAATGGAAGCATTAAGATGGCTAGATTATTTAAAACCTAATGGAAAAGTTGTGGTAAACGATTACAAAATACCTTCTGCTCCAATACTTATGGGCAAAGTAGATTATCCTGAAGGAGTTATAGATACAATTAAGGATAAAGCAAATACCAGTGTAATAAATGCAGCAAAAATTGCAGAAGATTTAGGCAACACAAAGGTTATGAATATTGTTTTATTTGGTGCATTAGTTAAAGCTATGGGACTTACTGATATAGATTGGGGAGATGTAATAAGAAAGACAGTAAAGGAAAAATTTGTTCATGTGAATATAGAAGCTTTTAAAGCTGGAATGAACGCAATAGCTGAAGCGAGCGCAGTATAAATTAAGAGATTTCAAAATAAATTGTTCAGCAAGCCTATATGTTTTTCTTGCTGAACAATTATTTTAACAATGAGGAGAGTAGTTATGGTGATTAAAAATTTTGATGAATTAATAGAGAAAGTTTGTAGTTTTGAAAATAAAAAAAAGGTGGCTGTAGTGGCTGCACATGATGAACATACATTAGAAGCAGTATTTAAAGCTAGGGAAAACAATATTGTTGATCCTATATTAATAGGGGATAAGGCAGAAATTAATGAAATTTTAAGTAAAAATAATTATTTTCTCAATGATGAATATATTTTGGATATTAAAAATGAAAGTGATGCTGCTTACAAGGCTGTTGAGTTAGTTAACACAAATAAAGCAGATTTTATAATGAAAGGGAAGATTCAAACTGCTGATCTCTTAAAAGCTGTTGTAGATAAAGAAAAAGGTTTTAGAACAGATAGATTAATGTCTCACTTTGTAATTCAAGAAATACCTAGTTATCATAAATTGCTAGTTACTACTGACGGTGGCATGGTTATGTATCCAGGCCTTGAAGAAAAAAAGCAAATAATTCAAAATGCAGTGGATACTTTAATATCTATTGGCTATGAAAAACCTAAGGTAGCAGTTCTTGCTGCAGTAGAAAAAGTTAATCCTAAAATGCCAGAAGCTATTGATGCTGCAGAATTAAAGAAAATGAATGAAGCTGGAGAAATTCAAAATTGTATTATAGAAGGTCCAATATCTTATGATTTGGCAATGAATAAAGAGTCGGCTACAATAAAAGGTTTTAATAGTCCTGTTGCAGGAGATGCAGACATATTAGTTACTCCTAATATAACTGCAGGTAATATTTTAGGTAAATGTCTTATATATTCAGCTAATTCTAAAATGGCAGGATTTATAGTAGGTGCAAAAGTTCCGATTGTATTAACATCAAGAGGTTCTTCATCTGAAGAAAAATATTTATCTTTAGTATTGTCAGCAGCTGCTTCTTAAAAAGTTAGGAATATATTTTATTTATATATGGTTTGAGACTAGAATGAATAATAAAGGAGAATGGTATAATGTCAAAAGATTTATTTAAGAAAGAATTATCCAAATTAAATCCTTATGTTCCAGGTAAACCTATAGAAGAAGTAAAAAAAGAATATGGATTGAAAGATGTTATAAAATTAGCTTCTAACGAGAATCAACTAGGGCCATCACCAAAGGCTATAGAAGCTGTGAAGAATGAACTCAAAAATATGAATATTTATCCTGATGCTTCAGCTATGGAATTAAGAAAAAGATTAGCTAAAAAATATGGCTTAAAAAGTGATAATATAGTTGTTGGAAATGGAGGAGAACAAATACTACAAGTAATTGCTCAAACATTTATAAATCCTGGTGATGAAGCTATAATGGCTAAAACTACATTTGGTATATATGCTAATACAGTGCTACATATGGGAGGAATTCCAGTAAAGATTCCCCTTAAAGATTACAAACACGATTTTAAGGGATTTATTGAAAATATAAATGAAAAGACTAAATTAATATATGTATGTAATCCTAACAATCCTCTAGGTAATATAATGACGAAAGATGAAATTGAATATTTAGTTGAAAATGTTCCGGAAGATATTGTTTTGATATTTGATGAAGCATATTATGATTATGCAAAAGTTAATGCAGATTATCCAGAAACTTTAGATATATTGAAGAAAAGACCAAATACTATAATTTTAAGGACTTTCTCAAAAGTTACTGGAATAGCAGCTGTACGTGTAGGATTTGTACTTACATCAGAAGAAATTGCTACAGAAATGGGTAAGGTTAAAGGTACATTTAATGTTAATAGATTCGCTCAAGTTGCAGCATTAGGTGCGTTAGAAGATCAAGATCATATTGATAAAACAGTTGAATTAAACTATAAATCATTAGATATAATGGAGAATTTATTTGATAAATTGGGTTTAGAATATGTAAAATCTAATGCTAATTTTATATTTGTTAATGTAAATATGCATTCAAAAACAGTTTTTGAAGAATTAATGAAAAGAGGAATAATAATAAGACCAGGATATCTATGGGGATGGGATAATTGGTTAAGAGTTAGTACTGGAACAGTAGAACAAACAGAGAAATTTTTAACTGAGCTAAAGGAAATATTAAATAAATAGAAACTAATATAGTAGAGAGGAGTATTGTAGATGGGCTATAAAATATTGGCTATTAACCCAGGCTCAACTTCCACAAAGATAGCTTTATATGATAATGAAAATGAAGTTTTTACTGAAACACTTGAACACCCTATTGATAAAATAGAAAAATATGATAAAACCATAGATCAATTTGAAATGAGGAAGGATTTAATAATATCCTTTTTAAAGGAAAATAGATATAATATAGGTAATTTATCAGCTGTTGTAGGAAGGGGAGGTATGCTTCCTACAGTAAAATCGGGAGCTTATATAGTGAATGAAACAATGCTTGATGTTCTTTCAAATAGGCCTGTAATGGAACATGCTTCAAATCTAGGAGCACCTATTGCTTATGAAATAGCAAAAATAGCTGGGGTTAAGGCCTATATATATGATTCAGTGAGAACAGATGAGTTAAAGGATATAGCTCGTATATCTGGCATGCCTGACATACCAAGAACAAGCACTTGTCATGTTTTAAACACTAGAGCAACAGCTATAAAAGTAGCCAAGAAATATGGTAAAAAATATCAAGATATGAATTTTGTTATTGCTCATTTAGGTGGTGGGATATCTTTAAATGTCCATGAAAAGGGGCGTATAGTAGATATAATTTCTGATGATGAAGGACCATTTTCACCTGAAAGGGCTGGTAGAGTACCTTGTAGGGAGCTTATAGATTTATGTTTCTCAGGTAAATATGATAAGAAAACTATGCAAAGAAAATTGAGGGGAAATGGTGGATTGAAAGCTTATCTCAATACAGTTGATGCTAGAGAAGTAGAAAAAATGATTAAAAATGGAGATGAAAAAGCAAAAATAATATATGAATCTATGGCTTATCAGGTTGCTAAAGGAATAGGTGAACTTGCGACTGT
This sequence comes from Anaerosalibacter massiliensis, assembly GCA_000751555.1. Taxonomy (GTDB): domain Bacteria; phylum Bacillota; class Clostridia; order Tissierellales; family Sporanaerobacteraceae; genus Anaerosalibacter; species Anaerosalibacter massiliensis. The sequence continues at coordinate 68,047 of CCEZ01000012.1, read as the reverse complement.
AATAGATGGAAAAGTAGATGTAATTATTTTGACAGGAGGAATTGCCTATTCAGATATGATGGTTTCATGGATTAAAAAACGTGTAGAATTTATTGCACCAGTTGAAATTGTGCCTGGAGAAAATGAAATGGAGTCTTTAGCTTATGGCACCCTTAGGGTACTAAAAGGAGAAGAAGCTGCTAGAGAATATGAAATTTAATTTTCCCTAATATTGGACCGATAAAAGGAAGAGTAAGCTGCAGATACTCTTCCTTTTAAATTTTAGAAACTAGCAATATAAAAAGATTTTTATTTCTTTTTTTGTTATAATATTAAAGTAAACTTGGATGAAAAAGGTCTAACTAAACAAAGGGAGAGAGAAAATTGACAATAGAAATGTTTTTAGAAAAGATAATACCATATATAACAGGTATTTTAGAAACTATAGGTGTTTTTATAATAGTATTTGCTTCTATGAAGACTTTTATTAGGTTCATTAAAAGTAGATTTAACTTCAATAATGAAAGTTTAAAAATTGAATTGGCAAAAGCATTAGCTTTAAGCTTAGAGTTTAAATTGGCAGCTGAAATTTTAAAGACAGTCATAATTAGAACATTAGATGAGTTTATAATACTTTCTGCTGTAGTTATACTTAGAGTAATCTTAACTTTTGTTATTCATTGGGAGATTAAAACTGGGATTGAAGAAGAAAAAGATAAAGAAAGAACCTACTAAGATTAGAATACTTCCGAATAAAGTGATAAAATATATATAGAGAGTTTATTAACTAAAAAAGAGGATGTGGATTTAATGAATAAGGAAAGAGTTTTAGAAAAACAAAAATTGTTCGAAAGTGTATCTCAAGCTCAACTAGGTTTTTTCCCTACCCCTTTATACAAGGTAGAAAAAATTTCTGAAGAATTAGGTATAGAATTGTATTTGAAAAGGGATGATATAACAGGTCCTAGTACTTTTGGTGGAAATAAAATCAGAAAATTGGAATTTCTATTAGGAGATGCTATTGATAAAGGTTCAACTTATATAATTACTCATGGAGCTACCCAATCAAATCACGCAATGCAAACAGCTATAGCTTGTAATAAATTAGGCTTAAACTGTATTCTTTATTTGTTAGCATTAGTATCTCCAGATATGGAAAATTTAAAAAGTAATTTATTACTAGACAAAGTTCTTGGAGCGGAAACCAATATAATAGAACTAAAAAAAGATATGTCAGAAGAAGAAGGAGAAAAGCTTGGATATAAAAAGGCTAAAGAAAGGATTAAAAAATTAGAGTCTGAAGGTAAGTTTTGTTATGAAATTCCAATAGGAGGTTCAACTCCAGTAGGTACATTAGCTTTTACAAAAGCAGTTTTAGAGCTATATGTACAACTAGAAGAAAATCATATAGGGGATATAGACAATTTATTTGTTACAGCTGGCAGTGGAGGAACATTAGCGGGAATATTGGCAGGTGAAAGTCTACTTGACTCTCATACTAATGTCATTGGTATAGCAGCTAGTCCTAAAGATGAAAAATATAAAAATAGGGTAGCAGGGTTGGCTAATGATGCATTAAAACTATTGGGAGTAAATGAAACTATATCTTTAGAAGATGTAAAGGTAGATACAAGCTATGTCGGAAAGGGATATGAGATACCAACGGAAGAATCTTCTGAAGCTATAAAATATTTTGCGAGAAAAGAAGGAATTATTTTGGATCCAGTTTATACAGGAAAAGCTATGGCAGGTCTTATAGACTATGTAGAAAAAGGAATAATCCCCCAAGGAAGTAAAGTAGTATTTTGGCATACAGGAGGAGGAACAGCATTATTTGCAGAGAAAGAAATAGTTGGTAAAATATTTGATTAATAAAGGGAGCTGTAGATTAAATCTACGGCTCTTTTGTCAATCAAATAGCACAATACGTTAAAAAAACTACATCCAAGAGGTATAGGGAGTCAATTGAAGAAATACATTAAGAAGTATACTTAATTTGAATATCGGATTTGTGTTTAAATTGGTATAGAAAATGTGAAGGTATACCAAATTTGTATTATTAGCTTCTTAAAAGGTATAATATATATAGAACAAAGGATCTGAGGAGGCGAAAAATTATGTTGATACCTTATCCTCATGATAGAAAATATAGAAATATAGGCAGATCAAATATAAAATATTCCAGAAAAGAAAAATTATTAAACTCAATGTTTATAGAATTTTATACACATATAAATTTATCTGAAGATAAAAAAAAATAAGTGTTTATAATAGGTACATTATGTACCTGTTTTTTTTATATAAATTCAATAATACAAGAATACAAGTGAAAAAATGAGAAATATAGATATAAATATGAATAATTACATAATATAATTGTTGACATATAATAATTATTATATATTGAATTTGCTATAATAAAAAAATAATGTAATAATATATACAGAAGGTCAAAGAAAGTCAAAGTCAAATAATTATAAAATTTTGGAGGTGTGTATTATATGTTTGACTTAAGTCCATATAGAAGAAATATGAATAATATGAGAGGTTTTAAGGAGATGAATCAAATATTTAATTCTATGATGGAAGAATTTTTCACACCAGAAAGTTTTCCATTTATGAATATGGATGGTATTAAAGTAGACATTAAGGAAAAGGATGAAGAATATATTGTAGAGGCAGAAATTCCAGGAGCTGATAAGAAAGATATAAAATTAGAGCTTAGAGATGATATTTTATCAATTTCTGTAGAAAGAGATGAACAAATTAACGAAGAAAGAGAAAATTATATTAGAAAAGAAAGAAGAAGTGGAAGATTACAAAGAAGTTTTTATGTAGACAATATTAAAGAGGATGAAATAAAAGCTAAATTTGAAGATGGCATTTTATATGTAAGATTGCCAAAGGATAAATCAAGTCAATCTAAAAATAATCAAATAGAAATAGAATAAATTATAAAAATAAGACGGATTTAAGTCCGTCTTATTTTTTTATATACAATCTCATATTTTGTCCGATTTTTAAACTTTAAAATAGTGGGTAAAAATAATATAAGTAATATTTTTAAAATATGAATTGTATTCTGAGAGGAGTAAGTATTTTGATTTCAAGAGATATTGATAAAGCTAGAGAAGCTACTATAGATGCACACAAGAAAAAACTCCATACTTCAGAGGAAAAACATAAGACAAGTGGAGGAAAATATATATAAAGTATAATTTATGGCGGCTTAGATGGAATTATAACTACTTTTAGAAATTGGTTTTTATCAGGACTTGAAATGCTCATAGTTGGAGGAATAGCAGCAGCATTAGCTTATGGAATAGGAGCTTTGTTTTCAGGATTGGCATAAAGATATGAAAAGACAGTAGTTTCTAATTTAGAAACTACTGTCTTTTTATGTAATTAACTAGATTAATAGGTATTAAAAGTTATGTATATTCTAATTATTTTAAACTATTAATATTGATTTTATTCACTTTTATAATAAAATATATATAGTCCTATAATAAGCAATTTTCTACAAAATATACAGAAATAATCCACTTTTTACTAGTGTTAGATTTATTTAAAATCATTTGAAAATAGGAATTTTGATTTAAGCAATATAATATGATATTTTGTTAAAAATTGATACGGGGAGGAGAAAAAATTGAAGGAAATTAAAAGATATAAATCAAATAAGAATTCTTTAATTTCAAAAGAAGATTTATTTGATATTATTTTTAACAATATATATGTAGGAATTGATATAATAGATAATAGGGGAAATATGATTTATTATAACAAAGCCATGGAAGAGTTGGAAGGTTTAAATGCTGAAGAAGTTCTTGGAAATTTTGTTTTTGATGTTTTTCCAAGTTTTAATTATGAAAATAGTACAATGTTTAAATGTATTGAAACAGGTAAACCCATATATGACAATATTCAAAGTTATTTGAATAATAAAGGGGAACAAATTTATGCTATGGTTACTAATATTCCTATAGTAAAAGATGGGGAAGTAGAGGGAGTTGTTGAATTTGCCTTAGATATGGACACAATAGGTAATTTATATAAGACCTTTAATAGATGGTATAGTTTGAAAGATACTGTGTTTAAAAAAGAAAAAGAAAAAAAGGGAGTTGATTTTTATAATCTTCAAGATTTTAAAACTAGGAATATTGAACTAAAAAGAACTATAGAAAGACTAGAAGATGTTTCTAAATATGATTATAATGTACTTTTATTTGGAGAAACAGGTACAGGAAAGGAAATATTAGCCCAAAGTATTCATAATGCAAGCTATAGAAAAAACAAACCTTTCATAGCACAAAATTGTGCTGCCATTCCAGAAAACCTTTTAGAATCCATATTTTTTGGAACTGTAAAAGGAAGCTTTACTGGAGCAGAGAATAAACCTGGATTATTTGAATTGGCAGATGGAGGAACTATTTTCTTAGATGAATTAAATTCTTTGCCTATTCATCCTCAAGCTAAACTCTTGAGAGCAATAGAAGAAGGCTATGTAAGAAGAGTTGGAGGTCAAGAAGACATAAAAGTGGATGTAAGAGTGATAGCTAGTGTGAATAAGGAGCCTTTGAACTTAGTATATGAAAAAAAATTGAGAGAGGACCTTTTTTATAGGATATCTCAAATTTATATAGAAATTCCTCCGCTAAGAACAAGAAAGGAAGATATATTGTATTTAAGTGGGCACTTCATAAAAGAAAATTCTGAATTTTTAGACATGAAACCAATTAAATTATCTTCAAAAGTTGAAGATATATTTATGAACTATCCTTGGATGGGTAATGTAAGAGAATTAAAAAATGTTGTTATACAGTCTATGATTAATCTTAAACTTGAAGATGGAAATGAAATAGAAGTAAGGCATATACCAAAACATATTATAAGTGAAAATAAAAAAAGAAAGATGAAAAAAATTCTCAAATACAATGAGGATAAAAATTATGAGGAAAGAATTATAGAAGTTGAGAAAAAGCTTATTTCAGAAGCACTATATATGACTGATGGAAATGTTTCAGAAGCAGCAAGATTATTAAAAATAAAAAGACAAACTTTACAATATAAAATAAAAAAATATGAAATCGAAAATGTAGAATAAACACGTTTTATAGGGAAAATGCTAGAAATTCATTAGTTGTTAATATATTGGCAATGAAATAATAATTTATTTTATGGTTTCAAAAATGTATTCTCCTATAGAGCTGATAGTATTGCCATTTTGATATTATAAATTTCAAAAATGGATTTAGGCATGGATATTGCAATTATAGTATATAGGTTTCTTATAGTTTATATAGGTGGTGGTAAAAATTAATAATCGAAATAGTTAAATTTTATACAAAACTTAAAATGTTTGTCTAAAGGAAAGGAGAGTATATATGAAAGATATGACGAAAGTTAAAAAACCATCATTAGGTTTATCTCTCGTACCATTTATTTGTCTTGTTTGTTTCATGCTAATAGGAGTTGTAGGGTTAGAAAGCGAACCGCAAATTCCATTGATAGCAGCTTGTATAGTTACTGCACTTATTGGGAAATATTTAGGTTATTCATGGGATGAAATGGAACAATCAATGATTGATTCAAACGCTATGACTATGCAAGCAAATTTTATTATTATGATAGTAGGATGTCTTATTGGTGTGTGGATGTCTGGTGGAGTAGTACCTGGAATGATTTATTATGGTCTTCAATTATTTACTCCAAGCATGTTCTTATTTTTACTTCCTATTATATGTGCAGTAGTTTCTGTTTCCACAGGAAGTGCATGGAGTACAGCAGGAACTATGGGGACAGCTGCAATGGGTATAGGAGCAGGATTAGGAATTCCTCCAGCTATAACAGCAGGAGCAGTAGTATCAGGTGCTTCTTTTGGAGATAAAATGTCACCATTATCTGATAGTACAAATTTGGCAGCAGGAATTGCAGGAGTAAATGTCTTTGATCATATAAAACATATGCTTTATACCACTTTACCTAGTTTTTTAATAGCTATAGCCTTATTTGGAATAATAGGACAAGGGTATAAAGGTACAACAGTAGATACAGCTCAAATAAATGGTATATTAAGTACATTAGAGGCAAATTTTAATATTACACCTTTAATATTTATTCCTCCAATAGCAGTAATATTGATGATTATATTCAAAGTTCCAGCAGTACCAGGAATGATAGGAGGAACAGCTATAGGGATTATATTTGCATTTGCACAAGGGACTGGTGCAAGTAAAATATTATATAATTTATTCTATGGATTTGAAATAGCTACTGGGAATGAAATGGTAGATACATTGTTAAATAGAGGTGGACTCCTTGAGATGATGGAAACCATTTCCCTAGTAATGTGTGCTATGGCCTTTGGCGGGTTAATAAAGAAAATAGGATGTTTAGATAATATACTTGAAGTAATACTTAAACATTGTCATACTAGAGGTTCAATTATTTTATCAAATGTTGTAGCTTGTATAGCAATGAACTTTATGGCTGCAGATCAATATATGGCTATTGTAATACCAGGACAAATGTATGGACCAGTTTATGAAAAGTTAAATTTACATCCTAAGAATTTATCCAGAGTATTAGAAGATGCTGGTACATTGACATCAGGATTAGTACCTTGGTCTACTTGTGGTGGAGTTTATAAAACAACATTAGGAGTAACTGCATTCCAATATGGAAGATTCCATTTCTTAGGTTTTATTACTCCTATTGTTTCAGCATTATACGGATTTTTAGGCATTGCATTGGCACCATTGAATAAAGATAAGCCAATTGTTAAGGATTTAAGAAAAGAAGCAGTTGATGAAGCTTAAATAATGAGTATTTTAAAATAATAAAGATTATATTTAATATACAGTAGTTTTTTATTAGAAGGCTACTGTATATTTAGTTTTAAAAAACTTCTATTGATGAAGCAAATTTATTTGCATACATGCTTAAAAATTGTCGGTTAATTTTTCAGCTATTTCCTAAATGAATCTCAATAAATCTGCAGTTATCTATATAAAGACAAAATATCATGATTAAAATTTTGCGGTTTAATATATAAAAATAATATATAATTGAAGGGAAAAGGCTATTTTACTTGAGCATATAAATTCTTAAGATTTAGGCATGTATATTGCAACTATATAGGGTGATATCATGAATTTATTTTAAATTAAGGGGGAATTGAATGAAAATTTTAGCTAAAAAGAAAAGTTTATATGCAGATCTGTCTTTACTTTTAGTAGCTATAATATGGGGAAGCTCATTTGTAGTTATTAAAAATGCATTAGATTATATCAATCCTGTTTACATACTTGTATTAAGATTTGCATTATCTTCTGTACTAATGGCTTTTGTGTTTTGGAAAAGATTTAGAAAAATAAATAAGGAAGATATTAAAGCAGGGGCTATTATAGGATTCTTTTTATTTTTAGCTTTTTTGACTCAAACTATTGGTTTAAAATATACTACTGTAAGTAAACAAGCTTTTATAACTGCAAGCTATGTAGTAATAGTTCCTTTTTTCTACTGGGGTATTACAAAGAAGAAACCAGATATATATGAGTTTGTGGCAGCTATTTTATGTCTTATAGGTATAGGATTATTAAGTCTTGAAGAGGGCCTTTCTATAAATTTAGGAGATGGGCTTACAATGGTCTGTGCAGTATTTTTTGCTCTTCATATAATTTCAATAGAATATTTTGCTAAGGATCATGACCCTATCATACTAACTATAGTTCAATTTGCAGTAGCAGCTATTCTTTCATTTATAGTAGTATTAATATTTAATATTAAATTAGGTTCTTTTGGCAAGGAAGTAGGATTTTCTATATTGTATGTAGCCGTAGTAAGTACATTAATTGCCTTTGGAATTCAAAATGTAGCTCAAAAATATACTTCATCTACTCACACAGCTATAATTTTAAGTATGGAATCAGTTTTTGGTAGTATATTTTCTGTATTACTCTTAGGAGATAAACTTACTGTGAAATTGTTTTTAGGCTGTTTAATTGTATTGCTATCCATACTTACAGCTGAAACTAAATGGAACTTTTTAAGAAAAAATAATTAATATTTTAGATAAAAGCACTCTTTTTTTAAGGAGTGCTTTTTTGTGTATTAAATAATAACTAGATAATCAAAGATTTTTATTAATATTATACGATTTATTGCAAAAAGTAAGTTTAAGGTAATTATATTAGACTCATAGCATTAATTAATGGTCAAAATAAAAATTTACAACTAAATTTGAAGGAGTATAATGAAATAATCATGAGGTGATGTATATGGAAGATATAATAGGAAAAATAATAAATATTGATAATGAAACTGTAAAAGTAAAGGAGAAAATTGAAGCTATAAAAAGAGAAAATACTAAAGAGATAGAGAAAAGTTCAACAAAAATGGAAGAGGAAATAATAGGTGAAGCTAAATCTAGAGGGAAAAACATATATGAAGAAATATTGAAAAATGCAAAAGAAGAGACTGACAAGATTGAAGAGAATGAAATGGCTATATATAAACAAATTGAAAGAATTTATGAAGAAAAAAGAGATTTAATTATTGATAGACTTTTTAATCAAATATTCATGAGCTAATTTAAGGAGCTGAAATCATGGGAAATGAGAGACGATTTGCAGCACTAAATACTAAAATAAGGGTTTTAAAAGGGAACTTTCTTACAAATGAGCATTTTATAGATCTGTTTAATAAGAAAGATGTATTTGAAGTTGCTCAGTATTTAAAGGAAAATACAAACTATAAAATAGTTTTAGAAGATATAAATGTGAAGGATATTCATAGAAGAGAATTAGAAAAACTACTAAAAGAATATATATTAATTCAACACAAGAAACTTATTCATTATTTTACAGATGAATATAAAAAATTATTTAAAACTATATTTATTAGGTATGAAATAGAGGATTTGAAATTGAATTTAAGAAATTTGTTAAGAGAAGAAGATACTAGTGATTTAGAAACATTTATTAAAAGTTTAAAAGATACTATGTATTATCCAATATTAAAGCCTTATTTGAATGAAGATAGTAGAAGAATTTTATTCTATATGGAAATGAATTTAGATAGATTATATTTTTTGTTGCTTAAGAAAAATAGTACTGCGTTAGATAAAAAAGATAGTATTTTATTTAAAGAGTTTCTTGGAAAGAATATTGATTTATTAAATTTAGAATGGATTTATAGAGGAATAAAATTTTATAATCTAATTCCTGAAGAACTTATAAATTATACTATTCAGGAAGGATATGAATTCAAATATAATGATATAAAAGTTCTTTGTTATTCTAATGAAAAAGAGTTTAAAAAAAGAGTGTTAAATTCAAAATATAGCTTTTTATTTGATACAGAACAAAATATAGATTTATATATGGAAAGAAGGATAGAAAGATATTTATATTTTCAATCTTTAGAAATGCTTAAAAAGGGAAAACTAGATATTACAGTATTTTTAGCGTATATTCATCTATTAGAATATGAATTGAGAGATCTTTTTTCTACTATAGAAATTATAAAGTATGGAATATCTTTTGATGAAGGTAAGAACTATCTCATAAGGAAAATTGAAGGAAGTGATATTAGATAATGGCTATTGAAAAAATGTCTATGATGAATATTGTAGGGGATATAAAAACTGTAGATGAAGTATTAAAAGATTTAATACTTTTAGAAAACATTAGCTTAGTTAATTCTTTAGCACAAATAGAAGAAGATAGTTTTATGTTCAACGTAAAAGATGAAAATGTAGAAAAAATTGTAGATTTAAATTTTATATCTTCTTTTTCTAAAGATGAAGAATATGAAGACTGTCTCAAAAAAGTAGAGGAATTAAACAAGATATTTAAAGGAGAGATTTATCTAGACAAAAATTCCTTAAAAGAAGATTATAATTTTAAGGATTCTATAAAATCTTTCCAAAGTATTTATGAAGAAATCACATCAATGTACAATAAATTATTAAATTTGAAAGATGAATTAAGTAAGATTGATAAATTTTATAGTAATTTCATGTACTTAAAAGATACAGAAGTTCATATTGAGGATTTGAGAAGCTTAAAATATTTCAATTATGTTTTTGGAGTTCTAACAAAGGAAGATAGATTAAAGCTAAAAAAGAATTATGAAAATATACTTGCAGTAGTTTTCCATACAGGTAGTGGAGATAATGGAGAGGTATATCTTATTATATATCCTTCTAGTTTGGAGGAGGAAACTACTAGAATACTTAAATCTTTAAATTTTAATAGGATAGATATTCCTGAAGAATTTTCTGGTACTCCAGATGAAATAGTTAGAGATCTTAATAAAAAGAAAGTTGAAATTAAAAAGAAGATAGAAGAAGTAGAAAGTAAATTAGAAGATTTGAAGCAAAAAAACATAGTTAAAGTTCAAAAGTTTCTAGGTAAATTTCAAATGGCAGAGAAAATTGAGGAAGCAAAAGAATATATGGCTCATTCTGATCATTTTTTCTACCTTTCAGCTTGGACACCAATCAAGGATAAAAATAAGATAGAGGAAATTTTATCTAAATATGAAGGTTTACTTACTGTATTTAAAAGCGAAGAAGAGATTTCAAAATCTAAAATACCTACTAAACTTAGAAATAATAAAATATTTAAACCCTTTGAAACTTTAGTTAAAATGTATGGAACTCCCTCTTATAATGAATTAGATCCAACTCCCTTTTTAAGTATTACCTATATGCTTTTATTTGGAGCTATGTTTGGAGATTTAGGTCAAGGTTTAATACTCCTTCTGGGAGGTTATGTTCTTTCTAAGAAAAAAGGAAATAAGATATTTGGAAGCTTAATTTCTAGGTTGGGAATTAGTTCCATGGTATTTGGAACTCTTTATGGTGCTTTTTTTGGGTTTGAGGACATAATTCCTGCTCTTCTAATTAGACCTTTTGAAAATATAGATACAGTTTTAAAAGCGGCCATAGTGGCAGGAATATTTTTAATATTTATAAGTTATATATACAGCATATTAAATAGCATCAAGAGAAAGGATTTAAAAAATGGATTATTTGGAAAAGATGGAGTAGTAGGTTTTATGTTCTATATTACATTATTACTTCTTTTGGGAGAAGTAGTATTAAAAAGAACTATTATACCTAAAACAGTAGGAGTAGTATTGTCTATTGCTTTTATAGCTTTAATGATTTTAAAAGAGCCATTGTCTAATTTAATTTTAGGAAAGAAACCATTATATACTGAAGATGTTTCAAGTTATTATATTGAAAGCAGTTTTTCTATTTTAGAAACTCTTTTAAGTATGCTTAGTGGTACAGTTTCTTTTATAAGGGTAGGTGCTTTTGCTCTTACTCATGTAGGTTTATTTATAGCTTTTCAAACTATAGGAAAAATGATAGGTACTCAAATAGGCAATGTAATAGTTTTAGTTTTAGGAAATATAATCATCATAGGTCTTGAGGGGCTAATAGTGTTTATACAAGGCTTAAGATTACAATACTATGAATTATTTAGTAGATACTATGAAGGAGAGGGTATTGAATTTAAACCAATAAAAATTGATCGATAGGAGGAAATTAAATGACTTTTATAATGATATCAACTACAATTATGGTTTTAATGACTATTGGAACAGGAATTTATTTTCTATATAAGGGAGTAGAAGTTAATAAAAGTAAACTTAAGAAGGCACTCCGTTTTAATTTGTATGCTTTTTTACCTTTATTAGTTTCAGCAATTATTATATTTGTACCAAACTTTTCTCAAGCCCAAGGCACTAATGCTACTTCGCCTTCAGGATTAGGCCTTATGGCAGCAGCTCTCTCAACAGGATTAGCTACAATTGGTGCTGGATATGCAGTAGGAGTAGTAGGTTCATCTGCATTAGGTGCTGTTTCAGAAGAGCCTGGAATATTAGGAAAAACTCTTATATTTGTTGGATTAGCTGAAGGTATTGCTATATATGGACTTATAGTATCAATACTTATATTAGGGAGATTGTAGAAATGAAATCTTTTCTAATTAGTGACAATAAGGATACACTAGTAGGACTTAGACTTGCTGGAATGAATGGAATTGTAGCTGTAGAAAGAGAAGAAATTATTAAAGAATTAGACAAAGCTATTGAAGATAAGGATATAGGAATAATAATTCTTACGGAAGGCATATTTAACAAAATAAAAGATAGAGTTTTGGAAATAAAGTTAAAAGAAAGTATTCCATTGATAATTACTATTCCAAGCAGATATGGAATGAGAGATAAAGATTTTATTACAAAATATATAAGAGACTCAATAGGTATTAAAATTTAAGGTGGTGGCAGTATGATTACCATTGAAGATAAGTTAGATATATTTTACAAACTAGTATTAGAAAAAGAAAGAGAACAAGGTTCAAAAATAATAGATGAAATCAAGGAAAAGAATAGAGTTCTTCTGGAAGATTATGAGAAAAAATTGCTTGAAAAGAAGGATGAAATTATAGAGGAAAGTGTTAGAAATGGGGAGTTGAAAAAAGATGAGTTAATTTCCCAGAGAATAATAGAGGCAAGGAAAAAGATATTTAATAAAAAGGAAGAACTATTAGAGGATCTTATACTAGGTTTAGAGAAAAAAGCCGAGGATTTTGTTTGTTCTAAAGAGTATGAAGATTATTTATTAAGGGATATAAAAGAGGTATTAAACAATATAGAAGATGAAAGTATAATATTATATTTAAAAGATGAAGATAGATATAATTTTAGCAGTAGTATAGTTAAAATAGGAGAGGACATGGATAAGAAAATTTCCTTTAAAAACCCTAAAGAAAATATACTTGGAGGATTCTTAGTTTCTGATATTAATGAAAAATATTTAATAGATGAAAGCTTTAGGGGGAAAATAGAGGAAAATAAATATCTAATTGGAGAATTATTATATAGTACTTTAGAAAAAGCAGGTGATATCCTTGACTAATATAGTAGGCAAAGTAAGTATGATAAATGGACCTGTTATTAGGGGAGTAGATATGACAGGATTTAAAATGCGTGAAATGGTATTAGTTGGTGAAAAGAAGCTTATAGGTGAAGTTATATCTATTGATAGGGATACAGGAATTATACAGGTATATGAAGAGACAGAAGGATTGAAAAAAGGCGAGAAGATTGTATCTACAGGAAAGCCTTTAAGTCTTAAATTAGGGCCAGGAATTCTTGGAAATATGTTTGATGGTATAGAAAGACCATTAAAAAAGATAAATAATGATTTTGGAAGCTTTATACCAGAAGGTATAGGTCTTATATCTCTTGATGAAGAAAAAACATGGGAAGTAAATGTTTTGGTTGATATAGGAGATTTTATAAGTGAAGGAGAGGTTTATGGAAGTGTAGAGGAAACTTCTCTTATTACCCACAAGTTAATAGTACCTTTTGGAGTTAAAGGAAAGGTTGTTGAAGCTAAGGAAAGTGGTAAATATTCCATAGAAGAAGAACTAGTGGTGGTAGAGGATAAAAAGGGAAGAATCCATTCATTAAAAATGTATCAGGAGTGGTCTATTAGAACCCCAAGACCAGTTAAGGAACGACTTCCAATAGATAGGCTTCTCATTACAGGACAGAGGGTATTAGATATATTTTTTCCTATTGCTAAAGGTGGAACAGCTGCTATTCCTGGAGGTTTTGGGACAGGGAAGACTATGACTCAACATCAATTAGCAAAATGGTCTGATGCAGATATTATAGTATATATAGGTTGTGGAGAAAGAGGAAATGAGATGACAGAAGTATTAGAGGATTTTCCCAAGTTGATCGATCCAAAAACTAATAAGCCTATTATGGAAAGAACAGTTCTAATAGCCAATACATCAAATATGCCTGTAGCCGCTAGGGAAGCTAGTATTTATACTGGAATAACTATAGCTGAGTATTTTAGGGATATGGGATATCATGTAGCTATAATGGCAGATTCTACTTCTAGATGGGCTGAAGCTTTAAGGGAGATTTCTGGAAGGTTGGAAGAGATGCCAGCAGAGGAAGGTTATCCTGCTTATTTGCCTACTAGACTTGCAGAATTTTATGAAAGGGCAGGATATGTGAAAAATTTTAATGATACAGAAGGATCGGTAACTATTATAGGGGCTGTATCTCCTGCAGGTGGAGACTTTTCAGAACCTGTTACAGAAAATACTAAGAGATTTGTAAATGTATTTTTAGCCCTTGACAGGGAGTTAGCATATTCTAGACATTATCCATCTGTTAACTGGCTTACAAGTTATAGTGGATATATAGAAGCACTCAAAGGTTTCTATAACAGGGAATTAAATGAGGATGTTAAAGAACTCCGTGCTAAAATGTTAAGGCTCTTATATGAAGAGGCTAGACTTAAGGATTTAGTTTTATTAGTAGGGGAGGATGTACTTCCAGATGAAGAAAGATTAGTACTTGAGATTTCAAGAATAATAAAGATAGGATTCTTACAACAAAATGCTTTTCACAGTGAAGATACATTTGTACCGTTAAGAAAACAAATAGAAATGTTAAAAGCAATAGATCATCTTTATGAAAGAACATTGGGTTCAGTAAAAATGGGAATACCTATTTCTCAGATTAAAGATAGTAAATTATTTGAAGATATTACTAAAATGAAATATACTATTCCAAATAATAATCTAGAGGGAATAGATGAACTAAATAGACAAATAGATGATTTCTATAATAGTTTAGATGAAAAATACTCTAAATAGAGAGGTAGATAATATGAAAAGGGAGTATTTACAATTAGACAGAATTGAAGGAGCATTAATTGAACTTTCAGATACTCATGATGTAGGCTATGGAGAAGTGGTAGAAATAGAAAACAGTGAAGGAAACAAAAAGCTCGGTAGAGTTATAAAGGTCGAGGAAAATAGTGTGGTAGTTCAGGTATTTGGTTCCACAACAGATATATCTACTAAAAACACCAAAGTAAATTTTAAGGGTAAGCCTTTTGAAATATCCTTATCAAAGGATATTTTAGGAAGAACTTTTAATGGAATAGGAGGTCCTATTGATGGAATGGGTGAAATATATTCTAAAGAAAGTTACAATGTAAATGGAAGGCCTATAAATCCAGTGGCAAGAGAATACCCAAGAGATTATATTCAAACAGGTATTTCATCTATAGATGGACTTATGACATTGATAAGGGGACAAAAATTACCTATATTTTCTGGTAATGGTCTTCCACATAATGAATTAGCAGCTCAAATTGTAAGACAGGCAAAGATAAAGTCTAAAGATGGAGAAAAGGTGAAATTCGGAATAATATTTGCGGCTATGGGAGTTAGACATGATGAGGCCCATTTTTTTAGGGAAACTTTTAGGAAATCTCATGTATTAGATAGAGTAGTTATGTATATAAATTATGCAGATGATCCTATTATGGAAAGGATTATAGCTCCAAGGTCTGCTCTTACAGCAGCAGAATATTTAGCTTTTGAGGAAAATATGCATGTATTAGTTATAATGACTGATATTACAAGTTATGGAGAGGCGTTAAGGGAAATCTCTTCTTTAAGAGAAGAAGTACCAAGTAGAAGAGGATACCCAGGATATCTTTATTCAGATTTGGCAAGCTTATATGAAAGGGCTGGAATGCTTAAAGATAAAGTTGGTTCTATTACATTAATCCCTATACTTACTATGCCTAATGATGATATTACTCATCCTATTCCAGATTTAACAGGTTATATAACAGAAGGACAAATAGTTCTTTCTAGAGAATTGTATCAAAAGAATATTTACCCACCTATAAATGTTTTACCATCACTTTCAAGGCTAATGAAAGATGGTATAGGAGAAGGATTTACTAGAGAAGATCATCCAGATGTAGCAAACCAGCTATTTTCTTCCTATTCAAAAGTTCAAGAGGTAAGATCTCTTGCTCAAATAATAGGAGAAGATGATTTGCCAGATAGGGATAAAAAATACTTAGAATTTGGTAGACAGTTTGAAGATAAATTTGTAAAACAAGATTTCAATGAAAATAGGGATATGGAAGATACTTTAAATATAGGTTGGGAACTATTGTCAATTTTACCTGTAGAGGAATTAGATAGATTAGATTCTAAATTAATAGAAAAATATTTAAAAAACAGGTGATAATATGCCAATGTATAAGATAACTCCTACAAAGGCTAATTTGATTAAAGCTAAAAGTTCTCTAGAGTTTTCAAAAAAAGGTTATGAACTTTTAGATAAAAAAAGAACAGTTTTGATAAAGGAAATGATGGCTTTAATTGAAAAGGCTAATAGAATAGAAGAAGAAATAAATACAAGTTTTCAAGAAGCTTATAAAAAATTACAATTTGCTAATATAACTATGGGTTCAGAATCAGTTGAAAAGATAGCTATGTCTTTAGAGAAAGAAGAAGATTTTGAGATACTTTTTAAAAGTATTATGGGAGTAGAGATTCCTTATATAGAATATGAGAAAAGACCTTTTTCTACAGAATATGGTTTTTTCAGAACCAATCCTGCTTTTGACATGGCAGTACTATCATTTGTGAATATAAGATATCTTATTTACGAATTAGCAGAAATAGAAAATTCCGTTTATAAATTGGCTACGGAAATAGAAAAAACTCAAAAAAGAGCTAATGCCCTAGAAAAGATTCAAATTCCTAAATATGAAATGGAGATAAAATCTATTGAAGAAGTATTAGAGGAGAAGGAAAGAGAAGACTTTTTTAGGCTAAAGAGAGTAAAAGGCAAAAAATAAAAAAATCCTAGTTCACTAGGATTTTTTATCTTTCTATCTATGTTTTTCTAATAATTTATTTTTAATATCCCATAAAGGTTTTGATAAGTCCACAAAATATTTATGAGGTTTTTCAAAGCGAAGTACCTCTTCCCAAAGTGTTCCTACTTGCTCATTACAATAGTTCTTTATTTCCTCTATATTTGGACTTTCATATACAGACTCTCCACCATCAAATATTTTAACTAAAAGTTTTTTTGCATAGAAATTAGTTATAGTCTTACGTTTCCAAGTATATAAAGGATGGAATATTTCATATGGTTTAGAATCATCTATAGTTTCGTCATAAAGTGCAATAACATCTGCTATGGCTTTTCCGCTACATTTGTCAAATAACCTATATACTTGTTTAAATCCAGGTATAGTAATCTTACCAACATTTTCACTAACTTTTATTTTAGGCACTACTTGTTCATTTTCCTCTACAGCCGATAATTTATAAACTCCTCCAAATACTGGTTCGGATTTAGCTGTAATAAGTCTTTCTCCAACTCCAAAGGAATCTATTTTGGCTCCTTGACTTAAAAGTTCTCTAATAACATATTCATCAAGGGAACTGCTAGCTACAATAGGACAATCTTCAAATCCAGCTTCATCAAGCATTTTTCTTGCTTCCTTTGAAAGGTAGGCAATATCTCCACTATCTATTCTAATTCCCTTTGGTCTATAGCCCTTAGGTACCACATCTTCTTTAAATGTTTTAATAGCATTTGGAACTCCAGACTCTAAAACATTGTAAGTATCTACTAAAAGAACGCAACTATCAGGATATAATTTTGCATATGCTTTAAAAGCCTCTAATTCAGTAGGGAACATTTGTATCCAACTATGAGCCATTGTTCCTAAAGCAGGAACATCAAAATCTCTATCAACAATAGTACAAGCTGTACCTATACATCCACCAATATAAGCAGCTCTAGCTCCTAAAATAGCTCCTTCATATCCTTGGGCTCTACGAGAACCAAATTCCATGACAGCTCTACCTTTAGCTGCTCTAACTATTCTATTGGCTTTGGTAGCGATAAGACTTTGGTGATTAATAGTTAATAAAATCATAGTTTCAACTATCTGAGCTTGTATTATAGGCCCTCTAACTGTAACTATTGGTTCATGTGGAAATATAGGGGTACCCTCAGGAATAGCCCAAACATCACATTCAAATTTAAAGTTTTTTAAGTAATCTAAAAATCCTTCACTAAAGAGATTTTTACTTCTAAAATATTCAATATCTTCATCGTTAAATTTTAAATTTTTCAAGTACCCAATAAGCTGTTCTACTCCTGCCATTATAGCAAATCCACCATTGTCAGGGATGGATCTAAAAAACATATCAAAATAGGCTATTTTGTCCTCCATATCATATTCAAAATAACCATTAGCCATAGTAAATTCATAAAAGTCTGCAAGCATTGTCAAGTTCTTTTTATCTTTCCAATCAATATTGGTCATGTCCAATCTCCTTTTAAAATTATTTTATTACCTTAATTATATTTGGAAATATGAAAAAATTCAACATTTACTATTAAAAATTAAAGTAGGTGGTTCCAGTTATTCCAAAAAATCGCTTATTAAATTAAGTAAACGTGAACTTGTTTCCATGAAAATACATAATAGGAACAGATTTAACAAAAAGTTACGTTATTCCTGTGAAAATATTATAACATAAAATAAGGGGAGGTGAGAAATAGAAGAAAATGTAGAAGAAGTAGAAAATGTTCCAGAAAAAGATGCTTTGGAAGAGGAAACAGTTGGGGAAAAACAATTAGTTGAAAAAGATAATAAATCAGAAGAGTTAAATGCATTAAAAACTCAAGTGGAAATGAAGAAGACAGCAAACTAGAGAAGATATAGCTGAGGGAATTTATAAAGGAATAGCAGCATATTTTAAATAAAGCTGTGTAAAAAAGAAAAGAAATTGTTTTAAATAAAGAATTTCTTTTCTTTTTGTTTGTAAATAAATATATATTAATTTAGTTATTATTTTGGTTTGGGAGGAAACCATGAAATATTACATCAAATTGATAGTTGTAATTAGAATCTAATCTATAATTAGTGAAATAACAAGTTAATGTTTTATATCCACTCCAATTATAGTTTTCTAAAGTTTTTAAATTACTATCTACTATATTATTCATCTTAGTCATGTCATTAAGTTTTCCTTGATAATAATCTCCAGTATACGTTCCACGAAGAGTAAAGGTATTGAAGAATTGAGATTTTTCCTCTGTAAAAGTAACATTGCTTAATTTAGCTACAGAAGAAATTTCAGAGCATATTTCAGAAGAATTTTTATAAGGATGTTCAATTAAATAATCGTCAGATACTAGAGGAGTTGTCATATTATTATAATTATTGATTAAACGCTGCATGTGGTTTTGATACTGCTCATTTAATGAGTAATTATTACTTAAAGTTTTAATATAATTATCGAAAGATTTTATATCATTATCTTTAATATAATTAGCTAATCTATCATATATATATAAATCTTTTCTGTATAAATAGTCCATAAATATACAGGAGTAGATATAAAACTCAAACCCATCATTATAGGTTGAACTTAAAACTTTAGATAAAGTGTATCTTTCAGAAGACTTAGTATTAACAATATTACTTACAATAGATTTTCTAGGTAATACACCTGAAGTTCTTGTAGAACCAGCAAAAAATTCAGCTCCACCTTCTTCATACCAAGTTAACCTATTATTTTTATATATTTCAGATTCTCCCCACATTCCAGGTACTAGATATCTACCTTGTAAATAATGAGTAAATTCATGTCTAAAAAGTTCTTCTAAAGTATATATACTATCTTTAGGAGTTCTTTCATAAGTATAGAAAGTTCCTTGTCTTTCTATATAAATACCGCCGTTATTTGTATCTAGTTCGTTTATTATTCTATTTAGTTGATATTCTTCTGGGTTATTATATATTATCATGGTTAATATATCATCTGGATTACCTGATTCTAAAGGTTCATCCGTGTCTACTGATCGAAAGTATTGAGCACTTACTTCTTTAGAAGCCCAATAAAGTCTCTTTATTTTATCTTTACGTATTTTATCACCAGTTTTTATTATGATTTTCCCATCATCAAAAGTATAGGTCATAGGATAATATTTATCTCTGGCTTCTTTTCTAAGTTTATTCATGTCTATATTTTTTCCATCATAATTCTTCCCATTATAATTACGATTTATTTCATTAGCAGCTTCTAAATATTGTTCACTTAAATATGGGTGTATGTCCATAGCATTAGTCAAGATTTGTAAACCTTTATCTGGCTCGGTGTGAAACTTTCCTAAACTTGATATACAGAAGATCCCGTTATTTATAAGCCATCCACTATTTGAACTAGGCTTTTCAATGAGGGCTATATCCCCTGATTTATTTATAAAAGAATCTATTTTTTTATACCATTGAGTATCTTTAGGTGGTATCTTTGCTTCGTAGTTTGTGTACATAGAAATGTCATATTCTATACCACGCATAATATTATAAACTGCTTTTCCCTTAGAGTTTTCCTTTGCATATTTGGAAAAGTTCACTATAAATTGTTCTAAAATAGGTGTAGCGCTATTTACTACTTCAACATTACAAGAGCCATTCCAAATTAATAAACCAACGCATGTAACTATTTCATCTTGTATATTAGTTCCCAGTTTAAAGTTTGGATTTTTTTCAATTTCTATTAAAGCTGGTATACATTTATCGTGCATATTTCTCTCATTTAAATACGACAAATCATCATGGTAAAATCCCAAGTAAAATCCTGCTCTTATAACTTCAACTAAAGTAGGAATCCCTTTGTTATCTGTAGAGGTAAATTGGCTTCCTCTATCATATAAAGCGGTAATAAGAGCCTCAATACGATTTTTGTCATTATAGAATTCATAAGCATCAGTACTATATTTAAAAAGATCTAATATATCTGTACTTTTTATACTTGTTAGCAATTTTATTAAATCATTATAATTTAACTTATTTAAATCAGACATAGTATAATTTTGTTTCTGACTATCAGGAGTAATGTTTTTTTGTGTTTTCTTATTTTCTATTATTTTACCTATAGGTTCATTTGAAGGTTTATTGTATTTGTTAGTTTTTTCATTTACAATACACATGTTGTCATTATTAGGTTTTATATTTATAGCTAGTGCTACATTAAAAGAGCATAACAATATAAAAATTGAACAAATAGAAATAAGGAATCGATAAAGCATTCTTTTTTTTCTGAAAATTTTTCTCATCATAGTAAAACCCCCTTTCTTTTAATATAAAGTATTATTCTAGTATCTTTAAATTTATAAAACGACTCCTATACTTAAATTATGAATGTGTTTAATATTTTGTGTATTATTAGTATCTTATTTCTAGAAAAATTATAGAATTTAAGTAAGAAAGAGGTTAGAAAATAATAAGAGAAGCGATAAAACATAAATCGCTTCTCTTATTATTTTCTATTGAGTTGCTAATAACTTTTTTCCCTTATCTGTAATAATTAAAGTATTTGCTATATTTAAAGAACAATTTATATTACAACCTGCACATTTTTTATTGCAGAAATCGTTAGGTACTTTTTCTTCAGAAACATATCCCATTCTTTGCAGTTGAATTAAAAGATGTTCTACCATGCTTTCACTAGTATTTAATTTAGATGCTAAAGCTTTCTTCGAAAAAGCTTTCATGTTATTTATTTCTCTTAATATATCTATTAGCATATAATCATCTCCTTAATTTACCGGATGAAGCTTTTTAAAGATTTACTAATAGAAGCCCATGATCTTTTAGAAAAGATGACTTTAGACTTAGAGTTCTTAACTTGCTTTTTAACATTTTTGCTAGTTTGATGATTTACATAGTCTGTAAGTATTAATACTACATCGGTATCCTTAGGAACCTTATAAGTTTGCTCTCTAGATCGTCTCCCAGTAATATGAGTGATTCTATTAAATCCTTTTTCTTTTAGATTGTTTTCTATATTACCTAAATTATCTCCCCCTATAACCAAAACACTCATACTCACGCCTCCTGATTTAAAATTAACTCAATCCAAATAATCCACCGATTTGGAATATAGCTACTGAAATTATCCAACCTACTGCAAAAGTATAAAGAGCTGTAAATACTGCCCATTTTGTTGAATTTGTCTCCCGTCTAATAGTACCTATTACTGCAGCACATGGTGTATAAAGTAAAGTCATAATCATGAATGATAGAGCACTTAATGGTGTAAATGCTCCTTGTATAGCTGTAACAAGTTGAGCCCCTTCCTCAACACCTGCATATACCATGCCCAATGTTGCAACAACAGCTTCTTTGGCTACAATCCCTGCAAACAATCCTACTGAAGCTTGCCATGTCCCAAAACCTGCAGGTTTGAATATTGGTGCAATAACAGTTCCTATTTTTCCTAAAATACTAGACTGACTATAAGGTTCAACTCCATAAGGGAGAACAGATAGTATCCAAAGTACAGTTACAACAGCAAATATCGTAGTACCAGCTCTTTTTAAGAAAGAGCTTACTTTATCCCACATATTGAGAAGAGTACCTTTTAAAGTTGGAAATCTATAAGGAGGTAGTTCCATAACAAAATAAGAGGACTCTCCTTCAAACAATGTTTTGCTAAATATCTTACCCATAATTATAGCTACTAAAAATCCAAATGCATATATGGAAAATAGTATGAGAGCTTTATGTTTAGGGAAGAATGCAGATATAAATACTAAATATATAGGTAATCTGGCTCCACAAGAAATAAATGGATTTATTAAAATTGCAATCATTCTATCTTTTTTGCTATCTAAAGTTCTTGTAGCCATTATACCGGGAACATTACATCCAACTCCCACTAACATAGAAATAAAAGTTTTTCCATGTAATCCTAAGGAACGCATTATTCTATCCATAACATAGGCAGCTCTTGCCATATATCCACTATCTTCTAAAATTCCAAGGAGTAGATACATAACTGCTATCAATGGCACAAATTCAATGACAGCTCCTACACCACCAAGAATCCCATCAGTTATAAATGCAGTTAAAAGCTCTGGTGCATTTACATTAACAAGGAAGGATTCAACAGAGGCTGTAAAAGTTTCCATTCCAGCATTTAAGCCTTCTTGGAGAATATCTTCTCCTATAGCAAAAGTCAATTGATAAACTATAAGCATTATCAGAGCAAATATAGGAAGACCTAACCATTTATGAGTTAAAACTTTATCAATTTTATCTGATTTAGTAATTATTTCTTCTTTAGGTTTTTTAACAGTTTTATTAACTATATTTCCGATAAATTCATACCTTTTATCAACTATTATAAGTTCCGGTTCCATAGCAGCAATGGCAATGGCATCACCACTTTCATGGGCTATTTTAAGAATATTTTTATCTGTTATTTCAGATATATACTCATCACCTTCAAGAAGTTTAATAGCAATCCATTCTGATGGATATTCTGTATTTAAATTAGAGTTTTCTATGATTTCTTTCAGTTTGTTTATCTCATTGTCTATATCTTTTCCATAATTTATTTTATTTTGAGGTACATTACCAGCACTCATCATATTAATAGACTCTTCAATTAATTTTTCTATACCATTTTTTTTAGAAGCTATCGTAGCTACTACAGGTACACCTAATTCTTTTGAAAGCTTTTTTATATCTATAGATATATTTTTTTCCTTAGCCTCATCCATCATATTTAAGGCAACAATAACTTTTGTTCCCATTTCTAAAAGTTGAGTAGTAAGATATAGATTTCTCTCAATATTTGTTGCATCTACTACATTTATAACTACATCTGGCTCATCTTTTAGAATAAAATCTCTTGCAACAATCTCATCTTCAGAATATGCTCCTAAACTATAAGTGCCAGGTAGATCTACAATGTTATATTTCTTGTTCTTAAAATTAAGAATTCCTTCTTTTTTCTCCACAGTAACTCCTGGCCAGTTTCCTACATGTTGATTAGTTCCAGTAAGAGCATTAAAAAGAGTAGTTTTTCCGCTATTAGGGTTTCCAACTAAAGCAATTGTATTCAAAATATTCGCCTCCTTATCAATCGATAATCGTTATCAATAACAATTTAAAAAAATAATAGACCAGTAATACTTTACTGGCTAACCATTATTTTTTGAGCAAGTCCTCTTCCTATAGCAATTTTATATCCAGAGAGAGAGACTATTATAGGACCTGCATCATTTTTAACAATCTTCACTTCCGTACCTTTATTAAAGCCCATTTCATAAAGTCTTTTAGATATTTTTTCGCCACCTACTATATTGTCAACTTTTCCTTTTTGGCCTTCACTGAAAAAATTTAGAGGCATATTAGCCATATTTTCACCTCCTAAAAGTTATTTTACAAATATATTAGAAGCTTCATTTTTTCTTAGTGTAAGTTTATACCCTCTTAATAATATTTCAATAGGATCTCCTAATGGTGCCTTACCTTTAATCTCTACTTCTACTCCAGGAACTACACCCATATCCATAAGCCTTCTTCTTACTGAGGCTTCTTTTGATATACTTACGACTGTTGTTTTTGAACCTAAAGGCATCTCATTTAAGCTTTTCATATGAATCCTCCTTTACACGAAAACGATAATCATTATCAATTACTATAATAATACATTTTTTAAATTTAATCAATAAATTTTAAAAAAATAAGATTAAAGCTTAAAAAAACGTAATATATTTAAAATTATTAAAAGTGTAACCGTTATGTAACCTATTCTAGTCCAATTAATACTATACTATATATAGACAATGTAATTATTAATTTAATAAAATAAAAACTTTTACTACTAAGCAGCCCCTTAGTAGCCCCTTTCGAACCTACTATAATTTTATAGTAGGTTTTTTATTTTTCCTCTTTACAATATGAAAATATAATGTTAATATATAAATACAGACCCACCCGGGGTGGGAGGGGAAAAGGAAAGGAGTGATAGAATGAATATTAAAAATATAACTTTAAATATATCAGGTATGTCCTGTGCTGCTTGTGCACAGAGAATAGAAAGAGTACTTTCAAAGAAAGATGGTATAGAATCTTCCATGGTGAATTTATTAGCTGAAAAAGCCAATATAGAATATGATGAAGACAAAATATCATTAGATGAGATAATTAATATTATTGAAAAGACAGGATATAATGTCAATTTAAATAAGGTGAATCTTTTAATAGAAGGAATGACTTGTTCTGCTTGCTCTGCAAGGGTTGAGAAAGCTTTAAATAAAGTAGATGGTGTAGTAGAGGCTAATGTAAACCTAACCTTAAATAAGGGAACTATAAGCTATGTATCTGATGAATTAGGAGTAGAAGACTTTGTAAAAGCTGTAGAAAAAGCTGGATATAAAGCAGAGTTAGAGAAAGAAAAAGATGTAGATAGAGAAAAGAAGATTAGAGAAAAAGAAATAAAATCATTAAAAACTTCCTTTATTATTTCGGCTATATTAAGTATACCTTTGTTTTCAGCAATGTTTTTCCATATGGCTGGAGTACACACTATACTTAGCAATGGATATTTTCAACTGGCATTGGCAACTCCAGTCCAATTTATAATTGGTTATAGATTTTATGAAGGAGCTTTTAAATCTTTAAGAGGTGGAGGAGCTAATATGGATGTACTAGTATCTATGGGAACTAGTGCAGCTTATTTCTTTAGCTTATATAATTTGTTATCTGGAGTGGGGGAATATTATTTTGAAGCTTCAGCAGTAATTATTACTTTAATACTCCTAGGAAAAACTTTTGAAGCAGTAGCCAAAGGAAAGACTTCAGAGGCTATTAAAAAGTTAATGGGACTTCAACCTAAGACTGCAAGAGTTATAGAAGATGGAGTAGAAAAGGATATCCCTATAGATAATGTAGAAGTGGGACATATTATTGTAGTTAGACCAGGAGAAAGAATTCCTGTAGATGGTATAATAGTTGAAGGAAATTCATCAATAGATGAATCTATGATTACAGGGGAGAGTATTCCTGTAGATAAACAAATGGGAGATGAAGTAATAGGTGCTACTATAAATAAATTTGGAACATTTAAATTTGAAGCAAAAAAAGTAGGTAAAGATACAGCATTAGCCCAAATAATTAAATTAGTAGAAGATGCTCAAGGGTCTAAGGCACCAGTTCAAAGATTAGCAGATAAAATATCTGGAATATTTGTTCCTACTGTATTAGTAATTGCACTAGCTACTTTTCTAATATGGTATTTTGTAAAGGGTGATTTTACCCATGCACTTATTAGTTCAGTAGCAGTACTTGTAATAGCTTGTCCTTGCTCTCTAGGTTTAGCAACTCCTACAGCTATTATGGTGGGTACAGGAAAAGGTGCAGAAATGGGAATATTGATTAAAGGAGGGGAACATTTAGAAAGAACTCATGAATTAGATACTATAGTATTTGATAAAACAGGAACTATAACTAAAGGAGAGCCAGAAGTTACAGATATAGTTACATTTGGAGTGGAAGAAGATACTATTTTAAGATTGGCAGCAATTGCTGAAAAAACTTCAGAGCATCCTCTAGGTCAGGCAATAGTCAATAAAGCAGTAGAAAAAAATATGGAAATAATAGAGCCAGAAATGTTCTTAGCTATACCTGGAAAAGGGATTAGCTCAACAATAGAAGGGAAAGCTATCCGCATAGGAAACAAAAAAATAATGAAAGATGCAAATATTGAAGTGAAAACAGTAGAGGATGAATTAATTAAACTTGAAGATGAAGGCAAAACTGCTATGCTTTTATCCATAGATGGAGAAATAAAAGGTATAATTGCTGTAGCAGATAGTGTAAAGGAAAGTTCTAAAAAAGCTATAGATGAATTAAAAGCTATGGATATTGATATATATATGATAACTGGAGATAATGAAAGGACTGCAAAGGCTATAGCAAATGAAGTAGGTATTGAAAATGTATTGGCAGAAGTCCTACCTGAAGATAAGGCAAAAGTGGTAGAGGATATTAGAGCTAAGGGAAAGAAAGTAGGTATGGTAGGAGATGGAATAAATGATGCACCAGCATTAGTTGCGGCAGATATAGGATTTGCCATAGGTACTGGTACAGATGTAGCTATGGAAGCAGCTGACATAACCCTTATGGGAGGGGATTTAGAAGACATAGTTAAAGCTATAAGATTAAGTAAGAGAACTATGAAGACTATTAAACAAAATTTATTCTGGGCTTTTGCATACAATACAGCAGGAATTCCTATTGCAGCCATGGGATTTTTAAATCCTATGATAGCAGGTGCAGCAATGGCATTTAGTTCAGTATCAGTTGTAACTAACTCTTTAAGACTTAAAAATTTTAAAGGATAAAAATTAAAAGGAGAGATTATTATGAAAAAAACTATATTAATAGAAGGTATGTCTTGTGGTCATTGTGTAAAGGCAGTAGAAGAAGCATTGAAGGAATTAGATGAAATTAAATCTGTAAATGTAAATTTAGAAGAGAAAAAAGCAGATATAGAAGGAGATAGTTTAGATTATAATAAAATAAAAGAAGCTATAGATGAAGCAGGATATAGAGTTGTTGAAATAAAATAATAGATGGTGATAACTATGATGAATGATGAGAAAAGAAAAGCTATGAATCTTCTAAAAACTGCTAGAGGGCAGATTGATGGTATTATAAAAATGATAGAAGATGATAGATATTGTGTAGACATATCAACTCAAATACTATCAGCAATAGCTCTTTTAAAAAAAGCTAATATAAATATACTAGATCAACATTTAAAACACTGTGTTAGTGAAGCTATATTAGAAGGTGAGCATGAAGGAGAAGAAAAGATAAATGAGATAATTAATATAATAGATAAGTATATAAAATAAACTGATGCTACGTAGCATCAGTTTATTTTATATACTAAATAGATGAATAACATATTTATTTTAAATTATTGAAATATTAAATATTTGATGATAGTACTGGAGTTGAATGGTGTTTATAATCATATTCCTTGTTGTAAGTTAAATAATGGAACAAAATAAATTAAATTGTTAATAGCCAGCTATAAATATTAAAAGGGAAATATGATATAAAAGCCCTAAGAATTAATATATTTAATTTAATATTTCAAGATAGATAGTGTATGTTGATTTAATCTTAGAATTTTGGGGTAATTTTAATACTTTTTACTATTGACAAACATTATATATCGTATTACTATGTATAGTGTTACTACATATAATACTTATGAGGTGTTTTAATCATGAATACTGAGTTATTAAAGGGAGTTGTAGAAATTTTTATATTGGGTTTAGTTTTTAAAAAGGATAGCTATGGATATGAAATAGCCAAAAATATAAAAAATCTCTCTAATGGAAAATATAATATAGCTGAGGGTACTCTATATCCTGCTTTAAAACGATTAGAAAACAAGGGATATTTAAAATCATATATACATTTTAATCAAGATAATAAACGAAAAAGAAAATATTATAAAATAACAGAAGATGGTAAAAAAGAATTTTTTTTAAAATGTCAAGAATTTAAAGAGTTGAGTTCTTTAATAGAATATCTAGAGGAGGTGTATGTAAATGAAAAGTTTGATAGATAAATATATATCTTCCGTGATAGAACGAATAGGTATAAATGAAGAAGAAAAAGAAATAGTTAGAGATGAAATAAAATCTCATTTAGAAGAATCTAAAAGTACCTACATGAAAAATGGATTATCTGAAAAAGAAGCTGAGAAGGAATCTATTAATAATTTTAAGTATAGTAATTTTATTTCTGATATGAAAGAAGCTTATACTACTAATAAACAGTCACGTTTTTATATAAAAGACTATTTTAAATCAATAGTTTTAATGGTGCTTTTATACTTTATGTCGTTATACCTTTTTACACATATTTTAGGAATTCCAGATAACTTGCCACAAAGTAAATCCTTCTTTTTTTCTTATTTAATAATTTACATATATATAAAAATTAAACTAACAAAAAACAATACTCTAGAGGCCATGAAGATATTAGCTTTTATAGGTATAATTTCTTTGTTAGTAATAACTATAATAGATAGCTTTGTATTTTTTATATTAAGCCAATTTACTAAGTTTATTTACTCACTCGATTTTAATTTACTAAAGTTGTTATTATTTAGCTTATTTTTATTTTATTTATTAGATTATTTAATAAATAAAATAGATTTTTTATCAAAAATTAATCTATATAATATTAGTTTTATAAATTTTTCACTTCTAACTTTAATTGTTATACTCAATATAATATATATAATAATACCAAATAGATTTTATGCAATTAGTTTACTTCTCTCCAAATTAAATTTAAGTATAACAAATAAAAATATATTATACATTACTATTAATAGCAATATTTTTTTGCCTAATATAGGTTTAATATTATTAATTATATTTGTTGCCAAAAAACTTTTAAATAAAAATAAAGTGAAAGATTAAGAGATTTTAATCTTTCACTTTATAAATCTATTTAGGACATCCTACACAATTAAGATCTTATGTATATTTTTAATAACCTAGAAATTGTTATAATTTGTAAGCCTAATTTTAGACTATCCTATATTTAATTTTTTTGTATTATGAATCCCATATGTTTTATAGATAGTTACGATTATTTTATATTATCTATTTTTTAAATATGGAACAATCAATTTAGTCATATCTTTTATTAAATTTATTTCTGTTTTAGAACAACGTTGTAATATGCTAAGTAGCTCTTTAATATCTTCATCTAACACTTTATTATAATTTTCTTCACTACTTTCTAGTACATGAAATTCTTTTTGTAAATCTAATTCTTCGTTAGATTTTTTACAACCCTTCAATATATAATCTACTGATATATGGAGAGAATCTGATATTTTAATCAGAGTATCTACACTCATTTTTCTATCTCCTCTTTCTATTTGACCTATGTAAAAAGGAGATAGTTCAATAATTTCAGCAAATTTTTCCCTTGTTAAATCTAAATTTTCTCTTTCTGTTCTAATTCTTGCACCTATTTCCCTAAAATTTAAGGATGTATTTTTCTTATTCATTATATTTCACTCCTTATGACTAACTCTAATGCTTTATCTTTTACAGCTAAATAAGCTTAGAGCATAAAAATATACTTGCCAATATGTATAAAAAACGGTATTCTATATATAAGGAAGAAAAACATTAACATATTAAAAATAAATTTATACTGGGGGGAGAAGTAGAGTGTTAAACAAGATTGAAAAGACAAAAAAGAAATTAGAAAAGAATATAGATTTAAGAAATATAAATTGTGAAGAGATTTTAGAAATAAGCGAAGAAATAGATGAACTTATAGTAGAGTATTACAAAAACAATAGAAAATATAACCTTTTAAAATAATAAGAAAATGGGAAAAGTAATTTAAAGCTTTTCCCATTTTCTTATTAAACATTGATTTTTATTGAAAAAAATCTTATAATGAAATAAAGGTCAAAGAAGGTCAAGATTTTTGCTGTAGGGAAGGAGAATGAGATATGGAGTATAAAGATTATTATAAAATACTTGGAATAGACAAAAATGCAGATCAAAAAGAGATAAAAAAGGCCTATAGAAAATTAGCTAAAAAATATCATCCAGATTTAAACTCAGGAGATAAAAATGCTCAAGAAAAATTTAAAGATATAAATGAAGCTTATGAAGTATTAGGAGATGAACAGAAAAGAAAAAAATATGATATGTTTGGTGGTAGAGGCAACTTTGCTAATGGCCAAGATTTTGATCCTTCGCAATTTGGATTTGACAATTTTGGAAATGGACGGAGCTATACTTATACTACTAATGGAGGAGATTTTAGCGATTTCTTCAATATGTTTTTTGGCGGAGAAGATTTTGGAATAAGTGATTTGTTTGGGGGAGGTAGGAGAAGACAAAGTTTCTATGATAAACCAAAACAAAATATAGAAAGTGAAATAAATGTATCTCTAAGAGAGGCTTATGATGGAACTAAAAAGAGAGTGTCCTTTAGGGTAGGGAATGATACTAAAACTATTTCAGTAAATATCCCAAAGGGTATACTTCCAGGAAAGAAAATTAAGATAAGAGGAGACAAAATAGGTACTAGTGGGGATTTATACTTAAAGGTTAATATTTTAGAGGATAGAAAGTTTAAATTAGATGGACTTGATATAACTACTAAAGTAAAAATACTACCATGGGAAGCAGCCTTTGGTAGTCAAGTTATAGTGGAGACATTATCAGGGAAAGTAAAAGTTAAAATACCTAGTGGAATTGAAAGCGGTAAAAAAATAAGGGTGCCAAGAAGTGGATATAAAGATATGAAGGGAAATTCAGGAGATTTATATATTGAAATAGCTATAGTAAATCCACCTCATTTAACAAAAGAGGAAAAAGAGCTTTACAAAAAGTTAAGAGATATTTCAAATTATAATCCAAGAGAATAGGAGTGATGTAAATGGATATGGAAAGATTTACCCAAAAGAGTCAAGAGGCTATAGGTAGAGCACAAGAATTAGCTATAAAATATGAAAATCCTCAAGTAGAAGATTTACATCTCCTTTTAGCTCTTATTGAAGATAGAGAGGGGCTTATTTCTCAAATTATAAAAAACATAGGAGAAAATATAGATTTAATTAGGGAAGATGTGAAAAGAGAAGTAAATAAACTTTCAAAACAATATGGCTCAAATTCCCTTTACAATAGTAGGGCTTTTGCCAAAATACTTTTAAAAGCGGAAGATGAGGCTAAGAGACTTGGAGATGAGTATATAAGTGTAGAACATATATTCATGGCAATTCTTCAAGAAAAAGAAATTTCTTCTGAAAAAATTCTAAAAAAATATAATATTAATTTAGAAAGGTTTATGGAAGGATTAGAGAAGGTAAGAGGAAATCAAACTATTACTTCAGATAATCCAGAAGGAACTTATAATCCACTAAAGCAATATGGAAGGGATTTAGTTAAAGAAGCTGAAAAGGGGAAATTAGACCCTGTTATAGGAAGAGATGATGAAATTAGAAATACAATTAGAATTCTCTCAAGAAGGACTAAAAACAATCCAGTCTTAATAGGAGAGCCAGGAGTAGGAAAAACTGCTATAGTAGAGGGTTTAGCTCAAAGAATAATTAATGGAGATGTACCTGAAGGGTTAAAAGATAAGACCATATTTGAATTAGATATGGGTTCTTTAATAGCGGGAGCAAAGTTTAGAGGAGAATTTGAAGAAAGACTTAAATCAGTTTTAAAAGAGGTAGAAAAATCAGAAGGAGAAATAATATTATTTATTGATGAAATTCACAATATAGTAGGTGCAGGGGCGGCAGAAGGAGCAATGGATGCTTCAAATATACTAAAACCTATGCTTGCAAGAGGAGAACTTCATTGTATAGGGGCAACTACCCTTGATGAATATAGACAATATATAGAAAAGGATGCAGCTCTTGAAAGAAGATTTCAAAAAGTATTAGTAGATGAACCAGATGTAGAAGACACTATAGCTATTTTAAGGGGACTTAAGGAGAAATATGAAATTCATCATGGTATTCGTATTTCAGATAGTGCTGTAATAGCTTGTGCCACTCTTTCAGATAGATATATATCAGATAGATTTTTGCCAGATAAGGCAATAGATTTAATGGATGAAGCTTCAGCTATGATAAGAACAGAAATAGATAGCATGCCTGTAGAACTAGATGAGATAAGAAGGAAAACTATGCAACTTGAAATTGAAAAAGAGGCTTTAAAGCGTGAAACAGATGAAAATTCTCTAGAAAGATTGAAAAAAATAGAAATGGAATTATCTGATTTGAAAATAGAATATGAATATAAGAAAAAACAATGGAAGGAAGAAAAAGAAGATATAAAAAGAGTAAAAGATATAAAAGAAGGAATAGATAAAACTAAAAGGGAAATAGAAGAAGCTGAAAGAGAATATGATTTAGAAAAACTATCAGTATTGAAATATGGAAAATTGCCGGATCTGAAGAAAAAGTTAGAAGAGGCTAAAAAATCAAATAAAAATGAAGATAGAATGTTGAAAGAAGAAGTAACTGAAGAAGAAATTGCAGATGTAGTATCTAAATGGACAGGAATTCCTGTAACTAAGTTAGTAGAAAGTGAAAAAGAAAAACTTCTCAACTTAGAAAAAATACTTCATAGAAGAGTAGTAGGACAAGATGAAGCAGTAAGAAGCGTATCTGATGCAGTTATTAGGGCAAGAGCTGGATTAAAATCTTTCAATAGACCTGTAGGAAGCTTTATATTTTTAGGACCAACGGGAGTAGGAAAAACTGAACTTGCTAAATCATTGACTGAAACTTTATTTGATGATGAAAGAAATATGATAAGAATTGATATGAGTGAGTATATGGAAAAATTTTCAGTATCAAGACTTATTGGAGCTCCTCCAGGATATGTAGGATATGATGAGGGAGGACAACTTACAGAGGCAGTTAGAAGAAAGCCTTATTCAGTGATATTATTTGATGAAATAGAAAAGGCTCATCCAGACGTATTTAATATATTACTTCAAGTGTTAGATGATGGAAGGCTTACAGACAATCAAGGTAGAGTTGTAGATTTTAAAAATACAGTTATAATAATGACATCTAATTTAGGATCATCTTATTTGTTAGAAGGTTTAAAAGAAGACGGAGAAATAACAGAAGAGGCTAAAAGAAGAGTTACAGAGGAAATGAGAAGAGCTTTCAAACCGGAATTCTTAAATAGAATAGATGAAATAGTTATGTTTAGGCCTTTGGGAAGAGAAGAGGTATTTAAAATAATAGATTTGCAAATGGAAGATATTCAATCTAAATTGGAAGATAGACAAATTTCTATAGACTTAACAGATGAAGCAAAGGATTTAATACTAGATAGGGCTTATTCAGTACAATATGGTGCAAGACCAGTAAAAAGATTTTTGCAAAGAGAGATTGAAACCGAATTAGGAAAGATGCTTATAGGTGGAAAAATAAAGGATAAAGCTGAAATAGTGGTACAAGTAGAAAATGGAAGGTTTTTTTTCAGTATAAAGTAAATCAAAACTGTTAGGCAAATTAGGCTTAACAGTTTTTTATTTTATTCCTTGACAATAGTCAAAGTTTTAAATATAATTGACTTTAGTCATAAGCAATCATAAACAATCATTAACATTCACCAAAAAGTGACATAACAATTATAAGCAATCAGAGAGGTGTGTATATGTTTGCAGAAGAACGTCGTATGAAGATAGTAGAAATGATAAAAAGAGGTGAAAGTGTCAAAGTTTCTGAACTTACTAAAAAATTTAAAGTTTCAGAGTCAACAATTAGAAGAGACTTAGTAGAACTTGAAAAGTCTGGTAGGATACTGAGAACCCATGGTGGTGCTGTATCTAAAAAAATAAATAAATTAGAGGATAGTTTCATAGAGAAACAAGATAAATATGCAAAAGAAAAAGAAAAAATAGGTAAAATAGCTGCAAATCAGATTGAAGATGGTGATACCATAATTATAGATTCAGGTACTACTACTTATTATATATCTAAATATCTTAAGGCGAAAGACATAACTATAATTACTAATTCAATTGAATTGACTTATGAATTAGCAAATAGGGAGGATATAGAAGTAATAAATACAGGTGGAATTATAAGAATGAATACAAAAGCTCAAGTAGGGCCTATAGCAGAAAAAAGTATAAGACAGTTTAGAGTAAATAAAACTTTTCTAGGTGCCAATGGTGTATCTATAAAAGCAGGTATTACTACTCCTACATTAGATGAAGCATCAATTAAACAGGCTATGATAGATGTATCAGGTGAAATTTATCTTTTAGTGGATGAATCTAAATTTGGACAGGTATATTCTTCATTAATATCTGATTTAGATAGAATAGATTGTATTATAACAAATAATAATAGGCCAAAAGAGGAAATTGAATACTATAAAATGATAGGAATTAGACTTTTAAATTTGTCTTAGAGGAGGAAAAAATGATTCATACTGTAACATTAAATCCAGCTATAGATAAAACTCTAATAGTGGGAGATTTAAAGAAGGGAGAAGTAAATAGAATATTAGATTCTAGAGAAGATGTAGGTGGAAAGGGAATAAATGTTTCTAAAGTTTTAAAAGCCTTGGGAACTAGAAGTATAAGTACAGGTATATTGGGAAAAGATAATTCTAAATTTTTCTTGAACTATTTGACTAAATCAGGTATAGATACTAATTTTTATACAATATCTGGAGAAAATAGGACCAATATAAAGATAGTAGAAAAAAATAGCGGAATTTTTACAGATATAAATGATAAAGGATTTGAAATAGGCATGAAGGATTTAGATAAATTTTTAAGTTATTTCTTATTTTTTGTAAAAAAGGGAGATATAGTAGTAGTTTCAGGCAGTTTACCAAAAGGAGTAAAAGACTCAAGTTATGGGTATATAATAGAAAAGCTAAAGCAAAAAGGAGCAAAAGTAATTTTAGATGCAGATGGAAAACCTTTACTCAAAGGTATAAAATCTATTCCCTATGCTATAAAGCCTAATATAAATGAATTGAAAAGTATAGTAGAAATAGATGAAAATGATATAAATTCTATTTTAAAGGGAGGCAAATATCTAGTAGATAATGGAATTAAAAAAGTACTAATATCTTTAGGAGACAAAGGTGCAATATATATAACTGAAAATAATAGCTTATTTTCAAAAAGTTTTAATGTACCAGTTAAAAGCACAGTAGGGGCTGGAGATTCTATGGTAGCAGCATTGGTTTATGCTATAAATAATAAACTAAATGATTTTGATACTTTGAAATTGGCTATGGCTTGTGCAACAGCAAAAATTATGACAGAAGGCACTGAAAAACCAAATATAGATCTAATAAAGAAAATTGAAAAGGATGTTGAAATAAAGTCCTTATTATAGAGGGGGAGGAAATACATGGATATTAGAAAGCTTTTAACAAAAGATAGAGTGGTTTTTGATTTAAAAGGAGAAACAAAAGGAGAAATAATAGAAAATTTAATAGATATACTTATTGAAGATAATATAATAAAGGATAAAAATATGTTTAAAGAAGCAGTTTTCAAAAGGGAAAAAGAGTTTTCTACTGGAATTGGAAATGGAGTAGGAATACCCCATGGTAAGAGTGAAGCTGTATCTGAGGCAGCTATAGCCTTTGGAATAAGCAAAGATGGGGTGGATTTTGATTCTATGGATGGGAAGCTTACTCATTTAATATTTCTAATAGCAGTTCCAGAAAAGTCTGATGATATACATTTGAAAGCTTTAAGCTATATTTCAAGAAGACTTATGCATAATGAAGTAAGACAAGCTTTAATGGAGGCTAAAACCTATGATGATATAATTGAAGCTTTTTAAAAATAAAATAAAAGGGGGAAAAATCATGAAAATCGTAGCAGTTACATCTTGTCCAACGGGTATTGCCCACACTTATATGGCGGCAGAAGCGTTGCAAATGGCAGCAAAAGAAATGAATGTTGAAATTAAGGTGGAAACTCATGGTTCTATTGGAGTAGAGAATGAAATAACATCTGAAGAAATAAATAAAGCTCATGCAGTAATAATAGCAGCAGATACTAAAATAGATAAAACTAAATTTGAA
Source organism: Anaerosalibacter massiliensis (assembly GCA_000751555.1). Taxonomy (GTDB): domain Bacteria; phylum Bacillota; class Clostridia; order Tissierellales; family Sporanaerobacteraceae; genus Anaerosalibacter; species Anaerosalibacter massiliensis. The sequence goes on along the minus strand of CCEZ01000012.1, from coordinate 31,726 downwards.
GGTCTTCCTATTGTAGAGGGAACTGTACAAGATGCTATAAAAAATTCAAAAGGATTAATAGAAAGAGCAATGAAATTAAAGAAAGAGGAAAAAGAATATGTAGAAAAGATTTCAGAAATAAAAGAAGAAAAACAGAATAAGAAAAAAGGTCCCTATCATCATCTTATGACAGGAGTATCCTATATGATTCCTTTTGTTGTAGCAGGAGGAATATTGATAGCAATATCTTTTGCTTTTGGAATACATGCAGCTGAAAATGAGGGAACGCTTCCTTGGGCATTGAGTTTTATTGGAGGAGGAGCAGCTTTTGCTCTTATGATACCTATACTTTCAGGATTTATAGCATACTCAATAGCTGATAGACCAGGATTAGTTCCAGGAATGATAGGTGGAATGCTTTCAGCTCAAATAGGAGCAGGATTTTTAGGAGGACTTGTTGCAGGGTTCTTAGCAGGATATACTATAATTTTATTGAGAAAATGGATTAAGCTTCCAAAGACTATGGAAGGTCTTATGCCAGTATTAGTATTGCCCTTATTATCCTCATTAATTGTAGGACTTCTAATGTTATATATAATAGGTAAACCAGCTGCAGCAATAAACAATGGATTATCTAATTGGTTAGAAAATCTTCAAGAAGGAAGTGCAATAGTATTAGGACTTGTAATTGGACTTATGATGGCCTTTGATATGGGTGGTCCAGTAAATAAAGCAGCTTATGCTTTTGGAGTAAGTACTATAGCGGCGGGTCAATCTTCATCAGTTATGGCAGCGGTAATGGCAGCAGGTATGGTACCACCATTAGGAATAGGTATTGCAACTTTAATTGCTAAGAATAAATTTACCAAAGAAGAAAGGGAAGCAGGAAAAGCATCATTGGTATTAGGAATATCCTTTATAACTGAAGGGGCTATTCCATTTGCAGCAGCAGATCCGTTAAGAGTTATACCATCGCTAATGGCAGGTTCAGCCATAACAGGTGCATTGACAATGTTATTTAAAGTTAAATTAGCTGTACCTCATGGTGGAATATTTGTACTGCCAATCCCAAATGCAGTTGAAGGACTTTTGCCATATATTATATCCATAGCAATAGGGTCAGTAGTTACAGCTTTCTTAGTAGCTACTCTCAAAAAACCTAAAGTAGAATAAATTTAAAAATCTGTGAGCCAGATATTTTGACTCACAGATTTTTTAGAATTAAATTAATAATTCACAGTTTTCCTGATCGTATTATAGAGATGAGTAGCCAAAAACCAACTATGCCAGCTCCTAAATATCCTATTAGTCCAAGGGCAGATATTCCATATATTTTAAATCCTACATTAGCATTTATAACTATAGAGGAACTAACTACTAATCCTGCTATTATCATACCAAATATTAGCCTATTAACCATTTTATTTAATTCATTTGCCGCTTCTTCAGATTTCTTAAAGTCTATTTGAGCTTTTAAATTGCCATTTGTAATTTGATCGATAAGCTCAACAATTTTTGAAGAAATAATTAAATTAGATCTTACCATTTTATAAATACTATATAAAGATTCTGTAAAGTCTATATTTTTAAGTTTTTCATTAGCCATATGATTTTTAACATAAGGAAGAGCTGTGTCCATAATATTTATTTCTGAATCTAGTTTAGCTATTAGTCCTTGAATAGTCATAAGGCCTTTTACTAATAAAGTAATATCCTTGGGCATATATATATTATTGTCTTTGCAGACTTTAAATACTTCTTCAATTATTTGAGGAAGATCAAGATCTTCCATTGATTCTTCAATATACTGCTCATATATTATTTCAATATCTTCATATAAATCTTTAATATCCACAGGGCCTTTTTTTTCTCCAATTTTCAAAACAGATTTAGTCATTAAATTAATATCTCTATTGGCTACACCTTCAAGAAATCCATTAAATTTTTTTCTAAGACCATCATTTAAATTTCCCATAAGGCCAAAATCTATATATCCAATTTTTCTATCATATATAAATATATTCCCAGGGTGAGGATCTGCATGAAAGAAACCATCTTCAAATACCTGTTTAAAATAATTGTAGGTTAATTTAGTAGAAATATCTTTTAAATCATAACCTTCAGCTTTTAATTTTTCAATATTATCAATTTTTATGCCCTTAATATAATCCATTACAATAATTTTCTCTGTACAGTAATCTTTATATACTTTGGGACATAGAATAAATTTTACATCTTTATTTTTTTCTCCAAAGTCTTCAGTATTCTCTGCTTCATTTATAAAATCTAGTTCCTTTATAGTTGCATTTGCCAATTCTTCTATTACTTCCTTAGCATCCATAGCACTACCAGTAGGAGTAAGGTTTATAAAGGGGGCTAGCCTTCTTAAAATATCAATGTCAGCCATCATTTTTTCTTTTGTTTTCGGTCTTTGAACTTTTACTACTACTTTTTCTCCAGTATCTAGTTCAGCATAATGGACCTGAGATAGTGATGCAGAGGCAATAGGTTTTTCTTCAAATAGGGAAAAACTTTCTTCTAAAGGCTTATCTAATTCATTTTCTATTACTTCTCTAATTATTTCAAATGTTTCAGATTTTACATCATCTTGTAGGCCTTTTAACTCTGAAATATACTCAGAAGGTAGAATATCTGACCTTGTAGAAAGGATTTGTCCAAATTTTATAAAAGTAGGGCCTAATTCTTCTAAAGTCATTCTAAATTGTTTAGGATTATTTATTCCGCCCTTTAATCCATGTTTTACAGAAACAGAAACTATTTCTTTCAATCTTTTTCTAGTATAATTTGTGTCCATGTTGTTTAAAAATACCTTGATTTAAAAATCAAGGTATTTTTTCCTCCCCTACTGATTATTTTTTTCTAAATTATCAATTCTAGTTTTAAGTTCATTAATGTCTTCTTTAGTAGGTAGATTTAATTGTTGGATAATATTTTTTAATGTTTCAGTGTCTATGTTAGATTTATTTTGATTGTTATTATTAGAATCAATAACTTTTTTAAGCTCTTCGTTTAGCTCCTTACCTTGATTTACAGTTAGCTCACCTTTTTGAACTAGAGTATTTACCATAGTACTAGCTTTTTCATAGGTATATGCCATACTACCTATTCCAGCCAATACTATGTTTTTTAAAGTATTGTCCATTTACACCCCTCCCATTCATAAAAAAGTTTATTAATTTAATAGTAGCATATTAATTTTCCTCGTCAATATTCTATGTAAGAATATCTAGAAGTAAACCTTTTATATCATCTAGTCTGTTTAAAATTCTAATCCTATTGTCTTCTATATTCAAAAAATCTTTAGTTAATTCATCTAGTTCAGTATCAACTTTTTTCACTAAAGAGTATACCCTATGTCTTCCCCTTCTATCTAAAGAATTTTCCTTATAAAATATATGGGAATTGTTTACTGAGACGTCTAGAAAATCTTTTACTAATTTTTTATATTCCACCAAGTCTTCTATAAAAAGTCTATCCTGAAGCTTTGTAGATTGATTTTCAATTTTAGAAAATAAAATTTTTAATTCATTTTTTATTTCCTCCTGTTTCAAGCTTTCTAATTTTTCTTTAAAATTAGTATGCCCTATTTTTTTATTTTGATTTTTCATTGGTTCTATTTTGGATAAATTATTTTGTCTATTTATAGAATTAATTTCAACCAAAGAGATCACTCTCCTTCTATATCTTATTATTATATATTATCGGCAATGAATTATAAATAAAAAGGATTTTAAAGAAAACTATGTATTTGACGATAAAATTAATAGAAAAATATAAAGGTGGTAAATATGAATTCAATAAAAAATATAAATAAAGAAAACCTTGTAGAAGCTTATGGTTTAAAGCCAAATTTATTCTATGATATTGAGGGAACTGTAGTAGAAAAAAGTGGCAAGGATATAAAAGTAGAGTCTCAAATAGAGGGAAAAATTATAAAATATACTTTAAAATTAAAAGAAGAAATAGAGGAAGACATTGGAGAAGAGACTTTAATAAAGAAAGAAAATATATTATCCTGTAAACACTCTTTAGAAAAGGATGTAAATGAAAATGAGATAAGAAAACTAGAAGATCTACTCAAGAATATAGGAATTAAAGTAACAAAAGAAAATTTGGAAATAGGAAAAATATTATTAAAACATAATATACCTGTGACTAAGGAAAATATAGAGTCTTTTTCTATATGTGAAAAATATTTAAATGAAATAATAGAAAAATTTGACTATGACTCTGCTATAAAACTTTTAAAAAAAGATATAAATATAGAAGAAGAATCACTTCAAAAGATTGTTGAATATATGAAAGAAATAGAAGTGGAAGATGAGTTTTCGTTATCTAAGTTATTAGGATTTAAAAGAGATTTAAGCTATGAAGAGGCAGAAAAAATTTCTGTACAGGTTTATGGGAGAAAAATGGGAAAGGATATTTATGATAGTATTATAGCTTTACATAGGGAAGAGATAGAAATAAATAAAGAAAATATTGAGAAAGTCAGAGAAATAGTCTATAAACTTCATGATTTGAAAGATACAGAAGACAAAACTTTGGTCAAAGTAATGAAGAAAGATTTAACTCCAAATATAGAAAATATATATAAGACTAAATACTCTTATAGCATTAAAGAATCAGAAGAAAATTTAGCAGTAAATAAATATGATGATTTTATTGTACAAGCTAAAGCTACAGATAGTGATATATTAAAATATCTTGAAAAATTAGGTTTAGAGCCATCAAAGGAAAATTTAAATTTAGTAGAACAATTTATTGTGAACAATTTAGAAATAACTGTTGATAATATAGAGGAAATAAAATATATGAAGTATGCTTTAAAAGAGCTTCAACAATTACTTGATGAAGAAAGTATATCAAAATTTTTAAGTAAAGGTATAAATCCACTGGAAGAAGATATAAGAGAGCTTTCTAATATAATAAAAGAAGATGAAATAGATAGGAACCCTAAAAATACAGGTATAGACAGTGAAAAAGTAGAAAAGATATCTGAAGAAATTAAGTCTTTAGGAAAAGTAAAAGATGAAGATCTAATATATTTAATTAAAAAAGGTGAAGATTTTAAAATTAAAAATTTAAAGGAAGTGTCTTTTTCACAAAATATTTCTCGAGAAGAAAGCAATAAACTTGTGGATAAAGTACTGAAAATATCAAATATTATCCACAGTTTAGAAGGACTAACATCAGATACTATTTCCTTTACTGTAAAGAGATTTTCTACTGTTAATTTAAATAATTTGTATGAAAGTGAAATGATTTTAAAAGAAAATAGCAATATAAAGGTAGTACCCGTAGAGAGAACCACAGAGAATATAATTAGAGAAGAATATTTGAAAGCTAAAGAAAGTTTATCTCTAAATATAGTTAAAAATAGTATAAAAGAAGGATTAGAAATAGAATATATGCCTTTAGATGATTTAAATAATTATATAGAGAAGACAAACAAATATAGACAAGGAGAAAATATTTTAAAAAAGATAAACTCATTAAAGGGGAAAGAATATGATTTAATACCTATAGCTATGAAAAATGGTTTAGACATTTCTTTGAAAGAATTAGGAAGAATAAATTCATTTCAAAAAAATAAAGCTGGATTAGGAAAAGCAATAGATTATTTAATAAAAGAAGATAGATATATGAAAAATTCAGAGTTAAAACAAGTAATAGAGAGTATAGAAGAAAAGTCAAAACAATTATCTAATAGTGTAAAAAATGGGGAAGGAAAAATTAAAAAAGAATATAAAGAATTAATAAAAGATATTGAGGAGTTATCTAATTCCTTTGATTTCAAAGAGGATCAAAGGCAGAAAGAAAGATTTAAGTATATTAAAGAAGTACTAGATATACAAAAATCTCTTTCAAAGGATGATTTAATTTTAGAGTTTCCCATAGCTATGGAAGAAGGATTTGAAAATTTACAAATCATAATTCCTAATTTAAACAAGGGAATAAATAAAGATGATATGAGATTTCTTTTAAATGTAAATTCCAATAATATAGGAAATATAAAATTTAATTTAAAAGTGGAGAGAAAGGATATTTCAGTAGAATTTATAACAAGTGAGGAAAACATACCTATGTTGTTGGAAAATGCTTATATTTTTGAAGAAGGTCTTAAAAATATAGGATATAATCTAAAAAGTTTTTCTTATGAAAACGAAAAAATAAATAAAGAATATTCCCTTAAGGCTGTAGATAGGAGGATATGAAAGTGAAACTTAGATTAGTTCCTAGGAGTCAAATAAAAAGGGCTTATGAAAGAGATTATAATGAAAATAAATTAGATATAAAAGAAAGTACAGAAGCTAGTAGTATAGACAAAGTCCCAGAAGAACTTCTTTTAATATTATCAGAGACTTTGAATTTTATAGAGAAAGTAGATAAAGGAGAGGAATAAAATGAGAATAAATAATAATATACCAGCATTAAATACTCATAGAATATTTAATGGAAATACAAATGAGATGCAAAAATCATTAGAAAGATTATCATCAGGAAAAAGAATCAATAGAGCTGCTGACGATGCAGCAGGAATGGCTATATCTCAAAAAATGCAAGCTCAAGTAAGAGGACTTAGACAAGCAAGTAGAAATTCATTAGATGGTGTATCTCTTATACAAACAGCAGAAGGAGCATTGAATGAAGTTCATGCTATGCTTCAAAGAATGAGAGAGCTTTCTGTACAAGGTGCAAATGGAACTTATGCAGAAGATGATTTAAAAGCTATTGGAGATGAAATATTGCAATTAACAGATCAAATAGAACAAATAGCTAATGATACAGAATTCAATGGAAAAAAATTATTAAATGGAAAAGAGAAAATTAAATTGCAAGTAGGTGCAGATGAAGGACAAATTATAGAAATAGATATGAAAGATATAAATTCAACAATTTCTGGATTAGGAATTAATGATTTTAAAGAAGAAATAGAGGAAGCAATAAAAGCTACAGAAGAGGAGAAAAAATTAGATAGTGAAAAAATTGGAAAGGGCATAGAAGTATTTAATAAGGCTGTAGATAAAGTAGCAGAAATGCGTTCTAAACTTGGAGCTTATCAAAACCGACTAGAACATACTATGAAAAATATTGATAATACAGCTGAAAATTTAACAGCTTCCATGTCAAGAATAGAAGATGCAGATATGGCTCTTGAAATGTCTGAATTTACAAGATTAAATATACTTCAACAAGCTGGAATAGCTATGCTTGCTCAAGCAAATCAACTACCACAAGGAGTACTGCAATTACTTAGATAATAGGAGATGAAAGAATGTTAAATAAAGAAGAAATAGAGAAAAGAATATCATCTACTAATGAAGCAGGACTAGTATCTATACTTTATGAAGCAATGATAGATAATTTTAAAGATAGTATAGATGTTATAGATAAAAATGATTGGAATAAATTAAATTATATAAATAATAATTCAAGAGATATATTGGCAGAACTTCTTTTTACATTGAGGGGAGATTCAAATATATCAAATAATTTAAAAGAAATATACATCTATACAAATAAGATTATAACTATAGGAGAAAATAAAAAAGATAAATCCTATTTTGAAACAGCTATTAAAATAATTCAGCCATTGAAAGAAGGATTCGACCAAATAGAAAAAAATATAGACCCTAAGGTAGTTACTGGACTTACTTATGGAAGATCAAGTCTTGATGATTATCAATTGAAGAGAAATAAAGATTTTCAAGGATAAAAATAAAAACTGTCTTAAATTTAAGACAGTTTTTTCTTCTCATATGTAAGCCGTGCACCTAGTTTAGACTTATTATCCTAGACGTTACCTAAACAGTTAACTCGGATCAGGCACTCCCACGGCACATGAAAGTGTTCACTTACCGCTGCTTCCTCCCGGACCTGACGGAGTTCATGAATTTCCATTGCGTAGGACCCAATCGTCAACATCACTTATTTAGGGCAGACTCCAAAATAAATAAGCCGGAGCTAGGAATTCAATCCTGCTATAGCGGATTGCAGGTTACAGGGCACCGCTACCTCCCCATCTAGCACGGCAAAAATTTTGATGGCGGAGAGAGTGGGATTTGAACCCACGAGACGCGTTAACGTCTACTCGCTTTCCAGGCGGGCACCTTCAGCCACTCGGTCACCTCTCCAAATTATTTAAATTTTAAATTATACATTACAGATTTATATTATACAAGAAAATTCAATGTATGTCAAATACATATTTTAAAAGTTTGTGATTAAGGTATGTATTTGACAAGACTTATTTGGTATAATATATTTATTAATGACAATAAAGGTGGATAAAAATATGTATCAAGCACTCTATAGGCGATTTCGTCCTAAAAATTTTGATGAAGTACTAGGACAAAATCATATAACTACTACTTTAAAAAATCAAATATTAAGAGATAATATTGGTCATGCGTATCTTTTTTCAGGAACTAGAGGAACTGGAAAGACTTCTGTAGCTAAAATTTTTGCAAGAGCTGTGAATTGTATTGATTCACAAGATGGAAACCCTTGTAACAATTGTGAAGTATGTAAGGGTATTCTTCATGAAAGTATAATGGATGTTATAGAAATGGATGCAGCTAGCAATAATAAGGTAGATGATGTAAGGGAATTAAGAGAAAAGGTAAAATATCCTCCATCTAGAGCAAGATATAAGGTATATATAATAGATGAGGTTCATATGCTTTCAACATCAGCTTTTAATGCTCTTCTAAAAACATTAGAAGAACCCCCTAAACATTTAATATTTATACTTGCTACTACCGAATCCGAAAAACTTCCTCAAACTATCCTTTCAAGATGCCAAAGGTTTGATTTTAAAAGAATAACTACAGAGGATATAATTAAAAATTTGAATAATATATGTAATGAAATAGATTTTAAGGCAGAAGAAAGTGCATTGAAACTTATTGCAAGAAATTCTGATGGGGCCATGAGAGATGCTTTAAGTCTACTTGATCAATGTGTATCTTTTAGAGAAGGAGTTCTAAGCTATGAAGATGTTTTAGATATATTAGGTATAGCTAATAATGATTTAATATTTAGCCTAGTAGATAATATAGAGGACAAAAATTTAGAGGAATCATTAAATATATTAGATAATATTATACAAAATGGAAAAGATATTAACCAATTTATAAAAGACTTGGTATATCATTTTAGAAATTTGATGATAGCAAAGACTTCTAAAGACTCATCAGATATAATAGACTTAGAAATGGAAACAGTAAAAAGATATGAAAATCAGGCTAAATCCTTATGCTTGGATTTTATTTTAAAGTCTATTCAAATATTAAATGAAGGAGAAAACCAAGCTAAATGGTCTAGCCAACCTAGAATTATTCTTGAGATGATGATTGTAAAGCTCATATCTTTAACTGATGAGTACAGTTTAGAAGAGAGATTAGACAGATTAGAAGAAATGATACAAAATGGAAATGTGAATGTAGAAGAAAAAAATAGGGAAATTCAGAAAAAAACAGTAGAAAGGCCTTATGAATATAAGGAACAAAAAATAGAAAAGTCTAAAATAAAGAAAGAAGAAAAAAAAGAAGAAGTAGTAGAAATAGTAGATGATGGAAAAGATATAAGTTTTAATGAAATAAAGGATAAATGGCCAAATATTTTGAAGGAAATAAAAAGCAAAAGAGTTTCTACCCAAGCTTTATTAAAAGAAGGAGAACCATTATCCTATGAAAATAAAATGCTAACTATAGGATATGGAGATGGTTTTGGCTTTCATAAACAAGCTTTAGAGAAAGATCATAACAGAGAATTTATTGAGAAAACTATTTCAAGCTTTTTCAATAAAAATATAAGGGTTAAATTTGTTATGACAAATAGTATAGAAAAAAAAGAGGTAAAAAAAAACAATGAAATTGAAAAAATGACTCAAGAAGTGGTAGACTTTTTTGGAAAGGACTTAGTCCGAATAAAAAAATAATTATAATTAAGGAGGAAAATTTTATGGCTAGAGGTGGATTCCCAGGAATGGGTAATATGGGTGGCATGATGAAACAAGTTCAAAAAATGCAAAAAGAAATGGCGACACTTCAAGAAAAACTAGAGGAGAAAGAAATAGAAGCTAGTGCAGGTGGTGGTGCAGTAACTGCAATAGCTAATGGAAAGAAAGAAGTAGTTTCTATTACTATAGATAAAGATGTAGTAGATCCTGATGATGTAGAAATGTTACAAGATTTAGTATTAGCAGCTGTAAATGAAGCATTGAGAAATGCGGAAGAGTATGTTTCAAAAGAAATGCAAAAGATTACTGGAGGAATGAATATTCCAGGTCTTTTCTAGGAGGAAATAAGATATGGAATACTATGCATTACCTATAGCCAATTTAATAGATGAATTATCTAAACTTCCAGGAGTAGGTAAGAAAACAGCTCAAAGATTAGCCTTTTATATTCTTGAAATGGAAAATGTGGAAGCAGAAAAATTAGCTCATTCAATTGTTAGTGCAAAATCTAAAATAAAGTATTGTAGTGTGTGTTGCAATCTAACAGATGAAGACCCTTGTCATCTCTGTAGAAATACAAAAAGAGATAGTTCTACAATATGTGTAGTTCAAGGGCCTAAAGATGTGGTAGCTATGGAGAAAACTAGAGAATATAATGGGATGTATCATGTTCTCCATGGGGCTATATCTCCTATGGATGACATAGGACCAGATGATATAAGAATAAAAGAGCTTTTAAAAAGACTTCAAAATGAAGAAGTAGAAGAAGTGATTTTAGCAACAAATCCTACAGTAGAAGGAGAAGCAACAGCAATGTATATTTCAAAACTTCTAAAACCAATGGGAATAAAAACAACTAGAATTGCCCATGGAATACCTGTAGGAGGAGATTTAGAATACTATGATGAAGTAACTCTTTCAAAAGCTTTAGAAGGTAGAAGAGAGTTGTAAAGCTTTAGGTAAACTTGTATGACAGATAGAGAAATATTAGAATCTATATTGACTGAGATAGTGTCGATAAAAAAAGAGATGGCATCAATGAAAGATGAAGTAAAGTAGATTAAATAACAACAAAAAGAAGATTATTCTATATCGAAAGTATTGATGCATAACCCAGAAGTAAACAAAGCAGAACATGATAAGATGTTTAATGATACAGCCTATATGCAGGGATATTTTAAAAATATAGATGAAAATCTTGAGGCAGTAAAAGATATAGTAGGAAAACATGAAGTGGATATTAAAGTATTAAAAAATAGGCCAGTATAATGATATAATTTACTAGAAACCATAGTCCTAAGATAAGAGAAAATACCTTGGAACTATGGTTTTTATTCTATATAATGAAATTAAAATTATGTTATAATATATGCAATATTATACAATATATCTTGAAATTTTATAAATATATAGGGAAAGAAAGGGATGAGGGTAATGGCTATAAATAAAAAAACTTTATCGGAAGAAGATATAAAAATGAAATACATTACCCCTGCTATAGAAAAAGCAGGATGGGATATAAAAACTCAGGTAAGGGCTGAATATAGCTTTACAGATGGCAGGATTATAGTTAGAAAAAACCTTGTAGCCAGAGGCAAAAGGAAAAGAGCAGATTATATTTTAAGCTATAAACCTAATATCCCCCTTGCTATAATAGAAGCCAAAGACAATAAAAAGTCTATGGGAGCTGGAATGCAACAAGGACTTGAATATGGTGATATTTTAGATATACCATTTATATATAGTTCCAATGGAGATGGATTTATAGAGCATGACAATTTTACAGGAAAAGAAAAAGAATTAAGATTAGATGAATTTCCAAGTCCATCTGAACTTTGGGAAAGATACAAAAATGGAAAAGGGATACAATCTCATGAAGAAAAGATTGTTTCTGAAGACTATTTCTTTGATATGAGCGGTAAAACTCCAAGATATTATCAAAGAGTAGCTATCAATAGAACCATAGAAGCTATAGCAAAAGGACAGGATAGAATACTGCTTGTTATGGCTACAGGAACGGGGAAGACTTATACAGCCTTTCAAATCATATATAGACTATGGAAGTCAAAGACTAAAAAAAGAATACTGTTTCTTGCAGATAGAAATATATTAGTCGATCAAACTATGGCAAATGATTTCAAACATTTTGGCGACAAGATGATAAAGGTAAATAGACAAAATATAGACAAAGCCCATGAAATATACTTGGCACTATATCAAAGCATGACTGGAAGCGAAGATTGGCAAAATATATATAAAGAATTTAGTCAGGATTTTTTTGACTTAATAATAGTAGATGAGTGTCATAGGGGGTCTGCCAAAGATAATTCGGCATGGAGAGAAGTTCTTGAGTATTTCAGCAGTGCCACTCAAATAGGGCTCACTGCGACTCCCAAAGAAACAAAAGACATCTCCACATCTAACTACTTTGGAGAGCCAATATATACTTATTCTCTGAAACAAGGTATAGAAGATGGTTTTTTAGCCCCATATAAGGTAGTTAGAGTATCTTTAGATAAAGATTTAGAAGGCTATAGACCTATAAAAGGTAAGTTAGATAAGTATGGAAACTTAATAGAAGACAGAATATATAATATATCTGATTTTGATAGAAATTTAATCCTTGAAAAAAGAACTGAAATAATAGCAAAAAAAATCACAGAGTTTTTAAAGAAAACCAATCGATTTGATAAGACTATTGTATTTTGTGTAGACATAGACCATGCAGAAAGAATGCGACAAGCCCTTATCAATGAAAATTCTGATTTAATTAAAGAAAACAATAAATATATTATGAGAATTACAGGGGACAATGACGAAGGAAAAGCTCAACTTGATAACTTTATAGACCCTGCTAGTAAATATCCTACTATAGTAACTACATCTAAGCTAATGACAACAGGAGTAGATGCTCAAACTTGTAAGCTTATAGTTCTTGATAGTAATATTAATAGTATGACAGAGTTTAAGCAAATTATAGGTAGGGGAACAAGGATTAAAGAAGAATATGGTAAACAGTTCTTTACTATAATGGACTTTAGGGGAGTAACCAGACTCTTTGCAGACCCAGAATTTGATGGTGACCCTGTAGTCATATATGAACCAGAAGAAGGAGAGACAATAGTTCCACCAGACATAGATGAAGAGACTGAGGATTTTGGAAATGGCTTTAGTGGAACTTCAGGAGACTTTGATTTTGAAGATGAGGAAGAAGGTCAAAGGGTTAAATATGTAATAGATGATGTAGATGTTATGGTTGTAAATGAGAGAGTTGAATATTATGATAAAGATGGTAAACTTGTTACCGAATCCTTAAAAGACTATACAAGAAAAAATATTAGAAAAGAGTATGCCAATTTAAATGAATTTATAAATAGATGGAATAGTGAAGAGAAAAAAACTGCTATTCTTGAAGAGTTAAAGGAAAGAGGAATATTTTTAGACGCTATAAAAGAAGAAGTGGGAAGGGACTTAGATGATTTTGATTTAATCCTTCATTTAGCCTTTGATCAAAAACCACTTACAAGAAAAGAAAGAGCAGAAAATGTGAAAAAGAGAAATTATTTTGGCAAGTATTCAGATATAGCAAAAGAAGTATTAGAAGCCCTTTTAGATAAATATATGAATGAAGGAATATCAGAGCTGGAAAGTATAGAAATCCTAAAATTGGACCCATTTACTAAAATAGGGACACCGACAAAAATTATTAAATCCTTTGGAGGTAGAGATAAATATATTAAAACAGTAAAAGAATTGGAAAAAGAAATATACGCATAGATGCTCCTATATAAGGAGCATTTTACTTGAACAGAAAGGGGACAAAAAATATGACAATTACATCACTAATTAAATCAATTCAAGACATAATGAGACAAGATGCAGGAGTAGATGGAGATGCTCAAAGAATATCCCAACTTGTATGGATGTTGTTTTTAAAAGTTTATGATGTTAAAGAAGCTGAGTGGGAATTATTTGAAGAAAGTTATAAGTCTATCATCCCAGAAGATTTAAGATGGAGAAACTGGGCAGAAGATGAAGAAGGGATTACAGGAGATGAATTATTAGAATTTGTAAATGAAAGACTATTTAAAGAATTAAAAGATTTAACAGTTGATGAAAATACAGATAAAAGAGGTTTAATCGTTAAATCAGTATTTGAAGATAGTTATAACTATATGAAATCAGGTACATTACTTAGACAACTTATTAATAAACTAAATGAAATAGATTTTGATGAATATGAAGATAGACATGCCTTTAATGATATTTATGAAAATATTTTAAGAGATCTACAAAGTGCTGGTAATGCGGGGGAATACTACACCCCAAGGGTTTTAACTGATTTTATAATAGAAATTTTAAATCCACAAATAGGAGAACAAATAGCAGATTTTGCCTGTGGTACAGGAGGTTTTTTAGTTTCATCACTAAATCATTTAGAAAAACAAATAAAAACAGTAGAAGATAGAAAGATGATTCAATCATCTTTATTTGGTATAGAAAAAAAGCCACTTCCTCATTTATTATGTATGACAAACTTATTATTACATGATTTAGATACTCCAAATATTTTAAGGGACAATTCCCTTGGGACCAATGTAAGGGATTATACAGAGAAGGACAAATATGATGTAATAGCTATGAATCCACCTTTTGGAGGAGTAGAAGAAGTAGGTATTCAAATTAATTTTCCAACAGAATTTAGAACATCAGAAACAGCAGATCTATTTATGGCACTTATTATGTATAGATTAAAAGAAAATGGAAGAGTAGGTGTTGTACTTCCTGATGGATTTCTATTTGGAGATGACAATTCAAAAATAGCTATAAAGGAAAAGTTACTTAGTGAATTTAATCTACATACTATCGTGAGAGTACCAAATGGAGTATTTGCACCATATACCTCTATTGCTACAAATGTATTATTCTTTGACAAAACAAAGCCTACAGAAAAAATAGATTATTACCAAGTACCATTACCAGAAGGTATTAAAAATGGATTTACTAAAACAAGACCCTTTAGACCAGAACATTTAAAAGGAGTAAAAGACTGGTGGAACAATAGGGATAAAGAAGATAAAAATGCTTATTCAGTAACTATAGAAGAAATAGAGAAAGCAAAATATAACTTAGATTTCAAAAATCCTAACAATGGAAAAGAAGAAAAAGAATATAGCTTAAATGAGCTATTAACTATAATGGATACAAAATCAAAGAATATCAATAAATTAATAGGAGAACTTTCAAAAGTATTGGAAGGAGTTGAAGAATAAAATGAATATACAAGGACTAAAAGATAAAATTCTTCAACTGGCAATACAGGGGAAGTTGGTAAACCAAGACCCAAATGACGAACCAGCGTCTGTACTATTGGAAAAGATTAAGGAAGAAAGAGATAGGTTAGTAAAGGAAAAGAAAATAAAGAAACAAAGACTATTACCAGAGATTACAGAGGAAGAAAAGCCTTTTGAGATACCGGAAGAATGGAAATGGGTTAGGTTAGGGGAGGTTGCTTTAATAAATATGGGGCAATCTCCAAAAGGAGACACTGTTAATGATAAAGAAGGAATGGAGTTTCATCAAGGGAAGGTCTATTTTGGAGACATATATCTAAATAAAAGTGATAAATATACAACTAGTCCCAAGAAAATTGCTCAACCAGATGATATTATATTGTCGGTTAGAGCACCTGTAGGAACTATAAATATAACAGATAGGGAAGTTTGTATTGGCAGGGGATTATGTGCTATTTCGAGTTTAGGAGACATAACTAAAGGTTATTATTTTTATGCTATTTCAGCTTTTGAAGAATATTTAATTAAAAAGGCAACAGGTACAACATTTTTAGCTATAACAGCATCAACAGTCAATGAAATGATAATTCCCCTCCCTCCTCTTGCAGAGCAAAAACGCATAGTAGAAAAAGTAGACCAATTATTTGCTTTAATAGATGGGCTTGATTCTAATAAAGAAGATTTACTTGAAGTTATTAATCTAACACGAAACCAAGTATTGCAGGAAGCTATACAAGGAAAATTAGTAGAACAAAATCCAGAAGACGAACCAGCATCTGTGCTTTTAGAAAAGATAAAAGAAGAAAAGAAAAGATTAATAAAGGAAAAGAAGATAAGAAAGTCTAAAAAACTACCACCTATTGAAGAGGATGAAAAGCCTTTTGAGATACCAGAGGGGTGGGAATGGGTTAGGTTGGGAGAGATTTTAAATGTAAGGAGAGGAGCGTCTCCACGACCTATCAAAAAATATTTAACAGATGATGTAAATGGTATTAATTGGATTAAAATTGGTGATGCAACAGATGGCGGTAAATATATTACATCAGTTAATGAAAAAATTACTCCAGAAGGAGCTAAAAAATCAGTATATTTGAAATCAGGTACTCTGGTAATGAGCAATAGTATGAGTTTTGGAAAAGCTTATATTTTAGGTGTAGATGGCTGTATTCATGACGGCTGGTTATCTTTTGAATTCAATAAAGATTACTTAGAGGCAGAACTATTACAGTTTTTTTTAAGTGCAAGTTATAATAGATTTGACAGGGTTGCAGTAGGAACTGGGGTTAGAAATTTAAACATTAATAGAGTAAGAACAACATCCATCCCCCTCCCCCCTCTTGCAGAACAAAAACGCATAGTAGAAAAAGTAGATACTATAATGAATATATTAGATGAACTTGAAAATGAGCTAACTACTAAGATATAGAAGATAAAAAGTATTTTTAAAAAATAAGCTAATATAATAGTCTAATCCGCTAGAAACCATAGGAATAGGGGTAGGAATGATTACCTTAGAACTATGGTTTTTATTCTATATATTGAAATAAAAGTATGGTAAAGATTGCCTTAAATAATGATAAATATTAAAATAAGAAGAGAGGTTTATATACTAGTGTTGCATTAATGTAAAATTTAAAACTTGACAATGGATAGGCACTCAATATTGAGTGCCTATCTGGTTAAATGTAGTGTATCAACCATAATATTCCGTAAGTGAGTTGTAAAATTCCATAGCCAAGAAAATATATTTTATTGTGGAAGTTTTACCCAGTCAATAAACTAAAAATTGATTCATTTTCTAATAAATTCCCTCTAATAATTCTACTCAACGAAATCATAGGAATATTTACTTTCAGTTCTAATTTTAACAAAGCTAAAATAATATATGCTATTAAAGCGGAATAAATCTGTATTTTTATAGCATTTTCATTATGGCCTAACCATTTTTTTATTTTTAGATTTTGTTTTATCCATTTAAAGAAAAGTTCTATTTTCCATCTTAATCTGTATAACTCTAAAATTTCTTCTGCTGGTATATCAAAAATATTTGTTAATATCCTTATTTCTTCTCCATTTTCATCAAAGGTTAAAATTTCTCTATATGAATTATTATTTACATTTCTTTCTTTAAGAGCAGAGAGAAAATCCACAATAATAACTACAAATCTATCCTTCGATAGATGGAATGAAATATTTAATGATGCAGTACTAACAGCTGCTTTAATAGATAGGATGACTCATAAATCTTATGTAATTAATATGAATGGAGATTCTTATAGAATAAAAGAAACTAGAGAGTGGTTAGAGAATACCAATTAATTTTTTTGCCCCAACTGGCCCAGTTTTCGATTAAAATATGGTACAGTTTTGGGTTGACAAATACAACAATTTTTTATATTATTATACTATCATACATATATATGTATTTATTGTAGTTTTATCCATTACAAATCTCCTATTAACATTAGCACTTTAAAGGAATATATTTAATAGGAAAAAAGTTAGGAGGAATTTGACCATGGCAAGATTTACATTACCAAGAGATCTATATTTTGGAAAAGGAGCTTTAGAAGAATTAAAAAACCTTAAAGGGCACAAGAAAGCTATTGTACTTTCTGGTGGTTCTTCGATGGAGAAATTCGGTTTCTTAGATAGAGTTCATAATATCTTAAAAGAAACAGGATTAGAAGTTAGTTTTATTAAAGGTATCGAACCTGATCCTTCAGTAGAAACTGTAATGAAAGGTGCAGAAACCATGAGGGAATTTGGGCCTGACGTTATAGTAGCTATAGGTGGAGGTTCAACTATAGATGCTGGTAAAGCTATGTGGATATTCTATGAACATCCAGAAGTAACTTTTGATGATGTTAAAGATCCATTTACTGTTCCAAAGCTTAGAAATAAAGCTATATTTGTTGCTATTCCATCAACTAGCGGTACTGCCACAGAAGTAACAGCCTTCTCAGTAATAACAGATTACTCACAAAAAATAAAATATCCTCTTGCAGATTTTGAAATAACACCTGATATTGCAATTTTAGATAGCAATATTCCTCAGACTATGACCCCTAAATTAGTTGCCCATACTGGAATGGATGCATTAACACATGCTATTGAAGCTTATGTAGCATCTAATAGATCTAGATTTTCTGACCCATTAGCTAAAGAAGCTATTATAATGGTATACGACAATATTGTTGCTTCATATAATGGAGATGTAGAAGCTAGAGGCGAAATGCATATAGCTCAATGTCTAGCAGGTATGGCTTTTAGTAATGCTCTATTAGGTATTACTCATAGTTTAGCTCATAAAATAGGAGCACAGTATCATATACCTCATGGCTGTTGCAATGCTATATTATTACCTTATGTAATCCAATTTAATGTAAAAACTTCTCAAAGTGATTTTGCAGCCATCGCAAGGATGCTAGGATTACCAGGAAATACTGAAAAACAATTAACTAACTCATTAGTAAAATCTATTCAAGAATTAAATGCAAAATTAAATATAGCACCTACTTTAAAAGAAAATGGAGTCGAAGGAGAGCTATTTAAATCTACAGTAGACTACATAGCTAAGAACGCAGTCCTAGACCCATGTACAGCTTCAAATCCAAGGGAAACTTCAGCAGAAGAAATGAAGAAAATATTAGAATGTGCATATGAAGGAAAACCTGTCACATTCTAGAGAAGAGTTTTCTATATTATATAAAAAACTCTTCTCTAGGATATTCTAGGGAAGAGTTTTTTTATTTTAAAACTATTGACAATTTATTATCTTAGGAGTAATATATAGATTAAATATAACTTAGTTTAATACTGCAAAGCGATCAGGAAGATAAAAATACAAGGCTTCTAACTTCAGAGAGCTGATATTTGGTGAGAATCAGTGTTAGAAATGTATAATGATCACTCCTTAGCTTCCAATTTGAAAGATTCTTTTAGTAAATGAGGACGGTTTCCACCGATATATGGATAGAGTTCAAGTGAACTTGTATTTATGTTTACTTCGACTTGAAAATAAGGCAATTATTTAATTATAAAATAGGGTGGTACCATGAAAAGCTTTCGTCCCTATGAATATCTATAGATGTTCATAGAGACGAAAGCTTTTTTACTTTCCTCTTCAGATTCTATTTTCCATTTCTATTATTTGATTCATGTACTTATCTCCTCTTCCAGATAAATTTATTATAATTATTTTATCTTTTGGGTAACCGTAAAATATCCCACACCTTCAAAAGATGTGGGATATTTTACGGTTACTTACCAATTCTATAAGTACCAGATGCATTTAAGTATTCATTTTCATTTACTCCTATAATTTCTTTAACTTTTTCAAGGCATTTATCAAGATACTCTTTTTCATCGGTGCTTTCTATAGATATAGCTTGAAACAAGCTCATAAACTCCTATATAACTAATATCTTGAGTCACATGATAGCATGAATCAAGTCACGAATCAATAGAAATTTGACTAAAATTTAGAATGAAAATTTGACTTTTTGAAGTATCCTTTGATAAGATTTCTATATAAAGTGAGGCGGTGATACTGTGAATAAAAAGGACTTATGGTTTTCCCTAACCCAAGAATTATATGAAAAAATAAAAGAATACTTACAAAATCCAGGCCTCCCGGCTACAAGAAACAAATTTCTAATGTATTTATTCTATAACTATAATCCTAAAAATCTTAAGAAAGAATATAGCTTTTCTAATGCAACAAGAAAGATGGTATGTATTAAGGTGACCGAGAATGAGCTAAATTATATAAATGAATTAGCGGAAAAATATAATAGGTCTTTAAGTGCCCTTGCAAGAGATTACGCATACACATTTTTTAAGGAGAAGGGAATTATTTAAAGATAGATTTAATCATAAATTTAGGCCTTTGATGCTATTATTGGTCTGATTGCAATAAGTGAACTTGATAATTTCTATAAAAAGTTTGGTTTCACATATAATCAAAATAATTGTTATTTTGTGTGTCAATAATTATTTAATTAACTTTCGCATATTTCTTAAATTCTTCAGTTAGAAACCATAGGGATAGGGCAGGAATGATTACCTTAGAACTATGGTTTTTATTCTATATATTGAAATAAAAGTATGGTAAAGATTGCCTTAAATAACGATAAATAGTAAAATAAGAGGAGAAGTTTATAGGTAAAAAATAATAAATATGCTAATTAGGTAGGTGAAAATTATGAGAAGAAAAGATAGAGAAATGACTAGAGAATTTGGTATGGAAGTCATAGATAAGTCAAGATATGGCATTATATCTATGATAGGTGAAGATAATGAACCATATGGCATACCTCTTTCCATTGTAAGAGATGGAAATAATCTATATTTTCATTCAGCAATGGGTGGAAGAAAGGTTAAAATATTTGAGAAAGAACCTAAAGTTAGTGTAGCCTTTGTAGGAGAGACAAAAATTCCAGAAAACTATACTAAAGAGGAATTAGATGAAATTATAAAGGATGAATCGAAGGCAGTATTACTTATTAGCAAGGTATTTACAACTGAATATGAATCGGCTGTTGTTATAGGTAAGGTAAAATTAGTAGAAGATGAAGAAGAAAAAATTAAAGCTATGAAACTTATATGTGAGAAATACACTCCGACAAAGATGGACTACTTTGACATGGCAATTAAGGCAGGATTAAAAAGGACCAATGTATATAGAATAGAGATAGAAGAAATCAAAGCTAAGAGAAAAAGGTATGATATAAATGGTGAAGAAATGAAATGGGGTAGAATGGAGTAAAAGGAGATATATTAGATGAAAGGAGCTATAAGTTTGGAATTTCGAAAAGCTTTTGAATCAGATGCTAATAGTATAATGAGTATTATCAATCAGGCACAAGGCTATTTTAAGAAACAAGGAATTGATCAGTGGCAAGACAATTATCCTAATTATGAAACAGTCTATAATGATATTGCTAACAATTATGGATATGTATTGTTAAAGGATAACACTATAATCGGGACTGTAGCAGTTTCTTTTGATGGAGAAAAAACTTATGAATATATTTATGACGGTAAATGGCTTAGCGATGGTGAGTATGCAGTTATTCACAGAATGGCTATCGATTCAAAATATAAAAGAGCAGGATTAGCAAGTTTAATTATAGAAAATGTAGAAAAAATTTGTTTGGAAAAGGATGTGTATAGTATTAGAATAGATA
Organism: Anaerosalibacter massiliensis; assembly: GCA_000751555.1. Taxonomy (GTDB): domain Bacteria; phylum Bacillota; class Clostridia; order Tissierellales; family Sporanaerobacteraceae; genus Anaerosalibacter; species Anaerosalibacter massiliensis. The sequence continues at coordinate 10,274 of CCEZ01000012.1, read as the reverse complement.
CACATAAAGAAAACTTAGCTATGCAGAAACTGCTTAAGAAAAATGGGTTTAAATATTGTGGAATAATTTATTTAGAAGATGGAAGTGAAAGAATAGCTTTTGAAAAAAACTTATAGATGTATGGCATAAAGATATTTTATTATAAAAAAGAGTAAAGGAGAAATTGCTATGAGAAGTGAAAAGGAAAAGATGCTAGCAGGCGATTTTTACAATGCTGATGATGAAGAATTAGTGAAAGAAAGAGAGTATGCAAGAAATCTAACTTTTGAGTTTAATAATACAAGACCGAGTGAAAAGAGAAAAAAAGAAGAAATATTAAGAGAGTTAATTATTGCAAAAGGCTCTTTTTATATTGAAGCACCTTTTCATTGCGACTATGGATATAATATTGAAATTGGAGAAAACTTTTATGCTAATTTTGGGTGTGTCATATTGGATGTTAATAAAGTCCAGATTGGAAACAATGTACTTTTAGCACCTAATGTTCAAATATATACAGCTACTCATCCAATTAATCCTGAAGAAAGAATAGCTGGTAAAGAATTTGCCAAACCAATAGTCATAGGAAATAATGTTTGGATTGGCGGTGGAACAATAATATGTCCAGGAGTAAAAATAGGGGATAATGTAACTATTGGCGCAGGAAGTGTTGTAACTAAAGACATACCTAACAATGTAGTTGCCGTAGGTAATCCTTGTAGAGTAATTAGAAAGATTTAAAGGAAGTGAATAGTAAAAATATGGAATGGATACTTAACTTATTTAAAAATTCCATTGAAAATGAAAGTGAAATTGTGCAATATTTCTATCAATTAAGATGTAAAGTAGAAGGGATATGAAGTAATGAATTTGCAGAATATGAATTTATCAGGAGAATTGTTTTCCAAAGCTCAAAATGCTATAAGTATTGATTTAGAACAAGATATATATCCCTATAACGATATGGAAAGATATTTAAGAAATATTTTTATAAGGAGTAAATTTATATTTTCCGATGTTATAAAAGAAAATGAAAATATGCTTTTGGTAGTAAATATAAGGAAAGGTGTGGATGAAGATTGTTCAATATGGCAAAGAGTGAACTATTTCAATAAATTTATAAGAAATAAGAACATTATAAAAAATGCTATATTAATTAAATTAGAAGATCCATTATATGATTATGATATTGAAGATGGCATAGAAACTTATAGATTGATAATAAAATGTAAAATCAATGATTTAAAAATAAACAAAATATTAAAAGCAATAGGAAATCAAGATTTTTGCATAGAACCTTCAGTCAATGAAGAGTGTTTTTTCATAAATACCGAGAGAAATCTTACTTTCTATATGTATGATGATAGGGGAGTAGATATAGTAGGTAGTAATTTTAGAGATATTAAGGAATTATACGATAAATATTATAATTGGGTTATAGAGTATATTTTTAATGGAGAGTTTAAAGGGTTAGGACAGGATAAAAAGGATGGTTGAAGCTGCAATAAGACATGGTGCAAATGAATATACTACTCTCAAATGGAATGCAACCATTGAAGCAAAAGACTATTTTGAGCAGAAAATGAAGGAAACCTTGAAAATGAGCTTGTTAAGGGTAATGGAAATATTGTTCAAAAGTATTGGATTGAAATTTAGATAGATGAAAGTATTGAAGAATTTGAAAGTGAGTTGATTATTTTGGACTATAGATTACTTGAAAGATCAGAACTTATATTATTAGGTGAGATTGATAGGAAAGAAACTGTAAATGAAGTTTATTATTTTAAAGATAATAAGCTTAAAATAGTAGACGAATTCTATGATATTAAAGGCTGGAATTTAAAAGAACTCCATGATTATGTTAATAGATTGCAAGATATATATGATAGAAATGGAACTATATATGGAGCATTTCACAATAGAACAATTGTAGGTTTAGGAGCTTTGGAAAGTAAATTTATTGGTAGAAATAATGACCAAATTAAATTGGATATGCTTTATATAAGTAATAATTATCGTAAAAAGGGTATAGGCAAAAATTTAGTGAATTTATTATCTAAAAAAGCAAAAGAATTAGGAGCTAAAAGTTTATATATATCAGCCACACCATTTAAAAACACAGTAGATTTTTATTTTGCTATAGGTGCAAAAGTAACAAGTGAAATAAATAAAGATTTGTATGAATTAGAGCCTTATGATATACATATGGTTTTGAAATTATAGTAAATATCTTATAAAAATAAAAATACATACTGGATTATAATAGAATATACACCTAATTATCTTCCTAAAGAAAGATAGAGTGGTGACCCACAAGTATTAGAAGCGTTGTTTCACTCTCATATTAAAATGTGGAATAAAAAACTACCAATTAGCAATCATTATATGCCAAAATGAGATAATGAATTAACGGAGGTAGTAAAGGTTATGGTAAAGAAGCCGTAGAATTTATGCTTGATTACTATTTTTATGAATTTGGTGGAGAAGTAATGCTAGAGAAGTAATAAATAATAACAGAGAAAGGACATTACTTAAATTTAGATTTGAAATAGTAGGTAAATCTGAAGGTATTACTCAATTCAAGACGACAAAAGAAAGTTATATAAAGTTGATGAAAAGGTAAAAAAGGCAGGGAGTTGAGACCAATGGTGAAATATATTCTAACAATATTAACTGAAGATTATGCTAAGGAAATTTGTAATTGGAGATATAATGGATATTACTCGGTTTATAATTTTTCTGATTGGGATACTGTAGTTAAAAAAGGTTGGGGTTTAGCCATAAAAGATAAAAGAGAAAGAGAATTTTTGGCAATATTATTAAATAATGAACTGATTGCTTATGGAAGAATAACAAAACCTGAAGATAGGGTATTTATTGGTATTGGATTAAAACCATCTTATTGTGGAAAAGGTCATGGAAAAAGTATTATGAAATTATTAATTAAAGAGTGCAAAAGAAGATTTCCTGATATTCCAATAGCTCTTGAGGTAAGAAGTTTTAATAAAAGAGCTATTAATTGTTATAAAACTGTTGGTTTTAAAATTAAAAATAAATATATAAAGAAAACTTTTAATGGTGAGAATGAATTTTATTACATGGAGTATTTGTAAGATATTATATCAGACTATTATTCAATGAACTAGATATATAACATGTTGTATAGAGTAGCTTAATTGTTGTTATATAGTGATATCAAACTTTTTACTTATCTTGATGTTTTGGTGTTAAAAATATATTCATATAAGGTTGTTGAATATTTTATCTAAAATGAACATATTTTTTCATACTTTCTATTTTTATTTATAGTATAACTTTAATTAGTATAAAAGAGTGGTTATTCCACTCTTTTTTATTAAATCCAGCCATATTTTTCTAACATTTCCTCTATTGTAGTGTCACCAATAAATTTCTCTACCTTTTTCTTAGCTATAAATGAAAGAGGAATTTTTGGTTTACGACCATCTAGAAGTTTGATAGTGCTATCTAGTAAAACTCTTATATCATATTGAGAAGCAAATACTTCTGGTACCCCCCTGTCTATATTAAGAAGAGTATAAACTGCTATCATTGCAGTTCTAACGGAGTATTCTGTTGTAAATACAGTTCCTCTTTCTGTTTCTGCAAATTGCCCTATAAAAGCTGCATTTATACAGCCTTTAGGTACAACTTCAGGACGGTCACCCATAGCTCTTGGCATAAACTGTGATGTTATATATGGCATCATTACAGGAATAGCATTTGTAGTTTTTGATAATTCTTCTATTTGTTCTTCAGGTACACCTAGATGATATAGCCATTCTTGTACTATCTCTCTACCTGTACAGTCTCTCATAGCCTTTTTAATGTAATTACCAGGTCTATCTGTAAATAAAGAATAAATCCAGACAACTATTTGGTCTTTAGGTTGTTCTTTAAAATGTGGTTGCCTATTTACAGTATAGCTCATAAGCCAGTTTGAGTCTTTAATTGTAACTATACCCCCTGTGACGACACGTCCACTATAAGGATCTCTTTTAGAAATCTTTCTTATATACTCAGGAATTTGATTGTCAAGACAGGTTACTGTTGCAGATTCCCAATTGGAAAGTTCTGTATTTGAACAAAATACATCTGGATTGCCAAATGCAGGATCTTGTTGAGCAATATTTTTCCACAACTTCCAGCATCCTCTTATGGACGAGTCCATTTCTGCAGGTTTATCATTATCACCATAATTAGAATTCTCAGTCATGGAGCCGTTAGTAATAAATACAAGGTCATCTTCAGTCAGATGAATTGTCTCTTCTTTGCCATCTCTCTTTAGTAGAAGTTCCCTAGCAACTTTTTTATCTCCCGTAATATCAAACTTTACATTCTCCACTATTACATTATATTGGAAGTCTACACCATAATCTTCCAAATACCTAGTTAAAGGCAAAATCAATGATTCATATTGATTATATTTTGTGAATTTTAAGGCTTTAAAGTCAGGTAGACCTTGGATATGATGAATGAATCTTTGTAAATAAAGCTTCATTTCCAGAGCACTATGCCACTCTTCAAAGGCAAACATTGTTCTCCAATATAGCCAGAAGTTGCTGCTAAAAAAATCATCTGAAAACATGTCATTTATTTTTATGTCATTTAAATCTTCGTTTTTAGTAAGGAATAGCTGAGCTATTTCCATTGCAGCATCATCACTTAAAGCAAACTTTCCATCAGTATGTGCATCTTGTCCTCTATTTTCGATTGCACGCATTAATGAATAGTTTGGGTCTTCTTTGTTTAGCCAATAGAACTCATCCAATACAGAAGCTCCTTCAATTTCTAGTGAAGGAATAGAGCGGAATAAATCCCACAGACATTCGAAGTGATTTTCCATCTCACGTCCACCACGTATTATAAAGCCCTTTGAAGTCTCATAAATAGCATCACAACTTCCACCTGGTAGGGGTAGTTCTTCTAGAATATGAATCTTATTTCCATCCATCTGTCCATCTCTTACTAAAAATGCCGCCCCTGCCAGAGAAGCAATTCCTGCTCCTACAAAATATGCTGTCTTTTTTTCTACACCTTCAGGCTTTTTTGGTCTTGCAAAAGCTTCATAATTACCATTACTAAAATACATATAATCCTCTCCTATACTGTAGTTATTTTTTTGGTAGATGTTATATTATCCTAAATTTTTTATATAATTTAGTCAGTATTATTTACCTAGGTGTACCTTGTATTATAAAACTTTATTCTATGATAAGTGCAAGCAATTTGGCTTACAATTATCTTTCCCAAAATTAAAGAGTAAATCCATAAAATTAGAAGATTTAAATTATCTTTATTAAATTATAGTAGAGCACTTGAGAGGAGATGATAAAAGCAATTTTTTCACTACAACTTATGATAATTTATTTAGGATTTTTATGATATAATTATTGAAATAATTATTTATGGAAAATAGATAGTTTTAATATCTTGTAGTTATATTCAAATATAATATTGAGGCTTATTGTGATGATAAGGATTTCTTTATAAAATAATATTAACAATAAGGCTGCAGAATGGGCAAAGACAAAATGAAAAGACAAAAAATTAGGAAGATTATGGAGGGAGAATATAAGATTGGATGAGGGTAGTAAAAGAGAGAAGAGTATCAATATACAGGTAATTAAGGTATTAGTGTGTTTTTTAATATTTTATGGAGTTTTAGTATTGATTTCATTAAGCGTTCAAGGATTATCAATAAGAAGTTGGGTGAATTGGTTAGGTATCTTCAGTATTGTATTCTTGGGAATTCTTATAATGTTTAGATTGATTTCTTATTTTTGTAAGAGAGAAGGATTTATAAAAAGTGTATTGGTGGGGGTAGCTACAATTGTAAGCATTCTGGCTATTTTAGCAGCTCTCGCTATAGGAGCAATGGATATTCCAGAAGAACATACAGTAATGCATAATGGACATAAGATGATTAGAGTATATGCAGGATTTTTACGGCCTAATGATGAAGATCATGCTATTTATTGTGAACCTGTAGGAATATTTTTCAAGAAGTATACTGGAGAAAAAGGTGAAAAAGTATATCCATTTTGGGAGTAAGCTGTTTGATAGTCTATCTATATCTGAATATTTGCAAAATCTAATCCGAATATTATAATTAGATATAATATATGGGCAAAGACAAAACGCAAGGAGGGATTCTAATGGATGAAAACATTTCATGGTATTTAGATAAAAAAGTTGAAAGAACTATAGATGGTTTAAGAAAACGCAATATGGCAGGATATTTTATCAATGATGAATTAAAATTGATAGAATTATTGAAAGAACTTATTCCAGAAAATTCTTTAGTAGGTATAGGGGACTCTATGACACTTTTTCAAACAGGAGCAATAGATTTTCTTCGTAAAGGTAATTTTACTTTCCTTGATAAATATAGGGAAGGTATTACAAGTAAAGAAAAGAAAGAAATTTATATAAAGAACTTTTCTGCTGATACTTTTATATGTAGTACAAATGCTATAACTGAAAGTGGAGAGCTTTATAATATCGATGGAAATGGGAGTAGAGTTGCACCTATGATATATGGGCCTAAACAGGTGATTTTAGTTGCAGGTGTAAACAAGATAGTTCGTGATACTGAGGAAGCAGAAAGAAGAGTTAGGCAATATGCAGCTCCATTAGATGCAAAGAGACTTAATAAAGATACTCCTTGTACTAAACTAGGATATTGTATAGACTGTAAAAGTCCGAATCGTATATGTAATGATTTTATAATTATTAGAGGACAATTTATTAAAGATAGGATAAAGGTAATAATTATTGGTAAAGAATTTGGATATTAATGTATTAAATAGAGCATTTTAGTGGTTCATGATGTACAAGCACTTAAAAATGCAATAAAAGATTATTTAAGCAAGCAAAAACAACTTATGTTTATGTAAAAATCTAGGCTAACATTAGCCTAGATTTTTACATTCCTATTATTGTTGCAATAAATATTATTATCATTTGCATGATATACATTATTCCAAATAGAGGAACAAAGAATTTCCACCATTTATCAATAGGTATACCTGCTATTCCACAAGCTGTTACTATACCACATGTTGGCCACAGTAGATTTGATAATCCATCTCCCATTTGATAAGCTAGAACGGTGACTTCTCTACTTACTCCTACTAAATCACCTATAGGAGCCATCATAGGTATTACAGTTGCAGCTTGACCTGATCCTGAGGGTATAAAGAAATTAATTATAGTTTGTATAAATAGCATACCTTGAGCTGCTATTGCAGGATGGAAACGGCTTAGACTAGAACCCATGAAATTAACTATAGTATCTATTATTTGAGCTTCCTTAAGAACTACTAAAATAGCCCCAGCAAAACCTACTATTAGTGCTCCATATACGATATTTCTACAACCTTCTATAAATTCTTCAGCTATTTTATTAGGACCCCATCCATTAATTATAGCAGCTATGATTCCCATTAATAAAAATATACCTGATAATTCAATAGAACCCCATTCAAGTTTGATAAACCCATACATTATAAGTAATAACGCCAATAACATTTCAATGAATATTAAAATATGTTTATTAGTTACTTTATATTCAATTAATTCTTCCCTATCAAAAGAAAACATTGTTTCCTCATCTTTCATTAAACTATTTGCAGGATCATCATCTAGCTTTCTAGCATATCTAAAAATCCAATATATACCTATAATATTAAAAGCAATAAATATAGCTATTCTAAAAGGAGTATTAGAATATATAGGAACTCCAGCTATACTTTGAGCTACAACTATTGTAAATGGATTCATAATAGCTGCTGCAAATCCTAAACTTCTACCAAGTTCTATAATAGCAAAGCCTAGCATTGCATCATAACCTAATGCAGTTCCAAGGCCAACAAATATTGGAATCAAACCATTGTATTCATTGTTCATTCCAAATAAGGATGCTCCTAATCCAAATAATACAAAGAATACGGGAATGATAATTTTTGATTTATCTCCGAGTTTTCTAAGTAGTGAACCAAGCATTGCATGAAAAGCACCAGTTTTTACAATCAATGCAAAAGCACCATTTACTATAAATATTAGCATCATAACTTCTGCATTATTTATCATTCCTTTATGAAAAGAGCTCATAAATTCTATTAATCCAGCTCTTGTAGTTTCTTCCTTTGGTATAACCTTGTACGAACCAGGTATAGCAACATTTCTGACAACTCCATTAACATTTATTTCCTCATATTCAAATTCTCCTGAAGGTATAAACCATGTGGAAACTGCAGCAATAAAAACTAAGAAAAAAACTATAACATATACATGAGGGACTTTCAGTTTTTTTGTTTTTTTAGCTTCCATATATGCCCTCCTTTCAATTAATATGTAATTGTAAAACAAGGTCAAAACACTTTACTAATAAAATATATATTATATAATGATTACAATAATAACTCAAATTATTAGCAAGGAATTTTGAATATTAATGTGTCAATTAAAACATCCTGGTGGCACAGAAAGGAGATAAAAATATGCCTACAAAATGGTTATCTGAAGATAAAAGTTTAAACTTACTTTCTAAATCAGTCTATGGTAGACTTGCAACTTGTGGAGAAGATGAACAACCTTATATTACACCTATTAATTTTGTCTTATACAATGAAAAAATATATTTTCACACAGGATTTAAAGGAAGAAAATTAGAAAATATAAAGGATAATTCAAAAGTATGCTTAGAAGTTAGCAGTCCAGGAAAAATATATTCTGCACCTGAGGCTAGAAATTTTACTATGAGATTTTGGAGTGTTTTAGTTTTTGGAAAAGCTAATATAGTTCACGATGATAAGTTTAAACTTACAGTAATGAATAAACTTATGGAAAAGCATGCTAGTGAATACAAATACCCAGACCTTTCTATTGAAGATATGAATATTGTAAATGTAGTTGAGATATCAATAGATGAAGTGACTGGGAAAGCAAGTGTAGATCCAAATTAAAAGGCAGGGTAGATGAACCCCGCCTTTTAATTTACTGTTTTCTATCTATTTTAATATTATCTATTGCTTTTTCTAATACAATATCTGCTTTCGATATTGCCTTGTTTCTGCTTACATTTGGATCATCAGTTATTCCACCCATATTTTCCATTATTTCTTTGGCTTTTGTAGAATTTGTTTCATCTGTTTTTACAATAACACTACAATTAATATCTGTTATTTCTTCAAAACTACTCATACCACTTACCATAGGATTAGCCGCAGCTAGAGGAGCTTTATCTTTATCTACATCATTAGAACCAGAGTTTAACACTAAATCTGAAAGGCTATCAGCACCATTAGCCCCAGGAAGATTAGTTTGAATATTTCTGTTCCCTATATAATGATCATTAGCGTCTAAATATGCATTCTCAAATCCTTCTTTTTTAAGACTTTCAATTGCATCATTAGCTGATTTTATGTCATTAAAAAAGCCTTTAATCTCCAAAGAAAATCCCTCCAATTTTATATTTAAAATATATGATTAGTATTTACTTTTTATAAAAATATATTTTTATTTTAATAAAATGAGACAAGACCAATTGTCCTCAATGTCTAAAGTTTATATTTTTTGATTTAGGGTAAAATTTACATGGAATATAAATTTATTGGGAAGGGGATTTAAAATATGGAAAAAGTTAAATTAGCGATTATATATTATAGTTCTACAGGGACTAATTATCAATTGGCAAAATGGGCTGGAGAAGGAGCAAAAGAAGAAGGCGCAGAGATAAGAATACTAAAGGTTCCGGAATTGGCTCCTGAAGAAGCTATAAATTCAAAGCCAGAGTGGAAGGCTCATGTAGAAGCAACTAAAGACATACCTTTTGCTTCTAAAGATGATATAGAATGGGCTGATGGTTTCATATTTAGTTCACCAGCTCGTTTCGGAAATATTGCTTCTCAAATGAAACAATTTTTAGATACTATGGGAGGAATGTGGGCATCAGGAAAGTTAAATGATAAAGTTGTAAGTGCTATGTCTAGTGCTGGAAACACCCATGGAGGTCAAGAGGCAACTATCCATGCTCTTTATACATCAATGATGCACTGGGGAGCAATTATTGTGCCACCAGGATACACAGATAAATCCATTTTTAAAGCTGGAGGAAACCCTTATGGAACCAGTGTAACAATAGATCAAGAAGGAAAAATGATTGAAGATGTAGAAGATGCAGTTAAACATCAAGGAAAAAGAACAGCAATGGTAGCTAAATGGGTTAAAAAAGGCAGAAGTTAAATAAATTATTAAAAAGATGGGGCTGTTTC
>CCEZ01000011.1 GCA_000751555.1 Anaerosalibacter massiliensis | reverse complement strand
CCTGCCATTAAAGATGCTCCTAATGCATCCATTGTTTGATAACCTTCTTCAAAGCCTATTAAAAAATAATTATTAGGTTCTGGCTCTATCCTCGAACCAATAGGGTTTACTATACTTGTGATTATTATGATAGTAAGTATAATTAATAATGCCGGAGTCAAGTATTTCCCAATTTTATCAATTACATTACTTTGATTCACTGCTAATAAATAAGTAAGTACAAAAAATATTATAGATGTTATTATAAGTGGTATGCTAGATAAAGTAGGCTGTATAGCTATCTCATGTGTAGTTGCTGCAGTTCTTGGTATTGAAAACAAAGGTCCAACAACTAAAATAGAAATTGCTCCTAAAGTCCTAGAAAAAGTGAGACTTACTCTTTTTCCAAGATCTTCAGCTTTTCCACCTGCCTTAGATGTCGCAATAATACCAAGGATTGGTAGAACTGGGTCTGTAAGTAAAAAACCAAATGCTGCTAAAGCCCAATGCTTTCCTGAAACAACACCTAGACTAGGTGGAAAAATTAGATTACCAGCACCGAAAAAAATTGCAAACAATGCAAAGCCTACTATGAAAATATCCTTTCTCTTCTTCGTCAACTACATTCACTCTCCTTTTTATTGTATTTGTATTAAATTCTCTTCTACTCTATTTATTAAAATATCCAAAATATATTACTAAAACTTTATTATTTTATTAATTAATATTAATTAATCTATTTCTTATACCAAGTATTTTTAATAATTATACAATCTAAGTCTTTATAATCTATTAACTATAAATAAACTTATATAAATATTATTATAATAATTTGATAATATCTATATAAAATAAATGGATTAAAAGGTAAGATATTTTATACCTTTCAACCCATTTGTAAATATCTTAATGCACGTATTCCATATTCTGTTATGACAGTTCCACTTCTTCCTTTAAATATTTCTACCATTGAAAACTTTTCAAGGTTTACTAATATACTCCTTATTTCCTGTTCGCTGATGAATACTTCTTTTTCTTTTGCTATCTGATGAATACTTCTTCTTCCTAATCTTCTATTATCAATGTATCCTTTTTCTAATTCTTCTAATACAAAAATATATTTTCTTATATTATTGCCAGCAGCTTCCAAAAAACTTACCATCAGTCTTTTTTCATATTGATTTTCAAATTCATTATCTGTACTTTCTTCATAATCAAAAGGGAAGTTTTTTGCATCTATTTCTTTTAAATCTAAGTTTACAAAGTATTCAACATAATTTCTTAATTCTCTTACATTTCCATTCCAACTATAATTTAATAACAATTCCTTTGCTTTTTCAGTTAATGTAAAATCACTTTTAAATTCCTTTTTAAATTCTTCTATAAGAACTAGTATATCTTCTTTTCTAACTCTTAAAGGAGGTATTCTTAATGGAAGTACATTTAATCTATAATATAAATCTTCCCTAAATTCTCCTTTTTTCACCATGTTTTTTATATTGTTATTAGTGGCAGCTATTATTCTAACATCTACATCTATCATCCTATTTCCACCTATTCTTATTATCTCCCTTTCTTCTAAAACCCTAAGAAGTTTTACCTGGAGATCCATAGACATTTCAGTAATTTCATCTAAGAATAAAGTGCCTTTGTGAGCTAATTCAAAAAGCCCTGATTTTCCACCTTTCTTTGCACCAGTGAAAGCTCCTTCTTCATATCCAAATAATTCACTCTCTAAAAGATTTTCTGGAATGGCACCACAATTTACAGCAACAAATTGATAGTTTTTTCTTGGTGAAGTATTGTGAATAGCTTGGGCAAATAGTTCTTTTCCTGTTCCAGTTTCTCCTGTGATTAATATTGAGGAATTAGATTTTGCCATTCTTCTTCCTATTTTTTTACATTTTACAAGAGCATCACTTTCACCAATTATATCATCAAAACTATATTTTGCCTTATGGCCCTTTCCAATTAACTGTTTTCTTAATATATGCTGTTTTTTTTCAGTATCACTATATTTTCTTATTATAGAAATAGCTCCATATAGCTTTTTCGAGTGTATTAAAGGATTAACTGAAGCAACAACATCATATCCATTGATTCTAACAAGTTTTTCTTCTACTGATCTTAAACTTTTAAGAACACATTTAAAAGGTATTTGTGGAAATAATTCTATTCCATTTTTATTAATAATTTCATCTTCTCTAATCCCTATTACTTCTTCAGCAATATCATTATAAAGGAATATATTGCCTTCAGGTTCAATGCCAATAACTCCTGCATCAGTTACTTGAAGTAATATATCAAGTTGGCTTTCCCGACTATTTGTTACTCTTAAGATTTCTGCTAAACCAAAATTAGCCGTTTCAACTTCTCTATAACTTCTTCCAATATCTTGTCTATTTAACATAGACATTAAATCGAATTTCATTCCAATATCAATTATTGTATTAAAATCTAATAAACTATTCCCTATATTGATAATCTCTTTTGCTGTATTTGGTATATAATCAGATTGTCCTAAAATAATTACAATTTTATCTTGGATATCTTTTTCTTGTATTGACCAATAGGATTTTAAATTAATATGGTTTACACCTAATTGATAAATTACTGAAATCATTTGTTCAGTCATTCCAGGACTTTCATCAATTAATATTACTTCCTCATCTTCTTTAATATTCATTATCTTCTCTAATCCTAATTTAGATATTGTCCTACTAGCAAATACTAGATCGCATTTACTCCTTATGTACTTCTTGATTTTTCCAAACATATGATAGGAAGGCATAAGTATTACATCTGCATATATGCCTTTTTCAATTTTAGGATCATCTATGTAAATTTTTTTAACTTCAATTTTTTCTGCAAATAAGCTCCTTATCTGTGCATAATAGGAATTGACTGATTCTATACTGTAACTTGCTATCGCTAAGATTTTCTCCACAGAATCACTCCTTATAATTCTTATGGAACTAATTTCATACTATAAAATTAATAAATATCTCCAAAATAATAATTATCAATTTTTATTATATAATATATATGGCATCAATTGATAATATAATTGTTTTTTTGTTAAGAAGTCAAATAATCTTCTGAATTATCTGATAATTAATAGAGTTTATTAAAATAAAAAATCAAAATATACTTTCTCCATTAAATTAAAAAAGAATATATTTAAATATATTCTTTTTTAATTTAATGGTAGCCCCAAGGAGAATCGAACTCCTGATTCTGCCGTGAGAGGGCAGCGTCTTAACCTCTTGACCATGGGGCCCTATTTATTTTTGGCTCCGGGACTAGGGCTCGAACCTAGACTATGTGATCCAGAGTCACAGGTGCTACCAATTACACCATCCCGGATCATGAGCAACTACATTAGTATTATACTCCTTTTTTTAAAATATAGCAATATTATTTTCTATTTTTTAAAAACATACTTCTATTCGTTTTTAAATAAATACTAAATAGAAGTATGCCACTAATTTATTCCAAAACATTTTCATTTATATAATCTATAGCCTTATCCATTCTTTTAATACAAGTTTCCTTTCCTAAGACAGAAATAATATCAAAGAGACTAGGTCCTACAGTCCTTCCAGATATTGCAAGCCTTGTAGGATGTATAATATCTCCTCCCTTAATTCCTAACTCATCTATTAAATCTCTATAAACTTTTTCTACTGTGTCTACATTAAAATTAGGAGCATTTTTTAAAGCTTCTTTTCCTCTTTCAAGTATTTTAACTACACCATCTTTAGTAAATCTTTTCTTTACACCTTTTTCTTCATATTCATCTATATCCTTAAAAAAATAACTACTAGCATCTGAAATTTCAGGGAGCAATTTAACTTTCTCTCTTACAATATCTACTACTCTTTTTATATATTCATATTTTTCTTCAATATCATTACTTTCAATCAATCCATCTTCAACAAGATAAGGTAGAGCCTCTTTAGCTATATATTCTAAATCTGATCTTGTCAAATATTGTCCATTCATCCAGCTAAGCTTCTTTGTATCATATATAGCTGCTGTTTTGGTTACTTTATCTAACGAAAACTTTTCAATTGTTTCCTCCATAGAAAATATTTCTTCATTACCTCCTGGAGACCATCCTAGCAAGGTCAAATAATTTACTAATGTTTCTGGTAAGTATCCATTTTCTTTAAACTCTTCAACAGATGTAGCACCATGTCTTTTACTTAACTTACTCCTATCTGGAGCTAATATCATAGGTAAATGGGCAAACTTTGGTACTTCGTAACCTAATGCTTTATAAGTTAAAATTTGCTTTGGAGTATTAGATAAATGTTCTTCCGCTCTTATTACATGGCTAATTTTCATAGCATAATCATCTATTACACAAGCAAAATTATAAGTAGGTATACCATTAGATTTCATAATTATATAATCATCTAATTGGGTATTGTCAACTACTACTTTTCCTCTAATTAAATCTTCTATTTCAGTACTTCCATCTCTAGGCATTTTAATCCTTATTACATAGGGTTTTCCTATTTTTAAATTTCTTTCTACTTCCTCTTTTGATAGATGACTACATTTTCCTGAATATCTATATGGAAGTTTATTTTTCCTTTGTTCTTCTCTTTCTTTTTCTATATCATCTTCAGTACAAAAACAATAATAAGCTTTCCCCTCGTTTAGAAGTTTTTTTATTTCATCTGTATATAAATTTATTCTTTCTGATTGAAAATAAGGTCCGTACTCTCCTCCTATTTCTGGTCCTTCATCCCAATCCATTCCTAGCCATTTCATACTAGATAATATTTGAGATATAGAATCCTCTTTAAGCCTTTTTTTATCTGTATCTTCTATTCTTAAGATAAACTTCCCGTTATTTTTCTTTGCAAAATAATAATTGAACAATGCCGTTCTAGCTCCTCCTACATGTAAATATCCCGTAGGACTAGGAGCAAATCTGACTCTTACTTCCACCATAAATACATCTCCTTTCAAATAGCTATAACTATTATATCATTAATATTATTTTTAATATAATTTTATAAAATATAAAATTATATTAAAAAATAACCTCTTAACTTAAAAAAGTTGTGAAATAGCCAAATAATCTACAAATTGTTCTTGCTTCAAAGTACTAAACACATTGACTTTATGATATAATATAAATATCTAGAAAAATTTTACAGCATACTAGAATTATAAACTAAATTAACAAAACGAAAGGAAAATATTTATGAAAAAAGTAATGAAATGGTTAGGTATTATATGGGCAGTAATATTAGGTATAGAAATAATTGCTCGTGTTCTTATGGTATCAAATAATGGATTTATGATAATTATTCCTTTTTGGATAAGATATATTATGTTCATTATAATTCATGCAATTATGGTTTCTAAAATTGGGTACAAAAAAAGCATTACTGTTATTATAATTTCATTTTAGCATTTACATCATATTCATTTTATACATATTATTTAACTTCAATAAGATATAATCTAAGTATAATCGATCAAATAAAACCTTCTATAATAAAATCTCTTCGTTATTATTTAATTCCAGCTATTGTAGGTACAATATTCTCTTCTCTTTTATGTCCTAAAGAAAAATAATTAAATTATAAAAACTAAAAACCTTATATTATTAATATTAACAATATAAGGTTCTCTAAAGTGTTGCCAAATCTCCTCCCCAGCCAGCTCAAAATTCAGGAACTCCCAATACTCTTGCATATCCTTGAATTGTCGCAGCTAAATGGGGTAAATCAATTTCCCCTCCAAAATCATCTAAAATTCTATGTGATTCTTTACCACCACTTTCTTTAGCAATATACTTTAAGAAATATTGATGTAATATTGACTCTTTTTCTTCCATATATTTCACAAAAACTAAATCAGGTTCTCTATTAAATAAAAAAGAGGTAAGCTTGTATTTACCTACCTCTTTTTTATTTTACTTTAGTCTACTAACATAATTTAAATTCTCTATTTTAACTTTCATATTTCACTTTCTATTGTAAATAATTTTACTAATTTTCTGATTGTTTCTCTTGCTTTAATTATAATTTAAAATAAGCACAGAATAGTCTGTGCTTAGAATATATTGTTTATACCTTTTATATATTTATAATCATTTTCTACTGCAATAATGGTTATGCCTCCATTTTTAATCTTGAACCTATAGAAATGTTCAGCATTATCAAATATCCAGCATAATGCACATCTTATAACGCCTTCATGGGTAATTACTAATATATCTTTATCTTCTTCAATCCTATTATTCAAAAAATCTGCTGTCCTATTATATAAATCCAATAGACTTTCTCCCTCAGGCATTTTATATCTTACATGGTCTTTGAGCCAATAAACCATTTCTTCTGGATATAGTTTTTTAACTTCCTCATAAGTCTTACCTCTAAATAGTCCAAAATCTATTTCTTTAATTCTTTCATCAAAAATTCCTTCTACTCCTAGTATTTTTGATGTTTCTATAGTTCTTTTAAGTGGACTTATATAAATATTTTCAAAGGAAAGTTTTTTTATTTGCTTTTTCGTTTCAACTATTTGTTTTTTTCCTTTTTCAGATAAAGATGTATCTAAACTTCCATAGATACCTTTTTTATTCTCTAATGTTTCACCATGTCTAACAAATATTATATCCATTTTAGCACCCCTGCAAAAGTTATGAGAGATATTATCTCTGTAGTTTCGATAGTTGCACCATAAACATCTCCAGTAAATCCTCCAATAGTTTTGTAAGTCTTTAAAGTAACTAACAATGCCCATAATATTGATGCTACTAAAGGTATTAAAAACAATGGATTCACAAGAAAAACAATTATACTATATAATATTCCTCCAGCTATAGCATAACTTCTAGGATTGCTACTGGCTAGCATATCTCCTAAACCACCTGGTCTAGCAATTTTGGCAAAAGACATAAGTAGCACTGACATAAATCTAGCATTGGCACAAGAAAATGCTAAGTATAGTGGAATATTTCCCTCTATATTAGATATGAGAATATATTTAAATAATATATCAAGTATTATAGCCACCACACCATAAGTCCCTGCTCTACTATCTTTCATTATTTCAAGTATTCTCTCTCTATCCCTAGCAGAGTAGAAACCATCAAAAGTATCTCCTATACCATCTAAATGAAGTCCTCCCGTCGTTATTATAATACTTAGTACAGCTATGAAAGAAGCTATATCTTTATTTATATAGGAAAAAATATAATAAAAAAGACCAGCAATTCCACCTATAATCATACCTGTAAACGGATAAAAAAAAGTGCTTTTCCTTAAATTTTCCTCATTAAAATCTACTGCTATATTTATAGGTATTCTAGATAAAAATTGTATAGCAAGTATTAAGCCCTTTATCACTTTATCTTCACTGGTATGCCACAACATACCAAATAAACTTCATTAGAAATAGAAGCTATCCTTTGATTTACTCTTCCTTGAACATCTCTAAAAACTCTTCCTATATGACTTTCTGGTACTAATGAAGAACCTATCTCATTTGTAACTAGTACTAAATTATAATTTTCATCATTTATTTTATTTATAAGCTTATTTAATTCATTAACAACTGTATCTTCTACTTTTTTTTGAAGTTCTATTGATATTCTTTCTTCATCTTTGGTTAAATCATACATTATATTTGATGTAAGGACTGTTACACAGTCTAATAAATAATTTTCTTCTTTCCCTATTGCATTATCTAAATCATAATTTCCCTCAAAGGTTCTCCAATAGCTAGGCCTAGATTTTTTATGAAGAATAACCCTATCTTCCATTTCCTTGTCCATTACCTTAGATGTAGCTATATAGACTACATCTTTTTTATTTTCATATTGTTTTTCAGCAAAGGAGCTTTTTCCACTCCTTGCTCCACCTGTCACAAGTATAATCATATTATCACCTAATATCTATTAATACATCTTTATTAAGAGTTGATTGTTCAAAAGTAGCTAGATTATCCATTATATAAAGAGCCGAATCTATAATCTGAAATGCTAAAGGACAACCTGAACCTTCTCCAAGCCTCATTTCAAGGTTAAGCATTGGTTTAAGTCCTATTTCCTCCATCATATACATAGCTCCTGGCTCTTTTGAAAGATGAGATGGAAATAAATAATCCTTTACTATAGGGTTTAGCCTAACTGCACATAATGCTGCTGCCGATGAAATAAATCCATCTATAACTATCGGTTTTCTATTTTTTGCTGCTGAAAGAAAACAACCACATATCCCAGCTATGTCAAACCCTCCTACTTTTGAAATAACATCTAAAGGATCATTTTTGTCTGGCTTATTTATTTCTATAGCTTTTTTTACAGCATTTTTCTTTCCTTCATATTGGTCATCTGTTAGGCCTGAACCTTTTCCACAAGTAATATCTGGACTCAATCCTGAAAATACAGATAATACTGCTCCACTAGTAGTAGTGTTTCCTATACCCATTTCTCCTGTTCCTAGTATATCATATCCTTCACTATAAAGTTTATCCGATATTTCTATTCCTACCTCTATAGCCTTTATAGCTTCTTCACGAGTCATACTTGGTTCCTTTGTCATGTTTTTGGTTCCATATGCAATCTTTTTATTTATAACTTTAGGATTATCTATATCTGCATTTACACCTATATCTACAGTAGTTACATGGGAGTTTATAAGTTCAGAGAGGACAGTTACACCAGTATATCCTCTAGTAAGATTTTCAGTAAGTACTTTTGTAAACCATTGAGGGCAAGCACTAACACCTTCTTCTACTACTCCATTATCAGCACACATAACCACTATATTTCTTTTATCCATTTTGTTATGTACTTTTCCTGTTATTCCTGCCATTCTTATAGCTATATCTTCTAAAACTCCTAAACTACCTATAGGCTTGGTTAAGTTATCCATTCTTTCCTTAGCCTTCTTCTTTGCTTCTTCATCTACAGGCTTTATAGCTTCTAATGTTTCTTTTAATAGCTTCATGAAATCCCTTCCTTCTTTGAAAAAATATTTAGAAAATAAAAAAACTACCTCTGGAGGTAGAATAAATCTAAAACGCATAAAACTTCCCTCCGAAGTTTTAGCATATATTAATTAAGGTAATCTGGCTTACGATTCATTTAATCGTTTACAGTAGCGGGGGCTGCAGTGGATTCACACCACTTTCCCTTGTTTTTTATCTTACAAATTTTATTATATATCTTATTATTTTTTCAGTCAAATATTTGTTTCTAATTGAATCAGATTTTTTAGTATGATATATTATGACTGAAAGTAAACTTAAGGAGAATATTATGTTTGGTTATGTCATCCCCTATAAAATGGAACTGAAAATAAAAGATTATGAAAAGATCAAAGCTTATTATTGTGGACTTTGTAGAAATATAAAGTATAATTTTGGAAATGTTCCTAGAATTACATTAAATTATGATACAACTTTTCTAGCTATATTATTAGATTCTTTCAATGGCAATGAAGAAAAATATATAAAAAGAAATTGTATACTCCATCCAATTAAGAAAAGAATATTTTTAGTAGATAATGAGCCTTTAAGATATGCTTCTTATTTGAATATTATTTTAACTTATCATAAATTATTGGATGATGTTATAGATGACAAAACTATTAGAAGTAGAGTTTTTTCATCTATATTTAAAACTTATTTAAATAAAATACCCGAAAATTTTCAACAAATTGAGAATAATATAAAAGAAAATCTAAATAAACTTTATTATCTTGAAAAAAGTAAAAATATAGATAGCCTAGATGAATTAAGTCATCCTTTTGGTGAATTAACAGCCTATACTATACTATCTTATATAAATAATAAAGAATATGATGAATCATTATACCATTTAGGATATAATCTCGGAAAATGGATTTATATAATAGATGCTTATGATGATTTAGAAAAGGATATAAAAAATAATGAATTTAATGGAATAAATTTAATTTTAAATAAAAAAAATATACCTTATAAGGATTTTGTAAAAAGTACAAATAAAAGAATACATTTCATTTTAACTTCCTATGCTAGAGAATGTAGCAGAGCATTTGAAAAATTGCCTATAGAAAAAAATAGGGATATATTATTTAATGTTTTTAATTTTGGACTTCTAGCACAGATAGAAAAAGTGTTTGAAACTAAGGAGATGAAAACAAATGAAAGATCCTTACGAAATATTGGAAATAAATAAAAATGCAACAGAAAGTGAAATAAAACAGGCTTATAAAAAACTTGTAAAAAAATACCACCCAGATAAATTCATAGACAATCCTTTAAGAGAGTTAGCTGAGGAGAAATTAAAAGAAATAAATGATGCCTATAATTTTCTTATGAGCAATAGAAATAATAATTTTTCAGAGGAAGAATTATTATATAGTGCAAGAATTGATATTCAGAATGGAAACTTAGCTGAAGCTGAAAGAAAATTAAATATGGTAAATAAAAAAACAGGAGAATGGTATTTCTTAATGGGAATATTAAACCAGAATAGAGGATGGTATGATGCAGCCTATAGTAATTTAGAAACAGCTTGTTCTATGAATCCTGGAAATAGAGAATATAATAATGCTTTCAATTCCCTATTTAGAAGAAATGATAACTACAGAAAACCTTATAATAATAGAGATCATAATATATGTAATATTTGTGCAACCCTTTATTGTTTAGATTGTCTATGTGAGTGTATGGGGGGAGACTTTATATCATGTATTTAAATAATAAAAGTAAGGCTATAGCATATGGTGGCCTCCTTACAGCATTAAGTATCATTTTTATTTATTTAAGTACTATTTTACCCTATAATAAATTGTTAATGCTTTTTTTATCTGCCTTAATAATTCCTATTGGATTAATATTAACTGGTACCAAAAATAGTTTATACATATATATTGCTTCTTCTATTTTATCTACAGTGCTATTAGGAATGAGAGGAAATATACTATTTTATATATTATTTTTTGGTCCCTATGGAATAATAAAGAATCTTATAGAAAAAACTAATAATATTTTAATAGAGATTGTCTTAAAGTTAATATACTTTAATATTACATTCTTCTTGATTTATAAATTATATGAATTATTTATTGGCAATCCTATAAATACTAATATGTCTATGAAAAATTTAATAATATTTGTACAACCTATTTTTTTATTATTTGACTACTTTTTAACACTATATATAAATAAATTAAAAAAGTATAGGATTTAATCTAACCCTATACTTTTTTATGATTCTTATATTATTCCAATGCCAGCTAAAAATACTATTAGTATGAGAATGGGACAAATAAACTTTATAATAAAATAGTATACATCTATATAACTTGCTTTTATAATGCCATCATTCGTCAGTTGATTTTCTAAAGTCTTTTTGTTAAACTTCCAACCTACAAATATACAGCTAATAAGGGCTGCAATAGTTAAGAAATAATTTGCTGTTAAATAATCTAAAAAGTCAAATAAATTTCTGCCAAAAAATACTTCCCCAGATAAAGGACCATTAGAAAGTGACGCAAATACTCCTAATAAAGATATTAAAACAGTACTTAAGATAGAAGCCTTCTTCCTTTCCATATTAAAACACTCTATTACATAAGCAGTTACTACTTCCAATAAGGATATAGTACTTGTAAGAGCTGCTAAAGCTAACAATATGAAAAACATTGAAGAAAATATAGGACCTCCTGGCATCTTAGCAAATACATTTGGAAGTGTAATAAATACTAACCCTGGACCACTATTTGGAGCAATATCAAAAGCAAATACTGCTGGGAATATAGCTATTCCTACTAATAATGCTATTACAGTATCAGCTATAGCTACATTTAGAGATGTTTTACCTAATTTTTCACCTTTGCCTATATAAGAACCGTAAGTAATCATTATTCCCATTCCTAAACTCAATGAGAAAAACGAATGGCCTAATGCATCTAATATACTAGCTCCAGTAATCTTTGAAAAATCTGGCTTAAATAAAAACTCTAATCCTGCACTACCTCCTGGTAAGGTAATAGCCCTAATATCTAATATAATTATTATAACTAATAATAAGGGTATTAATATTTTTGAAATCTTTTCTATTCCCCCCTGAACACCTGCAGCTACTATAAATCCTGTTATAGCCATGAATATTAACTGACAAACTACAGGTTTTACTGGATGAGTTATAAAATCTACAAACATTGTTTCAATTTGTGTGACAGTCTTACCTGCAAACTGATTAGTAATAGATTTCCCTATATACTCTAAGGACCATCCTGCTATAACTCCATAAAAAGAAAGTATCATAAATGCTGCTAAAACTCCTAATATACCACTGATATACCATTTTCCATTGGGAGATAATTTTTTAAAAGAACCTATAGCATCTTTTTTACCCTCCCTGCCTACTACAAATTCGGACAACATCAATGGAATTCCTATTATTGCAACACAAATTAAATAAACTAAAATAAATGCTCCTCCACCATTCATCCCAGTAATATAAGGAAATCTCCATATATTACCTAGCCCTACTGCTGAACCTATAGCTGCTGCTAGTATACCAAAGCTTGTTGCAAAAGTTTCCCTACCACTGCTTTCAGGGCTTTTACCTAAATTTACTTTGTTTGAGTTCTGACTCATTTTTCTACCTCCTTGCTAAAAAGTTACAAAATTTTAATATTCTCTATGCAAATCATAGTACGAATTTTGGGAAAAGTCAAGAAATTATCTGAATTATCTAAATATTAACAATACATTTCTTGCTCTT
This sequence comes from Anaerosalibacter massiliensis, assembly GCA_000751555.1. GTDB lineage: Bacteria > Bacillota > Clostridia > Tissierellales > Sporanaerobacteraceae > Anaerosalibacter > Anaerosalibacter massiliensis. The sequence continues at coordinate 48,662 of CCEZ01000011.1, read as the reverse complement.
TAGGTATTCATTCTCATGTATTTGTTTATAAATATTCAAAAATAGCCACTTTGTTTATACTTATTTATTGATAATTGTCTAACACTTTAAATGATGAGTTATTTTTGTTAGTTATTTAACATCCACTAAATCACCTTTTTTTAATAGCTTAATATAATAATATTAATATGTTATTAAAGGAGGAGATCTTTTTGTTGTCTAAAGAGGAATATATTAAACTTTCTTTAGAATACAATTTGTTTTTTGCAAGAATAATGAAAGAACATCTTATTTTTATTGAAGCTTCATTACCAATAAAAAATAGTAGATTAATACTAGATATTGATGACTTAAAAAAAGATTTTGAAAGTTTTTTGTTAGAAATTGTTTATTTAGCCAATAAACAAATAGGAGAAGATGTTCTATCTTCAAATGAATTAGTAACTCAATACACTTTAAATGCCGAATTACTTACAGAGTTTTATACTGGAGTATGTATAGATACAGATATTACAAAATTAGAGATGAATTTAGTTCCTAAATATAATAAAAATTATTCTCCAGAGCTTTATGAAAAGGTCTATAATTTAAATATGGAAGCTATAAATTTAGTAGATAATTTAATTCAATTACAAAGAGATTTAACAGACAGCGTTTTAGACTGTAAAATTTTTATAACTCTTTATCCTTTACTTTTAGAACATACCTTTGAAGAGGCAGAAGTTTATTTGAATATACTTGAAAAACTACAAAGCTTAGATGAAAGTATATTAGATAATAATATATTAAAAAAAGAAGTATTTTGGAATGAAATAATGGAAGAACACTCTATGTTTATAAGAGGATTACTTGATCCTACAGAAGGAAATTTAATAAATATTGCAAATGAATTTGCTGCACTATTTGAAGAGTTAACAATAGAAGCTAAAGAAGCTTTGGAAAATAACTCTCCTGCCGAAGAAATTACAGAAAAAAGTTTAGAAGCTACTGAGAAAATTAAAGATTTTAAATCAGAAGCTACAGAAGGTTTATTGAATTGCAATATAAGGTCTATAATAATACCTCTATTAGCTGATCATGTTTTAAGAGAAGCTTATTATTATTTAAGAATTTTAAAAAGCTCAAATTAATTCAATTTGAGCTTTTTAAATTTATATACTATTGGCGGAGAGAGAGGGATTTGAACCCTCGGTACAGTAAAACTGTACAATGGTTTTCGAGACCACCACCTTCAACCTCTCGGTCACCTCTCCATATTCATTTTTTCCTTAGTTTTTTAAAAAAATCTTTTAAAATTATTTTACACTCATCTTCCAATACTCCAAAAGTAGTATCTACCTTGTGATTAAAATTAGAATTGTGAAGTAAATCAATTACAGTACCACAACATCCCATCTTATAATCTTTTGTTCCAATAACTAATCTATCTATTCTAGAATTTAGTATAGCTCCTGCACACATAGGACAAGGTTCTAATGTTACATACATAGTACAATTTATAAGTCTCCAACCATTTAAATATTCACTAGCTCTTTTTATAGCAATTATCTCTGCATGAGCTGTGGGATCTTTTAAACTTTCTCTCATATTATATCCAGTAGCTATCACTTCATTTTTATGAACAATAATAGCTCCTACAGGCACTTCCAAAATATTAGAAGCTTTTTCAGCTTCTTTTAAAGCCAATGACATATATTTTTCATCCATATTTTTCACCTATATATTTAATTACAAAAATGGTGCACCCGAGAGGAGTCGAACCCCCGACACACGCCTTAGGAGGGCGCTGCTCTATCCTACTGAGCTACGGATGCACACTGTGTACTCATATATTTTACACTATTTTTATTGAAAAGTCAATGGACACAGAAGAACCGTCCCCTTGTGTTGCTGTTAGAAAACAGAATTCCAAATGTATGCTAAAAAACCTTTTATATTTCTGAAAGCTTTTATTAGAAAATTAGCCTCTCTTATATTCTTCCCTAAAACCAAATCAACTTCTTTCAATACTTTATCACTATTTTCACTATATAATATTACTTTTCCTATAGTATCTCCCTTTTTAAGAGGTAATTTAATATCATTGTCTATAACTACTTTTTTTAATGTATTATCATTCTTTTTTTCTAATACATATGTATCTTCTTTAGGAAATACTTCTACTTCTAATCTATTTCCATTAGGAATATGTATAACATCTACTGGAGAGTCCTTAGATAATACTAGATTTTTTTTGTAATTTATAAGCCCATAATTTAATAAATATTTGCTCATGTTTTTTCTGCCTTCTTCGCTTTTAGTTCCCATTACTATACCAATAAGTCTAGAATCTTCATCCTTAGCTTGTCCTTTTACATTAATTGTAGAAACCAGACAGTAACCCGCTCCATCAGTAAATCCTGTTTTGAGTCCATCTACTTCAGGTATTTCCTTCAACAATGGATTTGTATTTTTATTTACAAAATCCTCTCCTCTTATACTATCATCTATATCAATTTTTTCTTTTTTAGTTATTTCAAGTATTTGAGGATATTCTTTTAATATGTATCTGGAAAGTTCAAAAATATCTCTAACACTCATAGTATTATGCCCACTATTTTCAGGAAGACCGTTAGGGTTTAAAAATTTTGCATTTTCTAATCCTATTTCTTTTGCTTTTTGATTCATCTTTTTTACAAAGCTTGGTACATCTCCTGATACATGCTTAGCTAAAGCTACACAAGAATCATTAGCAGAAACTATCAACGTACTTTGAAGTAAAGTTTCTACTGAAAATTTTTCTCCTTCTTCTAACTCAAAAGTCGAACCTTTGATACTTGCCACTTCCTTATCTATAGTTATTTCATCTTTCATAGATATATTTCTATTTCTTATTTCATCCATTACTACAGTATAGGTCATAAGCTTTGTAATACTAGCTATCTCTAGTGGGGTATCTATATTGTATTCTTCCAGTATTCTGCCTTCTTCAAAATCTCCTAATAAATATGCTGAAACTCCTTCTTCAATACCTATTTTTCCAGCAAAAGATATTGAATTAATTAGAAAAATAAATACTAATAAAAAAAATGCTTGCCTTTTAAATTTAATTTTCATAATATCACCTTTATTTTAAAATTAGATATGCTATTCCCTTTTATAAAGCCATTTATATACTCTCTTTTCAAAACTAGTGCCTGTTACCTCTTCACAAACCTTTATAAAATCTTCAGTTTTAGCATTGTAAAATTTATGTTTATTATAATACTTATCCAGTATATCATATAGTGTTTCTTTGCCAAAGTCTTTTTTTATTTCATCTAAAAACATAGCACCCCTATAATAAACTAATGCTCCATAGTCATTCCAATTATTAAAATCTTCTAAGGATTTAACAACTACTTCTTCAAATTTGTAGGATTCTTGCATATAATCATAATAGTTTTTCATATCTTCATAATGTTCTTTCCCCATTTCTTCACCATATATTTCATCTAAATATACTATTTCAGAATAAGTTGTTAAGGATTCATCTAGCCATGCTTCTTCTACCTGATTGTTCCCTACTACTCCATACCACCACTGATGACCTGTTTCATGAGCTATTACCTTTTCTAAAAAATCCTTTTCAAACTCATTATAATACTCTCTCCCTATAAAAACCAAACCTGGATATTCCATACCTCCACTAAAATCTGTAGCTACTACAGAATAATTTCCATAAGGATATTTTCCAAACAATTTATTAAAAGTTCTAATAGAATTTTCCGAAACATCTCCTACAAACTTTTTAATATCTGAATCTCCCTCTAAAAAATAATTTTTTATTTTTATCCCTTCAACTTCTCTTTCTTCTACTGTAAAATATTCACTAGCTATCCAAGCAAAATCCCTTATAAGTTTCCCTTCAATATTATATGTCTTTTTATTCCCTTTGATTTTTTCATCTAATATATTTCCACTAGAAGCTACTATTATATTTCTAGGTACTGTTATTCTTACCTCATAATTACTTATATCACTATAAAAAGGATCTCCAATATTATAATAAGGATCTGTATTCCATCCGTTTTCATCATATACAGATACTATAGGGTACCAATTTCCAAAATTAAATGTATCTTCTCCATAGCCAAATCTATCTTGTGCTGAAGGAAGTTTGACCTTATACTCCAAATATATATCTAATTTTTCATTTGGTTTTAAAGCTGAATTAGGTTCTATCTTTAAAATAGTATCTCCATGTCCTTGTATCTCATAATTTACATCTTTTTTATTCACCATAACCTTATTTAAATCTATGAATCCAGGCTCATATTTTCCATTGTAAATCTTTTCAAAATCATCCTCTAAAAATGGGGCAGTTTCTTTTGATTTAAAAGCATTTGGATAAAGATGTATAAAAATATCTTTTAAATTACTATCTGTATTGTTTACATATGTAATCACCTGCTTTCCTGTGTAATTTTTTTCCCTTGGATTAAATTCTACCTCTATTTTATAATTATTTAATTTGTCTATTTTCAAATCATTATAATCATTTGTAATCAACGTTTCATGAGTAGAATTAGATACTAAGCAACCAGATAATATTATAGAAAGTGATAGTACAATTATTAAAAAACTAGATATTTTCCTTTTACTATACATAATTAACCTCCAAAATCCTATATTATTATATTATATTTTAAATCTAAATTTTTATTAATAAAAAATGACTGTCTAAAATAATTAAAATTATTTTAAGACAGTCACTAGTTGTTTTATTATTTAGTTATCCTTTCCATACCTCTCATATATGGTCTCAATACTTCTGGAATAAGTATTGAACCATCCTCTTGTTGATAATTCTCAACTAAGGCTGCAAATGTTCTTCCTACAGCAAGACCAGAACCATTTAATGTATGAGCATATTCTATTTTTTTGTTTTCTTTTCTTCTAAATCTAATATTTGCCCTTCTAGCCTGAAAATCCTCAAAATTACTACAAGAAGATATTTCAACATATCTATTATAGCTAGGCATCCATACTTCTATATCATAAGTTTTAGCTGATGAGAAACCTAAATCTCCAGTACAGAGATTTACAACCCTGTAAGGAAGCCCTAATTTTTTCAAAACCTCTTCTGCATCATTTGTAAGTTTTTCAAGTTCATCATAAGATCCTTCAGGTTTTACAAATTTAACTAATTCTACTTTATCAAATTGGTGATTTCTTATAAGCCCTCTTGTATCTCTTCCAGCTGAACCTGCTTCCTGTCTAAAACAAGGTGTATATGCTGTATAATAAATAGGTAATTCATCTTCATTTAGTATTTCATTTCTATGCAAATTTGTAACTGGAACTTCTGCTGTAGGTACTAAGAAATAATCTTTACTTGGAACTGAAAAAGCATCTTCTTCAAATTTAGGCAATTGTCCTGTACCAGTCATACTGTTTCTATTTACCATAAATGGAGTCAACATTTCCATATAATCTTGATCAATTGTATGAAGATCTAACATGAAATTAATTAATGCTCTCTGAAGCAATGCTCCTTTGTTTCTAAATATACTAAATCTTGCACCTGTTATTTTAGAAGCCCTTTCAAAATCAAGTATATTTAATTCAATTCCTAAATCCCAATGGGCTTTTGGTTCAAAGGAAAATTTTGTAGGTTCTCCCCATTTCCTAATTTCTACATTATCTTCATCTGTTTTCCCTTCTGGTACATCATCATGCGGAATATTGGGAATACCTAAAAGTAAATTTTTTAAATCCTTATCTATTTCTTTAACTTCTACATCCATATTTTTAATATTTGAAGACAATTCCTTCATCTCTTTTAACAGCTCAGATACATCTTTTGCCTCTTTTTTCATCTTTGGAATTTCTTTTGAAACTTTATTTTGTTGTGATTTCATTTCTTCTAACTTTACTAAAATCTCTCTTCTCTTCTCATCCAGTTTTATTACCTCATCAATATTATGTTCGCCAGAAAGTTTAGCAATCCCTTTTTTTACTAATTCAGGATTTTTTCTAATCATTTTAATATCTAACACTTTTCCATCCCCTCCATTCTTATTTTAGAAATAAAAAAACTCTCCATCCCTTTAGGGACGAGAGTTACCCGCGTTGCCACCCTAGTTAGCTAAAAGCTCACTTAGTATAAATAATTTGCTCCGAGCTGGATTCAGTAATTTGCCCCACCAATTTTCACCTACCATTGGCTCTCTTAAGAGACTAGAATTACTTACTATTTCTCATCAACACAAACTATTGAATTTTGAGAAATATTATACCACATATAAGAAATTATTTCAAGTACTATTTTTTTACAATTAAAAACCCTTACTTTCTGTAAGGGTTTTTAATTAGTTATGAATACACATTCCTTCTGCCGCCAATGCTGCTTCAAAAATAGATTCAGAGGTTGTTGGATGAGGATGTATAGTATCAATAATATAGTCTATTGTTAATTCATTAGAAATAGCTATGGATACTTCATTGATTAAATCTGTTGCATTTGGACCTATGATTGCAGCTCCTATAACTTTTTTAGAATCTTTTTCAACAATGATCTTTACAAATCCTTCAGTTGAGCCATATGTTAGAGCTTTTCCATTTGACATAAATGGAAATTTACCTATTTCTACATCTATATTTTCTTTAGCTGCAGTTTTTTCATCAATTCCTATAGTTGCAATTTCTGGGTCAGTAAATATAGCACTTGGTATGTTACTATAGTCTATAACACTTTCCTTACCCATTATATTCTTAGCAGCAACTATACCCTGTGCTGAGGCTACATGGGCTAATTGTACCTGTCCTGTTGCATCTCCTATAGCATATATATTAGGTATATTTGTTCTCATCTTATGATCTACTTTTACTCCTTTTTTGTTTTCATTTAGTTCAACTTTTACTTTTTCTAGATTTAAACCTTCTATATAGGGTTGTCTACCAACGGAAACCAGTACTTTCTCCGTAGATATAAATTTCTTTTCACCATTGGTAAACTCTACTATACATTTATGGTTTTCATCATCTAAAATTCTATCTACTTTAGAATCTGTATAAATCTTTATTCCTCTATCTTCTGCAATTTCTCTAATTGTATCTTGTACATCTTCATCTAAACTAGGCAATATATTTGGCATAAACTCAACTATAGTTACTTTGCTACCTAAGCTATTGTATATAAAGGCAAATTCCATGCCTATGACTCCTCCGCCAATGATCACAATTTCTTCTGGAAGTTTTATTAATTCCAATGCTTCATCGCTTTTTAGAACATTATCTAATTCAATTCCTGGAATAGGAAGTCGTGAAACAGTAGAACCTGTAGCAATAATTATATCTTCTGTTTTTATAGTAGTTTCTTTACGTTTACTCTTTACAAATACTGTATTTTCATCTACTATTTCTCCAACTCCTGTTATGATTTTCACATTATTTGACCCAAGAAGGTGTTCAATACCTCCAGTTAATTGAGCTACTATATTATCTTTTCTAGAAATTACTTCGTCCATATTTACTCCATGTTCTTTTGAAAAGCATCCATATTTATTTGCATCTTGAATATTCTTATATATTTCTGCCGATCTAACTAAAGCCTTTGTTGGAATACATCCTCTATTTAAACAAGTACCACCTATACTATCTTTTTCCACTATTACAACATCAGCACCCATTTGTGCTAGTTTAATAGCTGCTACATACCCTCCTGGTCCTGAGCCTATTATAGTTACTTTAGTTTCTATTTCTTCTTCTATTGGAGACATTATACCTTCAAAATAATTGAAACTACCTTTAGATTCTTTTTTAACTTCTTTTTGTTCGACTATTTCTCCTTCAATTAAAACTAATAACTGGCCTAATTTAACCTTATCTCCTTCTTTTACATTTATCTCTTTTATAATTCCTTCTGCATTTGAATATATGTCTATAGTTTTCTTGTTCTCTTCCACAGCTACTAAAGGTTCTCCAGAATGTATTTCATCCCCTACATTCTTACATACCCTAACTACCTTTCCACTTTTCAAACCACCTGGTACATTTTCAAACTTAATTTGGATTTTAATTTTAATCGCCTCCTATTGCCATTAAAACCTATTGGAAATCCTTTTCAAACTCATCAATACTATCTTTCACTAATGTAACACTATAAGCCATTGATGGTCCTCCGCCAAAAGCAACTGCTACCATTGCCGCTTCCATTATTTCATTTCTACTAGCTCCTGATTCTAATGCTTTATATACATGAAATGCTATACAATATTCACATCTATTATAAGCTGCAACTGCAACACTTATTAACTCCTTAGTCTTTACATCTAATGCATTAGGTTCATAACATGCGCCTAATAAATTCATAAAAGCTTCTACTTGAGCACCACTAGTTTCACTTGCTTCTTGAAGACCGTTAGTAAAATCGTTTAATAATTCTCTTGGATTGTTTTTCATTTTTATACCCCCTAAAAAAAGTATTTGCTATGCTAATTATTAGTATAGCAAATACTTCACAAAGAGACAACCCTTTTTTAAATTTTTTCACCAATATTAGACAGCATTTTATTTACAACATTTATAAATATATCCATTTCTTCATCTGATATGCCATTAGCAAAAATTCTTGCCATCTCTTCCCCTTCTGGCAATAACTCTTTTCTATATTCTTTTCCTTTTTCAGTTAAATATATATTTGTAATTCTTCTATCTAAAGAATCTTTTTTCCTATAAACATATTCTTCCTTTTCCATTCTGTCTATAAGTCTAGCTACTGTAGAATCTTTAATGTCCATAAGTTCTCCCAATTCTTTCTGGCTAATTCCCTCTTCTTTTCCTAAATAAAATAATGCTATCCATTGAACACGAGTAATACCTAATTTAGACAGCCTTTCATTAAATGCATCTGCCATCTTTTTTGCTGCTTTGTTAGTTATAAATGCTACACAGGTATCTAAATCAAACAAAGTTTCCACTCTCCTAATAAATATATTCTACTTTACATTATACACAAATTTTAGATTTTCCAAAAGAAAAAAGGGGTTATATTTTCATATCCCCTTTTTTAATATATCCTTTTTTCCTCATCCATTCAGATATTACAAAAGATATTATACCTGGAAGTATAAAATGGAGCAATAAAATTTTTATAAATACTCCTACTCCTGCACCCATTGTATCTATTGTTGCAAATTGTCCTACTAGTCCACTAGTTCCCATACCTGCACCTATCATATTTCCTTCCATTTTTAATAAAGTAGTAGATATTGGTCCCAGTATTGCAGAGGCTATTATTGGTGGAATCCAAATTCTAGGGTTTTTAATTATATTAGGAATCTGGAGCATAGATGTTCCTATTCCCTGTGCTATAAGCCCTCCAAATCCATTTTCTCTATAAGAAGAAATAGCAAAGCCTATCATCTGTGCAGCACATCCTACAGTACTTGCTCCTGCTGCTAATCCACTAAGACCTAGAGAAATAGCCAATGCTGCACTACTTATTGGAAGAGTTAAGGCAATACCCATTAATACTGATACTAATATTCCCATAGGAATAGGTTGAAGTTCTGTAGCCATATTTATTATATTTCCAACAAATATCATAAAAGCACTTACTATTGGTGAAATATAATTACCTACAAAGCCTCCTACAATTATAGTTCCTAAGGGCACTATAACTATATCTACCTTAGTTCTTCCTTGAACTAATTTAGAAAACTCTGCTCCTAATAAAGCTGCAATAAATGCACCTACTGGTTCTCCTACTGCTATTAATGTTTCTCCGCCATCAATGTGGATAGTTCCAGCTCCTATTGCCCCTGTAATGATAGAAGCAAATATTCCAAGGGGAGAAGCATTTATACTGTATGCAACTCCAGCTCCTATGGCTGGTCCCATCATGTACTGAGCTATCTGACCAAATTCAATTATAGAATTTATCTTAAAAAGAGTTCCTAATTGTTTAATTATAAGTCCTATGATTAGAGAAGAAAACAATCCAAGTGCCATACCATTTAAAACCTTAATTAAATATTCTTTTACTCCATCTTTAGATTCTTTTTCCATTTTAGCCACTCCTCATTAATGTTATTACAGTTGTCTTGTCACCTATATATACAAAATATATCATTTTATTAATCTTTTATCAAGTAGCTTTTTTCTTCCAATACCTTTTCAATTTTTTTAAAGTTTTCTTCATTTTCTACTTCTATAGAATGAATATGGACTCCTTCTGTTAAAGAAGATAGTGGTTCGGCATTAGTGGCTTTTAAATTTTTTATAAATTCATCTACATCTAGTCTTGAACTAATCATAAGAGAACTCTTAATCTCTCCATATATTGGATGTTCAATAATTACATCTAGTACTTTTCCTCCAATATCTACAATGGTCTTTAATTCATCTTCAATTTCTTCATAAGTTGAATGTTTGCATACAATAGTTTTGATTAACCTTCTTTCATTTACATCTTTTAAGACAATATATCCCTGAGGTGTAGCTATAATTTCTTCTCCACTAGCTCTTAAAATAGCAATATCTTGTACTATTATCTGCCTACTTACTCCTAACTTTTTAGCAAGATCTGTACCACTTATAGCTTTATCTAGTTTATTTAATATATTTATAATCTCTGATCTTCTATCATCTGAACTCATAATATATTTCCTCCTTTTTTATATTATATTTATTTTATCACTATCTGGCTAGGCTATCAGCAAATAATATTTTAATTCTTTTAAAAAGGAGTAAGAGCGGGTGAATCCTTCATAATTATTAAGTATTGAAAATAATCCGTTGTTACTCCTTTATCTGCCTTTAGTACAAAATAAAGCTTATCCTTAAAAGGAGACTTTTTTCCATTAAGTTTAAATATTGTTATATCAGCAAATATCAATAATATCTACATTATTGATATTTGCTGATGTAATTTCTTCCCTACAATTTTCATTAGATAAATAATAATAATTATTATAACAATCTTTATAACCATAGCTTATAGACAATACTCTATCTTTAAAAGGTGAATCATCTTCGTTTAAATACATTCCAAGTCTCTTACTTTTATATAAAGGGCCCATAATATCTTCCTGATATACATGTCCATATCCAAATTGACCAAAAAATTTACCATCTTGATAAATATTATATATTTCTTTAAAACTGTCATATATATTTTTCTCTCTAATTTCAAAATAAGAATATTTTTCGGTAGAAATAGGAACAACCATATTATTTAGTACCATACAAAAATCAAAATATCTATCTCCTAAGTACTCTTTATATTTACTTACATTTCCTTCTATATCTTTTTGTAATAAATTTAATAAATATACAAATCTGTCATGGTTTTCAATACTATTAATACTATTTTTTTCTTTTTCAAACCTCTCTATTAAAGCTGGAGTACTAGCTATCTTTTCTTTGCTTGATATAATTGAACTCAAATAATCCGCAGCAAAAGATAATTTCGTTTCCAAATCAATTCCTACAAATTTTATTTTTTTATCTTCAGCAATAGTAGTATTATATTCTTGTATTTTTTTAAGGAATTCATAAAAATCATTGCTTCCAAATATTGAACCCTTAGAATTTTTAACAACATATTCTAATATCTTTTCATCCCCTGTGTCTAAATATTATTTATATGTTCACTAACACTATATCCAAACTCCCCTAAAATGTACCTAACATCTACCTTATTATTCAAATATTTAATTAATTCTAACTGCAAATCATAGTTCATCTTTACACCATGTACCTCTCCTGCTAGAAAAACATCATGTTTTCTTATGTCTTTATCTAGTATACTAAAATCTTTTATATAATCTTTCTCTTTTAAATTTAAACTTATATGATTCTTCTCAATATATTTATTCAGATATCTTTCAGTTGAATTTCCGGTATATGTAGTACAGCCCGTCAATATCGCTGAAATTAAAAAGATTAAAATAAATATCAATGTGATTTTTTTATGCTTTATACTACATATGTTCATTTTTTCTCCCCCTTACTTGAATACACAGTGTGAAATATAATAATGTATTTAGCAAATACAAAAGCATTGATGTTTAAACATTTTATATAAATTTGACATATCACTGAATATATTTAAACTAACTTTGATATACATTAATTTTATCATTCAAATTATAGCATATTTCATTTGAACTAATAACTTCATCTGCTATATCTAAAATTTCTTTACTATGAGTAACTATAATAATTATTTTATATTCTTTTATCTGATTTAATATAAATTTTAATTTTTCAATACTATTAATATCTAATACTGATGTAGGTTCATCTAATATAATCACATCTGGATCTTTTAAAAATGTTCTTGTAAGAGATATTTTTAATTTTTCACCTCCAGATATATTATTTGCATCCTCATATAGACTTGTATTTATACCCTTTGAAAATTTATTTAAGTCAAAGTTCAATTTTTTTAATAATTCTTCAATATCACCATAATTATATTTATTAATACCATAAACTACATTCTTTTTAATTGTATCATTAATTAGTCTAGGTTCTTGCTCACTAATACCTATAATTCTTTTTCGAACACTATACATATCTAATTTTCTCAATTCCAATGAATTATAATATATATTTCCTTTATAATAATCATTGAAAAGTCCCAGTATTAAATTAATAAATGTACTTTTCCCTGTTCCATTTCGTCCAGTAATACAATAAATACTTCCCTTTTTAAATTCATAGTTAAAGTCATTTATAATATTCCTCGTATAATCATATGAAAAATAAACATTTTCAAGAATTATTGTATCAATAGTATCTAATGTTTTATCTCCATTAGCCTCCTTTGATTGATTTAATATTTTTTCCAATCTATTATAAGAAACTAAGGCATCCTGATAAGATTTTCCTAGACTTAAATAATAGCTTATACATTCCATAATCATAGAAAAATAGCTATTTATTATAGTAAATTGACCTATAGTTAAACCCCCATTGATTATTTCCATTCCTCCAAATAGAAATATTGTTATTTGGTATATAGTCACAGTCATTGAATCACTACTTGAAAAAATATATGATATTCTTGTATATTTTAAAAGGGATACTAACACTGTTGAAAAATTTTCTCTAAGCTGTTCCCCAGATTCCTCAAAAGTAGAATTTAACTTAATCAATTTTATATTGTATAATTGCTCGTTCATTTTTGAAAAAAACTTATTTTGCTTCTCTTTCAAATCATGTCCAGATTTAAATAATGGTTTTTTAAATATAAAATATATTGCTAAATATAGTGGAATAAATGGTATCAATAATATAGTTAGTTTTCTATTTATTCTAATGGAAATATAAAATACAAATATAAGGGTTAGAGATTTAATTATTGAATCTAACATATTATTCAATATGAATGAAACTAAAGTATTACTATCGGAATTAACTCTTTGATTCAAATATGTAGTATCTATGTCCTTAAAATAAAGTATTGGAAGCTTAAAAATATGATTTAATACATCAAGGTTCAAATCAATAGCAGATTTTGTTTGAAGTTTAACATAAGAATAATTCATTATAAATGATGACACTATGCTTACAATTCCTATGAGAAGTATTTTCATAGTAAAATTAAATATAGTAGAACTATTTTGAGAATATATTAATGAATCTATATAATTACCGGTTATATAAGGTATTGAAATTGATATTATCCATGAAAGAATACTAAGTATGAAAAATATAAACAATTGTAATTTATACTTAAATATGTATTTTTTAATAAATTTAAATATTTTCATATAAATCAACCGCTTTCTTCCAATTTCACAATATCTGGCCCAATAAATATAATAAAATCACTTTGTTTGTTATTTATTCAAAATTTGATTTTATGCCAAACTTTTTTATTAACTCCACAGTTATTATTGCATTAATATCATTCCTTTTATTTCTAATCTAGATCTTTATTCAAATATCATCCAATCAATCTATTTTAATACTTTAACTTTTCTATAACTATAAGCTTATTTTCTTTACCTAGTTTAGTATTATTAAAATTATAAATATAATCTTTTATCTATATGAATAAATTTTATAGAAGTGCTTAATTCTTCACTGCAGAACTTAATTTTAAAGAAAAGATTCTTAGAAGAAGTATTTTCTATAGATATAACATTCTATAACCTATTGTCAATTTAAAATATATTTTATAAAATCTCTTAATCATATTTAAATATATTTTAATCTATCTGATTATAGATATCTATTGAAAAGGAGTAAGTGCTGATGAATCTTTCATAATTATTAGATATTGAAAATAATCCGTTGTCACCCCTTTATCTGCATTTGGTACAAAATAAAGCTCATCCTTAAAAGGAGACTTTTTTCCATTAAGTTTAAATACTGTTACATCTGCATCCAAATACTTATCAATAATATCTATATTATTTATATTTACTGGTGTAATTTCCTTCCCATAATTTTCATCAGATAAATGTTCATTATCATAACAATCTTTATAACCATAGCTTATAGACAATACTCTATCTTTAACAGGTGAATCACCTTTGTTTAAATACATTCCAAATCTTTTATTATTATATAAATAATCCATAATATTCTCTTGATATACATGTCCATCTCCGAATTGACCAAAAAACTTACCTTTTTGACAAACATTATACATTTCTTTAAAATTATCATATATACTTTTTTCCCTAATTTTATGATAAGAATCTTTTTCAGTAGAAACATGAACAACTATATTATCTAATACCATACAAAAATCAAAATATCTATCTCCTAAGTACTTTTTATATTTACTTACATTTCCTTCTATATCTTTTTGTAATAAATTTAATAAATCTACAAATCTATCATAATTTTCAATACTATTAATACTATTTTTTTCTTTTTCAAACCTCTCTATTAAAGCTGGAGTACTGGCTATCTTTTCTTTGCTTGATATAATTGAACTCAAATAATCTACAGCAAAAGATAATTTCATTTCCAAATCAATTCCTACAAATTTTATTTTTTTATCTTCAGCAATAGTAGTATTATATTCTTGTATTTTTTTAAGGAATTCATAAAACTCATTGCTTCCAAATATTGAACCCTCAGAATTTTTAACAACATATTCTAATATCTTTTCATCCCCTGTGTCTAAATATTTATTTATATGTTCACCAACACTATATCCAAACTCCCCTAAAATGTACCTAACATCTGCTTTATTATTCAAATATTTAATTAATTCTAACTGCAAATCATAGTTCATCTTTACACCATGTGCCTCTCCTGCTAGAAAAACATCATGTTTTCTTATGTCTTTATCTAATATACTAAAATCTTTTATATAATCTCCATCTTTTAGATTTAATCCGATATAATTCTTTTCAATATATTTATTCAGATATCTTTCAGTTGAATTTCCGGTATATGTAGTACAGCCTGTTAATATCATTGAAGTTAAAAAGATTAAAATAAATATCAATGTCATTTTTTTATGCTTTATACTACATATGTCCATATTTTCTCCCCCTTACTTGAATATACTAATTTTATACACTTAAATAGTATTAATCTTATCATTTATTCTATTTTTATTTGCATAATCTTCATAATACAATTCAAGTTTATCTCTGAAATTAATTACATCGTATGGACACTCTAACTCTTTGCCTTCTATTGCCTTTAAATGACATCCACCTAGACAAATCGGAAATAATTTACATTGGTTACACTTTTTATCATGCTCTATAGATAACCATTTTATAAGATTTCCCTTTAATTCTATACCATCTTTAATCGTACCTACTGCCTTGTTCTTGTCTCCAATCTCACACCAACATTTATACAAATTGCCATATGGATCAATTACATATGATTTAGATGACAACGCTGAGCATGGTAAAAATTTAACACTTGGATAGGATATATTATCTATATTTTTATTATTAGTATACATTTGTCTTAATACATCAAATTCAATGGTACTAAAGTCTTTATATGAAAAACATTTATCCGTATTTACACTGCATGCATCAGTTTGTTTTTCAATAGGTGCTATATAAAAATTTATATCATTCCTAAAGAAAAAATTGTATAACTCGTCCATTCCAGTAATGTTGTTTTTATCTATGTTGCATCTTACAGTTATAGGAATTATATCCGCACAATTAATAATATTGCTAGTTATTATTTCAAAACTATCAGAACCATTCTTTAAACGTCTTCTATTATTGTTTACCTCCTTTGTTCCATCCAATGTAACCTGCGCACGTGTAATTTTCAAATCATATAAAATTTTAGCTGTCTCTCTATCTAGCAAAGTTCCGTTTGTTACTATTGATGCATTATATGATTTTTTAAACTTCTTACATAGGTCAATTATTTTGTTTAAGATATATGATATGATATCAATGCTCAGTAGAGGTTCTCCTCCATACCAAGAAATGTGTATGTTATCAATAGTATTACTACATAAATATTCTTCAATAAATTTAATTATGTCGTCAGCTACCCTTATAGTCATATATATATCTCCTTTCTTCTCATAACAATAAGGGCAGGCCATATTGCAATCTAATGTAGGCACAATTGCCAAACCTAAAGTTTCTGAACTAAATCTTTGAAAATTCTTTAAAGTTTTAATTAATAACCTTTCATCAATATCCTGTTCTACTAAAAAACCATTTGACTTCATACAATTTAATATATTAATTTCATCTTCCGTATTTAATTCCTTAATATTTTCTATATTCTCATATATATGTCTTCCCTTGTCATTCATAATACCAAAAGCACCAGATAAGCTATTATATAATAGAATGTCTTTATTTTCCAATTCCCTCACCACTATATTATAAAAAGATTTTTTTAATTTTAAGGCTTTCTTATTCAGATCATTTTTTATCATTAATTCTTAATATCCCCTATAATTTTGAATTGTTAAAAATTTACCTTCAATATCAAATTTATTATATAAGATTGTTGCATGACTAATAATCTATTTAAAATACAATTATATTTTAAGACTATTATGTCATGCAACGTATTTTCTACAAAGTAATAACTTAAATAAATTTTATTTCAAATATAATACTATACATCTGGTGTTAAAGTATAGGACATGGGCTTGCAGCAAGAAATGGACATTTATAACTGCCATTACCGCTGCCTTCATTTGTACATATACGATGACCTATTTGATCTGTTGTGATGGGAGGATTATTCTTTGGTTCTATTTTTATAAGATCTGTGTTTAAAACCCCTTGTTTAATAATATCCATTAATTTCACCTCCTTAATTTAATTATTTATTTCAACCCGTTATATGAATATTAAAATATTATGCATTATATAACTGGAACAATGCTTTTATCATTTTGCAAATAAGTATGTCATAGAGCTAATACTAAATAATCTACTATTATATATGCTTTATATTATTTAAGTTTACATATGCATACTATAAAACTTTGTTTTTTAAAAATTTATGATGCCAGAAACATTTATGAATTGTATTTTGAATTTTGTATAAATTCTCTATATATTTATCATACATTAAACATTAAATATCTTCAAGATTTTCCCTTCGACATTTCTTTATATTTATAAGCTAAAAATGAAAAAATATTTAGAAATCCTAGATTTTTCTTGCCTTAACGTCGTTATTTACTATTTTCTGATTTATCTCTAGTCCAATTATTCTTCTAGACTTGCTTCGATCTTATTTAAAACGATACATTCTTAAATAATTTTTAAAAACTATTGACAAGCCCTTTGTTTTAGGGTAATATATAATTGGTTTTATTTTTGTACAAAATATGGCCCTATGGTCAAGCGGTTAAGACATCGCCCTTTCACGGCGGTATCCCGGGTTCGAATCCCGGTAGGGTCACCATATATTGGCCTGGTAGTTCAGTTGGTTAGAATGCCAGCCTGTCACGCTGGAGGTCGAGGGTTCGAGTCCCTTCCAGGTCGCCATAGAAAAAAAGAGCTTAGAAAATTCTAAGCTCTTTTTATTTACTTTAACTATATATTAGCCTTCCCACCTTAAATCTGGTCCATAGAATTTTAATGGTATAAATTTTTCAAGAATCCTTGAAAACACTCTATCTGTATATATATCAGATATTTCTTTAGGTGTTAAATTAGTTGAGATAATAGTCTTTTTGCCACTTATAAGTCTTGTATTTACTATATTAAATATTTCTGCATTAGTAAAAGTATTTGACACTTCTGTTCCTAAATCATCTATTATTAGTAAATCTGCTTCAAATAAATAATTATAATCTGCATAATCAAATTTTTTCTCTTTTTTATTAAATCTATGATTTTCTATTATTTCTAATATAGTAAAAGCTGTTTGATATACAACTATTTTATTCTTATCTAATAATGATTTTGCAATACAATTGCACATAAAAGTTTTCCCTAATCCTGTACTCCCATAAAAAAGAAGATTTTGTCCATTTTTTTCACTAAAGTTATTTACAAAACCTTCAGATATACTTAATATATTCATCATATTTTCTCTAGGAGTTAGTTTTTCATCTTGAAAAGGTTTATTGGGAAATATATTTATATCAAAGGTTTTAAAATTTTCCTTATCTAAATTATCTTCAATATTTGACATCTTATAAGCCCTTCTTATAAGAGCTTGTTTAAAACAATTACATTTCTCTCCGTTCTCAAGATATCCTGTATCTTTACAATTATTGCATTCATGATTTACATCTAAATATTCTAAAGGTATATTATTTTCTGTAAGAAGGAATGCTTTTCTCATTTTTAATTTTTTCATTTTTTCCTTTATTTCCTTCAAATTTTTTTCATAACTTTTATGATTAGTTAAAATAGCCTTAGATATTAGAAATCCTGTTTTAGATATTTTATCATCAATTTGTTTAATTTCAGGTACTTTTAAATATACTTCATCTTGTCTTAATTTTTGCTCATACTTAGCTTTATCCCTCTTTTTTTCATATTCACTTAAAATATCATTTAAAATACTTTTATCCATAGGCTATTCCGTTAATGAAAACTTATAAAACTCTATAACCAACTTATAAAAGTTTACGTTTCATTCCTTAATCATCATACTCTTTTTCGGATTAATCCTACTCAAGTGATCTAGCACTCCAAAGGCTTAAATTCCCCACTAACGTATGGGTACATGGAAATAGTATCGTTTAAGTGATTTAGGCTATTTCCTGACCATAGTTTTTAAGATTTAAACTAGCATTTAAATCCCTATCCAATATAGAGCCACAATCTTCGCAGATATATTTTCTATCACTTAACTTTAAATTCTTTTTGTATGAACCGCATTGGCTACAAGTTTTGCTACTGGGAAAGAACCTATCTGCCACTATGAACTTTATATTATTCCATTCTGATTTATATTGAAGTTGTCTATAAAATTCATAAAATCCTTGATATTGTATAGCTTTGGATAAATGCTTATTCTTCATCATCCCTAATACATTCAAATCTTCTACTACAATAAAGCCTGGTTTTCGCTTTATTATTTCAGTAGTTATTTGGTGGGAGTAATTATGACGAATATTTGTAAGCCTTTGGTTTAACTTTTTAAGTTGATTTTCTAGCCTTATAATATTTTTAGTTTTCTTGTAACGGTCTCCCTCCCTTCCTTTTTCATATTTTCTTGATACCTTTCTTTGTAGTCTTTTCTTTCTTTTTTCTAGTTTCTCTATTTCTTTAGTTTTATTTATGTTTTTATAAATATTTCCATCTGATACAACTGCTAATTTTTCTATACCTACATCTATTCCTATTCCCTCATTTGTGGGTATTTCTATATTATCAGGATATTCTATACTCACTGCTATCCACCAGTTTACCCCATCAAATGATACTCTTGGGTTAATATATTTAACACCTTTACCATAAGGTATTCTTCTATGCTCATACAATCTTATCCAGTTAAATTGTTGCTTGTTTTTCTTTCTGCTGGTAGTTAGTTTTTCTAATTTTACATGGGTATCAGTAAATTGTATTTTGTCTGTATCTACATAAAAACTTGGTTTAGTTCTTCTTCTACTTTTAAATCTTGGAAAGTTACTTTCACCTTTAAAAAATCTGATATAAGCATTACATGCATCTTTTATTGCTTGTTTTGTAATATTGTTACTAAAATTATTTAACTATTTATATCTTTTAGTTTGTTTTAATTTTGTAAATTCTTTTCTTAAATCTTTATCTGAAATAAATTTACCACCATTTTTATAATTCTCTTGCTGCCTATTCAATGTCCAGTTATACGCAAATCTTGCCACTCCTGCTGATTCAAATAATTTAGTTTTTTGTTTGTTATTTGGTTTGAGTTGTACTTTAATGCCTCTAATCACCTTTAGCCAACTCCTTAATCATCTTCTTAGCCTTATTAGCTCTTTTGCCCTGAAGTCTACAACTGAATACGGTTATTATTTAAAAATTCTCCTATTTGATAATATTTCATAAATACCACCTCTTGATTAAGATTTACTACAGACATTAATAAAAATCAAGTATGTTTTATAAAGTATTATAATGTTTTGTTGACTGTTAATCATCCCCTTTAATTTTAAAATAATATTCTTCTCTTTTTTTTCTTGCAATTTCTTCTAATTCGTCGGAACTATAATTGGAAGTCCTCTGCTCAAAATTATGAAATCTGGTTTTTACTGGTCTTCCAGTAGATCTAACCTGCCTTTTTGTTCCTGATTTTCCCTGTTCATATGCCTTATCCTTATTTTCTGGCAATTTATCTTTCTTTTCAATATCATCTATAGTCTTTATTCCCTTGTTATACCATGAAGACAGTATTCCATCTATATAGTTAATACTTGGATTTGAAGTTTTATTAGTGTTCTCACAAGCTTTTAAAACTATTTCCAAGGAAAAACTATATTCATTAAACCATTTATCTATAACTTTCATTTGACTCTCTGTAGGAATTTCCTTCCTATAGCCTAAGTACTGCATTATTCTCTCATATCTATAATACTTTTTATCTTTTTTCTTTAATTGCTCTTGTAGAGCTTCTACATTTGTTATTCCAGAATCATACCAATTTCTAATTATTCCCTCTACATAGTTTACTTTCCTTATGCCCTTTTTTTCTACTGAATAAAAAAATGCTCTAACTATTATATCAGGATTCATATTATAATTATACATCCATTCTAGAACTTTCTTCTTTTCATTAGGGACTAATGGCCTTCTCATAATATAATCAATGGAATTAAACATTTCATTTATAGTTTTTATATTATTAGCTTCTATGAGATCTTTTTCAGAACAGGTATATGCTTTATTAGATTGAACATCTATATTAGAGTTTGAAGAAACAGGCTTATAATTATTTTTTATATAAAGCTGTTTAAGATTTAAAAACTTAATTCCATAATTATATTCATCTCTATCCTCTTTAGGGATCTTTTCTATTATACCTTTTTTATGCCAAAAATCCCAAGCTCTTAAAACATCTGAAAGAGGAATATCTAAATTTTTAGCAATAGTTTCATTATCAACTTTTATATCTCTATCTTTATCATAAGCATATTTAAACCCTAAAAGATATACCTTCACATATGTTCCATCTGCCATAGGCATAAAATCATTTATAAATATATTTTCTATTGGAGTATCCCCTAAATCTATTTCTGTAGTTTCCAAATTAAAACTCATTAAAGTTCACCTACTTTTTTAACTATCTATAACACCAGAAGCTCTCCAAGATTTATGCTAAATATTGTTTTTATCACTTTCTCCCCTTGTTTCACGATAAGTATTTCTATCTATCTTCATCTTATAAATATAATTATATATCTTATTCCATTTTATTACAAAACAACTTTCTTCATTTTTAAAATATGGGTTTTCCCTATCTATAGTTTGATCATGATATTTAGTAAGATATTTTTTATATTTTATAAAACCACAGTTTTCATAACATTTTATTGCTCTTTTATTAAAATTGGCTACTTCTAATAATAAAGTTCTCATTTTCATTTTATTAAAAAAATAATTTATAAAAGTTTTTATAGCATCTGTTCCATAGCCCTTATCTACATAATTTGGATCAAATACTATTCCCAAGGTCGCCTTCTTCCTAATTTTTCTTATACCCTTGATACCTAGATATCCTATAACTCTTCCCTCTTCATTATAAATAGCAAAATATTTTTTATTTCTACTATTTATTTTATAATCATACCATTCCGCTATATCTTCATATTTTGAGTAAGGAAAATTATAATCATTTAACAGGGGAGTCTCATGTTTTCCCCAGTCTTTCATATATATGGCATCTTCTAGTTTTAATGGGATAAGTTTAACTTTATTTCCTCTAATTATATCCATAGCTAACCATCCTATTTTAGTAAACAATACTTCGAGGAAATTTCCTCGAAGTACTATTTTACATTTTCTACTAGTTTTTCGCCAAATCCTTTTCCATACTCATAAGCTTTTTCAAGTGCTTCATCAAATGGTATAAAATTAACTTTAAGCCCCTTATCATCATATAATTTTAATTTTAAATTCTTCAAATTGTCCTGTATAATCTTTACTGCTTCGCCGCTCCATCCAAAGGAACCAAAAGCTCCAGATAATTTGCCTTTATTAGTTATAGGATCTATCATAGAAAGAAGCTTGTAAATAGGCAGTAATGTATTTTGATTTATAGTGGTAGAACCAATTATTATTGCAGTACTTTCTTCTACTTTTTCTTTAATAATATCTAAATCCACTAATTCTACATCCATTGTTTCAACATCAACATCTCCTGCTGCTTTTATCCCTTCTCCAATCTTTTCTCCAATTTTTTCTGTATTTCCATATGCAGATACATATGGTATAAACACTTTATGTCTTTCTGGTTTTCTATCTGCTTGTTCTGCCATTTTTTTCGAACGTTCCACATATTTTTGCCAATTATCTCTTAAAATTGGACCATGTCCTGGACATATAATGTCTATGTCTATATCCTTTATTTTATCTATAGCTTTTAGCATA
This sequence comes from Anaerosalibacter massiliensis, assembly GCA_000751555.1. Taxonomy (GTDB): domain Bacteria; phylum Bacillota; class Clostridia; order Tissierellales; family Sporanaerobacteraceae; genus Anaerosalibacter; species Anaerosalibacter massiliensis. Next base: position 25,710 of record CCEZ01000011.1, on the reverse strand, counting down.
TAGTTACTAAAAGGTTGTAGTATTACTTTGAAATAATAATCGAAAGCATCATCAAAGTCATCTACAAGGTCATCAAACATTCTCTCATCACAAAAATGACATCCAAAGGAATCACAAGTAAATAATATATTGTCTTCTTCTAAATAAGTGTACATAGTATCTGGCCAGTGCAAAAATGGTGCAGCTATAAATTTTAAGGTCTTATTACCTAAATCTAAAGTATCGCCATCTTTTACTACCATATGTTTGAAATCATCTTTACCTACCATATGCTTTAAAAAATTTATAGCTGGTCTACTACCTACTACTGTTGCATTAGGAGCTATTTCTAATAAATACCTTAAATTTCCTGAGTGATCTGGTTCTGTATGATTTAAAACTATATATTCTATTTCTTCTGGATCTACTACTCTCTTAACTTTATCTAAATATTCATCCTTAAAATTTTCCTTAGATGTTTCTATTATAGTCTTTTTTTCTGCATCTATAAAATAAGAATTGTAAGTGGTTCCATACTTAGTCTCCATGACCACATCAAAAGTTACTAATCCAGGGTCTAATACCCCTATCCATTTAACCGTATTATTTACAGATAAAATTTGTTTGTTATCCATAATATGCCTCCCTTCAACTTCCTCACCATATATACTTATACCCATTTTAGTCTCATTTAAAATTCTAGTCTCTATACTTTTCTAAGTTTACAAATTTAGTATATTGTCCCATCCAAACTAAATCCACAGTTCCTGTTGGACCATTTCTATGTTTTGCAACAATAACTTCTCCTATGTTTTTCTTATCTGAATCTTCATTATAGTACTCATCTCTGTATAGAAACATTACTACGTCTGCATCTTGTTCTATAGCTCCTGACTCTCTCAAGTCTGAGAGTATAGGTCTATGGTCAGATCTTAATTCAGGAGCACGTGAAAGTTGTGAAAGGGCTAAGACTGGACAATCCATCTCTTTAGCTAAAGCTTTTAAACCTCTTGATATAGAAGATATCTCCTGCTGTCTACTTTCATGAGGTGTATCTGACTGCATAAGCTGTAAGTAATCTATAACTACCAAATCTAATCCACTTTCTATCTTTAGCTTTCTGCATTTTGCCTTCATTTCCATAAGAGATATACCTGCTGTATCATCAATGTATATATTGGTTTCGGATAGTGGACCCATAGCTTCAATTATCTTCACCCATTCATCTTCATCAAGCTTTCCACTAATTATATTCTGTAAATCTACATGGGATATGGAACTTAACATTCTTTGAACTAATTGTTCCTTAGACATTTCAAGGCTAAATACTGCCACATTTGCATTCGCCTCCAATGAACTATTTAAAGCAATATTTAACCCTAATGCAGTTTTTCCCATACTTGGTCTAGCCGCTAAAAGCACTAAATCAGATTTTTGTAATCCAGAAAGTTTGTCATCAATATCTATAAATCCTGTAGTAAGTCCTGTAAGTCCATCACCTTTCATAGACATCTCTTCAATTTTTGTAAAGCTTTCTAATAGAACTTCTTTTATTGGGAAAAAACCATCATTATTTCTTCCTTGAGTTATATCAAATATATTTTTTTCTGCTTTTTCAATTATGGCATTTACATCTTCACTATCTTCATAGCTTTTAGATACTATTTCATCACAAGATTTAATAAGTTGCCTTAAGGTAGACTTTTCCTCTACTATCTTACAATAATACTCTACATTTGCTGTAGTTGCAACGCCACCAGAAAGGCTAGTTAAATAACCAATACCTCCAATACTATCTAATGTACCTCTTCTTTTCATTTCTTCAGAAAGAGTTATAAGATCTACAGGTTCATTTTTGTTATATAATTCAAGTATAGTTTCATATATTTCCTTATTGGCTTCTTTATAAAAATCATTTGGTTGGATTGTCTCAACAGCTGTATTGATAGCCTCTTTATCTACTATCATGGCTCCTAGTACGGACTGCTCTGCCTCTAAGCTATGAGGAGGTAATTTCCCTAAAACTTGAGCATCTATATTAACCACCTCTTTATTTCTCTTCTATAACTTTTACCGCAAGACTTGCTACAACTTCTGGATATATTTTCACATCTACAATAGTTGTCCCAAGAGTTTTTATATTCTCATTTAAATCTATTTTTCTCTTATCTATTTTAATATTATATTGTTTTTTAAGGGCAGCTGATATATCTTTTGATGTAATAGAGCCAAAAAGCTTTCCACCCTCTCCAGCTTTCCCTTTTATTTCTACACTATTTTCATCAAGTTTCTTTTTTAATTTTAATGCTTCATTATATTCTTCTTTCTTTTTCTTTTTCTCAACTTTTTTCTTTTCCCTTAAAGTTTTAAGATTCCCCTCTGTAGCTTCTATTGCTAATCCTTTAGGGAATAAATAATTTCTGGCATATCCATCTTTAGCTTCTACTAAATCACCTGCTTTCCCTAATGATTTTATATCTTTTAATAATATTACTTTCATTCTTCCTCACCTTCCTTTAAAAATTTATCAATTGAATCTATAAGCATTTTTTCAGCCTCATCAATAGTTATATCATTAAGTTGAGTACCAGCACTAGTTAAATGACCTCCACCACCTAATTTTTCTAATATTAATTGAACACTTATTTGTCCTAAAGATCTTCCACTAATATGAACTTTACCATTAGTTAAGGTAAGCACAAAGGAAGCCATTACACCATTGATATTTAAAAGGTCATTAGCAGCCTGAGCTGCTATCAGCACCGAATCATCAATATTTTCTTCTAATCTAGATATAGCTATCTTATCATGAACAATGAAAGCATTTTTAACTACATCTGCTTTTAGTATATAAGTGTGATAGTCATCTTTAAATAATTGTTTTACTGAAGTTGTATCTGCACCTGCTCTCTTTAAGAAAGATGCCGCTTCAAAAGTTCTTACTCCAGTTTGATAAGTAAAGTTTTTAGTATCTACACTTATTCCCGCTAATAGCGCATCTGCTTCAAATCTAGTTAATTCCATCTTATCTGTCATATAATATAAAATTTCAGTTACTAGTTCGCAAGCGGAAGAAGCATATGGTTCTAGATAAATAAGAATAGGGTTCTTTATGAATTCTGCACCTCTTCTATGATGGTCAATTATGACTACCTTATCTATCATATTCAATAGCTTTGGTTCTTCTGTAAAACTAGGTTTATGATTGTCGACCACTACTAAAAGAGATGATCTATTTGCCATGGCTAATGCTTCTTCTGGAGTTATAATTGCATCTAAATATTCAGGTTCTTCCTTCATCATTCTATCATAAATATTTTTAATAGATGGATTAGAACCTTTCAATACTAAATAGCCTTTTTTATTCCTATTTTTAACTGCTCTTAATATTCCAATTCCAGCTCCAAAAGAATCCATATCTGCATTTTTATGACCCATTACAAATACTTCTTCAGATTGGTCTATAAGCTGTCTTAATGCATGGGATATAACTCTAGATTTAACCTTATTTCTCTTTTCTACTGCTTTAGTTTTACCTCCGTAAAAGCTTAATTTATCATTATCTTTTAAAACAGCTTGATCTCCTCCTCTTCCTAGTGCAATATCTATTGCTGCTTTTGCATATTCATAGGACTCATTAGGAGTTTTGCCATTTATCCCTATGCCCATACTTAATGTAATTGGAATCTTATTTCCTAAATCTATTTCTCTTATTCTATCTAATATATGGAATTTCTTACTTTCTAATCGGTTTAAATATTTGTTTTCGAATATAATCATATATTTATCATTTTCATATTTCCTTACAAATCCATTTATACTTGAAGCAAAAGCATTGATATTTTTGTCTATTTCTGCAAATACAATAGGTCTATTTACTTCATCAGTATTTCCCCTAACTTCATCATAATTATCTACCTGAGCTATACAAACAATTGTATCTTCGTCAATATATCTCTCCTTAAGTAATATAAAATCAGTATTATCTATCCAATATAACATAGCAATGGATTTTTTAGAAATTGTCATCTTTTTATTATCAACCATATTATAATATATTTTATAATATTTTTCTTTAAATCTCACCTCTATAGGTCTCTTATCTTCTTGGTCAAAAATATCTTCTATCTTTATTCCTGGTATTAAATCCCCTATTTTCTTGTTTAATATTTCTTCTTCTTCAACCATAGTTAAAAATTTTGTGTTATACCAATTTATAGTACCATCTTCTTCTATTATAATAAGGGGAACAGGCATATTAAACACTGCACGTTCAGTTAGAGAGTTAAATTTTTCTTCTAATCCCTCTACATACATAGTCCATTCTTCTTTTCTAATACGCATATCCTTAAAATAATAATATACTAGGTATATGAGTACCAAAATACCGAAGAAAGCTATTAGTGGCTTATACAATGCTAAAATAACCACTAATATTGATATAATAAATAAAGATACTTTCATATCTGGTGTAAGAAATTTAAAATAATTTTTTAACTTCATAAATATCCTCCTAAAGGAATTATACTTTCCTTCTTATTCTTCTAAAATCAAATATTATATCCAAAAATCCTATAATAGAAATAATTGGATTTAAATGAACAGCTAGTATTGTAAAAATTATAATAATTCCTCTAATTACTTTGTTTAATTTACTTTTATTTAAATAAAATATTATTACAGATAACCCCTCTAGAAAAAAGAAAAAGGAAACTATTGATGTTACATTTATAAGTATGGTTTTATAATATGGTATTTTTAAAATTTTTATTATAAATACTCCTATATAAATTACTATTGTTCCTAAAATAACATTATCTGGCAATTTAAAATAAGAAAATTTAGGTACAGATACTATTCCATATCCTATTTTTCTAAGAATATATATTGAAATTAAACTATTTAAAAAAGCAGTGAAAACTGAGAATATAATTACAGTTGATGGTAACATTAAAACTATATATTCATATAAATTTTTTAAAACATCTTTAGTTTCATTTATCTGAGAAGAGCTAATTCCTCTATCTTTTAGTAAATCCATTTGAAATTTTATAGCTTGTGAAAAAGACTCTTCCAATTGTTTTACAAGACCTACTCCAGTTACTTTTCCAAATAAAATCATAATAAATATATAAGAAAGTATCCCTACAATAGTTGTAGATAGTAGAATTTGTTGAGAATTTCTCCTTTTTTTAATAGAATAGTTTAAAACTATACTTATAGGTAAAAAAGCTATTAATATAAATAGTCCTGTAGTTTTATCTATGACTAATCCTAAAAGTAAGGTAGATATTATCATGCTACTTATGTTATATTTTATACCATTCCTAATTCCTAGTATTACAAAAGAAATAGGAAAAAGTATACCTATTATAGGTAAAAAATATATAGCTATCAACATATATATTGTAGATATACCAATTGCTAAAATAGACTCTAAAAAGGGTTTACTATTATTGTTTGTTTGATTCAAAACCTTCACTCCTATTCTTTTCTAATACCAAAATTTTCTTTCAACTCACTTAAATCTCCATACCATTGTTCTACTTTATGTTCTTCTATCATTCCAAGTTTTATTTTGTTTTCTATTTTTAAATTTATCATATCATAACTTAGACCTAATCTCTTACCCAATAAGTATGAAACGAGTATTATATTTGATATTATATCTAATATATCCTCTTTTGCATTCTCAACTCCTTTTGCCAGAAGTTCAAATAATTTAGCTATAGATGTTAATAATTCACATTTTAACCATTCAATCATTTTAACATTTTTAATAATATCTATATTTTTACCCTTTTTCATATCCACTTCACCCTCTACTTTTAATTATTCCTTGGCAAAAAGCCTTCCACCTATAAAAAAGGGGATAAACTGCCAATTCATTGTAGTTTTTATAATAGGTAGACTCAACACATATCCTTGAACTACAAAACAAGTAATTGCCCTTACTCAATATTATAAAGTTTTTTTAAATTTATATGACTGTCCCCCCTCAGAACATTTTACATACACTCGACAGAGCAACGGACTAGGGTATCATCCGAGGGTGTCATAGCCTAAATAATGTAGTCGACTTACCATGGCTAACCATGTATTGAAAGACTTAAAGTAGACAGCTAAAGCTTTTGCAAGCTTCAACTTCAAAAGTTATTAGACTCTAAGGGGTGGACAGTTGATTTTGGCTAAAAAACAAAAAAGTCCTTTTAATAAATTAAGTCTTATTTAAAATAATACAGAGTAATAGAGAGTATGTCAAACAAAAAACCTTTTATACTTTAGTATTTAAGGGCGGAAAATTATATTTTTAGGAAGAAATTTTTTAACTATAAAAGCTAAAAATCCTCCGATTAAAGCAGTATATAGTTGAGGAAGAGAGAAAGCTATTATTATTTTAGATGGCAATTCTACAAAAAAGCCTACTAAATACCTTATTGATATAGTTAAAAACAAATATTTTATAATACTAGAAAAAACAATAGCTAAAATTTCCTTAGAAGGATTTAACCTTTCTTTAAAGAAATTAAAAAAGAAAACATATAAACTATTTCCAATCATTATAAAAGGTACTATAGGAAAAAATGGAACGATTCCAAAGAAAAATGCAATTAAAGGAGTAAGCAATCCTACGATTATTCCAGATAAACTTCCTACTAGATATACAGTTATAATAAGTACAAAATTAACTAATGGACCTACTAAAGGCTGTCCAATCCCTTTTAATCCAATTTGAAATACTAGTGCTATTGCCAATGACATGGCTGTTTTTAATATAAACTTTGTCGTTATTTTTTTACTCAAATCATCATCCCCTTTAAATTTAATGCTTTATTTGTATAAAGAATATACTAATTAGAACTTTTTTTCAATTAAAAAAAGAGAGCTCTCACTCTCTTTTATTATCTAGTCTGCATTATATGGAAGTAATGCAACTTGTCTAGCTCTTTTTACAGCTTTTGTAAGTTGTCTTTGATGTATTGCACAATTTCCTGTGATTCTTCTTGGCAATATCTTTCCTCTATCAGATATATATTTATTAAGTTTGTTTATATCCTTATAATCTATATGATCAACTTTATCTGCACAGAAACTACAAATTCTCTTTCTTGATCTATATCTTTTTTGTACCAAATTTTTCCCCTCCTTTTTTAGAATGGAATATCGTCATCATCTACTGGATGAAAGCCTTCTATATCTGGAAAATCCGAATCGTTACTGTTATAATCTGAACCTCTGTTCCCATTATCAGCGCCCCACTCTAAAAATTGAACTCTCTCTGCAACAACTTCTGTCACATACCTTCTAGTTCCATCTTTAGCTTCATAAGACCTTGACTGCAATCTTCCTTGAACAGCTGCAAGCCTTCCCTTAGCTAAATAATTAGCACAATGTTCAGCTTGCTTACCCCAAACAACAATATTTATAAAATCTGCCGTTGGTTGCCCTTTAGATTCCATTTCTTGTCTTTTTTCTTTTGATATTTGTTTGTCTATTGCTAAACTAAAATTAGATACAGGGGTTCCATTTACTGGAAGAAATCTAAGCTCAGGGTCCCTCGTAAGTCTACCAATTAATACTACATTATTCAAAAATAACACCACCCTTAGCCTTATTTATCTTCTTTAATAACCATATGTCTCATAACATCATCAGATATTTTGGCTACTCGATTAATTTCGTCAATAACTTCTGGTTTTGCCTCAAAATTAAGTATTACATAATAGCCATCCGTATAGTCATTTATCTCATAAGCAAGCTTTCTATTACCCCATTCATCAATATTGGTAATAGTACCATCTGATTCAATTATCCCTTTAAATTTGTCTAGGAGAGTATTTCTTTTTTCCTCTTCCATATTTGGCACAAAAATTAACACTGCTTCGTATTTATTCATATTTTCACCTCCTTGTGGCCTAACGGCTCTAATTATAATTAGAGCAAGGATTCTATAGAATTATAACATTTATATTTTTATTTTGCAATATATTTGTACAAAAAGCTATCTTAGAATAGTTCTAAGATAGCTTTAATTAATTTATACACTATGCTTTTTGAGTTTCTTTCATCATATCTTTTATAGCATCTGCAAGTCTTTTAATTCCTATTTTTATTTTTTCCTCATCCATATTAGAATAGTTAAGTCTCAATGTATTTTCATTGCCTCCGTTTGGGAAGAAAGATCCTCCCGGAACAAATGCTACATTTTTTTCAAGAGCTTTAACTGCTAAATCTCTTGCATTCATATACTCTGGAAGAACAACCCATGTAAACAATCCTCCTTGAGGATTGGTAAATTTAACTTCCTCTGGAAACTCTTCTTTCATAGTATTAATCATTATATCTCTTCTGTTCTTATAAACTTCCTTCAATTTTTCAATATGTTTTTCTATATCATATTCTTCTAAAAATTTAGCTATTTGCATTTGAGATATGGTACTAGATTGTAAGTCTGAACCCTGTTTAGCAAGAACGTATTTATTAAGTACTTCTTTTTCTGCATACACCCAGCCAAGTCTTAAACCTGGACAGAATATTTTAGAAAATGTACCTAAAAATATGACTCTACCTTCGGTATCATAATGTTTAACAGATGGATAATATTCTCCTTCAAATCTTAATTCTCCATAGGGATTATCTTCAACTATTGCTATATTATACTCATTTGCCAATTCTATAAGTCTTTTTCTTCTTTCAATGGACCATGTTCTGCCAGAGGGATTTTGGAAATCTGGTATTACATATATAAACCTAACTCTATCATTATTTTTTAATATATCCTCCAATTCTTCCATTATCATACCATCTTCATCTGTAGGAACTCCAATAAATTTAGGTTCATAAGCCTTAAATGCATTTATTGCGCCCATATAACTAGGACTTTCACAAAGTATTATATCACCTGGATTTATAAATATCTTTGCAGAAAAATCCAATCCTTGTTGAGAACCACTAGTAACTAATATATTCTCTGGTTTAGCTTTAACACCTATTTTCTCCATTCTTTTTGTTATTTGTTCTCTCAATGGCTCATAGCCTTCTGTAGGTCCATACTGTAAAGCAGCAGTACCTTGTTCATCCGATACCTTTAAAGATACCTTCTTCAATTCCTCCACTGGAAATAGTTCTGGTGCTGGAAGACCACCAGCAAAAGAAATCACCTCTGGCTTTTGAGTAAGCTTTAATAATTCACGAATTTCTGAAGCTTTAATATTATCCATACGTTTAGCATACCTTAAACTCACAAAGAGCACCTCCTATTTAAAAAACGTTTTCCTGTTCTATAAAACGCTTTGTAATTTATATTTTATCATTTTATAAGTAAGTTGTCTAATTATAATTTACAAAAATACAGCTATAACTTTGTAATAATCTGGTTACAACAATATTAACTTTTATTAATACTTTCCCATTTGCCATCTTTATATATTTTTCTAACCCTTCTTTCAAAATCAATCCTAGGTATCCAAATTTGTCTCTCACACCCTAAGCATTTAAGTTTCATATCTATTCCAGTTCTTAAAACTTCCCATTCATTTGTTCCACAAGGATGTTGTTTTTTTAAAGAAACTATATCTCCTACATTATATTTTTTAATCATAAAAACCCTCCTGTTAAACCTTTTTTTCAATAACTACTCTTTTTGGATAAGGTATTTCTATATTTTCATTATCAAACTCTTCTTTTATTCTTTTTCTTAAAATCCTTTCTATTCTCCACTGTTCCATAGCATCTGTCTTAGCTACTATAGTTAAAACTATATCATACTCACCTAATTTAGAAACTCCTAAAACTGTAGGTCCTTCTACAATACTATTTTCTGTATCTTTTAATTCCTTACAAATTTTCTCTAAAACTTTCATAGCCTTATCTATATCTTCTTCATAAGATATGCTTACTTCTACTAATGATCTCATAGCTCCTTTAGTGCCATTAGTAACTATTTGTATATTGCTATTGGGAATTATATATAGTTCACCAGAAAATCCTCTAATTTTAGTAACCCTAAGCCCCATTTCTTCAACTATTCCTTCATAACCTTCAACTTTTACATAATCTCCAACAGAAAATTGATCTTCAAATAAAATAAAGAAACCAGTTATAACATCCTTTACAAGACTTTGAGCTCCAAATCCTATAGCTAATCCTCCTATACCAGCTGTAGCTAGTATAGAAGTAGTTTTTATACCAAATAACTCTAACGCTGGTACAAGTCCTATAAAATAAAATACATATTTACTCAAATTCTTTAATATAGCTGCAAGGGTATTAGCTTTTTTCTCATCCACGCCAAATTTAAGTCTACTTTTTCTTTCCATGGATTTATCTATTATAGTATTGAAAATCTTGATACCTATCTTTACTAGTAAGAATATTAAAGCTATTTTAATTAGTTTGCCTAATATAGTTAAATCTTCATTTTTATTTATAAATATGCCCTTTAAAAATTCTAAAGTCCCTTGCATTATATCTCTCCTAACAACAAATTTTTTCTATATGATTTCTACCATTTTCTTTCCAAAATTTATATATACCTTTAATAGCTAATTTGTTTTTATTAATTATTTCTTTAATTTTGTTTATATCCTTTAAATAAAATTTAATAGAAAGGCCACAACTAGAAGTTATTTCTCTAGGTGTAGGTATAGTTTTAAAATCTAATCCTATACTCTTAAATAATTTCTCCCCTTCTATAGCATGATGTGTGGATTCAAAAGTTAAAATTCCAAATTGTTTAGCTATCATTATAACATACTCCTAACTAATAGTAATAGTATTTGTAGGATTTTTTAATTTTTCTAATATAGTGTACATGTTAGTTATGCCACCTACTTTTAGCTTATCTTGAATCTCAAAGAAATCTAAGCATGTACCACAAGAAAGTATTTCTACTCCCTCTTCTTCTAATTTCTTTAAATCATCAATTACCTCAGAACCTTCACAAGTTAAATGAACTCCTCCATTATAAAATACTAATGTAGCTGGATATGGAATTGATTCAGTTAAAGTATAAATAAAACTTTTCATAAGTATTTTTCCTAATTCTTCAGAACCATTTCCCATAGTAGAAGAGCTAATGGCAATAGTCATATCTTTAAATGTATCAGGAATACATACATTAGCTTCTTCTGCCTCTCCCTTAGTTATTTCAATATAGAACTCACTATCGCTTTTTTTATCTACTTTAAATTCATAACCTGAACTCTTTGCTAGTTTTGATACATTTTCCTTTGCTACTTCATTATCTACAATGGTCAATACTATACCATCACTTATTCCATCTAATGCTTTCTTAGTCATTATAACAGGTTTTGGACAAGCTTCTCCCCTTGCATCTACTTCTTTTCTCATTAAAATTCCTCCTTATTATCTAGTATATAGATATATTATACTAACAAAAATGGATATTCACATTAGTTATAGATAAAGTATATAATTCTTAATTTACTATATATAAAATCTATAGTCATCTTAATTTTTTATTTTTATAAACTTAATATATTTAATAAAAACATTAATATATTTAAATATATAATTGACATTATAAATAATAGATAATATAATATTATTAAATACATTATTTATTATACCCTTAAAACTTCATATGACAAATTTATTTAAGGTATTTTATAAAGGAGGGTTTTTTTGGGAAATAGCATTAGCGAAATTCTTAAACAGGTGGAACAGGGGAAAATTAATTGTGAAAAAGCTATTAAACTAATAAAAAAGGAATCTGTTAAAACAAAAAAGATTAAAAAAGCTTCTAAATTAAAAATATTTATAAAAGATGAAGAAGATAATACCTATATAAATTTACCTAGTATACATTTTTGGTTTTTAAAATCTTTTTCTAAAATAGGAATAATTATAGCTAAGTTTTCATTGAAAAAGAAAAAAAATATAGATAAAGATTTAAATACAGCATTAAATATATTAAATGAAATAGATTTGAATTTAATCTTTAAAGAGTTAAAGAATTGTGGACCTTTTAATTTTATATACGTTCAAGAAGGAAAAGATACTGAAATCAAAATAACTGTTTTATAAGAAAGGTGATAAAAATGAAAAAAGAAGTTATAGGCAAATGTCCTGTTTGTGGAAAACCTATGGAAGTTACTAAACTATCTTGCAAGTACTGTGATACTCATATAGAAGGCCATTTTACTTTATGCAAATTCTGCAAACTCTCTGATGAACAAAAATATTTTATAGAAGTTTTTATCAAAAATAGAGGAAATATAAAGGAAATAGAAAAAGAACTAAGTATATCATACCCTACTGTACGAAATAAATTAGAAGATGTTATAGAAGCCTTAGGTTATAGTCCTGAATATACCTCTAGAGTAAATAAAAAAGAAGTATTGGAAAAACTTAGTTCTGGTGAAATAAATTCTCAAGAAGCATTAAAATTATTAAAAAATCAATAATAGAGGGGGGCTTTAAATGTTCGAAGAAAAAAAGCAAATTCTTAAAATGGTAGAAGAAAATAAAATAACTGCAGAAGAAGGACTTAGTTTATTAAATACTCTAGAAGAAAATGAAGAAGTAGAAGATATTGATCAAAATACTCCTAAATGGCTAAAGATAAGAGTTATTGAACCAGATAAAGACACAAAAGTCAATGTAAATGTTCCTATTTCTCTTGTAAATATAGGAATGAAAATGTCTCATAAATTTGTTCCTGAACTAAAAGATGCTGGACTAGATGAAAATGATTTAAAAGAAATATTAGAAGCTATTAAAGATGGTGCCCAAGGAAAAATAGTAGATATTGAAAGTGAAAATGGAGAAAAAGTAGAAATAATAGTAGAATAATCCTGACTAGTCAGGATTATTCTACTATTTATTATATTTAATCATATTATAAATTATTTTAATACCTATACCTATTAACAATAAAGGCCATAGATAGGATATAAATCTCCAAAATCCAAATTTCATGTAAGTCTTTGATGTAAGTAAAGTTAATAAAGATAGTGCAATCATTATAATAGATAGGGTTTTTGGCCATTCAGTACCTAGTCTTCTATATTCTAATAAGTAAATAATATAAAAGGCTATTGATAAAAATAAGAAAAATACCCAAGCTGTGTCTTTAATAAAAATTTCATCTATGAGAGAATAAGTTCCTATAGCTGGAAGTAAGCATCCAAAAATAAGGTATCCTCTTGTTTCATATTTAGAATACATATTTAAGGAAATAATCCCTAATATCCATAAGAATACAAATCCCTTTATATTCACATTTGTAAATGTATACTGATCTATAAGAGATACTACTGATATGGCAAGAAGGACCAATCCTGCGGATAAATATCCTAATTGCCTTTTATAAGCATAAACTAATAAAAATATTACAGATAATATTAAAATTAGCCAATTAAAAGAAATAATATTTAAGTTTAAAAGAAGAAAAACTATGCCTACAAGTACCAGAACTATTCCAAATGTATAGTCTCGCTTCTCCATAAAAAAACCTCCCTAAATTACATTTTATATGATTTTATGAAAAACTGAGCTTTTATCTATATCAAAAAAATCAATAATTATATTGTGATTTTTAAAATATCCTGAAAGCATAGAATTTTCTACAGCCTTAGGTATAGCTCCTTGAGGATAAATAGATTGTATAGGTGTAATAATTGCAAATATTAAATATAAAATAAGTACTCCTCTTATTAGTCCAAATAAGAATCCTCCAAACCTATTTAACTGTTTCAAAATAGGAGCTTTAAATAAGAAGGAGATAAATCTTTCTAAATATCCTAATAACCATCTAACTAATAGGTAAATTATTAGAATTGAAATTATATTTATTCCTATCTTTGTTAAACCTTGGGAAGCTATATTATATAATGGACCTTCACCTTCTTTAATCTTCCCATAAAATAGTATATTTATTATTCCTCCAAAAAACTTTTCAAAACCTTTATGCAAAAATGGAGTTTTTATTATATATCCAGAAAGAGCTGGATAATAAAGCTTTGCTACATATATTGATACTAAAAGCCTTAAAATACTAAATATTGATCTAACTAGTCCTATTTTTGTACTTCTAATAATGTTTATAATTATTATAAATATTATTAAATAATCTACCCAATTCATAATTATTCACCATACTTTAATTATTGTTTTTTTCTACAGACATTATGTTCACTCTGTCAGTAGTAATTAATATAATATTTGAATCTCTTGTAAGTACTCTCTCTATCTTTTCTTTGCTATCATATTTTAAATTTTTCCTTCCTCTATTAAATCCTATAATTTCATGATCTCTTATTAATAATATTTCTTTATTAAAGCCCTCTACCTTTTTATAATCCTGCTCTAGATGTATACTGTTCTTCAATTTATTATCATATGAAATATTTTCTAATGTATTTGTTGTCAAAATATATATATCCTTATTCTTTTTATTTACATACATATCCTTTATAGGATCTAGCTCTCTTTTCCATGAAACTTTTCCATCTTCTATAAAATATAATTTACTATCAGTAAAAACCGTTATACTGTTTTCATCTACAAATTCCATAGAGGTTATAATTTCTTCATGAAAATCTAAATCTGAAATATATTCTCCCTTTCCCTTATAAAATATCAACCTACTATTTAAATCCCCATCTCTTATACTAAGTGTAGACAATGCAATATAATCTTCATCTCTATTAGAAATAAAATTAACTAATCTTTCACCATTAAGCGGAGTACTCATTTGAGTTACCCCTTCTTTATCTATAACAGTTAGTTTTTCTCCTTCTTCAGATTCTAATGTAATGAATATAAATTCATCTTTCTCCACTATATTTTTTATTTGTGTTTTAAATTCTATTCTTTTTATATTCTTGCCATTTAAATCTAAAAAATATAGATCTCCTGTATTACTTTCACATACATAAATAGTATCTTTACCTAAAAATACTAATGGATTGTCAAAATCTATCTTTTTTTCCCACTTATTTGTTCCATCATTATTTATCCCTATAAGAGATTTACCATTCCATTTTATCAATAAATCATCATAAAATCCAATCTTATCTCCTGGCATAGTAGGATATTTTTGTATCACCTGAAGAGTTTTATTAGAGTCTTTTAGCAAATTACTCTCTATAAAATCTCTATTTAGTATAATTATTGTAGCAAAAATAAAAATAAGAATAAATAATTTAATTTTTTTATTTTTATTATTATTTCTTTTAGCTATATTCTCTTGATTAACACCTCTGATACTTATTTGATCCATATTTTCTTTTTCAAATTTCTTTTTATTATTTGCCTTTACATTCTTTTTTCTGGACAAAAGTTTCCCTCCTTTATTTTTTATTTTACACTAGTTTTTATATCTGATATAATTATTGTATCGGTACATTTATAATACAATAATTATTTTTTGGAGGCTAAAGTATGAATAATAATATAATAATACAATTAGATAAAAATTTAAATAAGCCTTTATACCTTCAATTAGCAGATAATATAGAAAAACTAATAAAAGATGAAGTTTTTCAAGAAAATGCTAAACTTCCTTCTATTAGAAGTTTAGCAAAAAAGTTGAAGGTTAACAATATTACCGTAGTAAATGCTTATAAAATTTTGGAACAAGAAGGATATGTATATTCTAAAAAAGGAAGCGGTACCTATGTAAACAGATTAAACAAAGATTTAGATATTAATTATCTAATAGATGAAAATATGGAACTTATGACTAGTGGAATATTATCTCTTTCTGAAAATAGTATAAATTTTGCTAGTGTATCTCCAACTCCAGAACTTTTTCCTGTAGAAGAGTTTAAACAGGTTTTAATAGAAGTTTTAGACAGGGATAAGGGTAAAGCATTTGTATATCCAGAAATTAATGGATATGGCCCTCTTAGAGAATCTATATCCTATTTTTTAAAAGATAATTATCATATGAATGCAGCTGCTTCTCAAATACAAATTATATCTGGCGGTCAACAGGGAATAGATTTATTAGCAAAGACTTTAATTGAACCTGGTGATTATGTTTTCTTAGAAAATCCTACTTATTCTGGAGCCGTTGCTGCCTTCAAATCGAGAGGAGCCAATATTATAGGGATTCCTATGGAAAATGATGGAATAGATTTAGATATATTAGAAAAGTATATAAAAAAATATCATCCTAAATTTTTATATACAATGCCTAATTATCAAAGTCCAACTACCTATTCCTATAGTGAAATAAAGAAAGAGAAACTTATAGATTTAGCTTACGAAAATGAATTTTATATAATAGAAGACGATTTCTTATCTGATCTATCTTATGAAAAAAAGAAAATTCCTTTAAAATCAATAGATATATATGATCAAGTTATATATATTAAAAGTTTTTCTAAGATTTTAATGCCAGGGTTAAGACTAGGATTTTTGACAACTCCTAAAAAACTTTTTAAGGATATAATAAAAGCAAAACATACTGCAGATATATCTTCTTCTGGATTTATTCAAAGAGCTTTTGATCTCTATTTAAGAGAAAATTTTTGGAAAGAACATATAGAAAGAGTACAGAAAGATTATAGTGAAAAATATAATTTGATATTAAAAGAAATAAATAGTCTTAAAAAATATGGAATAAGGTTTAAAGAGCCTAATGGAGGACTAAGCCTTTGGTTAAAATTACCTAAAGATATAAATTGTATAGAGCTTTATAATGAATGCGCTAGCAATAATGTAATTATTGTACCTGGAGAAATATTCTTTATTGAAGGACACAATGAAGAGACTAATTTTATCAGATTGAGCTTTGGCTCTGTAAATAAAGATAAAATAGTTGAAGGAATAAATATAATTGAAAATTGTATAGCCAAGTTAAAAGGTGGAAATGATGATAATACTAAATTCATTCCTCTTATATGAATAAACCCCTTGAAATTAAGGGGTTTATTCATTATCGTATTATACTACTCCGAAATTTCCAAGTACTATAGCTATTATAGAAGTAAGCATTGGTATAAGTACTGAAACTACAAAAATATATCTATAAGATTCCTTATGAGTCATTCCACAAACTGATAACAATGTTACAACAGCACCATTGTGAGGTAATGTATCTAAGCCTCCACTTGCCAATGATGCAATTCTATGGAGTACTTCTGGACTTATACCTGCCTGAGAGGCCATAGTTAAATATTGTTCTGATAGTGCTTCTAGTGATATACTCATTCCCCCTGAAGCTGAACCTGTTATACCAGCTAGAACATTAACTGATATTGCCTCTGAAATAAGTGGATTTGAGGATACCCCTAGAATTGCATTTTTAACTATTTCAAATGCTGCAAGAGACCCTATAACATTTCCATATCCAACTACTGAAGCCGTATTTATAATTGTTGGAAGAGATTCTAATGTTCCCTTATTAAGATTTTTTAAAATACTATCAAAGCGCTTTCTGTTTAAAAGTATTGTAAGTAAAATAGCTACAACTAATGAAATTATTAAACTCCAAGTACCAGATACTGTTTGTAAATCAGTGCCAAATTTTTCTAGATATGAACCATCAATTTTTGGATAAACTACTCTTCCTAATATATAATTAAGAACTAAAACTACTATTATAGGTGTTATTGAACTCCAAAAAGGTGGTAAACTTTCTTCTGTTGTTACAGCTAATTCTTCATCTGCTTTTTCGAAACCTTCTCCTTTTCCTTGAGATTTTTTAATTTCTCTATTTAAATAAATTATACCTGCTGATACCATAATAATTCCTGAAACTATTCCTAACATTGGTGCTGCATATGCATCTGTTCCAAAATACTGCATAGGTATAGCATTTTGTATCTGAGGTGTTCCCGGAAGTGCCGTCATAGTAAAGGTAAAAGATCCTAATGCAATTGCTGGTGGAATAAATTTCTTAGGTATATTCGACTGCTCAAATAATGAAGCAGCTATTGGATATACTGCAAAAGCCACAACAAATAGTGAAACTCCACCATAGGTTAAAACTCCACAAGATATTACTACTGCAAGAAGTGCTCTTTCTTTTCCAAATTTCTCTGCTACACCATGGGCAATGGCTTTTGCCGCTCCTGATTCATCCATTAATTTTCCGAATATTGCCCCTAATAAAAATATTGGAAAATACGATTTTGCATAATTAGCAAATGCCTTCATAAATACTTCTGTATAGGTTGCCATCAAATGTGCATCTAATCCTGCACTTAATAATGCTGCTAATAATGCTAAAATAGGGGCTAATAGAATTATGCTTGCACCTTTATAAGCAAGATACATTAATAATACTAAAGTTAGTATAACTCCTATTACTCCTAACATTAAACTTTTCACCTCTCCATTTAATATATTTTTTACTTCTCATAACTTTGGGGTAGGTTTTTTATATTTATAAGTCCATTATCATAAATTCCCTTTCTGTTTCATTATTAAATGAAACAGAAAGGTGTCTATATTTTTTATGTCTATACAATTATCCATTGTGTATTTCTCTTAACATTTTGAAAAACATTTTATCTCTATGTGCCATAGCTTCTTCATCTTTTCCATCTGAATAATCATAGAATCCCTTTCCTGATTTTACACCTAGATTCTCATTATTAACTAGATTTTTTAATGTATCTGATGGCTCTTTTGCATCACTTAGTTCGTTAAATAAATAAGATGATATATAATAGAATGTATCTAACCCACCTAAATCAGCTGTTTCAAAAGGTCCTATTGTTGCATATCTAAATCCAAGTCCATATTTCATTGCCTTGTCCACATCTTCAACAGTAGCTATACCTTCATCCACTATTTTTAATGCTTCTCTAAAAACTGCAAATTGTATTCTATTACCTATAAATCCATTAGCATCTTTTTGAACTACTACAGGTTCTCTACCTATTTCTTTAACTAACTTTACTAATGTATCAACAGTTTCATCATTAGTTTCTTCTCCTCTTATTACTTCAATTAGCGGAATAATATGTGGAGGATTCCACCAATGCATCCCTATAAATCTTCCCTTATCCTCAACCTTTTTACAAATTTCTGTAATACTAAGGCCAGATGTGTTCGTAGCAAATATTGCATCTTTTTTAGCTATTTCTTCAACTTCTCTCCAAAAATCCTGTTTAATATCCATTTTTTCTACTATACATTCAATAATAATATCTACATCAGAAAAAGCATTTTTATCTGTTGTATATTTTATATTTTTAATAGATTCTTCTGCTTCTAATTTTGTTATTATTTTTTCCTCAATCAAATTAGTATTATTTATTGATATAATTTTTTTAGCATTTTCTAAAAATGCTTCTGATATGTCTGTTATAACTACTTCATAACCTTTTTGTGCAAATGTTTGAGCTATACCAGAACCCATAGTACCTGCTCCTGCTACACCAACTTTTTTAATATCTTTTAAATCCATAAATATAACCCCCTTCTAATTTATTTTTAAAATATTCTCCTATAAACAATTTAGCCAGCTGTCCAACCACCATCTACTGGTATCATTGACCCTGTTATATGAGCACCAGCATCTGTACATAAGAACTTGGCTAATTCTCCTATATCTGATGGATCCATTAGCTTTTTAATAACTGCCTTTTTTAACATTATCTCTTCTACAACTTCTTCTTTTGATATTCCATGAGTTTTTGCTTGATCATCAATTTGATTTTCTACTAAAGGAGTTTTAACATACGCAGGACAAATTGAATTTACTGTTATACCATAAGGTCCACCTTCTAATGCAGCAGTTTTTGTTAAACCTGAAATTCCATGCTTGGCTGAAACATAAGCTACTTTAAATTCAGATGCCCTTAAACCATGTATGGAATTAATATTTATAACTCTTCCCCATTTTTGTTTTTTCATATAGGACCATGCATATTTTGTCAACAAAAATGGTGCAGTTAGCATTAAAGACATCATAAAATCCCATTTATCTTCAGGAAATTCTTCAATTGGAGAAACATGTTGAATACCAGCATTGTTTACAAGAATATCCACTTTTGAAAACTTATCTATAGTATAATCAACTAATTTTTTACAGCCTTCCCTTGTGCTTAAATCTGTTTTAAAATAATCTGCACCTATTCTTTCTGATTCAGTTTTTAGTTTTTTTTCATTTATATCCGCCATTACCACATTTCCACCATCTTTAGAGAAAGCCTCTGCAACTGCTAAGCCTATACCGCTAGCTGAACCCGTCACAATACATACTTTATTCTTTAACATTCCTTATACCTCCTTTACCATTTTCTATTTCTACATAATATATTGCAATACCTATGCCATTTTTTTACTAGTACTTCATAATCCTTTAATCTATCCACTTTCTTAAATATACTTTTTTTAAAAAATAAAAAATAGGTGTTTTTCTATCTAAAAAAACACCTATTTTTTATTTTATGTCAATAAATCTAACAATATATATTTTTATATAAATTAATTGTTAGATTTTACGTACATTATTTGTTTTTTTAACTATTAAACGTGATATTTTCTGACAATTTTAAAAATTGTATAATATGCCACATTACATATTGTCAAATGTTTATATTATATTTAGCTATTTTTTCATATAAACTTGTCCTACTAATATCTAAAATATTCGCAGCCTTTGTTTTATTTCCATTAGAGAATATTAAACTTTCTATTATAGTTTGTCTTTCTATTTCTTCTAAAGTTTGTTTTAAACTTCTTATATTCTTTTCTTTTTTAATTCCTGTAATTCTAGGTGGTAAATGTTCAGGCTTTATAATAGTATCTTCGTCTAAAAAATTTATAGCTCTTTCAAGTATATTTTCTAGTTCTCTTACATTTCCAGGCCAGTCATATCTTTTTAAATACTCTAATGTTTTATCTGAAACATCATTTACTAATATATTTTCTCTCTTAGATATTTTTTGAACTAAATGTCTAGAAAGAATAGGAATATCATCCTTTCTTTCTTTTAGTGGGGGAATTTTTATAGTCAATACATTAAGTCTATAGTATAAATCTAATCTAAACATCCCTTCTGACACCATCTTTTCTAAATCTCTATTAGTTGCTGCAATAACTCTAACATCAACTTCCTCTGACTCAGTAGAGCCTATTTTTTCTATCTCTTTGTCTTGTAATACTCTTAGAAGTTTCACCTGCATATTCATAGGCAAATCTCCTATTTCATCTAGAAAAATAGTGCCACCATTTGCGGCTTTAAACTTTCCAATTTTTCCTCCTTTTACTGCTCCAGTAAATGAGCCTTCTTCATATCCAAATAGTTCTGATTCTAATAATTCATAAGGAATAGCACCACAGTTTACCTTTATAAAAGGTCCATTTGCCCGTTCACTAAGATTATGTATAGCATGGGCAAATAATTCTTTACCTGTTCCACTTTCTCCTAAAATTAGTATATTTGAATTAGTTTTTGCTGCTCTTTTAGTAAGATCTTTTAGATAATCCATAGATTTGCTTTCACTTATTATATTATCTAAAGAATACTTAGCCATATTTACCTTTTTAAATTCATCTTTATAAAGATTTAACTCTTTTTCTATTTTACTTATCTTTTTGTATAAAGCATTTAATTCATCTATATCTCTAAACAATACTTTTCCTACTGCTCCTACTACTTTCCCATTTACAAATATAGGAATTCTAGTTGCAATCATTTTATTTCCCTTAATTTGTTGAATTTCTGCTATTTCTGAAATTCCTGTTTTAATTACAGTATGCATCCTTGTATTTTCTATAACTTCTGTTACATGTTTTCCAATGACTTTATGTCTATCTATCATTAAAAATTCTGCATATGGTTTACTTAACATCTCTATATACCCTTCTTTATTTACATATACAATAGCATCATTTGTAGTCTCCATTATAGTTTTTAATAAATGGGCTGTTTCTATTTCAGTATCAAATTGTCTAATAAACTTTTTATAGATACTCAATCTATGGAAAAATGCATAAGCTCCTTCAATAGAATCATTATTAGTAATTGTTTTCTTCACTACAATAATATCTGAATTATTATATTTTAAAGTATGAGCTTTATGTTTTCTATTATCTTTTAAAAAACTTTCCATTTTAAATTCAGGTAATATATCTATTGCATTTTTATTTAAAACTTTAATTTCATTTAAATCTAATATTTTCAACCCTTCACAATTTAAATATATTATTTTTCCATATTTATTTACTATCAAAACCCCTAAACTTAAAGAATTGATTAGATTATATAAATCAATTTTATTTTCAGACATTATAATACACCCCTATATAAAATACCTAAAAATTTTATCTTATTCATTTATTTTATTATAACATTTATATTATATATAGCATAAAAAAACTAACACTCATAAATTATGAATGTTAGTTTAATCAATTTTGATTATATTTTATAATACTTTTCCTTCATAAACAGTTAATAATGTATCAGTTATATAGCTTGCTTCATCTGAAGCTAGAAAACCATAAGCATTTGCTATTTCCTTTGGTTGTCCTAATCTACTTAATAGTATACCTTTCAATACTTTTTCAGGCTGTCATAGGAGTATGGATAAAACCTAGTGCTACTGCATTTCCCTAAGCTTAGTCATTCCTATTACACCATTATCTTTATTATGAATTTACTTCAAAGCAATTTCTTTGACTACCTTGCTAAGTTTATCTGGATTCTCTACTACTAGAAAATGAGTACAATTTTCAAATGGAACAAGTTTTGAATTTTGTATGTTTTTCTTTAAATACCTAGCTGTTTCTTCTGAATATAATGTACTCTTTTCACCATATATAATTAACGTTGGAACAGTTATATCTTTTAATACATCTCTATAATCATTAGCTGACATTGCAGTCCACATTGAATACATTATATGAGGTGTATTAGTATTTAATGCTTCTAATATAGGTTCTAATTCCTTTTCACTAAGATATGGTATTGCATCCTTAGCAAAATCTTCAGCAAAATCCATCCAATTATTGCACATAGTAGTCAAAGCATCAAATGTATCTTCTATTGTAAACTTTCCATGATAGAGCCCCATTTTCCATTCATCATCATTAATAAGTTTAGGAGTCATGTCTACTATAGCAACCGATGAAAGTCTTGATACACCATAGGTTCTTACATAATCAAAAATTATTGACGAACCCATAGACCAACCTACAAGAACTACATCTTTTAATTCTAAATATTCCATTAATTCTTCTAAATCAACAGCATATCTATTCATCGTTAAGCCTTTTTCTGGCCTATCAGAAGCTCCATGTCCTCTAAGATCATAAGTAATTATCTTAAATTCTGAACTTAAATTTTTTACTTGTGCTTCAAAACTTGTATGATCTGCAGTCCATCCATGAATAAATACAATTGGTTTTCCTTCCCCTGCTACTTCATAATAAAGATTAACTCCATCGCTAGTTTTAAACATTGACATAAAAAGCACCTCCAAATTTATTTTAATTATAGAATTTCAACATTTAAATCAGTAATATACCATAATTTTATTGCAAAAATTGTGCCATATTTTTTATATTCTTCTCAAAAGACAGTATTCAACAGGAATATAAAAATTTAAATAAAATATAATAAACAAATATTTCTTAAAATTAAAATAATTATACAAACTTTAGGTTCATAATCAAAACAAAATTGACTATTTCGTAAAAAAACTGTTATATATTTCAAACATTAGTAGCTATTTAGAAATTAAAGTGTACTGTTTCGCTAACATTTTAACATATTTTATATTATTTATTTAACTTAAAATCCATAGTTTTTAAAAAACCTAATACTACCAACATAAATTCATAAGGCTTTTCATATATGGAAGCATGTCCTGAATCTTTTATTACAATCCATCTAGATAAAGGAATCTTTTCATAAATAATTTGTTGATATTTCATAGGTATCACTGTATCTAAATCTGAACTTATAACTAATGTAGGGATTCTAATCTGGTTTAATTGATTATTTACATTAAAATCATAAGTACTTATGATTCCTCTCATAAATGATTTATACCATTCTTTATCCAATATTCTCTTAATTTGTTTCTTATTTCCTTCAATCCATTTAATATTCTCTTTGTAAAAATTTTCCGAATATACACTAGAGATAACTGTATTTAAAAATAAATTATCATCATGGGCTTCTGCTAATTGATACCATTCTTTTTCTACTTTCTTAATATATTCATCAGTATAGCTAGTTGTATTAGAAAGTATTAAAGATCTAACCATATCTTTATATTTTAATGTAAATAATTGAGCTATTTCTCCACCATAGGATGTACCTATAAGGTGTACCTTATGGTATCCTAATTTTTCAAAAATATCCTTAAGCATTTCAACATGCATATCTTGAGTATAAAAAGTATCTGCCTTATCTGAGCGACCTTGATCTATTAAATCTACTAAGAGTATTTTGTATTCACTAGAAAAAAACTTTATAAATGGAGACCAGCTAGTGGTACTCATCATCATACCATTTAAAAATACTAAAACATCTCCTTCTCCATATTCTCTATAATATAGATTTTTATCCTTTATTTTTATATAAGGCATTTAATCCACATCCTTTTTCTTTTATTATACTACAATCTTTATATCAAGCTAATTATCAAAAATATTAAAATAAATCCTCCAAAATATCCAAATATAGGATATATTGTTGCTACAAGATTTGAAAATCCTAATTTAGCTAATGGTATAGAGCATAAACAAAATATTAAAGAAATTAATGTTTTATTTCTTTTTTTAGAAATCCTTTCTATAAATCCAAATCCATTTGCTATAGCAGTAGTGAACATTGCAAACCATAATATAATACTAAAAATTTTACTATATATTTCACCTTCATAGCCTGATATTTTAAGCATAGGTATATCTAATGCATAAACCTGAGTATAAAGAATCAACAAAGATATTAAAATAAAACATCCTAAAATTCCTAATACTATCCCCCCGAATATTCCTCCTTTTATTGCAGTTTTTTTATCTGGAATAATAGGTAATAAAGAAGATAGTACCACAACCAAAAGTAAACTATTAAAGCTAACATATAGAATAGAAGAAGTTATAAAATTTCCTTTACTTGTATATTCTACCCCACCTAAATTGCTAAAAACAAATCCATTTTTTAAAATTACATTTCCCCCAAAATAAATAATACCTAATACTAATAATGGAACTAATATAGAATTTATGAAAGAAAGTCCTTCAATACTGAATAAAAAAACTATAAAAGAAAGTACTACCATTAAGTATATACCTATATTTTTAGAAAAGTTAAATTGTTGATTAAATAGTGCACCAGAACCAGAAACCATAATACAAAAACCTATAAATAATGAAAATATAATTATAGTGTCTATGATGAAACCTATTTTTTCTCCAAATACATTATCTATCAACTCTTTATATCCATTTATCTTTTTTTCATATATTTTAGATAGAAAAAAAGCTCCTACAAACATAAATAAAAAACCGCTTAAAATCATTCCTAAAATACCTTTAACTCCATATTCCCCAAAAAAATCTATTATCTCTCTACCTGAAGCAAATCCTGCTCCAATAATCGTACCTATATAAATGAAAGCAAGTTTAAGTGAATTCTTATTCATAGTGATCCTCCTTTCATAGCTATATAACTATATTCTAAAAAGGCTTATCTTATGAAAAATCATTATCTTAAAACTTGACTTTCATTATTAAAGATACTATAGAGATACCTTTGTATACTTATCTATTTTATAAAAATAAAAAAAC
>CCEZ01000010.1 GCA_000751555.1 Anaerosalibacter massiliensis | reverse complement strand
AGGTTCTTTTGAGTTGCTTAAATAGCTTACCATGTTTTTTATTCATTGTCAACTATTTTCAAGTATTTTTTAAATTATTTTTGAAATATGTTTTGCTGACAACAAT
Organism: Anaerosalibacter massiliensis; assembly: GCA_000751555.1. GTDB lineage: Bacteria > Bacillota > Clostridia > Tissierellales > Sporanaerobacteraceae > Anaerosalibacter > Anaerosalibacter massiliensis. Next base: position 40,170 of record CCEZ01000010.1, on the reverse strand, counting down.
ATAAGAGTCTATCATCTTATTATCGTATTGTCAATAGTTTTTTTACTTTTTTATTATAGATATGGGATATATAGTTTAAGTATTTATAAACTATTTTTAGGTAATACTTCTAATATAGTAGTTCTTACAATATAAATATTAAAAAGAATTATATTAGGAGGCTCTAAATGAAACTATATTCCAATACTAATAAATATACTGTAGATTCAAAATCTCCCCTAGCAGTATCCACTTTTAGTGATCTAATCTCTGAACAATTAATAAGCAAATATGTAAATAGTTATAAAGAATTAATTATACTCTGTATAGGATCTGATAGATCTACAGGAGATGCATTAGGACCTTTAGTAGGTTATAAACTAGAACATATTCTTTCTATATATGAAGATACATACCTTTTGGGAACTCTTGAAAAACCAGTACATGCAAAAAATCTTGAAGAAAAAATTGATTATATATATGATAGGTTTTTAAATCCTTTTATTATTGCAATAGACGCATCTCTTGGTAGAGCTGATAGAATAGGATATTTAAATATTAAAGATGGTCCTTTAAATCCTGGACTTGGAGTAAATAAAAAATTGCCTAAAATAGGAGATTTAAGCATTACAGGAGTGGTAAATATAGGTGGGATGATGGAATATGTTGTTTTACAGAACACACGACTTAATTTAGTTATGAATATGGCAGAAGCTATTTCCCAGAGTATATATATCGCATTATTAAAAATTTCAAAGGAAAAAAATGGAGAAGATATATCCTAAAATAAGGGAGTATATCTTCTCTTTTTTATTATCTCATCTATATCTTCTATACTTCTTCCTTCTGCATTTATTAAAATAGCACTACTTTGATTTTCAATATCAAACCTGGTATTCATATTCACTGAACTACTTATATATGGAATTCCATCCCCCTCCGTTCTCATATATACTATAGCTTCTGCATCACTGCTATCCATATCTACTATAGTATATCCTAAATTCTCCAAATTCTTTTTTATATCATCTAATCCATTTTGTACAGCTATTTTCTTGGTCATAAAAAACCTCCTATAGTTTTAACAATATTATGTTCATTAGAAGGTTTTTTATTCACAAGCTACATCAATACCTTTGTCTCCAATACTAAATACAGCCTCTCCATATACTTCAAATATTTCTCCATCTATATTTAGATCAGTCTTTTCACTAGTTTTTACTTTTATCTCTTTTGCTTTGTATATTTCCACATTCTTTTTAATTTTTGTATGAGTTCCTCTGAAAAACAAAGGAAAAAATAGCAATAATTTTATCTTTGGCACTTTTTTTACTATACATATATGAAAATATCCATCTTCAATTACTGCCATCGGACAAATTTTAAATCCTCCACCATAGTATTTTCCATTGCTAACAGCTAAAAGCATAATTTCCTCATCTATAATTATATTGTCTAGTTGGATATTAACTTCCTTATTTCTATATTTAAACAAAGTATTGAGAGCTCCAATAAAATAAGCAAATCTTCCTTTGATCTTTGTCTTAATTTTTTCTGTATTTTTTACTATTTCTGAATCTAGCCCAATACTTGCAATATTTAAAAACATGTTATCATTTGCAAAACCTACATCTATTTTTTTCTTATGTCCTTTTAAAATAGTTTCAATAGCTTTTTTAGGATCATTGGGAATATTTAAAGTTCTAGCTAGGTCATTTCCTGTACCTCCAGGAATAATACCTAATGTCCCAGCACCAGTTGACAATATACCTAAAGCTACTTCATTAATAGTTCCATCTCCTCCTACAGCTACTATAGTTTCATACCCTTTCATGGAACCATGACTAGCCAATCTAATAGCTTCTTTAGGTTTTTCTGTCACAATTATTTCATATTTTCTTTTAGATTCATCCATTATTTCCTTAATTAAAGAAACAAAACCCTTACTTTTCCCACCCCCAGCTATTGGATTCACAATAAAAAGTATATCTCCCATAATTCCTCCAATTAAATGTTTGTTATATAATCTTCATATTTTTTTGCCCTATCAATAGCTTGCATTTCTTCTACTGAAAGAGAATATTTTGAATCCCCATTAGCTATAGATTTAGCATAGGAAGTAGAGTAATCCCTTCCAAAAATACTAGTTATCACTACTCCATCCAACTTTTCATCAAGAAGGGCTATAGAAAAACTTAGTTCGCTGCCCATGTCAGCAAATGCATTATATCTTATAAATCCAATTTTTTGAATTGCACATTTAAGTCTTTTATCTACTGCATTATATTTTTCATCCATAATTTCATAGTCTTTTTTAACTAATTCTACTTCTTCAAGTGCCTCTTTTATCAGCTCCTCTAAATTTACAGTGTCAACTCCGTCTACTAAGGCATTGTATTTTTCTGTAATATGATTTATTCTGAATTCAGAAATAATATAAAGTATTAATACAAAAATAAATGCAATCATGAGACCTATAATTACTTCTACATTATATCTTGTTATAACTTCCCTTAGTTGTTCCATAAATTTCTCCTTCCTAATTTAAATTTCTTTAGAAACTTCTTTAATGGCTTTTATCCCCCATTCTATTTCTTCATGTGTATTAAATACCCCAAAACTAAATCTTATTACTCCTTGTTTGAAAGTTTTTATAGTTTTGTGAGCTAGAGGTGCACAATGAAGACCAGATCTAACTGCAATATCATATTCATCATCTAAAATATAGCTTATTTCTGATGAATCTTCATCTCTTATGTTAATAGATACTACTGGAGCTTGTTCTCCTGATTTTAATGGCCCATATACTTTCACACCATCAATTTTTAATATTTCTTCAATAAAATGTTTAGTTAAATCTTCCTCATGAGCTCTAATATTATTTATACCTTTATCAATTATATAACTAACACCATTTCCTAATCCAACAATTCCAGGGGTATTTGGCGTTCCACTTTCATATTTATCTGGTCTTATATCTGGCTGATATAAAGAATCAGAACTGCTTCCTGTTCCGCCTTCTTTCAACTCTTCCATCCCAATATCTTCTCTTATGTATAGTCCTCCTGTACCTTGAGGGCCAAGTAGTCCTTTATGACCTGGAAAAGCTAATATATCAATATTCATTTCTTCAACATCTATATCATAAACTCCAGCTGATTGAGCTCCATCCACCATATAAATAATACCATGTTTTTTAGCTATTTCGCCAACCTTTTTTACAGGCATAATTGTACCTGTTAAGTTTGATATATGAGTCATTATTATCATTTTAGTATTTTTTTTAATATTTCTCTCAATATCTAAAGGATTGATTCTGCCTTTTGAATCTCCTTTTATTATAGTAGTCTCTATTCCTTTACTTTCTAAATGTTTTAAAGGTCTTAAAACAGAATTATGCTCCATAGAGGTAGTTATTACATGATCTCCCTTTTTTAAAACTCCCTTTATACCTAAATTTAAGCTATCTGTACAATTATAAGTAAATATTAAATCCATAGGGTTATTTATATTAAATAATTTTGAAATAATATCCCTTGTCTCATAAAGACCTCTCCCTGCCTTCAGAGCTAATTTATGCCCAGACCTTCCAGGATTAGCCCCATATTCTTTCATAGCTTTTAGGGTACCATTATAAACCTCTTCTGGTTTAGGAAAAGATGTAGCAGCATTATCAAAATAAATCAACACAGTCCACCTCCAGAGTAGTTAATATTTTAATTATAACATATTATATGTACTATAATACTCAAAATCATCTATTAAAAAGCAGATAATTATTTTATTTATACATATATTTAATTTAATAAAAAGTATAAACTATAAATTTATATTTTAAGACATTAAATCAAACATATAAAATATTAGAGTTCATTATTATATATAATAATGAACTCTAATAGTCTAAAAACACAAACTTTTAACTTATTTTTTAATTTACTGATCCCCTTGTTTTTATATTATTTATTAAGAATTAATCTCTATTCCTTTAGGTAGTTTTTTAACCTCATTGCCATTATCATCTATATAAGTTCTTCCCCAGCCTGAAGCAATAGAAAATATCATAACAGCCAACATAGCCCAGCAATATATAACATAAGGCCATATTTCATCTGCAGTTACTATTGGAATAGCAGATCCATACTGAGCACTTACATCCTTTGTAAGAGATTGAGCAAGAAGTAATGCTGTAGACCAAGGTACAGAATACACTAAAGTATTTGCTGTAGCATCTAATAGGTTAGCTCTTCTATAAGGATGAATTTTGAATTTCTCACCTATAGGCTTTGCATAAGATGTACCAACCGCCAATATTGGTGGTGCATTTAATCCCATTATGGCAGACATAATTATAACTAATCCAGCAATTGAAGCTTCTGCTCCTCTAGCAGTCTTTACAAGTTTTTCAGCAACACCTAATAATTTCTTATCTCCTCCGCCCTCACGCATAACATTAACGCAAGCAAATATGAGCAAAGCTAATATACAAATATCAACCATCCCACCAATTCCTTCAACAATGATACCTATAACATTTCCATCTTCAATGCCTATCAATTGTTCTACAGTTACAAGCTTTGCTACAAGAGCAACTATTGTAGAAAGAACGGTTCCTAATGTAGTTGCATAAATAAGATCACCTTTTTTAATAGCTGCATAAATAGTAATTATAGCTGGAATAAGCATTATCAACCCCTTGGGATTCATATATTTAGAAAGCTCTTCATAGGGAATTCCTTGACTTGCTTCCATACCACTTCCACCAAATATAATCATAAAAATTAAAGTAATTATAGATGCTGCAACTGTATATCTTAACCTTGAACGAACTACCCCTCCAACATCTGCCCCTTGACTTGTAGCAGAGCAAATTGTTGTATCTGATACTGGTGCTAAATTATCTCCAAAAGCACCTCCACCTATTATAGCTCCAACCAATACTACAGGATTAGCACCAAGAAAAACTCCTGCTGGGTAAAGAACTGAAATTCCTGCAATTATAGTCCCAAATCCTGTTCCAGAAGCAGTGGCAAATAATGCACAAGCAAGAAATGTAATTATAGTATATAATCTACCTTTAGCTCCAATATGATAAGCTGCCCAAGTTATTCCTTCTACTAGGCCTGTAGATTTAAGAATTGTTGCAAATAGTCCTGCAAATATCCAACATGCTACTGGAGTTATTGCTATTTCATCAGCCATTCCTTCAATAATTATTTTTGAATATTCCATTTTATCTTTTGCAAAGAAAAATGTTACTATAAGTCCTGTAACTGCTCCTACCCACATACCTTTTATATCTGGAGCTTTCAATACACTTATATAAATTGCTATAGCTATAAAAAATAAAAATGGTAAAAATGAAATCCAACCTCCGCCATAAAACTCTAATTGTTTTCTATCTGTTTTTTCCATATACCTGTTTCCCTCCTGATCAATTCTAGTTTAATAAGTCTAATTATACCATTTTTTTAATGTACTTAGATATTATTGCTCATGTGGTTACATCTTCCGTTGTTTTTTATTAGAAGTATTTCCGAAAGTATGCTTATAGCAATTTCTTCAGGAGTTTCCCCACCTATAGCTAATCCTATAGGCATATATACTTTTTTAAGCTTATTTTTATCTATTCCTTTTTCTTCTAAATTTAATATCATTTTTGATACTTTTTTTCTACTACCCATGACTCCTATATATTTAGCCTTACTATTTATAACAGCTTCTAAGGCTTCTTCATCAAATTCATGTCCTCTAGTAACTATAACTATATATGTACTATTATCTACAGGATAATTTTTTAAGCTCTCCTCAAATTCCCCTAGTATTAATTCTTGAGCTTTAGGAAACCTCTTTTTATTCAAAAATTCTTCTCTATCTTCAAATATCACTATATGGAAATCTAAAATAGATGCAGCTTTATATATTGCATGGCCTACATGACCTCCTCCTACTATAAGAAGTTTAGGTTTAATTCTACAAATATCTAAAAATACATCTACCTCTCCTCCACAAGTCATTTTTAAACTATTTTCCTCTAATTTTAAATTTACAAGACCACTTTTTTCTTTAGCAATATAGTTCATACTTAGTTTAATTATCTCTCGTTCTAGTTCTCCTCCTCCAATAGTTCCATATATCCTTCCGTCCTCTAATACTGCCATCATTGTTCCTTCTCTTCTAGGAGTTGATCCTGCAGCCTTAACAATAGTAGCTAATACTACCTTTTTACCTTTTCTTGCCTCTCTCATAGCATTTTCTATTACAAAAAAATCTGCCATTTCAAATCCTCCTTTATTTTTTCTATAGAATTTTCATTTCAGTTTTTCACAATAACCTCCTTGATTTTCTTAAAGTCTTTAGGAGTATCTATATCTAATCCTATTTTCCCATTTTTTATATGAATCTTTTTAAAGTCTTTAGGATGCTTTTCTATGATAACCTTTCCACCTCTATCCCCATCTATTTTTAAAAGTTCACTTCTAAGTATAGAGGAAAAAACAACTGGATTACCCTCTTTGCCATCATAACATGGGATTAATATAGGAAATGTAGTCTTTTGATATTCCTCCATGAGCAAATTTATTATATATTTATTTATAAAAAGTTGATCGCCTACAAAAAACATATAAGCGTTAGTATCTGGTTTAGAGTTTTTTATACCTAGTTTTAATGCTTCACTTTGACCTAAATGTGCATTTTCATTGAAAACAGTTTTAATATTATATTTTAAACCTATATCTTTAACTTCAAACTTTCTATAAATGAGAATAATATCTTCTACATTGGATTGTTTAATCTCTCTAATAACCCACTCAACCAAGGGTTTACCTCCAATTTTCATTAGAAGCTTGTCTTCTCCCATTCTTCTAGAAAATCCTGAAGCAAGTATTATCGCTGTAATCATATATCTCCCTCAATTAATAAAATTTTTTAGTTTTAATATCCCCTACAACTACATTATGAAATCCTTTTTCATTTAATTTTCTTCTAATTTCAAGTCCCACTTTTATTCTTTCTTTATTTATAGCCTTATTCATAAGTAATATCTTTTCTCCTTGGCTATCCTTAAATAATCCGTTTTTGCTTAAAACTAATCTAATTATTACATCTTTATCTACTTTTTCATTAGAATTAGCTTTAACTATATTTTTAAATTTTTCAACCCTATGAACATTTTCTTCGTCAATTTTCCTCCCTAAAGAATCCAATCCAACAACTCCTATTGTCTTCGTAGTATTTTTAGGCACTACAGGTTCATATACTTCTGGTGCTTTTATTGGTTTCCCTTTGGAACCGTCCCCTTCTACTAATATGTAATCAAATTGCCCTCTGAAAAATATATTTTCCAATTCTAATACATCAGTATTTTTTATTTTTATATTTTCTATTTCTCCTCCATATACTGTTATAGAAGGTTTTTTTTGCTTAAATTTTTTTGGGATTTTTTCTAGAAAGAAATAATCATAATTTTTATTATCAGGCACATACATAGCTGTTGTTGTAGTTATAAGTATAGATCTATTTAATTCCTTCAATTCCTTAGCTAATTTAAATATACTGGTAGTCTTTCCACCGCCACCAACAAAAGTTATAAACTCATTTTTATTTAAGCCTATATTTAACCTTGGGAAAATATGCAATACATAATACACCCTTTCTGAAAATTAAGATAACTACAGACAAAGGGTATCAGTCAATACCCCTAATTTATATTAAATATCTATAAACTTAAATTCTTTTACATCAAATAGCCCTAAATCAGTAATCTTTATTTCAGGAATTACTGGCAAAGCAATAAATGAAAGGGTCATGAAAGGATCTATTTCACTATTTACATTTAATTTTTCATATGCTATATTGAGCATTTCTTTAAACTCATTATTAACATATTCTAAACTATCATCTGACATAAGACCAGCTATAGCTAGCGGAAGAGATTTTACAACTTTTCTATCAGAAACAATGGTTATTCCTCCACCCATCCTTTCAATTTCTTTTATAGCTTTTAATATATCTTCATCACTATCTCCAATAACAATTATATTATGAGAATCATGAGCAATAGTTGAAGCAATAGCCCCTTTCTCTAATCCAAAATTCTCTACTAATCCTAATCCTATATTGCCAGTTTTATTATGCCTTTCAACTACTGCAACTTTCAAAATATTTTCTTTTCCAAATTCAAATTTACCATCTACCAGATCTATTTCTCTTTCTACTTTTTCAGTAAATAAGCTATGGGAATGTAACTTAATAACATTTACAATTCTTGATTTAAGTTTTATGTCTAAATCCTTTAGTGTAATTTCACCTATATTTACAGAATTCTTAACTTTTAATGTATCTATTGGATTTATTTCAGACAAAAAATTATAATTTTCCCCTACTAATTTTCCATTTTTAAATACCTTTAAAATATTAAATTCTTCTAAATTATCAATGACTACTAAATCTGCTATATATCCTGGAACAATTGCTCCCCTATCTTTTAATCCATAGCACTCAGCCCCATTTAATGTAGCCATCTTTATAGCATCTATCGGATCTGTACCTTCTTTTATAGCAAGTTTAATATTATAATTTATATGACCATCTTTAAGTATATCTTCTGGGTGCTTATCATCAGTACAAAATAAACATCTATTTATATTATCTTTATTTACTACTTTAATTAATTCTTTTAAATTCTTTGCGGCTGATCCTTCTCTTATTAAAATATACATTCCTAGTCTTAATCTATTTTTCATTTCTTCTACTGTAGAGCATTCATGTTCTGTAGATACTCCTGACGCTATATAAGCATTTAATTCACCTTTCTCTAATAATGGACCATGACCATCAATTTTTTTACCTTCTGCCATAATTATTTTATCTAATACTTCATCATCTCCATTTATCACACCTGGATAGTTCATAAGTTCTCCTAACCCTAATACCCTTTCATGATCTATAAGTTCTTTTAAATCTTCTGCCCTAAGATTAGCTCCTGAATTTTCAAAAGGAGTGGCTGGGACACAACTTGGAAGCATTATATATACATCTAAAGGTATATTTTCACTATCATCTAATATATATTTTATTCCATCAATCCCTTTTACATTAGCTATTTCATGAGGGTCTGCTATTATAGTAGTAGTTCCTCTAGGTACTATGGCTCTAGCAAATTGACTAGGGCTAACCATAGATGATTCAATATGAACATGCCCATCAATGAATCCCGGGGAAACAAATTTACCTTCTAAATCTATTTCCTTTTTTCCTTTATAATCCCCAATACCTGCAATTTTTCCATTATATATAGCAATATCTCCATTTATTATTTCATTAGTAAATACATTTATAATAGAACAATTTTTAAGAACCAGTTCAGCTTTCTCTTCTCCTTTAGATATACTTATTATATTTTTAAGTTCATTCTTTTCCATTTTCTGTCCTCCTCACAATTTTTAGATTATCAATCCCTATTATAAACAATACTATTTATATATTTTATCTAAAACTCCTGAAAAAATCTCTTTTATTGAGAAAATTTAAAGACCACCATCTATTTATGAGAGTGGCATAATATAGAAATAAGTTATTTTATTATTAAATCCTTTGTTTTTAATGCAATTTCAAGATCTAATCTATTATTTTCATCATCTAAATCCATTCCAGTAATATCTTTGATCCTATTTATTCTATATAAAATAGTATTATAATGGGTATATAATGCATCAGGTATTTTCCTCAAATTTCCACTGTGCCTAAAATATGCTTCAAGGGTCTTTACTAATTCTGTGGATCTTTTTTCATCATAATCTACTAATAACTTTAAAGTAGAATTGTAGAAATCTTCTAATTCATCATTTAAAAAATCTTGACAAAGTATTTCAAATATACCTAGTTCATCAAAATTCACTATATTTCTATTAATTATTAATATAGCTATTCTAATTGTTTTTAAAGCATCTGAAAAGCTTTTATTTACATTACTTAATCCTTTAGACTGTCTCCCTACACTTATTTTAAACTCTATATTTTCAAATTTTTCAGATATTTTTTTGTTCAGTATATTATTAAAATCTTCTAGTTGTTTATCCGCTGTAGATTCATTTTGAAATCCTAAAAGTATTTGAATTTCATTCATTTTACTAGTTACTACACCTTTTAGACCTACAAATTTTACAGTGCTTTCTATTGTAGAAATAATCTTACTTATATTTTTTTCTACATAGTCGAGAAAATACTCCTCTTCTTGGTTTCCTTCTCTTAGTTTAAATTTAAAACTCATTAACTTAGCTACATATATATTATCTTTATTTAGATTGAAAAAATGAGCCCTTTCTAAAGCTTTTTTCTTCCTTTTTTCATCTATAGAAATTAAATCTTCAAGAAATTCAGATCTATATCTAATTTCTATTTCTTTTATGGAGATTTTTTCAATCACTTCTAAAACTATTATTGTAGCTGCACTTTCTATAATAGCTAAATCAAATCCACCTAATTGAGTATTTATTGCCCAAGTGAATAAATGTCCATAAACATTACCTTTAACAACTATAGGTATAATCATTTTCTTAACATATTTTTCTTTAATTAAAATTTTTCCTTCTTCCAGTTTTTTTAAGTTACTTTTAATAGATTTAGGGTTATAAAAATTATTTATATCCCTTAAAAGAATATTTTTTGGTTTCATCATCTAATCCATCAAATTTCTCTACACTTTCATTTAAAAAATCTAGACATAAGAAAGTAGGATTTTTAATATTTTCATAAACTATTCCCAATACTTCTTCTAACATTACATTCATAAAATGCTCATGAACCTTTTCTATTCTTTCTAAAAGAAATGCTTGCTTGCTGAATATTTCTTTTAGGACTGTACTCATGACATCAGATAAAGGAATGGAATAGTAAATATCTATCAATGAAAAATTAAGATGATTAGCTAAATTTATAACTTCTTCTGAAAGGGAGTGTAAATAAGGATATATCTTTATTCCTATTCCCCCTAAACCTTTTCTAGAACATTCTCTAATAAGATTTTTCTGCTCTTCAATATTATCTCTTTTAAAAGAATAAGCTGTAGTTAAAAGAAGCTCTCCTTCTTGAATCCAGTCAATTATATCTGGATCTGCCATAATATTTACTTTAGAAACAGTATTTCTAATACCTTTAAACCCTGCAACTAGTTTACAATCATCCATAATATCCAATCTTAATATTGCCTCTATACTAATCCCATTTTGTCTTACTATGTAGATCTACTCCTTATAATTGGCTAAAATTTAAGGAGGAACAAAACTCCTCCTTAAACTTCATTCATTATAATTTTTTATAAACAATGTCTAATAATTCTTCTTGTAATTTTTTTCCCTCGTTTAATATATCTTCTACTTCTTTTTCTATTCCCCTTACATATTCTTTATCTTTTAATCCTGACAAATTTATCTTTACGTTAAAAAGGGCTCCTTCTAGTCCTGAATAAGCAAGCAATGCTCCTACGCCTACATCTGTTATTGCATTTGGATTTCCATATAGTGCAAAGGTTTTCTGCAATCTTAAAACTTCTAAACATTTTTTAGCACATTCTAATGGAGTTTCTAATGCCCCTTTAGTAGCTTCCTCAATGGCTAAAGATCTAGCCTTTTTCTCTTCGTCAGTTTGCTTTGGCATCTTAAAAGACTCCATTACTTTATTAAAGGCTTCCGTATCCTTATCTATGAAAGTGTTTAAATCATTAATATAATTTTGAACTTTAGTTAAATTTCTATTTATTTCTTTTTTATTTGCTTCATCTAATTTTTCATATGCTTTTTTTCCAATAGTTAAATTTCCTACCATACTTGTTAAAGCAGCTCCTAAACTTCCAACTAAGGCTGAAACACTTCCTCCCCCTGGAGCTGGTTTATTGCTAGCCACCTGTTCTACATAATCCTTTAAAGTTTCATTAACTAACATTAAAACAAACACCCCCTATACATTGTTGCAAAAATTATAACATATTGGAAAATTATTGTCTACTTGTAACTCAATTGTTCACTGTAGCTATGAGTCTTATTTTCTTCTTTTTTAAATACATATACAAAATAATATACAATTGATACAAAAAATCCGCCTCCCAGAATATTTCCAATAGTTACAGGTATTAAATTATTTAGCCACATCTCTTTCCAACTAATATTTGCTCCTAAAAACTTTCCTAATGAAATATAAAACATATTAGCTACACTATGTTCATAACCTATCAATACAAATAACATTATGGGAAACCATATAGATAATATTTTTGAAGCAAAATTTTCACTTCCTGAAGCCATCCAGACAGCTAGTACAACTAATATATTACATAAAAATCCTCTAATTAAAGATTGTACAAAAGGAATTTGTACTTTTGACATAGCTGTACTTATGGCTAAACTTTTAATACTTTCATTTACTAAACCAGATTTCCAAACTAGATAAGCTAAAAATACAGAACCTATATAATTTCCTATATAAACTAAAATCCAGCTTGAAATCATATCCTTAAATTTAATTTTTCCATTCATTAGGGATAATGCCATTAAATTATTCCCTGTAAATAATTCTCCTCCAGCAATTATTACTAATATAAGTCCTACTGGGAAAACTGCAGCTCCTAAAAATTTAGACAGTCCTATATCTATATTCCCTAAACTTTGTGTAACTGTAAGACCTCCATGAGCCCCAAATCCAATAAACATTCCAGCAAAAATAGATAACAAAACTTTTTTATAATTATCTAAAGAGGCTTTTTTAACCCCTATCTCTATTTGTTTTGAAGCAATTTCATCTGATCTAAGCATTTTATCACTCCTAATACGATCATATCAAAGTTTTCATTTTTTGAAAAATACAAAACCTCTTAGACAACTTTTATAATTTTGATTCATAATCTTCAAGAGATTTGGCAACAACTGAACTAAGAGCAAATAAAGCTATTAAGTTAGGAAACACCATGATACCATTAAACATATCTGCAATATCCCAAACTAATTGAACTTCTAGGAATGAGCCTATTACTATAAACCCAAAAACTATCCATCTATAATATCTTACTCCACCTTTTCCAAACAAATACTTTATATTAGCTTCTCCAAAGAAATACCAACCTATAATAGTAGAAAAAGCAAAGAAAAACAAACTTATAGCTATAAAAGGAGCACCATATTTTCCGAGACCATTAGAGAATGCTATTTGAGTCATTTCTGCTCCTGTTGTTCCTGTAGTATGAGCATTTGTAGTCAAAATAATTAATGAAGTCAATGTACATATAATCATAGTATCAAATATTACTCCTACCATAGCTACTAATCCTTGCTCAGAAGGATGTTTTACCTTGGCTACTGCATGAGCATGAGGTGTAGAACCCATTCCTGCTTCGTTAGAAAATAAACCTCTTGATATTCCAAATCTTACTGCTTCCTTAACTGTAACTCCTAATACTCCACCACCTATGGCTTTAGTTGAAAAAGCTCCTTGAAATATCATTTTAAAAGCTGGACCTATGTAGGAAGCATTTTTTATAATGATTATCAATGCACCTACTATATAAATAAGAGCCATGAAAGGAACAACTAATTCAGTAAAATTTGCAATTCTAGTCATACCTCCTACCAATATAAGTGCTGCTAGAACTGCTACAATTATTCCTACTACTACTTTAGGTATATTAAAAGCATTATTTATTGCTACAGCCATAGAATTTGATTGGACCATATTTCCAACAAATCCTAATGCAATAATTATCGCTATGGCAAAAAATATTGCCAATCCTTTATTTTTTAATCCTTTACTAATATAGTATGCTGGTCCACCAGTAATTTCTCCATCTACTCTATCCGTATAAACTTGGGCTAAAACTGCTTCTGCAAATATTGTTGCCATGCCAAAAAAAGCACTTATCCACATCCAAAATATAGCTCCTGGTCCTCCTGAAGCTATAGCTGTTGCAACTCCCGCTAAATTTCCTGTGCCTACTTGAGCAGCTATAGCTGTTGCTAGAGCTTGAAAAGAAGACATTCCATCTTTATCTGCTTCTACATCTTTTTTAAAAATTCCACCAAATGTTTGTTTAAATCCCCTTCTTATTTGCCTCACTTGAGGAAACCTCAATCTTATAGAATAATAAAGTCCTGTACCAACTAATAAGAATATTAAAATATATCCCCATAAATATTCATTTATGGTATCTACTATAGCATTTAAATTCATAAAAATACCTGGTTTCTAAAACCATATTAAATAGTATAAATATAGTTTTTCACTTATTGTTAAGTGGTAGCATAACAAAACTTAGTATTTCCTATTTATTTGCCACAAACCAGGTTTTTCACCACCTTTCTCTTTGTTTTTTGATTGTCATTAGTGTTGTCTCCAGCTAATTCTTTTATTAAACTTAAATTTATCTTTCCTATTATAATTTGTCTTATAGTAGTAAAATATACTTCTTCTGTCCTCCTTTCGCATTGCATATATTAGTTTGCCAAAATCCTTAGTTCTTTCGGTTGAAATAATTTATCTTACAAATAAAGAACATAAGAATATTTAATAACGAATATATTAAAATTAATATTCTATTCTTCGTTACATTTTTATCTATCTATATTATATAACATTTATAGAATATTTTTCTATTTATATTAAAATAATATAAGAAGATATATTATATATATTGCTAAAAGCAATAATCCAGTTTTTCTACTAATTTCTTTTTTAATAGCTCCACTAAAAACAAATATAGTCATAACTAAAAGGGAAAGAGGAATATCTAAATAAAGGGTTTGATCAGAAATAAATAATCCATTATCACTAACAAGGGCTGAAGCTCCTAATACTATAGTAAGATTTAAAATATTTGCACCTATAATATTTCCTACCGAGATATTTTCTTCATCTTTTATAATTGCAACAACTGATGTAACTAATTCTGGTAACGAAGTTCCAACGGCAAGTAAAGTTAGACTTACTACCTGTTGAGGAATTTTAAATATATTAGCAATTTTTATGCCACTATCTACTAACATATGGGCCCCTATAACTATAAACCATGCACCTAGTACAAACTTAATTATATTTAGTATAATATGTTTTTTGTCATAGACAGAGTTTCTTTTACAGCTTTCTGTTTTTCCACTTTCATTTTTAAATTCTAAAATATTTACTATAATAAAAAACAAAAATAAAATTAAAAGCATACCACCTTCTTTAAAAGTTATTATTCCATCTCTAGCAAGTATAAAAAACACAACTAAATATCCTATCATCATAGATCCTTTTAGTTTAAAAAGTCCTTTATTTATTTTTATGGGCTTGATACAAGAACATAATCCTATAACAAATGCAATGTTACATATAGTAGATCCTATAGCATTACCAAGAGCAATATCTGAATGTCCTTCATTACTTGCAACTGTAGACACAAAAAATTCTGGAAGAGTTGTAGCTATACTTACAATAGTAGCCCCTATAATTATAGAGGGTATCCCTGTCTTTTTAGCTATCCAAATTGCAGCATCTACGAATAAATCTCCACCTTTAACAATAGTTAGAAGACCAATAAAAAATATTACAAAAACAATAATTGTCTCCATATTCATCCACCAGCCATTCCTATGTATTAATATATATATATATACATTAATATTTCAATATTCCATTTTTATTTTACAGGCAATAAAAAAACTGAGAATTTATTAATAAATTCTCAGTTTAATCTACACAAAGCAAGGAAAATAAGTATTGCACCTGATATCCAAGAAAAATCTATTTCTGTTTTAGATACTATTTTTCTACCTATATAAAATCCTGATAATATAGCAAATATATTGAATATAAAAGAAAAAATTAACACTTGAACATAATCAATATTTCCCATGGCAGTTCCAAATCCTATCCCTAGTGCATCTAATGAAAGAGCTGTTCCTAAATAAATGGCTTCTTTTATATCTATATCACCAGAGTTGTTTATATCTGCTTTAGTACAATCTACAATTACATCTATAACTATTTTAAAATTTGAAAAATTTATTTCTAATTTTTCATTTGATTTTTCTTTCTTTTTAATAAAAGCTTTAATAAGACTATCTAAAATAAAATATACTCCCAATATAAATAAAATGACAAAACTAATAATAGATGGAATATCTCCTGGAAGTACTTTTTTTACTAATCCACCTAGAAACATTGCTGCAAATAAAAAGAATGTACAAACAATATTTATAATCAATAAAGATAATCTAGGTATTTTGATATCCTTTATACCATAAGCTATACCTATAGCTAAAGAATCTAAGCATATAGCTATAACAATAAATAATGTATACAGCATTAGATCACATCCCTTTTCAAATACCTATTGCTATAAATATAATATTCCTGTATTTAAAAAAGGATACAAATTTAAATAGAAAAGAATAAAAATGTTTCACGTGAAACATTTTTATTCTTTTATTAAAATATCTAATATTCTATTTAAATCTTCATCATCATAATATTCTATTTCAATTTTTCCTTTATTTCTTCCCTTTGATATTTGAACCTTTGTACCGAAATATTGCATCAAATTTTCTTCTATATCTGATATTATTGGATCCTTTGAAAAAGAACTTGAAACTTGATCTTTTCTTATATTTTCTTTTTTTTCAATCTCCTTAACTTCTTTTGCTAATCTTTCCGTATCTCTTACATTAAGTTTCTTATCTATAATTTCTTTGGTTACATTTTCTCTTTCTTTTTCATTATCTATTGAAAGCAAAGCTCTACCATGCCCACTAGAGATTTTCCCTTCCTGTATATGATTCTTCGTATTTTCATCTAGATTCAATAATCTAATAGTATTTGCTATATAAGATCTGCTCTTTCCTACAACTTTTGCAACTTCTTCTTGGGTAAGTCCGTAATCTTTCATTAATTCTTCAAAAGCTACTGCTTCCTCAATAGGGTTAAGGTCTTCTCTTTGTAAGTTTTCTATTAATGCAATTTTCATAGAATCTAATTCTTCCATATCTTTTATGATACAAGGTATCTCTTTCAAACCTGCTTCTTGTGAAGCTTTCCATCTTCTTTCTCCTGCTACTATCTCATAATCATTTTTAAATTTTCTTACAATAATAGGTTGTATAACTCCATAAGTTTTTATAGATTGTGAAAGTTCCAAGAGCGCCTTCTTATCAAATTCTTTTCTTGGTTGTTTTTTATTTGGTTTTATAAGTGAAATATCAATATTTACAATACTTTCTTTTTCATTGTCAATATTTAATAGTTCATCTATTGGATCCTCAGGTATTAATGCAGATAACCCTTTTCCCAAACCATTTTTCCTTGTTGCCACTTAAAATTCCTCCTCTGATAATTCTAAAAACTCTTCTGCTAAATCCATATAAGCTTCTGCTCCTCTAGACTTTGGATCATAATCTATAACTGACAAACCATAGCTTGGTGCTTCAGCAAGCCTTACATTTCTAGGTATAATATTAGTATAAACCTTTCCTCTAAAATATTTTTTTACTTCATCAACTACTTGAATTGAAAGGTTTGTCCTACCATCAAACATACTCAATACTACTCCTTCTATTTCTAATTTAGGATTTAATCCCTTTTTAATAAGCTTTATTGTATCTACTAATTGGCTAACACCTTCTAGAGCATAGTACTCACATTGAATAGGAATCAAAACACTATTAGAAGCCACTAATGCATTGATACTTAATATACCTAATGATGGAGGACAGTCAATAAATATATAATCATATTCATTTGATATTGTTTCTAAAGCCTTTTTTAATCTTAATTCTCTATTTTTAGTTTTAACTAGTTCTACTTCTGCTCCTGCCAATTCTACATTTGATGGAATCAAGAAAACATTTTCTGCACTAGTTTTTACAATGCATTTATCGATTGGCAATTCATTTATAAGTATATCATATGTAGATGTTTTTAAATCTTTTTTATTTAAGCCAAGTCCACTTGTAGTATTTCCCTGGGGATCTACATCAATTATTAAAACTTTTTTATTTTTCTTTCCTATAGAAGCACCTAAGTTAATAATAGTAGTGGTTTTTCCGACTCCGCCTTTTTGATTAAATATGGATATAACTCTAGACATTTTTCACACTCCTAAAATATCTTTATATCTATATTATATACTATATATCAATACTGTAGAAAAAATAGTAGACTTTTGTCTACTATTTTAAATAATTGACTATCTACTTTTTGGGAATTTGCACTACTACTTCTATATGGTCTCCCATATCTTTCTCTCTATATTTTGCTTCTACTCCACTTTCTTTTATAGCATTATATGCGTTTTTAAGAGTATTTAAATATATTTTAAAATTAATAAGTCCCTTTATATTTTGCCCAACTTCTTCTTCCTCTTCTTTAGTTAAATCATCTAATATATTCTCAATTAACTTTTCTGTCTCTTTAACTGTTAGATCATCTTTAATCACTCTATCTAGTACTTTTTTTCTTAATTCATCATCAGGAAGTCTTAAAAGAGCTCTTGCATGCCTCTCGGTTAATTCATTGTCAACTAAGCTCTTTTTTATATCATCTGACAGTTTAAGTATTCTCAATTTATTAGCTATAGTAGATTGGCTTTTTCCCATTTTCTCAGCTAACTCTTGTTGCGTAAAACCATGATCCCTAACTAAATTATAATAACCCTCTGCTTCTTCAATAAAACTTAAATCTTCTCTTTGTAAATTTTCTATTAGTGCAATCATTGCCGAATCTTGATCTCTATATTCAACTATTATAGCGGGGATTTCTTCTAATTCTGCAATTTCAGAAGCTCTTAGTCTTCTTTCCCCAGCTACAAGTTCATAGCTTCCTTCACCTAATTGTCTAACACTTACTGGCTGTATAAGGCCATAAGTCTTTATAGATTGGCTCAATTCTTCTAAAGATTTTTTATTAAAATTTTTTCTAGGTTGATAAGGATTTGGTTTTATAAATTCTATAGGTATATACTTGATTTCAGATTGAATATTCTTCATCCTTCATCCCTCTTCCTTTTGGACTCTACTTTATTATAATTCTATATACTTACAAATCTTCCTCCCATATTTTAGACATTTCGTTCATCAATCTTATATAGATTACAACGGTTTTTTCTTTGGTTTGCCAGCTTGTCTAGGGAATTTTGGCGGAGTTTCTTTAATTTTCTCTATTATTATCAAACTATGTACTATATTTGCATCTGGCAATTTAATAAAAACTTTTTCTTTAAAGCTTCCTCCTAAAGTTTTTATAGAGTTTTTAGCTTCTTTCAGCTCTCCTTCAATATCTTCACCTTTCATAGCTATAAAATATCCTCCTATTTTTACAAAAGGTAAAGTATATTCGCATAAAACATCCAAAGAAGCAACTGCTCTTGAAGTAGCTATATGAAAATTTTCTCTATATTTTTTGTCTTTTCCATAATCTTCTGCTCTTCCATGAATTGTTTTTACTCCTTTTAACTCTAATCTATCTACTACTTCATCTAAAAAACTAATCCTCTTTTTTAAACTATCTAAAAGTACTAATTCCATATTATCTCTAAGTATCTTAATTGGAATTCCTGGAAAGCCACCGCCAGTCCCTATATCTATTACTCTAATTTTTTCATCAAACAATCCTGTATCTAATAAAGTAATACTATCTAAAAAATGTTTTATATCTATTTCTTCATCATCTTTTATAGCTGTTATATTTATTTTTTCATTCCACTCTTTAAGTATTTTTTTATACAGTATAAACCTATCTATTTCATCTTTATCTAATAAAATATTAAGTTTTCCAGCACTTTCAACTAAAGTATCTACATTAGTCATTCTTCCCACTCCTAATTCTTCTTTTATGTTCAAGATAAATTAATAAAACATTTACATCTGCCGGTGAAACTCCTGATATCCTTGAAGCTTGCCCTACTGAATCTGGTCTAATATCATTTAATTTTTGTACTGCTTCATTACTTAACCCTTTAATACTTTTGTAATCTATATCTTTAGGAAGTAATTTATTTTCAAGCTTTTTAAACTGCTCTATCTGGGACATTTGCTTTTTTATATATCCCTCGTACTTTATATGAGTTTCAACTTGAAGTCGAATTTCCCTTGGCAATTCTTCTCTATCTATATCTATTTTTTTTAACTTTTCATATCCAAGCTCAGGTCTTTTTATCAAGTCATATACACTAATAGCAGTTTTTAATTTTGAACTATTACAACTTTCTAAAAAAGAATTCATTTCTTTTGTTGGAGTTACAATAACTTTTTTTAATCTTTCTAACTCTTTTTCTATAAATTCTTTTTTACGTACTACTTTTTTATATCTTTTCCCACTAGCAAGACCTATTTTGTATCCCTTTTCTGTAAGTCTCAAATCAGCATTATCCTGTCTTAAAGTAAGCCTATATTCTGCTCTAGATGTCATCATTCTATAAGGTTCATTAGTACCCTTTGTAACTAAATCATCTATAAGTACTCCTATATAAGCTTCAGATCTATCTAAAATAAAGGGTTCTTTTCCTTTTAAATTGTGAACTGCATTTATTGCTGCAATTAATCCTTGTGCTGCTGCTTCTTCATATCCTGAAGAACCATTTATCTGTCCTGCAAAAAATAAATTATTAATCCCTTTATGCTCTAATGTAGTTTTAAGAATTGTTGGATCTATACAATCATATTCAATAGCATAAGCAGATCTCATAAATTTAACATTTTCAAGACCAATAACTTTTCTATACATTTCTATTTGTACCTCTTCTGGAAGGGTACTACTCATTCCCTGAACATACATTTCTTTTGTATCTAATCCTTCTGGTTCAATAAATATTTGATGTTTCTTCCTATCAGCAAATCTAACTACCTTATCTTCAATAGATGGACAATATCTTGGCCCTATACCTTCAATTACACCAGAATACATAGGAGATCTATCTAAGTTTTTCCTTATAATTTCATGAGTTTCCTCTGTTGTATAAGTTAAATAGCAAGGTACTTGTTCTATATTAAATTCCTTATCTATATTCAAAAAAGAAAAGGGAATTATTTCCTCATCTCCTGGCTGTATTTCCATTTTCGAAGTATCTATACTATCTTTATGGACTCTTGCTGGTGTTCCTGTCTTAAATCTTCTCAGTTCAATCCCTAATTTTTTCAATGAGTCAGATAGTATGTTTGAAGGAAAAAGTCCATCTGGTCCACTTGCATAATTTATTTCTCCTATATATATTCTGCCCTTTAAATAAGTGCCTGTACATAGTATAATTGCTTTTCCTTTATACAATGCTCCCGTTCTTGTTATTATCCCTTTGACCCTGTTATCTTCTACTATTATTTCTACAGCTTCTCCTTGTATTAATTCAAGATTTTTTTCATTTTCAATAACCTTTTTCATTTCCCTATGATATTTCTTCTTATCTGCTTGAACTCTTAAAGAATGTACAGCTGGCCCTTTAGATGTATTCAACATTCTACTCTGTATAAAAGATTTATCTATATTAATTGCCATTTCTCCACCTAATGCATCTATTTCTCTAACTAAATGTCCTTTTCCTGTTCCACCAATATTAGGATTGCAAGGCATTGAAGCAATGGAATCTAAGCTCATAGTAAGCATTAGAGTTTTCATACCCATCCTACTACTAGCTAATGCAGCTTCACAACCTGCATGACCTGCTCCAACTACTATAATATCGTAATTTCCTCCCAAATATTTTTTTATATCTTCCATATTAGATTTTTTCCTCCTTATATCAACTATTTCCCTATACAAAATTCTGAAAAAATCTTATCTAATATATCTTCTGAAATAGTATCTCCAGATATTTCCCCTAAATTTTCCCAACAACTTCTAATATCTACTTCTATACAGTCTAAAGGAATATCTAAATTAATTCCCTCTATTGCCTCTTCTATATTCTTCTTTGCCTTCATTAACTGGTTTTTATGTCTTATATTGGTGACCATAATTTCATCAGAAATTTCGACTTCTCCTGAGTAGAACATTTCTTTAATAGTTTCTTCTAATTTTTCTATACCTTCTCCTTTAGCAATAGATGTTGAAATTACCTTCTTTTTGGGAACAAACTCCTTTAAATATTCTACATTATATTCATTAGGTAAATCTGTCTTATTTAAAAGTACAATTGAATTTTTTTCTTTAACTAATTCTATTATCTCCTCATCTTCTGAAGATAATTTTCTAGAAGCATCAAATACTGCTATTATAAGATCAGCTTCTTCTACTACCTTCTTAGCCCTATCTACACCAATTTTTTCAACTAAATCTTCTGTACTCCTTATACCTGCTGTATCTATTATTTTCAGTGGAATTCCATCAATATTTATATATTCTTCTATTATATCTCTAGTTGTTCCTGGCACATCTGTAACAATTGCCCTATTTTCTCTTAATATTGCATTAAGTAATGAAGATTTTCCTACATTAGGTTTCCCAAGTATTACAGTATTTAGGCCATCTCTTAAAATTCTACCTTTATCAGCTGTATTTAAAAGCTTATTTATTTCTAATAGGACTTTATTTCCATTATCCTTTAGATCTTTATAAGTTACTTCTTCTATACCTTCATCGGGAAAATCTATTGAAACTTCCACATGTGCAAGCATTTCTAGTAATATATTTCTTATTTCATCTATTTTATCCGAAAGGCTTCCTTCAAGCTGTCCTAGAGATATATCATAACTTTTGTCAGTTTTGGCCCTAATCAAGTCCATAACTGCCTCTGCTTGAGATAGATCTAATCTCCCATTTAAAAAAGCTCTCTTTGTAAACTCTCCCGGTTGTGCTAAACGTGCACCATTTTCAAGAATTAGCTCTAATATCTTCTTTACTGAAATAGCTCCCCCATGGCAATATATTTCCACAATATCTTCCCTAGTATAAGTATAGGGTGATTTCATATAAGCAATCAATACCTCATCTACTATCTTTCCATCTTCAGGATTATATATATGTCCATAGGTAAGCTTTCTATTTTCTGCTTCCTTAAGATCTTCATTAACTTTCCCTTTAAAAATATTTCTAGCTATATCTAAACTATTTTTACCACTCATTCTAACTATCCCAATTCCTGATTCACCTATAGCAGTTGAAATTGCAGCAATAGTATCTATCACTATATCACCCACCTCTATAAGATAATATAAACCCAGTAAAATACTGGGTTTATTTTGATTCTATTACAACTCTTCTATAAGGATCTTCACCTTCGCTATGAGTAACTATTCCATCTACATTTTGCAATGCTGAATGAATTATTCTTCTCTCATAAGGATTCATTGGCTCTAACTTTACTGGTCTATTATTGTATTTAGCTTTTTGTCCCATTTTTTGAGCAAGCCTAACTAAAGTCTCTTCTCTTCTCTTTCTATATCCCTTAACATCTATCAATACTTTAATATAATTTTGCCTATTTCTATTAACTGCTAAACTTAAAAGATATTGAATTGCATCTAAAGTATTCCCTCTTCTACCAATTGTAATACCCATATCTGTAGAATTTATATTATCTATATATACATTTAATGTAGATCCTTTTCTTGTTATTGTACTTTCAGCTTTGACACTCATACCATTAAGAAGCGAATCTATAAATTTTTCAGCAATATTTATTGGATCATTAACAACAGTAACCTTAACCTTAGCATCTCTAGCACCTATAAATCCTAAAAACCCTTTATTTGGTTCTTCAATAATTTCTGTTGAAATATCTTCTCTTTCCGCATCTAACTCTTTTAATGCCTCATTAATAGCATCTTCTACTGTTTTAGATACCTTAACAACAGATTTCATATTATTTTAACTCCTCCTTGATTTTACCAAAAGATCTATTAGTAATGATTTGCTGTACTATTTGGAATATATTGCTTATAGTCCAATACAAAGCTAAACCAGCAGGAAATGCTCTAGCTGACCACCATATCATTAAAGGAAGAATCATATTCATAGTTTTTTGAGTACTTGCTGCTTGATCATCTACAGCAGTTTGACCACTCATAAGACGACTTTGTAAAAAAGTTGTAATACCAGCTAATAAAGGTAATCCCCACACATAAGGATCTGGTTTTTCCAAATTAGGAATCCATAAAAAAACTTTATTTAAAGCTTCATAAGTTTGTGGATTTTTAAATACATAAGTAACAGGATCTCTTAAAGCCTTAAAAAATCCTAAGATTATTGGTATTTGAATTATTAAAATAAGACAACCTGAAAAAGGGCTTACATTATTATCTTTATAAACTTTTGATACTTTTGCTTGAAGGGTTTGTGGATCATTTTTATATTTATCCTGAATTTCTTTTATTTCAGGCTGAATTTCCTGCATTTTTTTCATAGACTTATTTTGCTTCAACCCAATAGGGAGTAAAATAAATTTGAATATAATAGTAGTTAGTATTATAGCCATAGCATAAAAAGATACATTCGCAGGTTCTGTGCCTATCTTAGATACCAAATCAAATACAAATTTTAACAATGCACCTAAAGGCTTGGCAAAAAATTTACTCATTAATTGACCTCCTATCACTTGACTGGATCATATCCTCCTGGATTAAAAGGATTGCATCTCAATATTCGTTTAAAACCTAAGTATCCACCTTTTAAAAAACCGTATTTTTCAATAGCCTCTATAGTATAGGCTGAGCAAGTAGGATAAAATCTACAACATCTATAAGGAAATATATATTTGGAAATATAATTTTGATAAAACTTTATTAAGCTTATTGCTATTATTTTCAAGATATTCACCTATTCTTTCAACAAATGAGATATTTTAAGAATATGAAGTATAGCACTTTCAATTTCACTATAGCTAGCTTTATTTGCCATTACTTTAGGCAGAAATATTAAGTCATATCCATCTTTAATTTTGTGAGAATTTAATCTATAGGATTCTTTCATTCTTCTTCGAACTTTATTTCTCACTACACTATTTCCAATTTTCTTTGTCACAGAAAAGCCTACTCGATTATGATTCATTCCATTTTTATAGACATACATTACTACCAAACGATTTCCATAGCTTTTTCCTCTATTGTATACCTTTTTAAAATGAATATTATTTCTTAGTCTATATTTTTTATTCATTAAATAATCTCCTTGAATCTAGTTTAAACAATTATCCTATGTTTAATAAAAAGGCCACTCATTTGCGGCCTTATGCTGACAATTTCTTTCTGCCTTTTCTTCTACGATTTTTAAGAATTCTCCTACCTTGACTTGTACTCATTCTCTTTCTGAAACCATGTTCTCTACTTCTTTGTCTTTTCTTAGGTTGATAAGTTCTTTTCATTTAAAGCCACCTCCTTTTAATGCACAGCCCTTAATATATAGAAATAAAAAGTTTTATTCTATTATAAAAGATAAATACTACTATTGATTATAGTTATAGCTAGTGCTAATGTCAAGATTTTTAGTACATATATTAATGCACAGATTTTAAAATCCACAGCTTGTTTTTATTGTGGATAACTTTTTGTTTTTTGTTGATATATTTTATTTTTTTTGATATGATTATATATCATGTGGATATTATTTCAAATCAATATTTTTTCCACAGTTATACACAATTTGTGGATATATTGTGTATAACTATAAAATTTTTAAGTATATGATTTAGGTAAAGCTGTAAAATCAAAGGATTTTATCCACATACACTTTTAAACCATCGATGTGGATAATCTATTTTTTATACTTACTTTTTCATTATTAACAAATTATCAATAGTTTATCCACAAATTTCAAAATGCTTATTATTTAGAAAATAATAATTATTATACAATATAAGCTGTGGATAATCTTGTTGATATTTTTTATTTTCAAATATTTTAAATCAAAAACTTTTATTATACGTTATAAACATCCTATGATCTGGTAATAATTTCATAATATATAGGAGGATAAGAAATGAATTCTAATTTAGAAAGCATTTGGAACAATGCATTAAATTTAATAAAAGTTGAACTTACTGAAGTAAGCTTTAACACATGGCTAAAAACTGTAAAACCAATTTCTTCAACAAAAGATAGTATTATACTAGCTGCTCCAAATGAGTTTACAAAAGGTATATTAGAAGGTAGATATTTAAATCTAATAAAAAATGCAATAAAACAAGTTACAAACAAAGACTATACCATAGAATTTCTAATACCTGGAGAAGAAATGCCTAAAAATATGGGACAATCCTCTAAAAAAGAATTAATAGATAATAATTTTAAAAATCAATTAAACCCTAAATATACCTTTGATACCTTTGTTATAGGAAATAGCAACAGATTCGCTCATGCTGCATCATTAGCAGTAGCAGAAGCTCCAGCTCAAGCGTATAATCCTCTCTTTATATATGGAGGAGTTGGACTAGGTAAAACCCATTTAATGCATGCAATTGGTCATTACATACTAAATCAAAACCCTAAAGTTAAAGTAGTTTATGTATCTTCTGAAAAATTTACAAATGAACTCATAAATTCTATAAGAGATGATAAAAATGATGAATTTAGGAACAAATATAGAAATATTGATGTTTTATTAATTGATGATATACAATTTATAGCTGGCAAGGAAAGAACCCAAGAAGAATTTTTCCATACCTTCAATGCACTCCATGATGCTAATAAACAAATTATTATATCTAGTGATAGACCTCCAAAAGAAATACCAACTCTTGAAGATAGGCTAAGATCAAGATTTGAATGGGGACTTATTGCTGATATTCAAACTCCAGATTTAGAAACAAGAATAGCAATTTTAAAAAAGAAGGCAAACTTAGAAAATATAAATGTTCCAAATGATGTAATGCTTTATATAGCTACAAAAATTCAATCTAACATAAGGGAATTAGAAGGAGCATTGATAAGAATAGTTGCTTATTCTTCTTTAACAAATAAAGAAGTAACTGTTGAATTAGCAGAAGAGGCATTAAAGGATATTATTTCCGATGATAAGCCAAGAGAAATTACTGTAAATTTAATAAAAGAAATAGTTTCTAAAAATTTCAATATAAAGTTGGATGATTTTAACTCTAGAAAAAGGACTAGATCCATTGCATATCCAAGACAAATAGCAATGTATTTATCTAGAGAACTTACTGATCTATCCCTTCCAAAAATAGGTGATGAATTTGGAGGAAGAGATCATACTACAGTAATACATGCTTGTGATAAAGTTTCTGGAGATATGGAATCAGATAGAAATTTCAAAATGAAAATAGATGAAACTATCAAAGAAATAAAAGGTGAATAATTAACAAAAATATGTTGATATGCTGTTGATATAATGTTTATACTTTATATTTAAATATCTTGATGTTAATAATGGGGATAACTTAGTAAGTTATTAAAAAGTTGCTCACATTTTATTAAATAATAAATAATCGTTAAATTTAAGTCTTACACATGGTTATCCACATATCAACAAGCCCTATTACTATTACTACTATATTATGTTATCAATCTATCTATCTTTTCTGTATAAACTCATCAGAATTAATAAGGAGGTTTTTTCAATTGAGAATACAAGTAGATCAAAAAAAATTATCTAAACATATAAATATAGTTCAAAAAGGAATTTCTAGTAAAACTACATTGCCAATATTAGACGGAATTCTTTTAGAAGCTAAAGATGGTAAATTAAAATTAACAGGTACTGATTTAGAAATAGGTATTGAATCGTATTTAGAAGCCAATATATTAGAAGAGGGTTCTATAGTTATCAATTCAAGATTATTTGGTGATATAATTAAAAAATTACCTAATTCAGAGATAGATATAAATGTATCAGAAAACAAAATGAATATTGTATGTGATTCATCCCAATTTAATTTAATAGGAAATTCTTCTGTAGAATATCCAGAATTACCTACTTTAATTGACCAATTATCTTTAAAAATACCTATGGATTTATTTAAAGATATAATTAGGCAAACAGTCTTCGCTACAACTCAAGATGAAACTAGACCTATTCTTACAGGAGTATTATTTGAGGTAATTGATGGCAATGCATCTTTTGTAGCTCTTGATGGCTATAGATTATCTTTAAGAAATATAAAAATAAATTCATCAGAAGATGTGAAAGTAGTAATACCAGGAAGAACTTTAAGTGAATTGAATAAAATACTTGAGGAAAATGAAGAAGATATTGAAATCACACTGACTCCTGGACATATAGTATTTAATATTGGAGATACATTAGTATTTTCAAGGTTACTTGAAGGACAATTTTTAAATTATAGAGATATAATAAGAGAAGATCATGATACAAGAATTAAAGTTAATAGAAAGGAATTGCAAGATAGTTTAGAAAGAGCTTCTCTCCTTGCAAAAGAAGAAAAGGCAAATCTTGTAAAATTAAATTTATTTGAAGATAAATTAACAATAAAGTCTAATTCAGAAATCGGAAATGTTCATGAAGAAATGACAGTAGAGCTAGAGGGAGAAGATGTAGATATAGCTTTCAATTCAAAATATATTTTAGATGGCATAAAAGCTATGGATGAAGAAGAGATAGAGCTTTTCTTTATGGGAAGTTTAAATCCTTGTATAATAAAACCTGCTGAAGAGGATAATTATACTTATTTAGTATTGCCAGTTAGACTTGCTAAAGATGATTATTAAAAGAGGGATATATATGAAAAAAGTAAAAATAGAAACAGATTATATTAAGTTAGATCAATTATTAAAATTTGCTGGAATATTGGATACAGGAGGTCAGGGAAAAATATTAATTAAAAAAGGATATATTAAATTAAATGGAGAGGTAGTCAGACAAAGAGGTAAAAAAATAGTAAAAGGTGATGAAATAGAAATAAAGGATATAGGAAAAATTCTTGTGATATAATATTAATGGTCGGACTTGAGGGGTGCTTTAGTTGTATGTAGACAATATAAGGCTTATTAATTTTAGAAACTATATGAATTTAAAATTAAAGCTTCATAAAAAAGTAAATATTTTCATAGGAAAAAATGCTCAAGGTAAAACTAATTTACTTGAGTCTATCTATGTATGTTCATCTGGAAAATCCTTTAGAACCAATGTAGATAGAGATATGATAAATTTTAAAAAGAATCAATCCTATATAGGGGCTAAGGTTATAGGAGAACATTTAGATAAAACTATAGAAATTAAAATTGATAGAAATAAACCTAAAAGAATTAAAGTTAATAAATTAGAAATTGAAAGAAATAAAGAACTATATGGTGGATTAAATGTAGTAGTTTTTTCCCCTGAAGATTTAAGGATTATAAAGGATGGTCCATCAGAGAGAAGAGATTTTATAGACAGGGAAATATCTCAAATAAAACCTATGTACAGATATAATTTAAATAAATATAACAAAATACTATTTCAAAGAAATAATTTACTTAAAAATATGAGAATGAATGAAAAAAATAAGCATTTAGTTGACATATTTAATATACAAATGGCTAAAATTGGGAGCAAGATAATAATTGAAAGAGCTAAGTTTATAGAAAAAATATCTAGATCTTCTAAAAGAATACACAAAAATGTTACTCGTGGCGAAGAAAATCTATCTTTAAAATACAAGACGAATGTAGTTGATAGTTTTAATGACATACTGTATATAGAAAATCTTTTTATAAAAAAACTCGAAAATAATATAAAAGATGATATACTAAAAGGCACAACAAAAATAGGTCCTCACAGAGATGATATAGATATTTTTATAAATAATGTATATTCAAAAACCTATGCTTCTCAAGGTCAACAAAGAACGGCAATCTTGTCTATTAAACTAGCAGAAGTAGATATAATAAAAGAAGAAAAAAATGATTATCCAGTACTTTTATTGGATGACGTATTGTCAGAATTGGATAAGGACAGAAGAAAATTTTTAGTACATGCTTTTAAAGATTTGCAAACTATAATAACATCTACAGATATTATAGATATAAAAGAATTTGATCCACTAAATAAGAAAATTTTTCATATTGATAATGGTGAAATTCTTTAATAAAAGAAGGGGTTAGATAAAAATGTTTCTCCATATTGGAAAAAATTTCACAATACCTATAAAAGATATTATAGCTATTATAGATAAAGAAAGTTCTCTATCTTCATATGGAACTAAAAAATTTATAAATAGAATGAAAAAAGAGGGAAATATATATAATCCAGAACAAATAAGTGAAAAAGAAATAAAAACCTATATTATTACAAATAATACTATATATACATCAAATATTTCATCTAGGACTCTATTTAAAAGAAATAACGAAATGAACAAATCAATTAATCAATTTCTTTAATTTTTAGCTTTTAGTATGGATTGGAGGGAAATCAATGACCAAAGAAAATAATAAGAGAAAATATACAGCAGAAGAAATCCAAGTATTGACAGGATTGGAGCCAGTAAGATTAAGACCAGGAATGTATATAGGAAGTACTGGTTCAAAGGGACTTCATCATCTAGTATATGAAGTAGTTGACAATAGTATCGATGAGGCATTGGCAGGAGTTTGCGATACTATTTTTATATCTATAAATGAAGATAATTCTATAACTGTATCGGACAATGGAAGTGGTATTCCTGTAGAAACTCATCCACAAACTGGTAAATCTACTGTAGAAACAGTACTTACAATTCTTCATGCAGGAGGAAAATTTAATAATGGAGCATATAAAGTATCTGGTGGTCTTCATGGAGTAGGAGTTTCTGTAGTTAATGCTCTTTCAGAATATTTGAAAGTAAGAGTTAAAAGAGATGGGAAAATATATGAACAAGAATTTAGCAGAGGAGTGCCTACTACTAAGCTAAAAATCATAGGTGATAGTGAAGAAACAGGCACAACTATTTTATTTAAGCCAGATAAAGAAATATTTGATGAGGTTGAGTTTGACCATGAAACTTTAGAGTTTAGATTCAGAGAAATGGCATTTTTAAACAAAGGAATAAAAATAATATTAGAAGATAAAAGAGAAAATAAAAAACAAGAATTCCATTTTGAAGGCGGTATAAAAGCTTTTGTTGAGTATATAAATAAAAATAAAACTAAAATACAAGAGAATATAATGTATTTTGATGCTGAGAAAGATAATTCTACTGTAGAATTAGCTATGCAGTATACAGATAGTTATTCAGAAAATATATTTACCTTTGCAAACAATATAAATACTCAAGAAGGTGGAACACATTTAAGTGGATTTAAATCTGCTGTAACAAGGGCTATAAATGATTATGCTAGAAGACATGGAATTTTAAAAGAGAAAGATAATAATTTCCAGGGAAATGACGTAAGAGAAGGGCTTACAGCAGTTTTATCAGTAAAGCTTATGGAACCTCAATTTGAAGGTCAAACTAAAACTAAATTAGGTAATAGTGAAATGAGAGGGATAGTAGATACTTTAGTTTCTGAGAGCATGGATAGATTTTTAGAAGAAAATCCTAAGGATGCAAAAATAATTATTGATAAAGCTCTAAAGGCTTCTCATGCAAGAGAAGCTGCAAGAAAAGCAAGGGAATTATCAAGGAAAAGAAGTATATTAGATAATACTACTCTTCCAGGAAAACTTGCCGACTGTTCTCTTAATGATCCATCTATATCAGAAATATTTATAGTCGAAGGGGATTCAGCGGGGGGTAGTGCAAAACAAGGACGTGATAGAGAATATCAAGCTATACTTCCATTGAAGGGAAAAATAATGAATGTAGAAAAAGCAACATTTGATAGAGTGCTTGGTTATGAAGAAATAAAAGCAATGATTACTGCTTTTGGTTCAGGGATCGGTAGTGAATTTGATCTTGAAAAACTAAGATATGGAAAAATAATTATCATGACTGACGCCGATGTAGATGGTGCACATATTAGAACTTTACTTTTAACTTTCTTCTTTAGATATATGAAACCATTAGTTGAAAATGGGAATATATATATAGCACAGCCACCACTATATAAAATATCTAAAGGAAAAAAGGATTATTATGTTTATAGTGATAATGAGCTAGAGGAAATAATGAATGAATTTGGTAGAGATAAGGAATATCCTATTCAAAGGTATAAAGGTCTGGGAGAAATGAATCCAGAACAACTTTGGGAAACTACTATGGATCCAGAAACAAGAACTATACTCCAAGTCTCTGTAGAAGATGCTCTAGCTGCAGATGAAATATTTACAATGCTTATGGGAGACAGAGTAAAACCTAGAAGAGAATTTATTCAAAAAAATGCAAAGCTAGTTAAAAATCTTGATATATAGATAAAAATAATAATTTTAGGATGCTGTATTTGAAAATTTTATTTCCAAATACAGCATTTTTCATTTATCATTTAAATTGTAGCAATAAAAATTATAGACAAAAGGGAGGCGGGTTTTGTGAATATAAAAAAGGGATTAGTATTATTATTTGCATTAGTTTTAGTATTGAGTGTAGGTTGTAGCAATAAGGAAAACGTTTCTGAAAAGACCAAAGATGCTGTGAAAAAAACAGAAGAAGAAAAGAGTGAAAAAATATCAGAAGGTGGAAGAATTATATTGAGCGTAGGTGATGATCCAAAAGTTTTACATCCGTTTTATGCAACAGATAGATCTACTATGACTATAAATAATGGATTGTTTGATCCATTATTTGTAAAAGATGGAGAAGATATAAGATATTATCTAGCTGAAAATGTAAGTATTTCTGATGATAATTTAATTTACACAATAAAATTAAAAGATAATTTAAAATGGCATGATGGAGAAAATTTAACAGCGGACGATTTAGTATTTACTTTTCAAAAAATAGTAGATGAGAAGCAAAATGCTAATTCATATCAAAATTTCATAATAGGTGGAGAACCAGTTAAAGTTGAAAAGGTAGATAATTTAACAGTAAAGCTTGTATTAAATAAAGTTTCAGTGCCTTTTTTAAGCACCATTTCAGGATTATCCCCTATACCTAAACATATATTTGAAGGAGAAGAAAATTTTGAAAAAAGTGAAAAAAATCAGAAACCTATTGGAAGTGGACCTTTTAAAATTAAAGAATGGAAAAAAGGTGAGAGTGTTGTGTTAGAAAGATTTGATGATTATCATGGTGGAAAACCGCATTTGGACGAAGTAGTTTTTAGAATTATATCAGATCCAAATTCCGAGAAAGTTGCATTTGAAAATGGAGAAATATCTACAAGATATATAGATTTTGAAACTTATGAAAAATATGAGAAAGAGGGAAATTTTAATGTATTCGGTTTTGATGAAGGTATGTTAAATTATATGGCATTCAAATTAAATAGTGAGGCATTAAAAGATAAAAAAGTAAGACAAGCTATTGCATATGGGATAGATAAAGAAGAACTTATAAATGGTGGATATAACTCTACTAAATATGCAGAACCAGCATATACAGTATTAGCATCAGATACATTATATTATACTGAAGATGTTGAGCATTATGACTACAATGCTGAAAAAGCAAAAAAATTATTAAAGGAAGCTGGAGTGGAAAATATTAAGCTTACTCTTGGATATATAAATGGTTCTAAAGAGCAACAAAATCAAGCCTTAGTAATTCAACAAAGATTAAAGGAGATAGGAATAGAAATAGAACTATTACCTTTAGAAAGAGGGGCTTTTTATCAAAAATTATTAGATCCTTCTAGTACTGATTTTGATCTAGTATTTAATGGATATGTAATGGGACAAGAGCCAGATAGTTATAAACTAATTTTTACTAAGGAAGGACCTTATAACTTTGCACAATATAAAAATGTAGAGCTTGATAAGAAATGGGAAGAAGCTGCTATAGAAGTAAATGAAGAAAAGAGAAAAACAATGTATGAAGAAATTCAAAAAGAAATAATGGATGATATGATCCAATATCCAATTTGTTATCCAAAAGCTCTTGTTTCTGTAGATAAAAAAGTTGGAGGAGTAGAAGAAGCTAAAACAGTGCCAATTTTTATGTTTGAAGATTTATCAAAACTTTATTTAACTGAATAGCAGAAAAATACTATACCTCTTTTTACTAGCCTGACAAAATGTTAGGCTAGTATATTTAATTTATAAAATCTAATTATAGGAGAATGTATAAATGGCTAGATATACAGTAAGAAGAATAATTCAAGCTATACCTATTCTTATTTTTATATCTTTTATATCTTTTTTTATAATAAGACTTACACCAGGAGATCCGGTAAAGGTATTTATTACTCCCCAAATGACTCATGAACAAATTGAAAGAACTAGAGCTAATCTTGGGCTGGATAAACCTATATACGTTCAATATTTTTATTGGATTAAAAACATTTTAAGAGGAGATTTGGGATACTCATTTATTAATTATCAGCCAGTATCTAAAGAAATTAGTGAAAGATTTCTTCCAACTATTGGTCTCATGGGAATATCTTTATTAATTTCAATAATATTGTCTATTTTATTAGGTATAGCTTCGGCTATTCACAAGGATAAATTTATAGATAATCTCATTAGTAAGATATGTTATATAGGTATTTCTATTCCTAGCTTTTGGTTTGCAATGATATTAATATATATTTTTTCTATGAAGTTAAAACTACTTCCAAGCATAGGAATGAGAACTATTGGAGTTTATTCTATATTGGATTTAATGAAGCATGGAATAATGCCAAGTATTGTATTAAGTTATCCTAATACTGCCATTTTAACTAGATATATAAGAGCAAGATTAATAGATGAAATGAAAGAAAGCTATGTAAAAACTGCAAAATCTAAAGGAATAAGTCAAAGACAAATTTTCTATAGCCATATTTTAAGAAACTCTTTACTACCAATGATAACAATACTTGGGATGAATTTGCCATCATTAGTATCTGGTGCTTTCATTACTGAAACAATTTTTGGATGGCCAGGAATGGGGAAGCTTGGAGTAAGTTCAATATTTAATTTTGATTATCCAGTTATAATGGCTATAACTATGATGTCATCAATAATGTTAGTTTTAGGTAATTTAATTTCAGACATATGCTATTCTTTAGTTGATCCAAGAATTAGTTTGTAGGTGATAATATGAACAAAAGAATATTTGATAATTTTAAATTATATTTAGAAAGAAATAAAATTAATTACTTATACATTGGGATAATAATTCTACTCATTATTGTTTCTGTTTTAGCAAATTTTTCTCCTTATGACCCTAATGAAATAAATATAACAAATAAATTATTAAGACCAAACTCAAGACATATATTTGGTACTGATGATTTAGGGAGAGATTATTTTACAAGAGCTCTTTATGGAGGAAGGGTATCTTTAACAGTAGGATTTTTATCTATGATTATATCCATAACTATAGGAACATTAGTTGGAGCTATTAGTGGATATTTTGGTGGAATGGTTGATAGTATTGTTATGAGAATAATTGATATACTTATGAGTATACCTAGCTTTTTTATAATATTAATAATAAATGCTCATTTCAAACCAGGAATTATTAGTGTTATATTGATTATAGGATTATTTGGATGGATGGGTGTAGCTAGAGTAGTAAGATCAGAGACTTTATCTATTAAAGAAAGAGAATATGTTCTCAGCTCAAAACTATTAGGAGCAAGTCATTTTTGGGTTATATTTAAACATATAATACCTAATCTCATGTCTACAGTTATTGTTTCATCAACTATAAATGTAGCTACTTCAATACTTATGGAATCTTCTCTAAGTTTTTTGGGATTAGGTGTAGTAGAACCTTATTCTTCTTGGGGAAGTATGCTTAGAAATGCTCAAGAGTACATAGAAGAAGCTCCATATTTAGCTATATTTCCAGGTTTATTAATATTACTTACAGTTCTTAGCTTTAATATAATTGGTGACATACTAAGAGAATCATTAGCTCCCAATAACACAGATTAAACTTCCTTAAACAGTTAATATATATTTAAAGATTTAAAATAGTGTTAAAATATAGGAGGTTAGACAATAATTATAAATAGGAATTGAAATATGATATAATATAATAAATTAAGGTAAATTCCTTAGTTGGACACTGTTTAGGGAGGTTAGAGAATGGATAAGGAAGAAAATAATGTTGTAGTAGTAAATATTGAAGAAGAAATGAAGAAGTCCTATTTAGATTATGCAATGAGTGTTATAGTTAGCAGAGCATTGCCAGATGTAAGGGATGGATTAAAACCAGTTCATAGAAGAATACTTTATGCTATGAATGAATTAGGACTTTCTCCAGAGAAACAATATAGAAAATCTGCCAGAGTTGTCGGTGATGTTTTAGGTAAATATCATCCTCATTCAGATACCTCTGTATATGATGCTATGGTAAGACTTGCTCAAGATTTCAATACTAGATATCCTCTTGTAGATGGTCATGGAAACTTTGGTTCTGTAGATGGGGATAGTGCAGCGGCTATGCGTTATACAGAAGTGAAAATGACAAAACTTGCAACAGAAATGCTTAGAGATATAAATAAAGATACAATTGATTATGGATTAAATTTTGATGAGTCTTTAAAAGAGCCTATAGTGCTTCCAAGTAGATTTCCTAATCTTTTGGTAAATGGTTCATCAGGTATTGCAGTAGGTATGGCAACTAGTATTCCTCCTCATAACCTATGTGAAGTAATAGATGGTATATTAGCTATTATAAATGATCCACATATAGATATAGATGCTCTAATAGAAATTATAAAAGGACCAGATTTCCCTACTTCTGGTATAATAATGGGAATTGAAGAAATAAAATCTGCTTATAGAACAGGTAGAGGTAAAGTAATAGTAAGGGCTAACACAGAAATAGAAGAATTTGGAAAAGGAAGAAATAGAATTATAATCACAGAACTTCCTTATCAAGTAAATAAAGCAAGATTAATAGAAAAGATAGCGGATCTTGTAAGAGATAAAAAAATAGAAGGAATCTCAGACTTAAGAGATGAATCAGATAGAGAAGGTATGAGAATAGTAATTGAATTAAAAAGAGATACTATTCCAAAAGTAGTATTAAATAATTTATATAAACAGACCCAATTACAAGATACATTTAGTGTTATAATGCTTGCATTAGTTAATGATGAGCCTAAAATATTGAATTTAAAGGAAATGTTAACCCATTATTTAAAATTTCAGAAAGAAATAATAGTTAGAAGAACTAAATATGAATTAAAAAAGGCAGAAGACAGAGCCCATATATTAGAAGGTTTAAAAATTGCATTAGATCATATAGATGAAGTAATAAGCATAATTAGAAATTCAAAAGATGATAAAACAGCTAAAGATAAGCTTATGTCTAGTTTTGGTCTTTCTGAAAAACAATCTCAAGCTATATTGGATATGAGACTTAGAAGGCTTACTGGTCTTGAAAGAGGAAAGATAGAAGAGGAATATGAGGAACTAATAAAAGAAATAAATAGATTAAAAGAAATACTTGCAAGTGAAAGTTTAGTATATGAAATAATAAAAGAGGAGTTATTAGAAATAAAAGAAAAATATGGCAACGAAAGAAGAACTATGATAATGCCATCAGAAGATGAAATTAATATAGAAGATATGATTAAAAAAGAAGATGTAATAATTACATTAACACATTTTGGATATATAAAAAGAATTCCAGAAAACACCTATAGACTTCAAAAAAGAGGTGGTAGAGGAGTAGCTGCTTTGACTACAAGAGAAGAAGATTTTGTTGAACATCTATTTATTACATCAACTCATGATACTATATTATTTTTTACCAATAAAGGAAGAGTTCACTCCTTAAAAGCTTATGAAATTCCAGAAGGTAGAAGACAATCTAAAGGTATGGCTATAGTCAATCTTTTAAATTTAACAGGTGAAGAAAAGATAAATGCAGTAATTCCTATAAGTGAATATGAGCCAGAAAATAACCTAGTATTTGTTACTCAAGAAGGTATTATTAAAAAAACTAAATTTGAACATTTTAAAAATATAAGAAAAACTGGTTTGATTGCTATAGGATTAAGGGATGATGATGAATTAATAAGTGTAAAGAAAACAGATGGAAAAGAAGAACTAATCATTGTAACATCAAAAGGAATGGCTATTAGATTTAAAGAAAGTGATGTAAGACAGATGGGTAGAACTGCTATGGGAGTAAAAGGTATAAATCTAAATAAGGGAGATAAAGTAGTAGGAATGGATTTAGTAGAAAAGGGAAAAGATTTATTAGTAATTAGTAGCAATGGATATGGTAAAAGAACTCCATTAGATGAATATAGACCTCAAACTAGAGGTGGGAAGGGACTGAAGACATATAATATTAAAGAAAAAACTGGTCCGTTAGTTTCTGCTAAAGTAGTAGATAAGGAAGACGAAATTATGATTATTTCTAACTGTGGGACTATCATAAGATTAAATGTAAGAGATATATCAGAAATGGGCAGAAATACTCAAGGAGTTACATTGATGAAGATAAAAGATAATGATGAAGTTGTAGCTGTAGCTAAATATGTTGAAGAAGAATAAATAAAATAAGCATACTTAATTAAGTATGCTTATTTTATTTAATAATACCTAGTAAAATGCTTTACATTAATTTTTTTTTATTATACAATTAATTCAATACTATAAGGGTATTAAGGAGGTCGTCTTATGGCATTAGATGTGAATATAAAATATGATGAAGAGAAGAACATTTGGGTTGTTAATCCATCTGGAGAAGTAGATATATATACATCTCCAGAATTAAAAGAAAAGCTTTTGAAATCTTTAAAAGAGAAAGAAACAGATTTGCTAATAAATGGTGAGAAATTGGACTATATTGATAGTACTGGATTAGGTGTTTTAATTAGTATTTTGAAAAGGGTCAAAGAAAAAGATAATGATGTAATTATTATAAATTTGAAATCGAATATTAGAAAATTATTTGATATTACTGGATTGGATAAGGTATTTATAATCAAGGAGTGAAAAAAATGGATAAGGATTTTATTAAACTTACAATTCCAAGTAAGCCAAATTATGTAGGGGTTGTTAGACTCACCACTTCTTCTATAGGAAATGAAGCTAAATTAAGCATTGATGATATAGAAGATATTAAGGTGGCAATATCTGAAGCTTGTATAAATGCAATGGGAAGATCAGAAATTTTAAATATTGAATATGAGCTTTATAAAAATAAATTAGTAATGTTTGTAGAAAATGTATCGGATGAAATAGATAGTTCTCAAGAAAATGCTAAAGAAAAAGAATTGGGAATATTAATAATAAGCTCTTTAATGGATCAAGTAGAATTTACAAGTAGAGGAATAAAAATGATAAAAAAAATAGAGGATGGTATTGATGACTAATCAAGGTTTAAGTAAAAAGAGGAACTTTGATGATATAAAAGATATTGATACAAAAGTTTTATTTCAAGAATATAAGAGAAATGGAGATTTAAATATAAGGAAAGAGTTAATAGAAAGACATCTCTATATAGCAGAAATACTATCTAAAAAGTATGCTAATAGGGGAATAGACTATGAAGATATATATCAAGTAGCTTCTATAGGTCTAATATATGCTGTAGATAGATTTGATGTGGACAAAGGTTTTAAATTTTCAAGTTTTGTAACACCTACCATTATAGGAGAAATAAAAAAGCATTTTAGAGATAAAGGTTGGACTATAAGAGTTCCTAGGAGAATACAAGAACTTTCAAAGAAAATAAATAACTCTAAAGAAATACTTAGTCAAAGATTACAGCGTTCGCCTACAGTAGAAGATATAGCGGAGTATTTAAACTCTACTACTGAGGAAGTTTTGGAGGCAATGGAAGCCAGTAAAGTATATACCCCTCAATCTTTAGATGTAAGTTATGACTCTAATAATGATGATAAAGATGTAAATTTAGCAGAACTAATAGGAGAAGACGATATTTACTTTGATAAAGTTGAGAATAATGATTTTGTACTAAGAACTATGAAAAACTTAAGTGATATGGAAAAGCAAATACTTGTAGATAGGTATTTTAATAAAAGGACTCAAATTTCTATTGCAGAAAAACTAGGAATATCTCAAATGACTGTTTCTAGAATAGAGAAAAATGTCATTGAAAAGTTTAGAAAAGAAATGAATAAAACTTTAAGTTAAAATAATTAAAACTATTGACATATATTAAACATGCCTGTATAATAGAAAACAGTTGCTTAATTTGAAACTTAAAGCAATCTAAAATTTTTTGAAGAAAAATGAAGAAAAATGTTGACAAAATATTTTATTAATGGTATAGTATATAAGTCAGCAAAAAAAGAA
>CCEZ01000009.1 GCA_000751555.1 Anaerosalibacter massiliensis | reverse complement strand
GAAACAGCCCCATCTTTTTATTTCAATAGAATGGGATAAAAAACTATCCTCAGTTCCTCACCTGGCAAACTTGTACGTATAGGATATACTATAATTAATTAAGCTGTGCGTGTAAGTTTGGAAAGGGTTTTTATAAAAATAATTAAATTAAGAGGTGAGGTTGTGTCTAAGTTTGTAAATTTTGCTAGAAGAAGATATTTTTAATTTTAACTGAGCTAATGATTGCTCAGTTTTATTTTTTTGTATTTTATTATTTAAGGTCTATATTCTCTAGATATTAAATAGATATAGAAAAGAGGATATATCTATTTTAAATATATGAGGATGTTTTATATGAAAATCAAAAAAAGAGCAAGAATTTATGTAATAAAATTGAATAAAAAGATAATTAGTTTAATATTAATTATAATATTAGCTATTATAATTATAGCTTTTTTTAATGGATTTAACTCAACTGAAATTTTCAAGCATAGTTCTGGAGAAAAAATTATAATAGATCCAGGTCATGGGGGAATTGATGGAGGAACAGGGGATAAGGGAGGACTTCTTGAAAAAGATATTAATTTAGATGTAGCTTTATACTTAAAAGAAGAGTTGATGAAAGATGGATTTAATGTAATTATGACAAGGGAGGAAGATGAATCCTTAGAGGATTTTAGTAGTATCAATGCTTCTAGATATAGAAGGGATTTAAATGCAAGAAAATCTATTATAAATAAAAACAAACCAAAGGCTTTTGTAAGTATTCATGTTAATTCAAGTAAAAAAACTACTGCTAGAGGTATTCAAGTATATTATTATCCCAGTTCAAAGGAGAGTCAGGAGTTAGCAAGGAGTATTTGTAAATCAATAGATGTAAATGTATATGAAAAATTTTTGAAAAGTGAGGAGTTGAAAGCTAAGGTTCTTCCAGAAGATTATTTTATACTAAGAGAAACAGAATGTACTGGGGTGTTAGTAGAAATAGGATTTATAACTAATCCTGAAGACAATGTACTACTTAAAAACGACAAATATAAGAGAAAAATTGCTTATTCTATAAAAGAAGGAGTCAAGATGTGGTTAGAATAACTTATTAAGTATAATCCCTATATTTTTTGTCAAAGATATATATTAATAGAAGAAAGTGGGGGATTATCATGGATGAGAAGAAAGAAAATTATAGGGAAAAGGCAAATAAAATAATGGAGTCGGTTAAAGTAATGTCTGATAGACTTAAAGAATCTACTGGAAAAAAGGCATTAACAGAGGAACAAGAGATAGTAAACAATATAAAAGAAGCTTTTAAGGAGTGGAAAAGTAAGGAAAGATATTTTGAATCTGTTACAGATCCAGATTTAATAGATCATGCTATATATGAAATAGAAGCCTGTAAAATAAAATATATCTATTTTTTAAAACAAGCTAAAAAAAAGGGTATTAAATCAAAAAAATATTTGTAAATTTCCCTCCTTATTATATAATAGTATAAACATATAGTAGGGGGGATATATATATGGGATTTAGCGTGATACTTGCTTATGCTTTTGGA
The DNA here is from genome assembly GCA_000751555.1 of Anaerosalibacter massiliensis. Classification (GTDB taxonomy): domain Bacteria; phylum Bacillota; class Clostridia; order Tissierellales; family Sporanaerobacteraceae; genus Anaerosalibacter; species Anaerosalibacter massiliensis. The sequence continues at coordinate 60,471 of CCEZ01000009.1, read as the reverse complement.
CTTGTACTTTTATATTTAATTGGAATGCTATTGGTTATTCCTATAAAAATAATAGGCAAGTTAATAATAAATGGTATATTAGGCGGAATAATATTATTTGTAGTAAATCTTGTTGGAGGAATTTTTGGACTATCTATAGTGATAAATCCTTTAAATGCATTAATTGTAGGATTTTTAGGGATTCCAGGAATAATTCTATTACTTATACTTCAAGTAATATTGTGAAAAATTAATGAAATTTGCAAATATCTTGCTTTTCTGATATAACTAATGATATATTATAAAATTCAAAATATATTTTGAATAATATATTAAGGAGGCTATAAAAATGGCAGAAGTTAAAATGGCTGCGGAGTTAAGAAGCGAGATAGGAAAAAATCGTTCTAGACAATTAAGAAAGAATGGATTTATTCCAGGAATAGTATATGGAAGAGGAATGGAAACACAAGCTGTAAAAGTACGTGAATCAGAATTTAGAAAAGTATTGAGAAGATATGGATCATCATCTTTGATTGATTTAGGAGTAGATGGCAAAGTACTTCCAGTAATAATAAAAGAAATACAAGAACACCCAATAAAAAACGAGTATCTTCATGTGGATTTTCAAAAACTTCGTATGGATGAAAAGGTTAAACTTGTTGTACCTATTACAATAGTAGGTAGAGAAAAAGTTGAATCAGTAGATACTATATTGGTTCAACAAATTGATGAAGTTGAAATTGAATGTTTACCAGCATATATTCCTCAATTAGTTGAAGCAGATGTTTCTGGAATTGATTTAAATACTCCATTACTTATTGAGGATCTAGATATAGCTAAAGATGAAAATGTAACTATCTTAGATGACTTAAAAGATCCAATAGCTATACTAACAGAACCAACTCAACAAGAGGAAGAAGATGGGGAATTAGACGAAGAAATGCCAGAAGTAGAAGTGATTGGCGAAGAGGATGAAAAAGAAGCTGACGAAGAATAAAATATTATGTAAATTAAATGTTTTTTATGGAAATAAATATTGATATCTGATATAATAAATAGAAATAATGTGTTGAACTGGTGGTGACTATCCTATGAAATACATTATTTCTATTTTTATGTTAATATTTATACTCGCTTTTCTAGCATATGCATACAAAGATATTAAGGAAGATTTTAAACTTTCGAAAAATAAGGGAAAAAGTAAAAATTCTTCACTTGGATCAACAAAGATTAAGGTAAACCCGATGTATTATAAGACTAAATAATATAAAAAAACATCCTTGATTATAAAGGGTGTTTTTTATATGCTCTTAACAAGAGAAACATATTGAATTAGAAAAATAGTAATTTTAATTATTTTAGAAATAAAAGACTTTTTTATATTAACTCTTGTTTTGTCTTAAGGTTTTATGCAGATTATGAAAGGATGATAATGTGACTAGAAAAGAAAAAATATTCATGGCATTAAAGTCTTTATCAGAAGATATGACTTTAAATGATTTGAAAGAAGAAAATACAGGATTTACTACTACAACTATTTCAAATATCACAGGAATAGGTAGAAGTAATGTAAGTAGAGAGTTAAACATTTTAGTTAAGGAAGGAAAAGCTATTAAAATTATTGGCAGACCTGTTCGTTTTATAGATAGAAAAAAATTAGAAGAAATGACAGAGCTTGATTTACATAGACAAAATATATTTCACTCATTAGCTGAGTTATTTGAAAAGTCTAAAGAAAAGAAAAACATATCAAAAGACATATTTCAAGATCCATTTGAAAAGATAATAGGATCTAAAGGGAGTTTAGAATTACCTATTAAACAAGCTAAAGCTGCTATATTATATCCTCCAAAAGGCCTTCATACTCTTATAACAGGAGATACTGGTGTAGGTAAAAGTACTTTTGCTCAAATGATGTATAGATACGCTATTTTTTCTAAAATCATCGATGAGAAATCGGAATTTATTGTATTTAACTGTTCTGAATATGCTGAGAATCCACAGTTGATTTTATCTCAACTTTTTGGGCATGCTAAAGGAGCTTTTACTGGAGCAGATAGGGATAAACAGGGTTTAATTGAAAAGGCAGATGGTGGAATAATATTACTAGATGAGATACATAGATTACCTCCTGAAGGACAGGAAATGTTGTTCTTACTTATGGATAAAAAAATATATAGGAAATTAGGTGAAACTGAAACATATAGAGAGGCAGATATACTTATAATAGGTGCAACAACAGAGGATATAAACTCTACACTGTTGAAAACATTTTTAAGAAGAATTCCTATGATTATTAGACTTCCATCCTTATCTGAAAGAGGTCTTTCTGAAAGATTAGAACTTATTGAAAATTTTTTTAAAGAGGAAGTTAATAATGTAGATGTTCCTATAAATGTTTATAGGGATGTTTTACGGGCTCTTTTACTTTATGATTGTCAAGGAAACATAGGTCAATTGAAGGGTGATATACAGCTTTTATGTGCCAGAGGGTTTTTAGATTATAAGACTTATAATAAAAAGCAAATTGATGTAGAAACTCCATTTTTATCTGAACATATATATTCAGGATTATTAAATTATAACAAAAATAGGGAAGATATTTTAAATCTTTTAAAGTATGAAAAAGATTATTATACTTTTAATAAAACAAATGGTGAAAAGTTTATAATAATTGATAATTATAGCTTGTCCACCGATTTATATGAAGAAATAATTGAAAAACATAACAATTATAGAAAGGAAGGATATTCTGAAGGGAAAATTAATGAAATTATAAATGATGATATAGAAAAATATTTTAAGGAACTATTGATAAAATGTAATGCAGAAAAAGAAATACCAGAAAAAGAGGAATTATTTAAAATTATAAGTCCAAGAGTTTATAATGCTGTTGAAATTTCTTTACTATTAGCAGAACAAAAACTTAAGCGCAAGTTTAGTAATAAGGCAAAGATTGGATTAGCTATGCATATAAGTGCATTAATGGAGAGAATAGCTACAGGAGAAGTAATATATAATGACGAAATAAACAAGATTGCAATTAACAATCCTGAGGAATTTAAAGCAGCAAAACTAATGAGGGAAGTATTAGAAGAAGAACTGGAGATAAATATACCAAAAGAGGAAATAGGTTTTATAACAATGTTCTTAAGTGCAGTTGATTTAGACGAGAAGAGTAAAAAAATTGGAGTAATAGTTTTAGCTCATGGAGACCATACGGCTTCAAGTATTGCTGATGTTGCAAATAGTTTATTAGATACTGATCATTGTCAATCTATAGACATGCCTCTTCATATGAAGGTGGAAAATATACTTGAAGAAGCAATTGAGAAAGTAAAGAATGTTGATGAGGGAAAGGGAGTATTATTATTAGTAGATATGGGTTCATTAACTGCTTTTTCAGAGATTATTTTTAAGAAAACAAATATTATGACTAACTCTATTGAAAATGTTTCAACACCTCTTGTAATAGAAGCTGTAAGAAAAAGTTTCTTGCCAGAGATGACTTTAAGTAAACTAGTAGAGGAGTTAGAAACAATAAATCCATATATAGGGCGAAGTATTACTGATGATATTAAAAACAAAGCAAATATATCTAAGCCAAAGGTTATTTTTACAACTTGTATTACTGGTAAAGGGGCTGCCATAAAAATTGCAGAATTACTAGAAAATGCATTACCTTTTGTTAGAGAATATAATTTAAAAATAAAACCTTTAGATATAACTAGTAAAACTAATATTAAAGAAATCCTAAGAGAAAATAAGGATGAAGAAATAGTAGCTGTTGTTGGAACAGTAAATTTACATATACCAGGAGTCCCTTTTATTTCTATGGATGAGTTAATAATAGGTGATGGAATAAAAAATATAGAGAGGATAATAGGTAGAGTAGATTCTCACTATATTAAGAAAAGAGTTTCTGAACAAAATATATTTGTTCAAATGTTAGAAAAAATTTTGGTTTTTTTAAATCCAATTAAAGCTTATAATTACGTCAATAAATCATATATTGAAACAATTGGTATATTAAATATTGACAATTCAGAACAATTAAAGATAAGGTATATTTTTCATGTTTCTTGCATGATAGAAAGATTATTGCAAAAAGAATCTTTACCTTATAAAGATATAGATAACTTAATAAAATCTAAGAAACTTATGTATGAAGGAATTAAAAATTCTTTGGTAAATATTGAAGAGGCCTTTGGTATAAAAGTTCCTGATACAGAAATTGCATATATAATTGAACTATTAGACAATGATTAAACAGATATATTTATTTTTTGAAATCACTTGTAAAAATTGTTTAAATAATTTTTACAAGTGATTTCTATTATATTTTAAAACACAAAAGATACAGAACTTAACACAGTTTAATACAGATAATATTTTATAGAATAAAAATAACTTTATTTATGTAAAAAAACATAGTAAATATAAGATGTATCAAGGAATAAATGCTATTGGTAATATTTGGTATATATACTTGGCATGATTATTGCTCTATATTATGTCGAAGAATTCAATGACATAAGGAGGAAGTTTATAATGAAAGCTGCTAGATTTTATGACGTTAGAGACTTAAAAATTGAAGATATACCAATTCCAGAAATTGATTTAGATGATGATGTTATAGTAAAAGTTAAGGTTGCAGGTATCTGTGGTTCAGATATATCAAAATATAGTAAAACAGGACCTCATATACCAGGAGAAGTATTTGGGCATGAATTTTCAGGGGATGTAATAAAGGTTGGAACTAATGTGGAGAATATAAAGTCTGGAGATGCTGTAGCAGTATGTCCATCATTACCATGTTTTAAATGTGATCAATGTAAACAAGGACTTTTTTCCAGATGTGAGAATTTGGGGATTATAGGAAATAAAAATGCAGGAGGTTGTTTTGCTGAGTATGTAAAGATAAGCAGTAAAAATTTAATAAAATTGCCTAAAGGTATAGATTATGAAACTGCTGCAGGTATTGAGCCATCATGTATAGCAGGCCATGGAATGTATAGAGCAAATATTAAAGTTGGTGATACAGTAGCTATTTTAGGTACAGGTCCTATAGGATTACTATTAATACAGTGGGCAAAAATATTTGGGGCAACTAAGGTTATAGCAATAGACGTATTTGATGAAAAATTAAAAATTGCTAAGGAACTTGGTGCAGATATATGTATAAATGGGAAAGAAGTTGATAGTATAGAAAAGGTTAGACAAATGACAGATTTAAAAGGAGTAGATGTAGCAATAGAATCTGCTGGTACTCCATTAACTTCTGCTCAAGTATTATCTTTGCCAAGAAAAGGGGGAACTGTTTTATATGCAGGTGTACCTTATAGCGATGTAAATATTTCAAGAGTACATTTTGAGAAGATTCTTAGAAATGAGTTAACTGTAAAAGGAACTTGGTTTGGAAATTCTTATCCTTTTCCAGGAAGAGAGTGGACAAGTGCTATCTATTATATGAAAAAAGGAGAACTTAAAATTTCACCATTTGTAACTCATCGTATAACACTCGATGAACTTCCAGAAATCTTTGAAAAGATACATAAAAGAGATATATTCTTTGGAAAAATCATGGTGAATATAAATAATAATTAAACTAAAATTTTTGATAGAGAGGGATGTACTATGATTGGCATATTAGTAGTGACTCATGGGGACTTTTCTAAAGAAATAGTTAAAAGTGCTGAGCTCATTGTTGGACCTCAAGATAATTATAAAGTACTAGGACTTAAACATGGGGATAATATTGAGAAATTTGAATCTAATGTATTGGATCAAATAGAAAGTCTTAGTAGTAAGGAAGGCGTCTTAGTCTTTGTTGACTTATATGGGGGAAGTCCTTTCAATACTATTGCAAAGAATTTAAATAAGTTAAATGATTCAATCAATCTAGAATGTATAAGTGGAGTTAATTTGCCTATTGTTTTAGAAGCTTTTTTAAATAGAGACGAACTCAATTTATCTGATTTAAAGAATCATTGTTTAAAAATAGGTAAGGAAAGTATAAGGGATATAAAACAGGATTTGTACTAAAGATTTAGATAAAATAATTATTTTAGATATTCCTAGGCCAATTATTTTGCGGCCTAGGAATATCACGAAAAATTTAATTATATTTTATATTTAAAATATTTACTAGGAGGAGTAAAAATGAAGAATATTGTTCTTACAAGAGTAGATGATAGGTTAATACATGGTCAAGTTATTACTGCATGGTCAAAGATAACATCAGCAAATAGGATTTTAGTAGTAGATGATGAAGTAGCTAGTGATCCATTTATGGCCAAAGTTTTAAAAATAGCAGCTCCATCTACAGTTAAAGTAGATGTACATGGTATTGAAGAAGCAGTAAACCTGTTAAAGAAAGAAGATGAAGGAGATAAAGTAATGGTACTTGTCAAATATCCAGACACTGTTCTCAGTCTTGTAGATAATGGGGTACCAATAAAGGAATTAAATGTTGGAGGCATGGGAGCTAAGCCTGGGAGAAAATCTTTGTATAAAAATATTTCAGTTTCTGAAGATGAAAAACTAGTATTTAAAAAATTGATTGAGCATAATGTTAACGTTTCTATACAGATAGTTCCAGATGCAAAGAAGATAGAAATACAAAAATATTTATAATATGAAATAGGATGATTGTAAATAAAATGATATAAGGAGGATTTGCTATGAAGATTGCTGTATGGCAAGCTGTATTGATTGGATTATTTTATTATATTTCATGGAGTCCATGGCTTAGCTATGTTGGCTTTTTCACATGGAATAGACCGCTAGTAGCTGGTCTTGTTACAGGTACAATTTTAGGACAACCTTTAGAAGGGGCTCTAATCGGAGCTGGCATTAATGTTATTTATTTAGGCTTTATGTCGGCGGGAGGGGCACAAATGGGAGATCCAGCTTTTGCTGGATATGTTGGAACGGCTCTTGCAATTGCGTCAAATCTAGATGCAAAAACTGCAATGACCATATCAGTACCCTTGGGTACTATAGCTTCAGTATTATGGATAGGAAAGATGACTATCAACTCATTTTTTGTACATTGGGCTGACAGGGAAGTAGAAAAAGGTAATATAAATGCTGTAGCTTTTATAAATATAGTGCCACCTCAAATAGTCCTCTTTGTACTTAGCTTTATTCCAGCAGCCTTGGTAGTGTACTATGGTCCAGATGCTGTATCAGGATTGTTATCTATTATGAGTCCTAAGGTTTTACATGTATTTGATGTAATAGGTGGAATGTTACCTGCTCTTGGAATTGCAATGAATTTGAAATTAATAGGAAATAAGTTTACAATGCCTTTCTTTGTATTAGGGATTTTATTATCAGTATATTTTGAAATAGATATAGTTGTAATATCGATAATTGGAATTATACTTGCTCTAACTATAACTAATTTAAAACATGATGGGGATGCAGGAGCTAATGTTAGTAATTAAACAAAATTTAAAATAGAAAGGAAGGAATAATAATGACATCAGAAATGAAAAGTGATAGGGAAAAGAATGTTAGTCTATCTAAAAAAGATATTGTAAAGTCTTATATTAGATGGTTCATGTTTGCGCAATCTAATTATAATTATGAAAGACTACAGGCTACAGCTTTTGCTCATTCAATGTTACCTGTATTGAAGAAACTTTATACTACTAAGGATTCATTGAAAGATGCTGTACAAAGGCATTTATCTTTTTTCAATACAGAACCTATTTGTGGATCTGTCATTCACGGTATTACTATAGCTATGGAAGAGGAAAAAGCTAATGGTGCAGATATCAACGATACGGGTATAAATGCAATTAAAACAGGACTTATGGGACCTTTAGCTGGAATCGGAGATACTTTAACTCAAGGAATTATAACTCCTATTCTTCTCGCAATATGTATAGGAATTACAAATAATAAAAACATAGCAGGCCCAATATTATTTTTAGTTGCTCAATATGCTATAATGTTTGGAATTTCCTATACTCTCTGGACAAATGGTTATAAGTATGGCAAGAAGGCAGTAGAGGAAATATTAGAAGGTGGAGCTGTCAATAAGGTAATAGAAGGTGCTTCTATACTTGGAACTTTAGTTATGGGCGGATTAGTTGGTAGGTTTGTCAATATAGAAACTCCAATAAAATTTACATCAGGAGATTTTGTATTTAACTTACAAACAGATTTACTTGATAAACTAATGCCAGGATTAATACCGTTATTATTAACTTTATTAGTGCTAAAGGCATTAAAGAAAGGAGTTACTCCAGTAAAATTAATGGGAATTCTTATTGTAGTAGCTGCTATAACAGGAATATTAGGCATATTTTAAATAAATAACATATATTAAGATACTCTAAGTACTAAAAATAAATATTATATATCAATAATAGCCTTTAAGAATTATTTATCTTAAAAGGCTATTATTGGTTAATAAGCATTTTTTAATGAACATGTTGTATTTAAAATATAATATGTCCTGCAATTGCTACTATAGGCAATGTAATTAAGGTTCTTTGTATGAATATGATGAATAATTCATCTAAAGATACTGGGATTTTTGATCCTAATATTACAGCACCTACTTCAGATAGATAGATAAGTTGGGTTACCGAAACACCAGCTATAACGAATCTAGTTAATTCACTAGGAATGCTTGCACCAATAACAGAAGGTAGGAACATATCAGCAAATCCAATAATCATTGTTTGGGATGCTTCCACTGCATGTGGAATTTTTAAAAGTTTCAGTATAGGAATAAAAGGTACGCCTAACCATTGAAATACAGGGGTTGCCTCAGCTACTATTAAAGCTATTGTACCAAAAGTCATTATTACTGGTATAACACCTAGCCACATATCTAATACAGTCTGTATACCATTTACTATAAAGTTTTTAAAATTGCCGCTATCTTTTGCTTTCCTAATAGCTAAAGTAGCACCCCATTCAGCTGAGTTATATCCTGTAGGGATATTCTCTGTTGAATCCTTTTTAGTTCCGTCGTAATAAGTATCAGATTTTCTGGATAAGGGTGGAATACGAGGAACAATTATAGCAGCAATTATTCCTGATATAATTACAGTTAAATAATAATGTGCAAACAAATGGGCAAGGCCTACTTGAGAAATTATTACCAAGCAAAATGTAATAGATACAGCAGAGAAAGTAGTAGCTATAACTGAAGCTTCTCTTTCAGTGTAGTATCCTTCTTCATATTGTTTATTTGTAAGAGCAACTCCTATAGTTCCATCTCCTACCCATGAAGCAATACAGTCAATAGATGAGCGTCCTGGCAATAAAAATATGGGTCTCATAACATTTGTTAAAAGAGCACCAATAAATTCTAATAGACCAAAATCCGTCAAGAATGGAAGTAAAAAGCCAGCAAAAAGGAAAATTGTAAAAAGTGTAACTAAAAGATCATATAATATTAATCCACCAGTATCTGGAGATCTTACCCACTCAGGACCTATATCTAAAAATATTATTGTAGATAATATCATGCCTATTATTCTAGTAATGAGCCAAAAATTATTCACATTAAAAGTATTTTTAAGAAAGTTATTATTTTCTATAAAAGATGGTCTAAAAATTTTATGAATTATAGTCATTATTGCTGTAAAGGATATTAAAGATGTTACAATTAAGGGTATCTGATTTTTAATTAGATTAGAAAGAGAATTAGCAAGAAAAGCTACAGAAATTGTAGTTTTACCATTATGTTTAAAAGGAAACATAAACAATAGTATACCTATGATTGACGGTACTATGAATTTTAGATAATCTCCAATTGAAAATTTAAATTTTGAACTTTTATCCATTTTTTCTATCCTCCTTATATATTTTTAAAAAATACAGAATAATCACAATTATTATACCATTTCTAATATTAATAATCACCTAATAATCATATTAAATAAGAACAATTATAATATTTATTTGATAATTATTGACTATTTGTTTAAAATAGTAGGTGAAAGGGGGGATAATATGGAAGATAAGGTTGAAATTATAGAAAGAGATAAAAAACCTTTCTTTCCAGCTTTTCTATCAATAGTAGGTTCTGTTGCAATTATAAACTTTATAATTTTCTTATTAAATAAAATTATCATAAAACTTCCTTATTTAACAAACATAATTGTTTTATTCCTAGTAGTATCTACCTGTAGTTTAATTATAATAAAATATTTTTCAAAATATGTTTATATATTGCAAGAAGATGAACTAATTTTTTCAAGAGCTATAGGAAAGAAGACCTTTAATATTTTGAAAATAGATTTAGAAGACATTCTCTATATAAAAAACTATACTAAAGATTTTCATAAGAGATTAAACTATAGGTTTGTATTTGATAAAGATTGTAAAAATCATTTCGTTGGAGAATTTAAAAGGGGAAGAAAACGTTATTTCTTTTCTTTTAATCCTAGTGCATCAATGTTAAGTGAAATAAATAAAAAATTAAAGAAATTGGAAGTGGAAAAATGACAAAATTATTAGGAGCTTATCTTTTTCCTCATCCACCAATAATAGTAGAGGAAATTGGAAAGGGGCAGGAAAAGGAAGCTGAAAAAACTATTATAGGGGTGAAAAATTTAGCTAAAGATATAAGTATAAAAAAACCTACAACTATAATTTTAATTACTCCTCATGGACCAGTATTTAGTGATGCTATAGCTATATCCTGTGAAAAAAAACTTGAGGGAAGTTTTAAGGATTTTGGAAGAGGAGACTTGAAATTTAAATTTACAAATAATATAGAATTAGTAAATAAAATTATTAGAAATGCTGGGAAAGCAGGAATAGCCGTTGCAGCTGTAAATAAAGAATTTGCTTCATATTATAGAATAAAAACAGAAGTAGATCATGGTGCATTAGTTCCCTTAAGTTTTGTAAATAAAAAGCATGAAAATTACAAATTAGTCCATATAACTTATGGACTTATACCACAATTAGATTTATATAAATTTGGAACTATTATACAAGATGCTGTTCTAGACTCAGAGGAAGAAATGGTTTTTATTGCAAGTGGAGATTTATCCCATAGACTTTCTAATGAAGGACCTTATAATTATTCTCCTGATGGGAAAGTATTTGACCAAAAAATAGTTAAATATCTAAAAAACAAAGATTTTGAATCCATAGCATCTTTTGATACAAGTTTAGGAGAGAGGGCAGGAGAATGTGGTCTTAGATCTTTAATAATTATGACAGGATTTTTAGATGGATTAAATGTAGATACAAAGGTTTATTCTTATGAAGGTCCCTTTGGAGTAGGATATTGTACAGCAAAAATAGATATAAAGGGTAGGGATAGTAGTAAAGAAATATACAATGATTTAATAGAAAAGAAGGAGAATAAACTAAAAGATATAAGAGAAAGAGAAGATGAATATGTATCTCTTGCTAGGAAGAGTTTAGAATATTATATAAAAAATAAAAAGGAAATGAAAATACCAGACAATATCGGTAAAGAATTAATAAATGAAAGGGCAGGTGTATTTGTATCTATAAAAAAAGATGGAAAACTAAGGGGGTGTATAGGTACAATAGAAGCTGTCCACAGCTCTATAGCAGAAGAGATAATTAAGAATGCCATAAGTGCAGGTACAAGAGATCCAAGGTTTCCAATGGTGTCTAAAAATGAATTGGGAAGTTTAGTTTATTCTGTCGATGTGTTAAAGGAGGCAGAAAAAATAGATTCTATAGATGAATTAGATGTTGAAAGGTACGGCATTATAGTTTCAAAAGGATTTAAAAAGGGTTTGCTTTTACCAAATTTAGAAGGTATAAGTACTCCTAAGGAGCAGATTCAAATAGCTCTTGAAAAAGCTAATATAAGGGAAGACGAAGATTATATTATAGAAAGATTTGAAGTAGGAAGGCATATATAATAGGAGGAATTTTATGTCTAGATTTAGAGAAGGATTATATTATGAAAAACTTAAGGATAAGAAGGTAAGATGCAATCTTTGTCCTCACAAGTGTATTTTGAAAGATGGTCAGCTAGGGATTTGTAATGGGAGACAGAATAAAGATGGAATATTATACACTTTAAATTATGGAAAAATTTCTTCTTATACCTATGATCCTATAGAAAAAAAGCCATTGTACCATTTTTATCCAAGTAGTAATATATTTTCAATAGGCACTTTTGGGTGCAATTTAAGATGCAACTTTTGTCAAAATTGGGAAATTGCCCACTCTCAGCCTAGTATAGTAGAAATATCTGATGAGGATATCATAAAGTTAGCTAAGTCAAATTCTTCTATAGGAATAGCCTATACTTATAATGAACCTACTATATGGTATGAGTATATTTTAAATATAGCAGAAAAAATTAAAAAGGAAGGATTAAAAAATATATATGTTACAAATGGTTATATAGAAAAAGAACCTCTAGAAAAATTACTTCCTTATATAGATGCTATGAATATAGATTTGAAGGCTATAGATGACCAGTTTTATAAAGAAATATGTAAAGGACGTATAAATCCAGTATTAGAAACTATAGAATTAGCCCAAAAGAAAACAGCAGTTGAAATAACAACCCTCCTTATAGAAGGAATGAATGATTCTATGGAAAAAATTAGAGAAATTTCAAAATGGATATCTGGTATAAATAAGGATATTCCTCTCCATTTAACTAGGTATTATCCAGCCTTTAAAATGAATATTCCTCCAACTAGTTATGATTCCCTTTTAAAAGCAAAAGAAGAGGCTGAAAAATATCTAAACTATGTATATATAGGAAATATGTGGGGAATAGATGTAAATACCTACTGTCCTAAATGCAGTAAAAAGCTAATAGAAAGAAGTAATAAAGTGAAACTTACAGGGATTGAAAATGGAAGATGTATAAATTGCAATTATAGTATAAATCTAAAACATTAAGCTTATCTAATAAGCACAATTTCACTAAATATAGAATATTATATATTATGTAGGCAATAATTTAAATAAATGCTTTTTAAGGAGTTGGTTTTTTGTTCTGTACAATTTGTAAACAAAACAGTAATAAGGCCGTAAAATTTTTGGAAGTTTATCTTTGTGAAAAGTGCTTAGATAATATAACAAAAACTAGGGTAGAAGATGAAGAATATGAAAAATATATGGATGTATTTAAAGATATATTTAAAGAGTGTCAGACCTATTGAACTGATACTCTTTTTGCTTCTCTTTGTTATAATAGATATATAATATTTAAATTGAAAGGAGCAAAAAATGGATACTCCTATATTTAAAGGTCTTAAAAAGTATATAGAAGAGGAAAATATATCGTTTCACACTCCAGGACATAAGGGAAGAAATGATATTATAAATTGGAAAAAGTATATTCCGTCCATAGATTTGACAGAAGTGGAAGGCTTGGATAATTTACAAGACCCTAAAGGAATTATATTGGAGAGCCAAAAATTAGCGGCAAAAACTTTTAAGGCAAAAGAGACATTTTATTCTGTCAATGGAAGTACAGGAGGAATATATATAGCACTATCAGCTATAACAAATCCTGGTGACAAAGTGCTAATTCAAAGAAACTGTCATAAATCTGTTTATAATGGAATTATTTTAAATAATCTTATTCCCAAATATATTTATCCAAAATATAATGAAAAATATAATATTTTAACAGGAATTAATCCATTGGATATAGAAAATAGTTTGAAGGAAAATCCAGATATAGTAGCAGTAGTTATAACTTATCCTAATTATTATGGAATTTGTAGTGACATAGAAAAGATAGTAGATATAGTTCATAAATATAATAAAATACTTTTAGTAGATGAAGCTCATGGAAGTCATCTAATATTTTCTAAAAATCTTCCTATGTCTGCACTAGAATCAGGGGCGGATATAGTAGTTCAAAGTACTCATAAAACATTGCCTAGTTTTACGCAAACCTCTATGATTCATGTAGGAACTAGCAGGGTGGATATAGATAAACTAAAAGATATGTATAATTTGTACCAAACTACTAGCCCTTCTTATATATTTATGGCTTCATTAGATATAGCAAGAGCTTATATGGAAGATGTAGGAAGAAATCAATTAGAATTACATTTAAAAAACATAGAAAAATTTAGATCTCAAGTAATGGAAATAGATAGAATATCCATATTTGAAGGGGATATGGAGGATTCTACTATTAAAACAATTGATAAAACTAAAATACTTATAAATATAAAGGGAATAAAAGGGACACAATTAGAAAGCCTATTGAGGAAAAAATATAATATACAATTAGAAATGTCAGATTATTATTATGCATTGGCCTTGACTACCCTTATGAATACAGAAGAGGATTTTAATAATTTTAAAAATGTATTAGAAGATATAAGTATAAAGACAGACTATGAAGAGAAAGAAGATTTTTGCTTTAAAGAATTCAAGCCAATTGTATCAAAACCTATAAGAGAAGGTTTTTTTAGTAAAAAAGCATCCTGTAGTTTAAAAGAAAGTGTAGGAAAGGTTTCAGCAAGTTTCATAATTCCATATCCTCCAGGAGTTCCAATAATAGCACCTGGGGAGATAATAACTAAGGATATATACGAATATATACTATTTTTAAAACAAAATGATATAGAAATAGTTGGATTACTAGATTATAATAGAGAAAAGATAAATGTAGTTATATAGGAAAGGAATGACCAGTAGATGAGTGGAATATTCATAACATTAGAAGGACCAGATGGTTCAGGAAAGAGTACTATTAGTAGATTTCTTTTAGATTATTTAAAAAAAAGAAAAATAGATTTTATATTTACAAGAGAACCAGGGGGAACTCCTATTGGAGAAAATATAAGAAAAATAATACTTGATAAGAAAAATATAAATATGTCTTCTAGAACAGAGGCACTATTATATGCAGCTTCTAGAAGCCAACATATTTCAGAAAAAATAAAACCTGCATTAGATGATGGAAAGGTAGTTGTATGTGAAAGATTTGTGCTATCTAGTCTTGCATATCAAGGATATGCAAGGGGATTAGGAATAGAAGAGGTAAAAGATATAAATGATTTTGCCATAGAAGGAGTTATTCCAGATCTTACTTTATTTTTCAATGTAGACCCAGTATATGCGTTAAATAGGAAAACAAATAGAAAAGGAGGAGATAGATTAGAAAAAGAAGGGGTTAATTTTCATAGTAAAGTATATGATGGATATAAGAAGCTTATTTCTTTATATCCAGAGAAAATAAAATTAATAGATGCTTCCAAGTCAATAGAGGAGACTTTTGACCAAGTTAGAAAGGAAATAGAAAAAATACTTTAGAAGGAGGTAATAAATTATGAAACTTATAATTGCTATTGTTCAGGATGAAGATGCACCTGGTTTAGTAGAAGATTTAACTGAAAAAGAATATAGAGTTACAAAATTAGCATCTACGGGAGGATTCTTGAAATCAGGCAATACCACTCTTTTGATAGGAGTTGAAGATGATAAGGTAAAAGAAGTATTGAAGATAATAGAAGACACTTGTAAAACTAGAGAAATAACTACTTCTTTAATGACTGTGACTATGCCAGGGGATACTTATATACCTTATCCTCTAGAAGTTAAGATAGGTGGAGCTACTATATTTATATTAGATGTAGAGAAATATATTAGAGTTTAATTGGAGGGTGGTATATATGAAACTTATAATATCTATAGTTCAAGATCAGGATGTATCTAAGGTTATTAAAACACTAATGGAAAACAACCATAGAGTTACAAAATTAGCATCTACAGGAGGGTTCTTAAAATCAGGCAACACCACTCTTTTGATAGGAGTTGAAGATGAAAAGATAGATGAGGTTGTAGAAACTATAGAAGAATTATGTAGAGGAAGAAAAGTTGAAAATGGAAACGAAGATGTGGAAGTGGGAGGAGCCACAATTTTTGTTATAGACATAGATGAGTTTAAAAGGATTTAATAATGGGGGAATTTCATGGAATTTAATCATATAATAGGACATGAAAAAGTTATTCAAAACCTTAAAAATTCTATAGAAAAGGGTAGTATAAGCCATAGCTATCTATTTCAAGGACCAGAAGCAGTTGGAAAAAGGAAGGTAGCTATGGCATTTTCTAAAACCCTCCTCTGTGAAAGAGGAGGGTTAGAGCCGTGTAACAAATGTAATTCTTGTATTAAGTTTGATTCAGGAAATCATCCGGATTTTTATTTAATTAAAGAAGATGGAAATATTATAAAAAATGATCAAATAGAAGATATGATGAAAAGCATGATTACTAAACCTCTTGAAAGTAAAAGAAAGATATATATTGTAGACAATAGTTTTAAAATAGATATTAGATTGCAGAATAAACTTCTTAAGACATTAGAAGAGCCTCCTAGCTATGTAAATATAATTCTAATAAGTGATAGCATTACAAAACTTCTACCAACAATTATTTCAAGATGTGAGATTATAAAGTTTACTCCTTTGAAAGAAAAAAAAATAGCTGAATTTTTACAACAAAAACACTGTAAAAATGAAGAAGAAGCCAAATTTATTTCTTCTTTCTCTAAAGGCAGTATAGGTAAGGCTATAGACTTATCCAATAATGAAGAGTTTTTTAAAAGAAGGAACGAATTAATAAATATAATTAATACTATTCTTCAAGGGGACAAACTAAGAGCTTTTGCTTCTATAGACTTTTTTAATGAAAATAAAGATTTTATTGATGAGCTTTTAGATATCATTGTCTATTGGTTTAGAGATATATATATATATAAGGAACTAGGAAACAATAACTTGATTATAAATAAGGACAAATTAGATTTATTATCCAATCAAGTTTTTTTATCTAAGAAGAAAATAAATGATATAATAAAATATGTAGACAGAACAAGACAAAATATAGAGAGAAGAGTAAATTATCAACTCTCAATTGAAGGAATGCTTCTTAAAATTCAGGAGGTATAATATATGGTTACAGTTGTAGGAGTGAGGTTTAAGAAAGCGGGAAAGATTTATTATTTTAATCCCGATGAATGGGATATAGAAAAAGGGAATTGCGTTATAGTAGAAACTGCAAGAGGAGTAGAGTTTGGTCATGTAGTAGTAGGTCCTAAGGAAGTAACAGAAGATGAAATAGTTCCACCTTTAAAGGATGTTCTTAGGATTGCTACAGATGAAGATTTTCAAATTCATAGAGAAAACGAAAAGAAAGCAGAAGAGGCTTTCTCTATATGTATAGATAAAATAGAAGAGCATAATCTTGAAATGAAGTTAGTAGATGTAGAGTATACATTTGATAACAATAAAGTTATATTTTATTTTACTGCTGATGGAAGAGTTGATTTTAGAGAACTTGTCAAAGATTTGGCAGCTATTTTTAGAACTAGAATAGAGCTTAGACAAATTGGGGTTCGAGATGAAGCCAAGATGATAGGAGGTCTTGGACCTTGTGGGAATCCAACCTGTTGTACTACTTTTCTAGGAGATTTTGATCCAGTTTCAATTAAGATGGCTAAAGAACAAGGATTGTCTTTAAATCCAACCAAGATTTCAGGTCTTTGTGGTAGACTCATGTGTTGTTTAAAATACGAACATGAAGTATATGAAGAGGTTCTTGAAAGATTACCAGAAGTAGGTGCATTAGTGTCAACCCCTTTAGGTGAAGGAACAATAGTAGAAGTATATACACTTTTAGAAAAAGTTAAAGTCAAAGTAAAATTAGAAGACGATACAGAAGATATATTCACCTATAGGATAGATGACATTCAAATAATAGAAGAGGATTTAGAAAGTTTAAAGGAACGAAATATAGAAAATAGTTGTAATGGTAGCTGTCAAAATAATTGCCCTATGAAAGAAATAATAAAAGAGAATAAATTAGAGGAATCAGATGAATAGCTTTTATTTTTAATAAAAAAGATAGTATTATAGGGAATCTTGGAGAAAAATATAAAAAAGATAGTTAAATATAATTAATAAGTCTTTAATTATTCATAAATTAATGATAGAATATTATCAGTTAGGAGAGATATCTTAAGGGGGTGAACTAGATGGCTTATAAAATAAATGATTCTTGTATTAGCTGTGGTGCTTGTGCAGCAGAATGCCCTGTTGAAGCTATCAGTGCAGGAGATGATAAATACGTTATAGATCCAGAAAGATGTATTGACTGTGGATCATGTGCTAATGTATGTCCAGTAGACGCTCCACAACAAGCTTAATTTACTTAGTATAAAAAAAGACCCTAGAATAGGGTCTTTTTTAATATAGATGTCGACATATACTATATTAGATAATAAAGATGAGACAAAAAGAACCGTTCCTAATATCTTATTGGAGGTGGGAATATGGAAATAGAAAAAGATGAAAGAATAGATATTATACCTGGAAGTAATTTGAAGATAATTCAAAATAAGAAAAAATTTTCTTATGGTATGGATGCTGTACTTTTAGCTGGTTTTTCTTATGTGAAAAGAAAAGATAAGGTAGTGGATTTAGGAACAGGTACTGGGATTATACCTTTACTTTTGTACTCGAGATATAGGCCGAGTAAAATATATGGCTTAGAAATACAAAGTGAAATGGCAGATATGGCTAATAGAACTGTCCATTTAAACAAGTTAGAAGATAAGATAGAAATATTAAACACGGATTTAAAAGAAATATCTAAAGTATTTGATAAAAACAAATTTGATATAGTTATTTCTAATCCACCTTATATGAATATAGGTGGGGGAGTTATAAATAAAGAAAATAATTTTGCTATTTCTAGACATGAAATTGCCTGTACATTAGAGGATATAATAAAAACTTCTAGCTTTTTACTTAAGAATAAAGGAGATTTTTTCTTAGTCCATAGACCTTATAGGATGGCGGATATTATTTGTTTGTTGAGAAAATATAATTTAGAACCAAAGGAAATTCAATTCGTGCATCCTAAGGTTGGAGAAAAGCCAAATTTGCTTCTTTTAAGGAGTAGCAAAGGCGGAAAACCAGAACTTAAGTTTAAAAAGCCTCTATATGTATATAATGAAGATTGCAGTTATACTGATGAAATTTATAAAATTTATGGAATAGATAAGGAGAATATAAATGTTTAAGGGTACTCTTTTTATTTGTCCAACACCTATTGGCAATTTGGAAGATATAACCTTGAGAACTTTAAGAGTATTAGAAGAAGTGGATTTAATAGCGGCAGAAGATACAAGACGGACTATAAAATTACTAAATCATTATAATATAAAAAAACCTCTTACAAGTTATCATGAACACAATAGCATAAAAAAGGGTAGAGTGTTGTTAGAAAAACTTAAAAAAGGAGAAGATATAGCATTAGTTTCAGATGCAGGAATGCCAGGTATATCAGATCCAGGGGAAGACCTTATTAAAGAATCTATTGAAGAGGATATAGAAGTTGTAGTGCTTCCAGGTGCTACAGCATCTATTACTGCTTTAGTTATTTCAGGACTTTCAACGGAGAAATTTGCATTTGAAGGTTTTTTACCATCTGATAGAAAAAATAGAATTAAAGAATTAGAAAGATTGAAAAATGAAGAAAGGACTATTATATTGTATGAATCTCCCTATAGACTAATAGATTTGTTAACAGATGTAAAAAAGGTTTTAGGAAATAGAAAAATTTCTATATCTAGAGAACTTACAAAGGTATATGAAGAAACATTTAGAGGTACAGTAGAAGATGGAATAGAAGAATTCAAAAAACAAAAGAAGGGAGAATTTGTTGTAATAGTTGAAGGTGGAGAGAAAAATGAAGAAAATCCCTTTGAAAAAATTTCTATAAAAGATCACTTAAAAATGTACATAGAAAAAGGTTTTTCTAAAAAGGATGCAGTGAAAAAGGTGGCTAAAGAAAGAGGACTACCCAAGAACCAAGTGTATAAAGAAAGTATTAATATATAAAAATGAATTATCCCGCCTAACAGAGGCGGGATATATTTTACTTATTAAGTTCTTCAAGGCAAGCAGGACAAATATTCTTGTTTTTAAATACTGTTACATCTTTAGCTTGTCCACAAAATATACAAGCTGGTGCATATTTTTTAAGTATAATTTGTTCCCCGTCAACATAAATTTCTAGTGCGTCTTTTTCAGCAATTTCCAATGTTCTTCTCAATTCAATTGGAATAACCACCCTGCCTAATTCATCTACTTTTCTAACAATACCAGTTGATTTCATAGCTCATTCCTCCCATTGTAAATCGACTTTTTTCTACAATTAAAATAGTACCATATATGCCAAATAAAGTCAACCTTTTTTCCGAAATAATTGATATTTTTCAAAAAAAATCACACAATGTTTATATTTATTTCATATACTTTGGTATACTTAAATATATAGCTTTGAAATGAGGTGATACTATGTATGAAATTAGTAAGGAATTGAAAGAAAAAGTAGTACAACTAAATTCCACACTATTAGAGAAATATAAGGATTTTTTTAACATGGATGAATATGAATTGAGAGATTTTATAGATGAAAATATAGGAAAGATAATAAAAATAGAAAAACTTAGTAAAGATGAACTAAATAAATGTTATAAAAATGGAGGTATTGTAGGGGTAGATGGTTCTAGAAATAGAGTTGGGGGAGCTTATCCCCATTATGTAGAAATTTATCAAGGGTTAGCTAAAAGTACCATATATGAAGAAAGTCCTATTTTTAAAGCAGATTATTATACTCCACTTTATTTAGAAGGAGAAAGAGATTTACTTAAAAAATTTGAAGAAGAAGAAAATAAGGAGGAAGCTATTAGAGATTATAAACTTTCCAGTATAGAGGTAGAAGTAGCATTAGAAGCAGTTAAAGAATTTAATCCCTATGCTATAATGATGGATGGTTCACTAATAAGATATGATATAGAATGTTTTGATAAATGGATAGAGCTTAGACAAGAATGTGAAAGGAGAAATATTGTTCTTATAGGAGTTATAAAAGACATAAAAACTTCTATTATAGGCCAGAATCTAATAGAAGAAAAACAATTGGATGTTAAAGAATTTTTATATGATAGAGAAATACTTTATGGTTTGCTTAAATATGGTGAAATAATTAAAATAGAAGACAAGGTAGCTAAAAAATCTAAGGAAGGATTTACTTCTATATTCATGAGGAGTTCAGAAGCACCTAATATTATTGGAATGGATATATTGGACAATCAAAGAGAATATTTAGATGAAATGGCAAGACTAGTCCTTTCCTTAACACCTTCTAGTAGTAGAGGAGTACCTCTATGGTTGGATATAGTAGATAGCCAGGTGAAAATATCTGATAAAATGGTGGAAGGACTTTTAGGAAACTATTTAGATAGACAAGTATTTGAAAAGTTTTTCATATCTGAAAGAGATAAGAGAACACTTTAGGGGGAGATTGTATGAAAGTTGTAGGAGTTACAACTCAGCAAGAGGTATATATTGGTTCAAAAGATAGAAACTTTAGAATAAATGAATTTTTAATCATAATGGATGAATATCAAGGCGATTTAATGGGAGAGGTAGTAGAAGCCAAAACTTATAATAGATACATACCTTTGAATATAAATGGAGATTTAGTAGATGCATCTGTATTAGAATCCTTAAAAGCTATAGGTTATAATGTAGATGAAGATACTATATATATTGCTAAGGTAAGACTTTTAAATGAAGCCCAATATCCAATAGAAACAGGTTCAGATATAAGAATACCTAAATTTAGTGAAGTTAAAGATTTAATGGTGAAATCTACAAGTGAAGAAGGATTAGTTCTTGGTGCTATTAAAAACACAGATCAGATGGAAAAAGATATGGATGAAGAATTTAAAAATCTACTTTATTTATTTGAAGATGGAAAGCTCAAAGCTCAAAAAGGTATTCCTTTTATATTTAATTTAAGATCTATGCATCAATATCCCCATATTGGTGTTTTTGGTGGGTCTGGTTCTGGTAAATCTTTTGGTCTCAGGGTAGTACTTGAAGAGCTTATGAAGCTAAATATACCTACTATAATCCTAGATCCACATTTTGAAATGGATTTCTCTGAAAGCCAAGATTATATGCCTAAAGATGAAGTGGAGGATTTTAGTGAGAGATTTAAATGCCTTCAAGTGGGATATCATGTTGGAGTTAGATTTGAGGAGTTAAATCCTAAGGATTTAAAAAATCTTTTAGATGCTTCAAGTCCTTTAACAGATGCTATGAACAATGTAGTGGATATATTATTTAAAAAGAATGATTCTTTTCAAAGTTTTCATGATAGATTAAAGATGCTTTCAGAAGCTCAGGAAGAAGGTTCTCCAGATAAAATAAGAAGAAGGATTGAAGAAAGTACAACTGATGCAGAAAAAGATGGATGGAAAATGAGAAAAGAGTTATACGAAACATATGATAAGACCTGTCCTTATAGTTCAGTAAGGGGAATTTTCTGGAGATTAAAGAGGTTAGAAAATGAGGGGATATTTTCTAATGATATACATGAAATAGAAGAAGGACTAAAGATGGGAAAGCTCATAGTCATACAAGGTAGCACTAGAATGTTGCAAGTATTTAGTACTTATCTTTTAAATAATTTATACCATAGGAGAAGGGATTTTAAAGATGCTGAATATAAGCATACTACAGCAGAGTATTTTCCACCATTTGTAATAGTTACAGATGAAGCCCATAACTTTGCACCAAAAGGCTATGATTCTCCCTCAAAGTCTATACTTAAAGAAATATCTCAAGAAGGTAGAAAATATGGGGTATTTTTAATACTAGCAACTCAAAGACCTACTTTATTAGAAGAGACTATTACTGCCCAATTAAATACTAAATTTATATTTAGAACTGTAAGGGCATCTGATATTCAGACTATAAAAGAAGAAACGGATATTACAGAGGAAGAAGCAAGGAGGTTACCTTATTTACAATCTGGAGATGTATTTATATCTTCAGCAACTATGGGAAGAACCATATATGTAAGAATTAGAGCTTCAAAAACTTCTAGTCCTCATACCGAAAATCCTTTTGATGAACTTTTAAATTATAGCAAAGAACGAGAAGATAAATTTTACAGATTAATAAAAGATAAGCTTCCTATAAATGATTCACAAATTCTTTCTACATTAGCGGAGATAGAAAAAGAAACTGGTGAAGTATTAGACATGAATCGATTTAAAGAAAGATTAGAAGGTTTAGCAGCACAGGGTAGAATTGAAAAAGTATCAACTCCATTTGGAGATATGTATAAATAAAAGTTATTATAAAGACTCTTCTTTCATATATTTTATTGGAAGGAGAGTTTTTCTATGTTAAATACTATATGGTTTTTATTAATTTCCATAGGAATAATATATTCTATATTTAATGGTACTTTAGTAGAAATAAATAATGTTATATTACAAGAAGCACAGGAAGGGGTTATGTTTTGCATAAGCATTATAGGAATTATGTCTTTTTGGCTTGGAATAATGAATATAGCAGAAGAATCAGGTCTTTTAAAAAAGCTTTCTCTTGGTTTAAGACCTATTATAAGATTCCTGTTTCCTGAAATTCCCAAGGATCATCCAGCAGAAAGATGGATTATTATGAATCTTATTGCCAATATGTTTGGGGTAGGAAATGGTGCTACAGCTTTTGGACTGAAAGCAATGAAGGAAATGAATAGTTTAAATAGGAATAAAAAAAGAGCTACCAATGCTATGTGTATGTTTTTAGTAATAAATATGTCATCTGTTCAATTAGTACCTTTAACTGTACTTAAAATTAGATATGATTATGGTTCTGTAAATCCTTCTGAGATTGTAGGTCCAGGTATCATTGCTACATCTATTTCTACCATAGTAGGAATATTAGCTGTAAAATTTCTTGAAGAGAGGTATTGATATGGATATATTTTCGTCAGCATTAATTCCATTTTTAGTGTTAATTATTCTTATTTATGGGTATATAAAAAATATTGATATATATAATTCTTTTATAGAAGGAGCTAAGGAAGGATTAAAGACTTCTTTAAAGATAATGCCTTATTTAATAGCAATTCTCGTATCCATAGGTATATTTAAAAGTTCTCAAGCTATGGACATGATTATATATATATTTAACCCTGTTATGAAGTTAATAGGGTTTCCAGAGGAAGTTTTTCCTCTTCTACTTCTTCGTCCTATATCAGGGAGTGGAGCATTAGCTGCAGTTAAATCCATAATAGAGGATTATGGACCAGATTCTTATCAGGGTAGAGTGGCTTCAATTATGGTAGGTTCTTCTGAGACAATTTTTTATACTATGGCTATATATTTTGGCTCCATAGGTATAAAAGACCATAGACATACCTTAAAGGCAGCTCTCATATCCTATATAGCATCAATTTTTGCAACTATATTCATATGCAATATATTTTTTTAAAAAAATAGACTTGGCAAGAGCCAAATCTATTTTAACAAACCTTTTTTATTCAAGAATATAGACTTTTACTGGTCTTCTTCCAAAGTTTCTAACTTGTGTACTACTAGGGAAGAATAGGTCAATTCTATTTCCTTTAATTGCACCACCTGTATCTTCAGCTACAGCAAAGCCATAATCGCTAGTACTATCAAGAGATTCAATATAAAGTTTGGTTCCTAGTGGAATAACATTAGGGTCTACTGATACTACTCCGGGTCTTACTTGAGTACCTGATGCAGTAAGCCCATAGCCTGGATCTCCTGGATTTTTTCCACAGCTTGCAAAAGATAAGTCATAAGCTGTTGCTACTACAGTAAAGGCTTTTTTATATCTCATATTGCCTTTTTTATTTACGTTTTGTGCTTTAACAGCATTTCTTCTAGTAGGAGTTCCCCCTCCTCTAGAAGCGACTTGTATAGTCTTTGGTTTTTGAATTTCTTTTGTACCTTTTTCAACTATCTTTGCTACAGGAGCTGATACTACTTCTTCAGAAATTATATCTTCTGATACTAAGTCTCCATTTTTGAAGATTTTTTTAATCTTAGTTTCCTTAACTCCATTTTTTCCTTCTTGAACAATATTTGATTTACCTTTTTCTAACTTAATATTATCTTCAACAATATTTTCAAAAGGTATGTCATCTTTTACTGTATCAATTGTTTCACTAATCTGAACTATTTCAATTTGAGTTTTAGGCTCAACCTTTTTATCTAAATCAGGATAAGTATAATCTTTGTTGCCTAATTTGATATCTAGATCTTTTAATATGTCTTTTACTATATTTTCTGTAGATTGCATTTCAGTAATCTTTTTCCCCAATTTAATTTTATAAGTTTTTGGGTTTTTGATTATAATTTCATCTCCATCTTTTAACTTAGTATCAGATTTAGGATGTAAGTATCCTCCTTCTTCTACTTTAATATCTTCTTTTTCAAGCAGCTCCCCTACTGTACCCTTTAATGTTTTCACTATAATTTTGTTTTCATCTATGCTAATAGTAATTTCTTTTGTCTCTTTCTTATAAATGCCAAAAACAAGCATGGCTGCAATAGCGAGGATAGTTAAAGTTTTCAGATGGCGATTATGAAACCCTGAATTATCTTCCATTATTTTCCCTCCTCTGGTTTGCTGTATAGTATTCTAGTTTAAATAAAATAATTTGTCAAATTTTTTGATGAGTTTTCTAAATCTTTTTTAAATTTGCAAAAAGACCCTATGAACTGCTATTATAACCAGTTTTATAAAAAGATATTCTTAAATAGTTAGAGAGTAGAAATGATTTTTCAAAAAAACTTATTGCTCTCGAATCCCATGATTTCAATGAAAACTCGAGAGCCTTATTCACAAAAGTTAAAAAGAATTTAGTTTTTTTAAGAAATATGGACCAATTACTCTATATCATCAGTATTAGACGGATTTGTAGGAATACTATCTAATTCTTCTGGCAAAACATTTTTCATCTGATTTGATTCCATAGGATAATCCATTGGGTACATATACCTTCCACATTGCCTCATACATACAGCTATACATTGCCTAACCATTGGATCCATCATAGGACAATCCATTGATGGGTCCATATAGTATGGAGGCTCATATATAGGATAGTCTGGCATATAAGGATCCATTGGATACATTGGTGGTACTACAGGCATACAAGGATCTGGGTTAATATCTGGATACATAAAAAACAACTCCTTTATTTTTTATAGTTAATAATATTATATGTATGTGGTCAAAAATGTGATAGCTAAAACCTTGACAAATTCTTTATATTGCTATATATTTACTAGATAAATAGGGTATAATTAATATATATAAGTTTTAAAAAAATATATGATTTTAATTTTATATAGATTTAATTTAAAGGTAATGATAAGAAGAGTAGGTTTAAACTTAAATTAAAGAGAGCTGGAGCAGGTGAAAGCCAGTATTTAAGAATAAACTGAAGATGGTCTTTGAACCTTGTAGCTGAATTTTAAGTAGGCTATAACGGGTTTGCAGCCGTTAAAATTGCAAGGTTATATTTATGTAACCTATTAAGGCTCTAACTGTAAAGTTTGAGCAAACTAGAGTGGTACCACGAACAAAACCTTCGTCTCTATTTTTAGAGAAGAAGGTTTTTTTATATATAAATTTAAGGAGGGAGTATATTGAAGAAGAATTATTATATAACCACACCTATTTATTATCCAAGTGACAATCTTCATATAGGTCATACTTATACAACTGTAGCAGCAGATTCTTTAAAAAGATTTAAAGAATTAATGGGCTACAATGCATTGTTTGTAACTGGAACAGATGAGCATGGACAAAAAATACAACAAAAAGCTTTAGAAAGTGGTAAGACTCCAAAAGAATATGTTGATGGAATAGTTAAGGATATTAAAAAACTTTGGGAAATCCTAGATATATCCTATGATGAGTTTGTAAGAACTACTGATATGGAACATGAAAAAGTAGTTAAAAAGGTATTTAACCAATTATATGAACAAGGAGATATATATAAATCTAATTATAATGGATGGTATTGTACACCATGTGAAGCTTTTTGGACAGAAACCCAGTTAGAAGATGGAAAATGTCCAGACTGTGGAAGGAAGGTAGAATGGACAGAGGAAGAAGCTTATTTTTTCAGATTGTCTAAGTATAGGGACGATTTAATAAAATTATTTGAAGAGAATCCAGAGTTTTTACAACCCGAATCTAGAAAGAATGAAATGTTAAATAACTTTTTAAAAGAAGGCTTAGAAGATCTTTGTGTATCTAGAACTACTTTTGATTGGGGTATTAAAGTGCCTTTCAATTCAGAACATGTAGTATATGTATGGTTAGATGCACTTCTTTGCTATATAAGTGCTTTGGGATATGGAACTAATAATGATAAGAAATTCAAAGAGTATTGGCCTTGTGATGTTCATTTGGTAGGAAAAGAAATAGTTAGATTCCATACTATCATATGGCCAGCTGTATTAATGGCATTGGATATAGAACTTCCTAAAAAAGTATTTGGCCATGGTTGGATATTGTTTGAAGATGATAAGATGTCAAAGTCCAAAGGGAATATAATATATCCAGAACCAATTATTGAACTGTATGGAGTAGATGTATTCAAATATTTTCTTTTGAGAGAATTTTCTTTTGGTCAAGACGGTTCTTTTTCTAGAGAGAAATTTTTAGTGAGAGTAAATTCAGATCTAGCTAATGATTTAGGAAATTTAGTAAGTAGAACAATAACTATGGTAGAAAAATACAATGATGGAAGTATTCCAGAGCCAATAATGCTTGGTGAATTTGATGTAGATTTAAGAGAAGTGGCTATAAATGTAGCAGATATTGTAGAAGGAAAAATGGATAAATTAAATTTCAGTGGTGCACTAGAAGAAATATGGAAGCTTATAAGAAGGACTAATAAATATATAGATGAGACGACTCCATGGATATTGGCAAAAGAAGGGCATAAAGAAAGATTAGATACTGTTCTTTATAATCTATGTGAAAGTTTAAGAATCATATCTATATTAATTAGGCCTTTCATGGAAAGGACTTCCGATGAAATAAGGAGACAATTGGGAATTTCAAATGAAGATATTTTATGGGAAGACTCTAAAAAATGGGGTATAATTGTATTTAGAGATAAGGTTAAAAAAGGTAAACCAATATTTCCAAGATTAGATATTAAAAAAGAGTTAGAAAGATTGAATAAAGCTAATGACAAGCTTATAAAAGAAAGAGCTAAAAAAAATAAGAAAGAAGAAGTGGAAAAAACAGAAGAAACAGACTATATAACTATTGATGATTTTGCTAAAGTAGATTTAAAAGTAGCAGAGGTATTGGAAGTTAAAGATCATCCAAATGCAGATAAACTATTGATACTAAAATTGAAGGTAGGAGAAGAAACAAGGCAGGTAGTATCGGGTATTAAAAAATACTATGGTTCAGAAGATTTAATAGGTAAAAAAGTAGTACTTGTAGCCAATTTAAAACCTGTTAAGTTGAGAGGAGAAGAATCTCATGGTATGATATTAGCTGCAGAGGAAGAAGGTAAACTTACATTGGTAAGTACTTTAGAAGATATACCTTCTGGTGCAAAAATTGAGTAGAGAGGTGTAAATATGCTTATAGATAGTCATGCACATTTAGATGATAAAAGATTTAACAAGGACAGGGATAGGTTAATTAAATCTTTAGAAGAAAATGATATATCCCTAGTAATTAATATAGGTGCTGATATCTCTACTAGCATAAAGTCCGTTAAACTAGCTGAAGAATATGAAAATATATATGCTGCAGTGGGGGTTCATCCCCACTCGGCAAAAGAAATGGATGATAGTACTATAGAAGTTTTAAGGGCTTTTGCAAATAGAGATAAGGTAGTAGCCATAGGAGAAATAGGACTAGATTTTCACTATGACAACTCTCCTAGAGATATTCAAAGAAAAAGATTTATTGAACAAATAAAATTAGCAAAGGAACTAGATATGCCTATTGTAGTCCATTCAAGAGATGCAGACCAGGAAACTTTTGATATTATAAAAGAGGAAGCAGCAGATGGGAAATTAAGAGGAGTTTTACATTGTTATTCTGGAAGTGCAGAGATGGCTAAAGATTATGTAGATTTAGGATTTTATATATCTCTTGCAGGTCCTGTTACATTTAAAAATGCAAGAAAACCAAGAGAAGTAGCTAAAACAGTACCAATTGATAGACTTCTTGTTGAAACGGATTCTCCATATCTTACTCCAGAGCCTCATAGGGGGAAGCGAAATGAACCACTATATGTAAGACATGTAGCAAGTATGATAGCTGAAATTAGAGGTATGAGTTTTGAAGATGTAGGAAGGATAACTAGTGAGAATACAAAGAAATTATTCAATATAGATTAAATCTATGAGGAGATGTTGTTTTGATTAAGGAAATAATAGTAGTGGAAGGTAGAGATGATATTCAAGCAGTTAAAAAAGCAGTAGAAGCAGAAATTATAGCTACTGGTGGCTATGGATTTAATGAAGAGTTTTTAGATAGATTAAAAAGAATATCTGAAAAGCGGGGAGTGATCATCCTTACAGATCCGGATTTTGCAGGAGATAAAATAAGAAGAGAAATATCAAATAATCTTAAAAATTGTAAACATGCTTTTTTACCTAGAGGAAAAGCTTTGAAAAAAGGTGATATAGGTGTTGAAAATGCTAACCCTGATGATATTCTTGAAGCGTTAAAAAATGCTAGACCTGTAGTTACAAAGAAAAGAGAAGAATTTTCTAAAGAAGATTTAATTAAATATGGTTTAGTTGGAATGGAAAGTTCAAGAAAGAGAAGAGAATACCTTGGCAAAATACTAGGTATAGGATATGCAAATTCTAAGCAGTTTTTAAATAGGTTGAATAATTATGGAGTTAGTAGAAGAGAGTTTTTAGATGGTGTAGAGAGGATGAATAGGGAAGATGGATAAAAAGAAACTTTATTCCCCTAGCTATATAAGGGAGATCATGAGTAAATATAATTTTAAATTTTCTAAAAGCCTAGGACAGAATTTTCTCATAGATGGAAATATTTTAAGGAAAATATGTGAAGAAGGACAGGTGTCTAAGAAAGATGATATATTAGAAATAGGCCCTGGAATAGGTACTCTTACAGAAGAACTTAGTTCTAGAGCTAATAAAGTAGTGGCAGTAGAGCTGGATAAAGCTTTAATACCTATATTAGATGAGACGTTGAAAGATTGCTATAACGTTGAAATAGTATCAGGAGATATTTTGAAAATAGATTTACCTAAATTATTTAAGGAGAAATTTAAAAATGAAAATATAAAAGTTGTAGCCAATCTTCCCTATTATATTACTACTCCTATAATTGGAAAGCTTTTAGAAGATGAATTGGATATAGATAGTATATTAGTCATGGTACAATATGAAGTAGCAGAAAGAATGAAGGCTAGTCCAGGAACTAAAGATTATGGTTCCTTGTCAGTATTTGTTCAATACTATACAGAACCCGAAATAATCTTTTCTGTTCCTAAAACTGCTTTCATGCCTAGTCCCAATGTAGATTCTGCTGTTATAGAGCTTAAAATTAGAAAAGAGAAACTAGAATTAGAAAACAGAGAAAGATTTTTTAAAGTAGTGAAAGCTGCCTTTTCCCAAAGGCGAAAAACCATATTAAATTCTCTTTCATCAGGATTGAAAATAGAAAAAGATATTATAAGAGATACACTTGATAAATCAGGTATAGATTCTAAATTAAGAGCAGAAAATTTAACAATTGAAGAATTTTCAAAGATTAGTGCAATATTACCTCCCTTTAACATATATTAATAATAGGATTTAAAAAGGGGGGTTTCTCTTGTCTGAAAGTTTCGTATACACTAGAAAGTTTTTTATTTTAAAAGAAGAGTTTACTAATATACAAAGAATAAGGCCTAAAGGACATGGATTATTGGAAGCAAGAGAAAATATTGGGAAAATAAACATAAATGTAGATAAAGGAGAAAAAGAAAGTAGCTATACCATCTATTTAGTTGGGTTAGAAAAAGGAGATATTATAGAAGTAAACTTAGGTAGAATTATTACTAATAGTAGAGGAAAAGGAAGATTTGAGAAAAAATTTAATCCAAGAAATATAGAAAGGTCTAATTATTCTATTGACAAATTCAATGCATTGGTTATAAGGAAGGGTATAAATGTATTGTTGACAGGTTATATTAATAAGGACAATGGAGTAGTAGATCAGTATATTTCTGACTTAACAGATGAAAGAGAAATGCTAGATGAAGGTAAAGAGGAAATATCAGAAAAGTTAGATGAGAAGGAAGAATTAGAAGAAAATTTGAAAGAAGTAGAAGAAGAACCTGAAATATTTATGGAAAATTCTCCTCTAGATTATGAAGAAAAGTTTGAGGAAATCAATGTGGAAGATACTGATGATGATTATAAAGAAGATAATGTAGAAGAAAATGAGAAAGTAGAAAAAATAGAAGAAGAGCTTAAAGAAGATAATGTAGAAGAATTTATAGAAGATATTGATAACGACTATAAAATGAATAATGTAGAAGAAAATGAGAAAGTAGAAGAAATAGAAGAAGAGCTTGAAGAAGATAATGTAGAAGAATTTATAGAAGATATTGACAACGACTATAAAATGAATAATGTAGAAGAAAATGAGAAAGTAGAAGAAATAGAAGAGGAGTTTGAAGAAGATAATGTAGAAGAATTTACAGAAGATATTGATAAGGACTATGAAATGAATAATGTAGAAGAAAGAGAGAAAGTAGAAGAAACAGAAGAGAAGTTTGAAGAAGATAATATAGAAGCATTTACAGAAGGTGCTAATGATGACTATAAAGTTGATAATGTAAAAATAGACAAGGAAGTAGAAGAGATAGAAGAAGAACCAATAAAAGAATTGGAATTTGAAAAAGCTGAAGAAGATATAAAAATTGAACCTAACTATGATCAAAATCACATAGAATATATGAAAAGACTAGATTATAAAGAACAAATGTCTGAATATATATTAAGTATTTTAAGATTTTTTCCATATGTAAATCCTTTTAGAATAGAATTAAAAGGTTATGACTGGTGGGAGATAAATTATGATGGAGGAAACATACACAGAGGATTTTTACCTTTTTATAATTATTTATTTAATACTTATGATAATTATCCTTTTATGCAAGAAGTTGCTACTTGCCATGCACTAATAAAAAAATATAGTCATTATTTATTTGGAATATATAGAGATGAAAAAGAAATAAAATACTATCTTTATGGTGTGCCTGGAAGGTTTGATTCATTAGAACATCCTTTTAGAGGAGTAACAGGATTTAATACTTGGTATGAGTCTGAAAATGGCTTTGGCTATTGGATTATGTATATAGATCCACTGATGAGAAAAGTTATTTATCCATTAAACCCTATGACACCACCATATTAGCAAAGTATGGTATAATAATATACATATAACCTTTTTTGAAAGGGGGATAGACTGCAGTTTTGCAGTATAAAAAATTGAAAAAAACTAAAGAACCTAAGAAAATATGTGAAGTGAGTGCAACAAATGATGACAAATTAGAAAAAATAAAAAATAGTATGATAGAAGAACAGAAAATAAAGCTTCTTTCTGAAATTTTTAAAGCATTGTCAGATCCTACTAGACTTAAAATAATATATGTTCTTTCAAAGAGTCCTCTATGTGTATGTGATATAGCTCAACTTTTGGACATGACTCAATCAGCCATATCTCATCATTTAAGGATGCTTAGAAATTTAAATTTAGTTAAGTTTAGAAAAGAAGGTAAAATGGTTATATATTCATTAGATGATCATCATGTATTAGAACTATTTAGCCAAGGACTTGATCATGTTAATCATCAGTAATAGCAAAAAAATGAGGCTAAATACTTTTCCTCATTTTTTTGCTATATTCAATATGAGATTTCTTTGAGACAATTTGTATAGCTTCAGCAACTTTTGCAAGTACAGATATTTTTCTTTGTCTATCTAAAAGAAAGGCTTTTTTTTGACTTTCATCTGTAGAAGATAAAAAGTACACTGGAGGCAGATTGTTAAGTGCAATAGATTTAATATCATTTAAACAATCATCACAGGTACAAATATCATAATCCTTGATAACATCATCAATGGTTTCTGATACTAGTATTTCCATATAATTTTTTACCATTAGATCCCAACCTTTCTACAATGGTACTTTAATATTATAACATATAATGCTTAAGAACTACAAACAATAGGAAGAAAGACCTATATTATTTTATTTTTAGTTGATTAAATATACATTTATCGGGTACTATAAAAATAACCGATATAATATTAGGGTAAAATTGTGAGAGGAGATTTGGAAATGAAAAATATAACTATTTATACCGCTAATGCATGTCCTTATTGCATTAAAACAAAAGAATATTTTTTGAAAAAAGGTATAAAATATGATGAAAAGAATGTTCAAGAAAACTCTCAAGCAAAACAAGAATTATTGTCTATGGGATATCGCACAGTTCCAGTAATATTAATTGATGACGAAGAAATAGTAGGATTTGATAAGTCTAGAATAGATAGGGCTATAGGTTAAAAATAGCCTTGACAAAGATACCCATAGGGGGTATAATGTATATAGAAAATAAAAGGAGGAATTTTAAATGGCAAATGTAACAGTTTATTCAACAGACACATGTCCACATTGTGTAGCAGCGAAAGACTATCTTTCCCAAAACGGGGTATCATATACAGAAAAAAATGTTCAAAGAGATGTAAATGCTAGAAAAGAATTAATGTCTATGGGACATATGGGAGTTCCAGTAATATTAGTTGATGGAGAAGAAATTGTAGGATTTGACAGAGCAAGATTAGATGAGCTACTTAATCTATAATGAATAATAAAAGGTGAGAGATAGAGAAAAAGGAGGGGTTGATGAACCTTTCCTTTTTTTCTTTTAATGTAGATTTGTTAATGAAAAAGGGTAAAATAATAATAATATAAAGCATAGGGGGTATTATTGTGAAAAAAATTATTAATAATCCTAAGAATGTTGTAGATGAGATGCTCAATGGAATTGCTAAAGCCCATCCAGAACATTTAAGGAGGCTAGAAGGGTTTGATGTGTTAGTAAGGAAGAACTCACCAGCAAAAAGAAAAGTAGCTCTTGTAAGTGGTGGAGGAAGCGGACACGAACCATCTCATGGAGGATTTGTAGGAGAAGGTATGCTAGATGCAGCAGTAGCAGGAGAAGTATTTACATCACCTACTCCAGATCAAGTATTTGAAGCTATAAAAGCAGTAGGTGGTGAAGAGGGAGTACTTTTAATAATAAAGAATTATTCTGGAGATGTAATGAATTTTGAAATGGCTAAAGATATGGCAGAAATGGAAGGAATAAAGGTAGAAACCGTAGTTGTAAATGATGATGTAGCAGTAGAAGATAGTACTTATACTACAGGAAGAAGAGGAATAGCTGGTACAGTCTTAGTTCATAAATTGGCTGGCGCAGCAGCAGAAAAGGGAATGGATTTAGAAGATGTAAAAAGAGTTGCAGAAAAAGTCATTGCAAACACTAGATCTATGGGAATGTCCCTCACTCCATGTATAGTACCACAAGCAGGAAAGCCTAGTTTTGAGTTGGAAGAAGATGAAATGGAAGTGGGGTTGGGTATTCATGGAGAGCCAGGAATTTATAAAAGAAAGATAATGAATGCAAATGAGATTACAAAACTACTTTTAGATAAAATATTAGAAGATATAGAAATTGGAGAAAAAGAAGAGGTAGCAGTATTAGTTAATGGTTTAGGTGGAACTCCCCTCATGGAGTTGTATATTGTAAATAGAGAAGTACATGAGTTGTTAGAGGGAAAGAACATTAATATATATAAAACATTGGTTGGAAACGTAATGACCTCATTGGAAATGGCAGGTTTTTCAATTACTGTATTGAAGCTAGACGAAGAATTAAAAGAACTTTTAGATTT
Organism: Anaerosalibacter massiliensis; assembly: GCA_000751555.1. Lineage (GTDB taxonomy): Bacteria > Bacillota > Clostridia > Tissierellales > Sporanaerobacteraceae > Anaerosalibacter > Anaerosalibacter massiliensis. The sequence continues at coordinate 25,664 of CCEZ01000009.1, read as the reverse complement.
TAAAGCAAATACACCAGCCCTTAAAATAGTTTAAAATTTAAATAACAGTAAAGAGGTGATATTTTGATAACATCAGATATATTATTAAGAATAATAGAAAATATGGTCAATACTATAAAAGAAAACAAAGATTATCTTACAGAATTAGATGCAAAAATAGGAGACTCAGATCATGGTATCAATATGGATAAAGGCTTTAGTGCAGTATTGGAAAAATTACCAAGTTTAAAAGAAAAAGATTGTGGAACTATTTTAAAAACTGTAGCTATGGTTTTAATTTCTAAAGTAGGTGGTGCTTCAGGACCACTGTATGGAACAGTCTTTCTGAAGGGAGCAGCAGTAGTACAAGATAAGATGGAAATAAATGAAGAGGATGCAGTAGCTATATTTGATGAGGCTATAAAGGGTGTTAAAATGAGAGGAAAAGCAGAAAAAGGGGATAAAACTATGTTAGATGCTTTGATTCCTGCTTATGAAGATTTTAAAGATTCTATTGAAAATGGAGAAGATATAGTGAAGGCATCTTATAATGCTCAAAAAGCAGCCTATGAAGGTGTAGAGTACACAAAAGAAATAATTGCTAAAAAAGGAAGGGCTAGTTATTTAGGAGAAAGAAGTATAGGACACCAGGATCCAGGAGCTACCTCTAGTTACTTATTGTTAAAAACTATATGGAAAACATTAGATGAAATTTAGTTATATTTAGAGGAGGTTAGAAATGGTAGGAATTGTTATAGTTTCTCATAGTAGTAAGATATCAGAAGGTGTAGTTGAATTAAGTAGCCAAATGGCTGGAGATGTGAAAGTTTTATCGGCAGGTGGAACAGATGATGGAAGAATAGGTACTGATGCCATTAAAATAAAAGAATCAATAGAAAAGGCAAATGATGGAGATGGAGTTTTAGTATTTGCAGATTTGGGAAGTGCAGTGATGAATGCTCAGCTTGCAATAGATATGTTAGATGAAGATTTACAAAAAAAAGTACTAATAGCTAATGGACCTATAGTAGAGGGTGCTGTAGTAGCTGCAGTTCAAGCATCTATAGGAAATAATTTAGAAGAAGTAAAGCAGTCAGCAGAAGAAAGTAAAAATATGAATAAAATATAAAATTTTTAAGAAACTAAGGAGGAGCATATGCTCCTCCTTTTGACATTTCTTTTTTATTGATTCAAAGCTTCTAGAAGATGGTTTAAGTCTAAACCATGAACCATAGCAGCTTCTTCTAAAGATTCCATTTGACTTGATGGACATCCAACACATCCCATGCCAAATCTCATAAGAATTTCTACAGCTTCAGGTTTTTGACGGATTAACTCACCAATTAGCATATCTTTTGTTATTTCCACTTTTAAAACCCTCCTTTTTAAAATCCTCTTAAGAGTATCTTAACATATATTTTATACCCATTGTAACATTATTATATCATTATCTAATTTAAAAAAATTAACCAATTGTATAAAAAAATTAATAATGGAGAACATTATAAAAGGAGGTGATTTAATGGATAATAATGATAATAATAAAGATAGAAATAGAGATACCAAAACTAGAGACGACAACACTAGTGCTGTAGGTGAAGTATTGTTAAGGATTCTTATTACAGCTATAGTAATAGGAATAGCAGCTTTATTAACTCCTGGATTTAGAATAAATGGATTATGGAGTCTTATTTTAGCGTCAGTTGTTATTGCATTATTGGATTATTTAGTTCAGAAGATTGCAGGTGTAGATGCTTCGCCATTTGGGAGGGGACTTACAGGTTTTATTGTTGCTGCAATCATTTTATACGTTACCAAGTTCATTGTTCCAGGATTTAATATATCAGTTTGGGGAGCTATAATAGGAGCTCTAGTTATTGGTATACTAGATGCTATAATTCCAGGAAGAGCTATGTAATAAAATCCTCTAGCCAATATTGGCTAGAGGATTTTCTATTGGTAGAATAAAAAATCTTGACTTATTTAAAATAGTATTATATCATATGCTTAAAGATACCACTACAGGGTATATGTAAAACAATATGGAAAAGGAGGAATTGTTATGTCTATAGAGATAACTCAAGAAGCTTCAAAGGAACTTAGAAAATTTTTAGAGAAAAAACATGATATAAATAAATACCTTAGAATTTATGTTGCAGGTTTTGGTTGAGGTGGACCAAGTTTTGGTATAGCTCTGGATGAGCAAAAAGATGAAGATGAAGTAATTAAAGTAGATGATTTTACTTTCTTATTAGATGCGGATATGGTTAATAATTTTAGTGATTTTACAATAGATTATTCTAATAGCTGGTTGAGAAAGGGCTTCCAAGTAAATGCTGGCAGAGGAGGACCTTCTTGTTAAAAAATAAAAAAAGGTAGGCAATGCCTACCTTTTTTGTTTTTTGGGCAAAAACCCATTTAATTATATAATTAGTAGTATATAATTAAAGAAAGGAAGAAAAATATAATTTACAGAAGGAGGAATTCTAATTGGATAAAAAAGATATAATTGAAGCATTAAAAAAAGTTTATGATCCAGAACTGAATAAAAATTTAATTGAGCTAAATATGGTAAAGAATATTTCGGAAAAAAATGGAAAGGTTAAAGTAGAAGTTGCTTTAACTACTATGGCATGTCCTATGAAGAATACAATGAAAGATGATATAGTAAATGAGCTTTCTTCTCTAGACGGAGTGAAGGAAGTAGAAGTCGAATTTGGTGAAATGACAGATATAGAAAAACAAAGTATTTTTGGGAAACCAGAAAGTCTTAATAATTTTCAAAATACAACTGTATTAGCTATTGGAAGCGGAAAAGGTGGAGTAGGAAAGTCTACAGTAACTGCTAACTTAGCTGTTACTTTAAGTAATATGGGGTATAACGTAGGTTTAATAGATGCAGATATATTAGGATATAGTATTCCACAAATAATGGGCATAAAGGAAGAAAAAATTACAGTAGTAGATGAAAGTATTATTATTCCAATTTCAGTAGAAGGTGTAAAGGTTATGTCCATGGGAAATTTAGTAGGAGAAGATGAGGCCTTGGTTTGGAGAGGTCCTGTGCTTTCTGGAGTTTTAAATCAGTTTTTAACGGAAGTATATTGGGGAGATTTAGATTATTTATTATTGGATTTGCCACCAGGAACTGGAGATATACCTCTAAGTATTATGCAAGAAGTTAAAGAAGCTAAATTTTTAATAGTTACTACACCACAAGTTACAGCAAAGGGAGTAGCAAAGAGATTAGGAATTATGGCCAAGAAAACAAATACAGAGATATTAGGGGTTATAGAAAATATGTCTTATTTTATCTGTGATAATTGTGATGAAAAGCATTATATATTTGGTAGTGGTGAAGGAGAAGCTTTAAGCAAGGAATTAGAAGTAGATTTTTTAGGAGAAATACCTCTTCTTAAAGAAATAAGGATAGGAAGTGATAAGGGAGTCCTAATTACTAAAGACTTAAATTCAGAAATAGGGCAAGTTTATAAACAAATTAGTGAAAAAATTATAAAAAAAAGTTAAAAAATCCTTGAAAAAACATATAAATTATCATAATCTATGTATATAGCATATTATATTCATTCCTGAGGAAGACTTTTATTAAGAGAGGTGATGGTTATGGATTCAGGACCCTTATCGGAGAAGATAGAATTAGGACAAAAACTGTATATTAAGGGAAGAACCATAATCATTATCTCTGATTGTGGCTCTTCTGAGGGGGGATAAAATTGAAAATTAACGAAAAAAGATTTGTACAATTATTGAACAATAAAGAATATATTCAGCTTAGAAAAGAGCTTCTACAATTAAATGCTATAGATATAGCGGAAGTATTGGAAGAAATAGACATTACGGTAGCCTTAATGTTATTTAGAATGCTTCCCAAAGATATAGCAGTTGATGTTTTTTCTTATTTTCCTAGAGATAAACAAAAAGAAATAATAGATAGTATTACAGATAAGGAATTACAATATATTATAGATGAGTTAAATTTTGATGATATGATAGACTTACTAGAAGAAATGCCTGCTAATGTAGTGAAGAAGATTTTGTTAAAATCCAATTATGATGAACGTAAATTAATAAATCAATTTTTAAATTATCCACCAGATTCGGCTGGAAGTTTAATGACTATAGAGTATGTAGATCTTAAAAAAGAAATGACTGTTAAAGAATCTTTAGATCATATAAAAGAAATAGGACTTACAAAGGAAACAGTTTATACATGTTATGTAACAGATTCCAATAGAAAATTAGAAGGATTGGTATCTTTAAGAAACCTTGTAGTAAGTGAAGGGGATAAAAAAATAAAGGATATAATGAATGAGGATGTAATATTTGTAAATACTCATGATGATCAAGAAGTAGTAGCAGATGTATTTAAAAGATATGGTTTTTTAGCTCTTCCAGTAGTGGATAAAGAAAATAGACTTACAGGAATTATAACTGTTGATGACATAATGGAAGTAATAGATCAGGAAAATACAGAGGACTTTCAAAAAATGGCTGCTATGGCTCCATCAGAAGAAAAATATCTTGAAACTAATATTTTTACTTTGGCAAAACATAGGATAGTTTGGCTTTTGGTGCTTATGATTTCAGCGACATTTACAGGAAATATTATAAGAAGGTATGAAAATGTACTTCAATCTACTGTGTTATTGGCTTCTTTTATACCTATGCTTATGGACACTGGTGGAAATTCTGGAAGTCAATCTTCTACATTAGTAATAAGAGGTTTGGCTTTAGGAGAAATAAAGTTAAGGGATGTAGGTAAGGTTATATGGAAGGAATTTAGAATAAGTATTATTGTAGGTTTAGTGCTAGGTTTTACTAATTTTTTAAGAATATATTATTTAGAAAAAGTGAATTTTCATATAGCATTAACAGTTTCAATAACTTTAGTTGTAACTGTAATAATTTCGAAAGTTATTGGAGGTATATTACCTATACTAGCTAAAAAAATGAAGATTGACCCTGCTATAATGGCAGGTCCACTTATTACAACAATTGTAGATGCTTTAAGTTTGTTTGTTTATTTCTATATAGCTAGTTCTATATTAAGCATATAAAATGTTTGAAATTATTTTATTATGTAGTAAATCAGGATAGTCGATGATTGGTTAAATGCCAGGCAATGCAGCCTGGCATTTTTGATATTTTAATTGATATCAATGTACTATTGAAATTGCTCAAAAAAATAGATAAAATGTATTCATATATTCATTTCGAGTATTAGGAATTAGTTGTAAAATAAATACTGGGGAAAAACATCTATAATATAGATGTTAAGTAGATGGTAAATATTAAAAATAAACTTCTTTCCTGAAAAAAGGAAAAATACTCAATATTTTAAAATGCTTATAGTTAAACCTGCACTTTTACTATCCCTAAATCAGCATTTACTTGGCATATTAATTGCGTAACTACTTATTAGAAACTTATTATAATTTCTAAATCCACTTAAAGGAAAATTTAATACTTGGTTTTTAGCATAAGGAAGAATTTGTACAAGTTATATTATTAAATAATTTTATTTTATTATAAAAATTAAATTAGAGGGGGAAAACACATGATTAACTTTATTTGGGCAGGACTTTTAATATCTGGATTTATTGTAGGTATTATTAATGGAAATGTGGATGCAGTAACAAATGCAGCTATTGAATCAGCAAATACGGCAGTAGAACTTGCAATAGGATTAGTTGGTGTTATGGCGTTATGGTTAGGAATTATGAAGATTGCAGAAGAATCAGGACTTGTAGAAAAATTAGCTAAGGGTTTAAAACCTATTACTTTAAAACTATTTCCTGATGTACCTGCAGATCATCCTGCTATGGGAGCTATGGTTATGAATATGGCAGCTAATATACTTGGATTGGGAAATGCAGCTACTCCTTTAGGACTTAAAGCTATGCAAGAGCTTCAAGAATTAAATCCTAAAAAGGATACAGCTACAGATGCTATGGTTACTTTTTTAGCAATTAATACATCGTCTATTACTTTAGTACCAGCTACTTCAATAGCTATATTGGCTTCAGCTGGAGCTAAGACTCCAACAGAAATAATAGGGCCTACAATAATAGCTACTACAGTCTCAACAGTAGTTGCCCTTGTTGCAACAAAGTATTTAGGCAAGCTTCCTAAATATCAAGTTGATTATAGCGAAGACTTAGAAAGTGAAGATGCTAAATAAATTAAAATATAAGGAGGAATTTACAATGTTTGTAAAGGTAGTAGAGGCTATTTCTAAGTATGCTATTCCTTTTATATTCTTAGGGATTACTATATATGGATTGTTTAAAAAAGTTTCTGTTTATGAAGCTTTTACAGATGGAGCTAAGGAAGGTTTCACTACAGGAGTAAGGATCATTCCTTATCTTGTAGCAATGTTAGTGGCTATAGGAGTTTTTAGAGCTTCAGGAGCTCTGGAATTATTAACTAAGGTTTTAAGTCCTATAACTAATGCTATTGGAATGCCAGGAGAGTTATTACCTATGGCACTTATGAGACCTCTTTCTGGTGGGGGAGCACAAGGAGTAATGAGTGAACTTATTACAACCCATGGACCAGAGTCTTTAATTGGTAGAATATCTGCAGTTATGATGGGATCTACTGAAACAACCTTTTATGTATTGGCGGTTTATTTTGGAGCAGTATCAATAAAGAAATCAAGACATGCATTATCAGCAGGATTACTTGCAGATTTAGCAGGTCTTTTAACTGCAGTTTATGTTTCTAGATTGTTCTTTGGTGCATAATTGGAGGGATATTTCATGATTAGACCGAAAGTTTTAAAATTAGGAGATACAATAGGTATTATATCTCCATCTAGTCCTACATCTAAGGAAAACGTTAATAAAGCAGAAGCAAAATTAAAGGAAATGGGTTTTGAAGTAAAGATGGGAAAGAATTTGTATAAGACTTATGGCTATCTTGCAGGTTCAGATAAGGAGAGAGCTGAAGATTTAAATAATATGTTTATGGATGAAGAAGTTGATGGAATTATATGTATTAGAGGTGGATATGGAGCGCCTAGAATATTAGAATTATTAGATTATGAAGGAATTAAAAATAATCCTAAAGTATTTGTAGGCTATAGTGATATTACAGCTTTACATATAGCTATAAATCAAATATGTAATTTAGTTACCTTTCATGGACCTATGGTTTCATCTAATATGATAGATGATTTTAGTGAGTTTTCAAAGGACAGTTTATATAGAAATATTTTAAATAATGAAGCTATAGGACTTGTGGAAAATCCTAAAGGAGAGGAAATTGAAATTATTAATAGAGGAATTTCAGAGGGAGAAATTGTAGGAGGAAATTTATCTTTAATTGCTGATACATTAGGTACTCCTTATGAAATAGATACAAAGGATAAGATTCTTTTGATTGAGGAAGTAGGAGAAGAACCTTACAATATAGATAGGATGCTTACTCAACTTAGATTGGCAGGTAAGTTAGAAGAAGCAAGTGGTATAATACTTGCTGATTGGAATGACTGTGAAGCTGAGTCTGATGAATATGATGATAGTTTAACTTTGATGGAAGTATTTAAGGATATAATTAAGCCAATAGGAAAGCCGACTATATACAATTTAAAGTCAGGCCATTGTAAGCCAATGATTACTATTCCATTAGGAGTCAAAGCTAAACTTAATGCAAATAAAGGGGAGTTATATATATTAGAAAGTGGAGTAAAATAAGTATATTTTTAAAAACTAGTGCTAATATGTGGATTTTAAGATAATAGGCTTCTTTTCCAAAAGCTTTGAATCAAAAATTTTTTAAGTCAGTCCTACTATCTTAAAATTTTACAATTATACAATTCTTTTAGCATAGTGCCAGTCCACGGATTTTAAGGTATTAGTTCTTTCTTCCGAAAAAGCTTTGGAGAAAATAGGACTCAGTTTTTGACAAAACTCTATCGCAAATGATGGTTATTTGCTAAATTGATTAAAAATCAATTTCACGGGTTTTGTGAAAAACTTCGTCTCTATTTTCTACCCAAAGACTTTTTAAGTCAGCAGACCTAATAACCTTAAAATCCTAGAGATATATCTTTATTTTCAACTGTATTTATTCTAAGAGTACAATATTAGAGCAAATAGAGATAAAAGATGAGTGACTTAAAAAAGTTTTGCTATGAAATAATCTGAATAAAATAGAAAATGCGTTAAGAATTTTTCATTGTTTGAGCGAAGCGAGTTTGAAAATATTTAGCATTTTCTATTTTATGAAGATACTATTTTATCAAAACTTTTTTGGAGCGAATTTTTTTCTCTATTTGCTAGTATGGCACTATGTGAAAAGAAAGTGTACATTCTATTATCTCAAAATATACGCTAGTACTAATTTTAAATAATAAATAACTGCCTTGAAATAAATTAATTTATTTCAAGGCAGTTATTTATTAAATTTTATATTTTTCAAGTTCTTTTCCAAATTGTTTAGAAACCTTTTTAAATTCACTAATATTCTTAGTCATTTTTTCAATTTCTTCTGTGTAAGTAATTATGTTTGCACTTACTTCTTCTGATGAGGCAGAATTTTCTTCAGCAATGGCAGCTAAAGATTCAATATTTGATGAAATTTTATTTAAGGATTTGCTTTCATTATTCAACTCACTAATTAACTCAATAATTAAATCAGATACACTTTTTATAGATAAAACTGTTACATAATCTTCACTAGCAATATTGGAAAGGGTTTCATTTTCTTTTTCTAGTATAGAATACTGATCTTCAATTTCCTCTACTAATTCATGAATTTCTTCAATGAAAGTTTCTAAGTTATTATTAATACTTTTGACTGCTGCTTTAGAATTTTTAGCTAATTCTCTTATTTCCATAGCTACAACTGTAAAACCTTGTCCATATTCTCCGGCTCTGCTAGCTTCAATACTAGCATTTAAGGCTAATAGGTTAGTTTTATCAGAAATTTCTTCTACAGTTTCTACAATATTATTTACATCTCTAGCCCTAGATTGAAGTTTTAAACCACTTTTTTTAAGCAAAGAAAATTGATTAAGAATATTGCTCAATTTATTTGAAGTATTTTTTAAATCTTCATATCCATCATTTATTCTTTCTACAGTTGTCTCTAAATCTTCTTTTCCTTTATTTTCTTTATCAACTACATTATTTAAAGAGTCAATACTTTTATTTAACAAGTAAGCAGAGTTTTCCGTTTCATCAGCTTGATTTACTGCACCTTCTGCAACTTGTTCTACTACATGGGATATTTCTTGAGATGTATAATTCATATTTTGGGATATCTCATTAAACTTATTTGCAAATACATTTAGTTCATCAGTAGTTCCTTTATATCCCACAAAATCTGATTTTAATGTTTTTTTAACATCATTAATTTTTAAATTAATTTCTTCAAAGAAATCTTTTGTAGAAATATTAGAGTATATAGAAAAATTTCTATTTGCCATACCTTCCAAAGACTTAAGTATTTTATCTTTAGGTAGAAAAAGGGCTTTGCTAATAGTATAAGGTACAAGGAATGTTAAGAGTAAAGTAATAGGTATAATAATACTTGTTTTTAAGAAGTTTGTACCTATAATATAAGGAATACCTATAAATATTAAAGAACCTAATCCTATTTTTAGTTCTAAATTTTTAGCAAATCCAAAAGAAAAAAAATTATTAATTCTATAATCCCTATTTTCATAAATTTTTTCAGGAAAAGTTATATGTAATTTAATAAATTCTTCTCTTTTTTCTACTGTTTTTATCTCTATTTCTTCTCCAAAATAATTACTAGCTCCTTCTAACATTCCTTGAAAATATCCAAACATTCCTCTAGGAGATGAATAAGTCATAGCTGCCTTATAACTTCCTATAGGTTCAATATTTAAAATAGGAGGTTTTGCTCCCGGAATTTTCTTGGTAACTACAATATGAATATCATACATAGCTTCCAAAAAAGAGTAAAGATTATCATATCTAAAAAAAGTTGGATAATCTTGTGAGAAAGTTTTAATATTATTTTTTCCCATTTCCCTCCAAATTTCAATAGAAGGCTTGTCCAATTTTTTAGTCATATATTCTATAATACCTATAGCCTTTTCATCTTTGATATCTTCTGTAGGGGTAAATACTTTTTTAGGATTTATACCTACATACTCCATTGCCTCATTGGTTAATTCATTTCCATAAAGTTTTCTACAAGTTTTTATCCAAGAAGAGACTATTGTTCCCTTCAAGTGATCACCTCCCCGTGATAGTAATAATTATATCATAATATTCACTTATAACTATGTATTTTCATAAGATATAGTAGTAATTATTTTAAAAAAAAGGGGGAATGGAATATGGATGAAGATTTTTTAATTAGTTTTTTTGATCCAGAAAAAAAGTTAACTATTAAAAAACCCCTTGAAGAAATGGTTAAGATATTACTTCCTTCTCAAATAGACATAAATTTTAATTTAGAATCTTTAAAAGCACAGGCAGTGATAATAAGGACTAATTTAATTAGAAATTCCTTAAAAATAGATGGCAAAGGATGTAATAAATATAAGGGTGTAGACTTATGTAAAAGTAATCATTGTTATGAGTTTAACTACCTAGAAGAATTCAAAGATATTTGGGAAAATAATTTTAATAAAAATATTAAAAAAATAGAAAAAGTAGTTAAAGAGACGGAAGGAAATATTCTCATTTTAAAGGGCAAACCTATTATAGCTGCATATCATAATACCTGTGGAGGTAGCACTGAAAATTCAGAAAATGTTATAAAAAATAAAGTAGTTTATTTAAGAAAAGTCTTATGTGATTATTGTATAGATTCGCCTAATTGGCATGGTAGTAAAAAATATTTTATAGAAGAAATTGAAAAGGCTTTAAATATAAATTTTCCCAAAGACTATTCTCTTAAAAAAGGTGAGATTGATGGATATATAGACAATATAATAAGAGATGAAGAAGGTAGAGTTAAAAAAGTTACTATAGGAGGGGAAGAATTTACAGGAAAAGAAATAATGGAATTATTAAATTTAAATTCCACTAGGTTTTATATATCTCCTATCTCAATAGAAATTGTATCAAGAGGCAAAGGGAGTGGATTAGGTTATTGTCAATACGGAGGAAATGAGATGGCTAAAAGAGGCTATTCCTATAGAGAAATATTGGATTATTACTATACAGGAGTCAAAATTGAAAATTATGTTCTTCCAAGTATAAAAAAACCATTAATGGGAAAAATAATACTAATAGATCCAGGACATGGAGGAGAAGACTTTGGACATATAGGGAGCAATGGTTTAAAAGAAAAAGACATTGTTTTATTAGTTTCAAAAAAGCTAAAAATCAAATTAGAAGAATTAGGTGCAAAAGTTTATTTAACAAGAAGTAAAGATGAAGATATACTATTAAATAAAAGAGCAGAAATGGCTAATCATATTAGGCCAGATTTTTTTATATCTTTCCATATGGATTTCTTTGCTAATTCCAATAATAAAGGCTGTAAAGCATATGTTTTTAAAAGAGATGAAAAAGAAAGGGAACTAGGAGATACAATATTAGAGGAAATAAATAAAAATATGAAAATAGTAAACAAAGGAGTTAAAGAAGGAAGATTTTTCTTATTGAAAAATGTAAATGTTAATGCTCTTCTAATAGAATTAGGATATTTATCTAATAGGGAAGAAGAACTAAACTTTTCAGATGAAATTTTTATAGAAGAATTAGTAGAGTCTATAAAAAAAGGTTTTTTGAAATATTTTGAATACTAATTCTTTGCTAAAATAGATTGACAATAATGTATATTCATAGTATAATAAAATTTTATTTGACAAAATTAAACTCCTATGGTATAATATCTTCTATGAGTGTCTAATCGCACTTCTTCTACCTCTTATGGAGGGGAAAATATTAGGGAAGGTGATAACTTTGTTAGAAAAAAGCTCTTTAGCCAAAATTAAAAAAAACGTAGAAGATTCGGTAGGCAAAAAAGTAATATTAAAAGCTAACAAAGGGAGGAAAAAGACGACTGTAAGAGAAGGGATATTAGAAAGTGCATATCCAAGTATATTTGTTGTTAAAATATCTAATGAATATAATAGCATTAGAAGAGTATCTTATACCTATTCAGATATATTGACAGAAACTGTAGAAGTAACTATATGTGGAGAAACAGAGAAAACTAAAATTAGTTAATATAAAAGAAGAACAAAGATTTTCTTTGTTCTTCTTTTTATATTAATTAGTTTTTATGATATAATAAGAAAAAACCAAAGATAAGGTGGTATATTATGAAGAAAAAAGTTTTCATATCATTAACTGTTGCTGTTGTTGTTATTTCTAGCGTGGCTCTAAATAGCATTAATAAAAATGGGGAAAATAAAATTACAAAATACAAAAAGGAAAATACAGAGAAAGAAAAAGTTGTTGTTGCTAATAGGTCTACAAAGGAATTTGAAAGTGTTTCTAAAAAAGTGGAGAAAAAATATGAAGGGGAAGCTTTAAATGTAGTTGAACATAATGGTAAAACAAAAATATATGAAAAAAATGATGAGGGAAGCCAGGTAATTTCTATAATTAATGATTATGATAAGGTAGAGCTTTTAGAAACTTTACCTAAAGGATGGTTTAAGGTAAAATTAGGAGATGGACAAATTGGATATGCAGATGCTAGATACATAAGATCTGAAAAAGTTCCGCCACATAATTATAATGAAAATTCTTCAGAATGGGTTCTCAAATTCAATGAAGAAAATCAGAAGTTAAGAATATATAAAGGTGGAAAACTTGTATCGGAAAGTTTAGGTTCTAGTGGACTGAAAGATGCCTTCACTCCCAAGGGAGTATTTGAGATAGAAAGTGGGAGAAGAGGATATTGGGCATATATACCTCGTTTTGAGCAAGGAATGAAATACTGGGTTGGATTTAAAGGCACTTATTTATTCCACTCAATTCCTTTTACAGAGGATCAAAAAATTATAGAAGAAGAAGCAAAAAAACTTGGGAAACCTTCAAGTCATGGTTGTATTAGATTGCCAATAGATATATCTAAGTATATATATGACAAAGTACCAGATGGAGCATTAGTAATAATAGAATAAAAAATCTACCTTAAGGTAGATTTTTTATTCTGAGCAAAAAAATACCGACTTATTATAGTCGGTATTTCATATAAAATAGGGAAATGAGCCTGGCTATATAGCTAGCTCTTTACGGGGAAGAAAGACCACTTGGAAGTCTTCCATGATTCATTATATATGAGGTTATACGTTTAAGTAAATAGGTCTTTGGGATTAATTCACTTTTGTGTTAAAGACTTATGGCTAGGGTCCACTGAATAATATATTTTTCAAAAAATATTTTATTCATCTTTTTAAACATTAAAGCATACATATCTTCATATAATATACAAATGGTATTGTAGGAGGAGATATAATGGCTGTGGAATTAATGAAAGACAATTTAAGAATTAATGAAATAAAAAGAAAAGAAGAATTACAGACATTAGTAGAAACAGAAATATATCTAGAACAATCGAAACCAGATATAGATAAAATACTTTGGGTTCAGGGGAAGCCAGAAATAACCAATGTTAAAATAGTAAAAGATAAACTATTAATTAGTGGATTAGTAAAATCTAAAGTAGTTTATAAATCTTCTGAAGAGAATTCATCTATACAAACTTTAGAAGGAACTAGTGATTTCCGAGAAGAAATAAATATGGATGGAATAAATAAAGATATGATAGTTAAAGCAAATGCTAATATAGAACATATAGAATACGAACAAGTAGATGGAAGGAAGGTATCATTAAATGCTCTAGTAAATATTGAAAGTAGAATAGAAAAGAGTAATTTAATAGAAATGGTGAAAGAAATTAAGGAAGTAGAGAATTTAGAGGTGCTGAAAGAAAAGGTAAGATATAATCATTTTCTAGGTGAAGGTAATACTCATAGTTTAATACATGAAGCCTTTGAAGTTGATGATGATATGCCAGATATTGATGAAGTACTTAAGCTGGATCTAAGAGTTCATGAGGATGAGTCTAAAGTAGTAGAAGATAAAATAATAGTTTCAGGAGTTATAGAATGTTCCATGGTATACCAAGGAAAAAATGAAATTAATTCTATAAACAAAGAAATAGCATTCAATCATTTTGTAGATGTAGAAGGTGCTATAAAAGATTCTAAAAAACAATTAGAAATGAATATAGATTCGGTAAATTATGAGGTTAAAGAAAATTTAGAGGGAAATTTAAGAATATTAGATTTAGAAATAAGGATCGGAATAGATGGAAAAGCATATGAACAGAGAGAGAAGAATATTGTTCTAGATGCCTATTCTACTAAAAAGGAAATAGATATTGAAAGGAAAGAAATAGAAATTGTAGAGAATGTAAAAGAATTGGAAAGTAAAGAATCCATTAAGGGTAGAATTGATCATTCAAATTTTGAAAAAGTTTATAGTATAGAAGGAAGTTCTACGATATTAGATAGTAGGATATTAGAAAATAAAATAATATTAGAAGGACTTTTAATATTAAATATACTGTATCTTGATTCTGATTCTGATGAAATAAATACATTAAAAGAAGAGATACCTTTTAAATCCTATATAGAGTCAGAAGGAATAGACGAAACTATGACTACAGAAGAGGAAAGTATAGTAGAGAAAATAAATTATAAAATTAATGATGAAAAATTAGAATTAGAAGTCTCTATTAAAAATTTAATAGAGCTAAACAGAAGAAAGAAAATAAATACTATATTGGATTTAAAAGAAAGTGAAGATTACATAGATAAAACTAAAAGACCAAGTATCATTATATATGTAATTCAGAAAGGGGACTCCCTTTGGAATATAGCCAAAAGATATAATACTACAGTAGATGAGTTAATTTCTTCAAATGATATATCATCACCAGACATATTGATGCCAGGAGAAAAGATAATAATAGAAAAAAATGTAGATATGAATTTTTAGCCTTTAGGAGTATTGCCTAAAGGTTTCTATTATTTCTAAGAAAAGTTATATATGTTATAATGAATTTATTAAATAAAAAAGAAAGGGAAAGGTATATGGATGAGTTTAAAATAGAAGCCTATGGGAAGATTAATCTAGCACTAGATGTTGTAGGAAGAAGAAATGATGGTTATCATGATTTGAATACAATTATGCAGCAAATTGATTTAAAAGATATTATCACCATTAAATCTAGGGAAAAAGGAATTAAAATTGAATGCAATATTCCAGAGGTTCCATTAAACTCCTCTAATTTAGTTTATAATGCTTGGGATAAGATGAAAGAAAAAAGTGGTTTAGATAGAGGAGCCCATATAATAATTGAAAAAAACATTCCAGTAGCTTCAGGACTTGCAGGAGGAAGTACAAATGCAGCTGCAGTTCTTAAGGGGCTAAATAAACTTTGGAGATTAAATCTATCAAATGAAGAGTTAATGGACATAGGAGTTAGTATTGGAGCAGACGTACCTTTTTGTATTGTAGGAGGAACAGCATTGGCGAAGGGAATTGGAGAAAAATTGGAAACATTAAGTAGTTTTTCTAATAAATTTATTCTTTTAGCTAATCCAGGAATGCCTGTATCTACTACTCATGTATATGAGAAATTAAATATTGATGGTATAAAGAAAAAGCCTAATATGGACATGCTAGTTCAAGCAGTTGAAAATGATGATTTATATTTTTTAGCTAAAAACATGGAAAATGTTTTAGAAGAAGTAACTATTAAAGAATTTAAAGAAATAAAAACCATAAAGGAAGATATGATCAAATATGGTGCTATAGGCAGTTTAATGAGTGGTAGTGGACCTACGGTATTTGGAATATTTGACAATGAAAAGGACTTAATTAGATGTAAAAATAAATTAGAGAAAAAAGTGGATAAAGTTATAATAACTAAAACTATTTGAATAATATTCCCACTTCTTGTAGAAAATATAGTTAGTAAAGACTACAAGAGGTGGGAATATTGTCTTTTAAATTTAAAATTAGTCTTAAAGAATATTTTGATATTTATTTATTAATAGCTTTTTTACTTCCATCTTTATTTATTTTTTTTATAGATTTACCAAGATTGAGAAAGGATAAATTGGAAAAAGAAGCTAAAATATCAAAATTTATTGCTATTGTATATATAATATTAGGCCCTATAGCCTACTTGTTTTCTAAAATAATATAGGAGGTTTACATGGAAAATAATATTCCTATACAAAAAAAACTAGATGAAAATATGAAAACTATAAAAGAAATATTTATAGATTGTGATGACGTAGTATATAGAGAATTTAAAGTAGGAGTAAAACAAAATTTTTCCCTAGCCATAATATTTATAGACGGCCTTATTGACCAAGATATGGTTAGCGATTTTGCTCTTAGACCTCTATTGGAGGCATCTAGATATTTAGAGCCAAACCCTATAACAATAAAGGATAATCTTTACAACCTAATAAAAGATGGAAATATTTCTGCAAGTGAAATAAAGGAAGTAGAAACAATTGATGAGGCTTTAGAAGCTATATTAGTAGGAGAAACAGCTCTTTTAATAGACGGATATAAGAAAATTATTATATTATCCTCTAGAGGTTGGGAAAAAAGAAGTATTGAAGAACCTCAAACTGAAACTTTAATAAGAGGACCAAGAGATGGTTTTACAGAAAATTTAAAAACAAATACTGTCCTTATTAGGAGAAGAATAAAGGATCCAAGTTTGAAGATAAAAATGATACAAGTAGGGAAAAGAACTAGGACAGATGTAGCAGTCTTATATGTAGATGATATAGTGAATGAGGATTTACTGAATGAGGTAAAAAAAAGACTTGAAGATATAGAAGTGGATTCAGTGTTAGATAGTGCAATATTAGAAGAGCTTATAGAAGATAATTACATATCGCCTTTTCCTCAGACAGAAAATACAGAAAGGCCAGATTCAGTATCAGCTTCTTTATTAGAAGGAAGAATTGCACTAATAGTAGATAATACTCCTTTTGTTTTAATTTTGCCAGCTACTTTAGGAACTTTAATGCAATCATCAGAAGATTATTATACTAGATGGACTATAGCTAGTATAGCTAGAATTATAAGATATATTGCTGGATTTGTAGCTGTACTGGCCCCAGGCCTATATATAGCTATAACTGCTTTTCATCCAGGGTTACTTCCTACCAGACTGGCTTTCTACTTAGCTTCAACTAGGATAAATGTACCTTTTCCTGCAGTGGTAGAAGCTTTTTCTATGGAATTGACCATAGAGTTTTTAAGGGAAGCAGGAACTAGACTATCTGGACCTATTGGTACAACTATTGGAATAGTAGGAGGACTTATAATAGGTCAAGCAGCAGTGGAAGCAGGTATAGTAAGCCCTCTAATGATTATAATAGTAGCTGTAACTACAGTGGCTTCTTTTACTTTGCCAAGTTATGAATTTGCAGCAGGTCTTAGGTTTTATAGGTTTGTCATTATGATATGTGCATCATTATTAGGACTTTATGGAATAATGCTAGGTCTTATTTTTATGGGAACTCATTTAGTTAAACTAAATAGTTATGGAATACCATTTACAACTCCATTCTCAGGAATTGGAATGGCAACAGGTGATTTAAAAGATATAATAGTTAGACTTCCAATTATAAGGTTAAAGTATAGACCAGATTTTACATTTCCAAAGGATAAAAAGAGGAATAAATAGGGTGATATTATGGAAAAGAACAACAGGGTATCTAATAGACAACTGCAAGCTCTTATAATAACTACAAGTATAGGTGTAGGAATACTATCCTTACCTAGTTCTGTAGCAGATATTATGGGGAATACTGGATGGCTAGCTATTCTTCTTGGAGGATTAGCAATATTACCTTTTATATATATAATGAATAAATTAGGAGAAATGTATAGGGGAAAGATATTTTATGATTATGGCAAAGAAGTAGTTGGGAATATTATATTTAAAATATTTTCTTCCATATATTTAATTTATTTCTTAGTTCTATTAGCTTTTATAGTCAGGGTTTTTGGAGAAGTTATTAAAGCATTTCTGTTAGATAATACGCCATTAGAAGTTATAATTTTTACCATGCTCTTAGCTACTTCCTATATTGGAAGAAGTAATATTGAAGCTATATCTAGAATGGCTCTTATAATACTTCCAATAATAATTATAATAACTATAGTTTTTATTTTATTTTCCATACCTACTTTAGATTTCACTAATTTACTTCCTGTTTTTCAAATAAATATTAAGGATATTCCAAGAGGTATGTCAACAGTTTTTTTTAGTTATGTAGGATTTGAAATAATACTCATAGCTTTAGCTTATATTGAAGATAGTGAAAATGCTTTAAAATGTAGTTTTAATGGTATATTTTATACAACAATTATATATTTAGTTACTTTCCTTATAACAATTGGCCAACTAGGGATACATGAACTTAAAAAACAGATTTGGCCATCTCTTTCTATTATGAGTGAAGTAGAGTTACCGGGATTTTTTATAGAGAATATAGATGGAATGTTAATGGCAGCCTGGGTTTTAATAGTATTTGCTACTATGGGGCCTGCAATTTATACAGGGGGAGTTATATTATCGAGTCTATTTGATACTAAAAAGCATGATTTTTTTGTTCTACCTATGATTCCCATAATCATGGGTCTATCTTTAATTCCTGAAAGCTTAAGTCAAGTATATTCAACTATGGGAAATATAGTAAAATACTTAGCTGTTTTTAGTATAGTTATAGCACCTACAATAATTTTTATAGTAGCTCTTTTTAAGGAAAGGAAGAGTTTATGAAAAAGTATTTAATGATAGTATTTATAATATTAATAACTACTTTACTTACAGGATGTTGGGATGTAGTAGAAATAAATGAAAGAATATTTGTTACAGCTATTGGAATAGATTTAAACGAAGATCCAAATGTAGAAGGAGAATATTTAATGACATATGTTTATCCAAATATTGCCTCTATAAAAGAGAATTCTAGCCAAAAAGAAGCAAAATTTGTTAAAATGACTGTAGTTAAAAGTCCTTTTTATGGCAGTAGACAACTTACAACTAGATTAGATAAACCACTATATTTTAAGCATACGAAAGTAATAGTAATAGGGGAGGATTTGTTAAAAGAACCAGATAAAATAAAAGAAATTTTTGATGGTTTAGGAAGAGATCCAAGAATAAATAGGAAGGTAAAGATAATTGTAGCTCAAGGCAAAGCTAAGGATATTTTAAATGTAAAAACTGAGCAAGAATTAGTAATAGGCGGTTATTTAAACAGTATGCTCCAAAATAAGAAGGTATCTGCAAGATTTACGGAACAAAATTTTTCAGATTTAATAAAAGATTTGCAGATTTCAAAGGTTTCTACAGCTCCAAGGGCAGTACCTAAAAAAGATGAGTTTAAATTATCTGGTGCTGCTATTTTAAAAGATTATAAATTAATAGGATGGCTAGGGGAAATGGAAAATAGTTTTTTAGCTTTATCTAAAGGAGAGGTAGTTTCTGATATAATAAATACTTATTATGAAGACACAATAATTTCTTATATAATATCTAATAACATAGCTAATAAGAATGTTTATTTAGACAAAGACAATATAAATGTAGATATAAATATATATACTGAAGGATATCTTCAAGAATATAAATATGAGGAAGATACTAATGCATTTGATGAAGAATTTTTGCAGACTGTGGAAAATAGATTGGAAAATGAGATAGAGGAAAATTTAGGCAAGATAATAGACATGTTTCAAAATAAATATAGGTCAGATGCATTGGGCATAGGAGAACATATAAGTAAGTTTCATCCTAGAGTTTGGAAGGATATAGGAGGTAATTGGGAGGAAATATTTCCTACTATAAATATAAATGTAAATGCAGATGTCAAAGTGAGAAGAACTGGACTTACAAAATAATTTTGAAAAATATGAATAAAAAAATTAAAAAAGCCAAGACTTAGTAATAGATGAGAAAAAAGAAATGGACAAGGTTGGAAAAAGGAGGCAATAAAATGAAACAAAAGAAAACAGTTCTTATATTTTCCTTAATTTTAATCTCCATAGTATACATAGTATTCCCATATATATATTCAAAAAAGGATGAAACTGCTTTTAACGTCAATAAAGATATGATTAGATTTCATGTAATAGCTAATAGCGATTCTAAGAATGATCAAAAATTAAAATTACGGATTAGAGATAAGATATTAGAAGAAATGGGTTTAGAATTTAATGAGTCCAAAAGTATAGAAAATTCTAGAGAAATAATAAAAAAGAATCTAAATAAAATAAAAGATATTGCAGAAAATGAAATCATAGCAGAAGGCAAGGACTACAATGTAGAAGTAGTATTAGGCAATGATAAATTTCCAACAAAAACCTATGGAGATTTAACATTACCTGCGGGAGAGTATGAAGCATTGAAGGTAGTTATAGGAGAGGGCAAAGGACAGAATTGGTGGTGTGTTATGTTTCCTCCTCTTTGTTTTGTAGATATAACTCATAGTGTATCTCCAATGGATGAAGAAGAATTTAAAGAAGAAATTAATAAAAAAGAAAAAGATGATGAAAAAGAAGATGAGACAGATGTGACAAATGAGATGGAAGAAGATGAAAAAGAAATAATTGAAGAAAGATATGTAAAAGAGGAAATAAAAGAAGATATACATGATGACAATGAAAATGAAGAAACAGAAATTTTAGAAGAAGAGAAAATAGTTTTAAAGTCAAAGGTAGTAGAAGTATTTGAAAAAACAAAAACTCAAATGGCAAGAATGTTTATAATAGAATAAAACTGTGAGTCAGAAGGGGGACCTCTGCTCACAGTTTTTTATTAATTAAGACTTTAATTTCTTAATATATGCTTTTTATCTATATTCTTGAATAAAAATTATAATTCTACAAAAAATAAGGGCGAAACTAAATTGTGAACTGAAAGGAGGATATTCTTTTGAGGAAAAGATCTTTTAATAAAAGACTATTTAATGTATGTATATTGACAATAATTTTTATTTTAGTAATAACTCTTTATAAATCTGAAAGTTTTCCTATGGAAGCTTCAGCATACCAGTCTTCTAAAGTTTTATATTGGGGCACAAGAGGTCAAGATGTTAAAGATGTTCAATGGAAATTAAGAAATTGGAAATATTATAATGGAAAAGTAGATGGTATATATGGTGCAGATACTTATAGAGCTGTGAGAAGATTTCAAAAGAAAAATGGCCTTAAAGTAGATGGAGTAGTAGGAGTGTCTACTGCAAGAGCTATGGGATTGAATTTTGCAACAACTTCTAGAGGTGCAGCTCCTGCTTCATCTACAGCAGGAATTAACAGAAAAGATGATGTATACCTTTTAGCAAGGGCTATTCATGGGGAGGCAAGAGGAGAACCTTATGTAGGGAAAGTAGCTGTAGGAGCTGTAATACTTAATAGGGTTAGACATCCCTCTTTTCCTAATACAGTAGCAGGGGTTATATATCAGCCACTAGCTTTTACAGCAGTAGCAGATGGGCAGATGAATTTAGCACCAAATAAAGATTCTATTAATGCAGCAAGGGATGCTTTAAATGGATGGGACCCAACTTATGGTTGCATATATTATTGGAATCCAGCTACAGCCACTAGCAAATGGATTTGGTCTAGAAAGGTAACACTTAAAATAGGTAAACACTGGTTTGGAGTATAAGGAGGGATTTAATGGATAAGAAAAGATGGATAATTCCCACTGTGTTGGCTGCAGTACTGATAATATCTTTAGTATGGGGTTATAACCAATTTAATCTAAGAAATGACTATGAAACAGCTCTAATTAATCATTATCAAAGGCTTTTCTATGACACTAAAAAACATGTAGAAAACTTACAAATATCTCTTTCAAAAGCTTTAGTTTCAGATTCAAAGGAGCAAAATGTTTTGTTATTATCCCAAATTATGAATGAAGCTTATTTTGCTCAAGATAAATTATCTCAAATGCCAGTAGCTCATGCCGAAATAGCAAAAACAGAGAAGTTTTTAACTCAGGTGGCAGATTATAGCTATTCACTTATACAGAATCATTTAGATGGGAAAGAACTGACTAGTAAGCAAAGGGAGACATTATTTAATTTACAAGGAAATTCATCTAATTTCAACAAGGAACTGTCTTTATTACACGATAAATTAATACAGGGGAATTTTAGAGAAACAACAATTAGTTCAAGACAAAGAAATAAATTGCAAGAGGCAAATAAGGAAATGGTTCAAACTAGACTTGTAAATTTAGAAAAGGAAATAGGAAAGTCTCCAGAGTTAATATATGATGGACCTTATTCAGATCAAATATTGAATAAAAAGCCTGTAGGATTAGGCAACAAAAAGGTGACAAAAAATGAAGCGGAAAGAATTGTAAGACAATTTGTAGGAGATAAAAAAGTTAGCAAAATAACTACTTTTGAAGAAGGGAAAGATATGCCTAAAGCTGCAATACCTTCCTATACTTTCAGTATAGTGCCTAAAAATAAATCAGAAGATATGGCAACTCATATAGGTATAAGCAAACAAGGTGGAAAAGTAGTGTGGATGGCAAATCCTAGAGGAATTTCTAAAAACAATTTATCTATGAAGCAGGCAGAAGAAAGGGCATTAAAATTTCTTGAGGAAAAAGGATATACTAATATGGAATCTAATTATTCCTTAAGATATGATGGAGTAGGAGTATTTAATTTTGCATATAAAGAAGGAGATGTAACTATATATCCAGATCTTATAAAGATAAAAGTAGCATTAGATAATGGTGAGGTAGTAGGATTTGATTCATCTGCTTATTTAATGAATCACAAAAAAAGAGATATACAAACGCCAACTATTACACCGGAGAAGGCAAGAGAAGCAGTAAAAATAGACTTTGATATAAATAGTACTAGGTTAGCTATAATTCCAAAAGGGAATAGAGAAGTACTTTGCTATGAATTTAAAGGAAAATATAAAGGTTCAGATTTTATCATATATATAAATGCGTTAAATGGAAAAGAAGAAGATATACTTCAAATAATAAAAAGTGAAAATGGTACATTAACTTTTTAAAAATATTAGTTGTAAAACTCCCCCTTTATCTGTACAATATAAATAAAAGGGGGAGTTTTAATGGACAATAGACCCATAGGTGTATTTGACTCAGGAATTGGCGGACTTACAGTCCTGCAAGAAATTACGGAACAACTTCCAGGAGAAGATATAATATACTTTGGAGATACAGCTAGAATTCCTTATGGGACCAGATCAAGGGAAACGGTTATAAAGTATTCCTTCCAATGTATTAGATTCCTCTTAAGTAAAGACATAAAAGCAATAGTAATAGCATGCAATACAGCTAGTGCTATGGCTCTAAAAGAAGCAAGGAAAGTATTTGATGTTCCTATAATAGGAGTTATAGATCCAGGTTCTAATGCAGCTGTATCCTCGACTAAAAACAATAAAATCGGAGTCATAGGTACTACTGGAACAATAAATAGTGAAGCCTACCAAAAAAGAATAAGAAGAGCCCATCCTAATTCAGAAGTAATTGGAGTTTCCTGTCCCTTATTTGTTCCAATAGTAGAAGAAGGTTGGGAAGATACAGATGTAGCTTTTTTAACAGCAGAAAAATACCTTTTAGAATTAAAAGAACATAATATTGATACTTTAGTTTTAGGCTGTACACATTATCCAATACTTAGGTATACTGTGGATAAGGTTATAGGTGATAAAGTAAAGCTTATAAACCCAGCTTATGAAACAGCTAAATGTACTAAAAAGCTTCTTAAAGATAAGAAACTCTTATCTGATAAAATAGATGGATCTAAGTGTGAATTCTATGTTAGTGATGATCCAGAAAAGTTTAGAAGAATAGGGGGCAATATATTAAGAAAGGAAATAGCTACAATCCAAAAGGTTAATATAGAAGTACTTTAATATTGAAAATATAGGCACTGTTTCAGTGCCTACTATTAAATAGTTAATGCCTAAAATTAAGCGGGCATAGGAGGTTTTAGAATGAATGATAGTTTTGTGAAGGAAAATGTTTTTGAAATATTAGACTATATTAGTGAAGGCATATATATTATTGATAAAAATGGCAGAATAATCTACTACAATAAATTTGCTCAAATAATTGATGATATAGATGGAGATGAGGGCATAGGAAGACATATATTAGAAGTTTATCCTTCCCTTTCATATGATACTAGTACCCTTCTTACCGTTACAAAAACTGGAGAACCTATTCTAAATGTAGAACAGACTTTTCTAAATTATAGAGGGAAAAAAATAACTACTATAAATTCTTCTTTACCTATAAAATCCAATGGGAAAGTTGTAGGGGCACTAGAAATATCTAGAGATATAACTCAAGTAAAACAAATGTCAGAAACTATAGTAGAGTTACAAGATGAGCTATACAATGGAAAGAAAAAAGGTAAGAAGAAAAAAAAGAAGGATAAGAATAAATGGGCTAAATATACATTTATGGATATAGTAGGAGAAAACAAAAAGATGTTAGACCTTAAGTCTATAGCCTTAAGAGCTGCAGATACTGATGTTCCTGTGCTAGTATATGGAGATACTGGAACTGGCAAAGAGCTGTTTGTTCATTCAATTCACAATGCAAGTCCTAGGAAAGAAAAACCTTTTGTTGTACAAAATTGTGCAGCATTACCTGCCAATTTATTAGAAGGTATATTATTTGGCACTGTAAAAGGAGGTTTTACAGGTGCAGAAGACAGGCCTGGTTTATTTGAATTAGCTCATGGGGGTACATTATTTTTGGATGAAATAAATTCTATGCCTTTAGAATTGCAAGCAAAGCTCTTGAGAGTCCTGCAGGATAATGTAATAAGGAGAGTAGGAGATATAAAGACTAGAAATGTAGATGTAAGAATTATTACAGCTACTAATGTACCTCCAGAAGAAGCAGTGGCTAAAAAACAATTGAGAAAAGATTTATATTATAGATTAAATGTAGTAAGTTTTGAAATACCACCACTTAAAGAAAGAAAAGATGATATTCCTTTATTAACTAATTTTTTCATAGATAAGATTAATAAGAAAACAGGAAGAAAAGTAGAAAATGTATCTAATGAAGTGATGGAAATATTTTTAAAATACAATTGGGAAGGAAACGTAAGAGAATTAGAGCATTTACTTGAAGGAATAATAAGTATATATGATATAAAAACCATAGAGGTAGAACATCTTCCTACTAAACTCAAGAATTATGAAAGGAAAAAAAGAAATAATAATGTAAAATCTTTAAAGGATACCTTAGAAGATGTGGAAAGAAATATGATATTAGATGCTTTAAAAATAAATGATGAGAATATAACTCATACAGCAGACATGCTTAAGATTCCAAGACAAACCCTTCAGTATAAAATAAATAAATATAATTTAAAATAAAAGTATTTAGTGCCAAAACTTTAGCCAAATAACGCCGAAATTTAGGCTAAAAAAACGTTTTTGGCACATTTTATTTTGAACAATAAACTATATATACCCATATTTGAGGGGATTAACAAAAATATTTTACTTGGCACGCAAGTTGCATTAATTGTTAATATATTAGCAAATCCATATTTTGATTTATTAATTAGCTTTTTAAATTAGAAAATACTCTATGTAATTAAGTTTTATATTATGATAGGAGGAGTGTGAAATGAAGAAAGGATGTCCTTA
>CCEZ01000008.1 GCA_000751555.1 Anaerosalibacter massiliensis | reverse complement strand
GTTTTTTTATTTTTATAAAAAAATATTCTTCTAAAAAGAATATTTTTTTATATTTTGTTTACAATAGCTACAATGAGAGGACTTTTTTGTTAGATATATAGTCCGCTTATTATGGTTTAACCTAATAGGGAAGGAGATTATTTATGGAAGAACCAAGTAATGAAAGAAGGCAACAATTAAGTCAATATAAGTCTTCAGATTTTATGATTAAATTTACGATTACCATGTTACTAACTTCAATATTAGCTATTGTAACAATGTTTAAAGTAAATGTTGCAGAAGCTTGGTCCTCTAAAGTAGATTGTGAAATAGGGGAAAGTGGCTTAAAACCTATTAATAAAAACAAAAAAACGCAAAAAAAATATCTAAAAAATAATATTAAATCTAAGATGAATTTTGTTACAAATGGATATGTAATATTAATTGATGGAAAAGAAATAGGAGTAGTTGAAAGAAGAGAAGAAGCAGAAGATATATTGACAAAATGTAAAGAACATTTTTTACATTCAAAAGAAAATAGTTCTGATTATAAAGAAGTAAATTTTCTAGAAGACATTAATATAGTTAAAAAGATAATACCTTTATTTGATATTAAAACTAGTGAAGAAATATTATCATTAATTGAAAAAGGTATTGAAGAGGTTAAAGTTCACGTAGTTGAGCCAGGAGAAAACTATTGGACCATAGCAAATAAATACAATATATCATTAGATGATTTAATTAAAGCTAATGATAGGAAAGATTTTGAAATTATCCACCCAGGTGATGAAGTCAATATAAAAATATCTAAACCTTTACTAACTCTTGAAACTATAGAGGAAATTATCTATGAAAAAGAAATTGAATATAATTTAGATATAGAATATGATAAAAATATGTATAAAAATAAAACAATGGTTAAAGAAAAAGGCATTAATGGAAAAAGTAAAATAGTAGAAAGAGTTGTAAAGCATAATGGTATAGAGGTAGATAGAAAAATAATAAAAGAAGATATTATATCAAAACCTGTAGATGAGATAATAGTAAAAGGCACAAAAAAGAGGCCTTTAACAGTTGCTAGTGGAAATTTTGCTACACCGACAAGAGGCTCTATTTCATCTAGATATGGACAGAGATGGGGAAGAATGCATAAAGGTATAGATATTGCTGCAAATGTAGGCACTCCTATAAAAGCAGCTGATGGCGGAACAATTACATACTCTGGTTATAGAGGAAACTATGGCAAGTTAGTAGAAATAGATCATGGAAATGGATATATAACTAGGTATGGCCATTGTAGTGAGTTAAATGTAAATAATGGAGATAAAGTTTCTAAAGGTCAAACTATAGCTTTAGTAGGAAATACAGGAAGAACTACAGGTCCCCATTTACATTTTGAAGTGATTAAAAATGGAGTTCATCAGAATCCGTCTGATTATCTAAATAAATAGTATATAATATTTAAAAAAAGAGGAAGTAATTTTACTTCCTCTTTAATCTTGTTTTAACAAAAATAATACTATGAATAAGATTAAGAAATTTTCTATATGGTGATTTATATTTGAAGGGGAAAATTTCTTATTAGGTAATGATTCATTCTTTTTATTTCCTGAAGAAATTTCAAAGAGTTTATTTAAATCTATCATTCCAGCACCTTGATTTTCCCTATTATCTTTTAAATCTATACAAGATTCAGTTAATCGTCTTTTTACTTCTTTATTAGATAAAGGTCCTTCCTTTTCAAGAAGTAAGGCTATGCTACCTGATATAACAGGTGTAGCCATAGATGTACCACTTAATGATGTATAACCATTTTGTTTATGGTTAGAAAGAGACATTATATTTACACCGGGAGCTACAATATCAGGTTTTATAAATCCTTCTTTAGTAGGACCTCTACTAGAAAAGGAAGCAATAGTATCATCTCTAGTATCTGATGTTCTTTTATCATCTACGGCACCAACAGTTATTACATTTGGGTTTATTCCAGGTGAAAGTATGGATTCGCTAGAAGGCCCACTATTTCCAGCTGCTACAACAACTATCAGTCCATTGTCTATAGCCTCTTTAGTAATTCTACATAATGGATCTTTTGAACAAGGATTATTTACAGGGCTTCCTAAAGAAAGATTTATTATTTTTGTATTATATTTATCTTTAGTTTCAATTGCCCAAGAAAGAGCTTTAATAATATCAGAAGTATTTCCACTACCATTTTCATCTAAAGCTTTTATAGATAGAATATTTGATTTTGGAGCTATTCCAGTATATTTTCCATTAGATGAATATCCACTACCTGCAATTATACCTGCTATATGGGTTCCATGGCCATGATCATCATATGGATAATCTCTATTGTTTACAAAATCTTTAAAGCCTATTATTCTTTCATTAGGCATTATTAAATCATTGTGAGGACTTGTTCCTGTATCTACTAAAGCTACAGTTACTCCTTCTCCCATATAACCTCTTTCATGTGGGAAATTAGCTTCAACAGAAGCAGAAGCAATATCTAAGAGTGCAAAAACCTTTGAATCAAAACTAATATATTCAATATCTAAATTTTCTGCTAGCCTATAAATAGACTCTATACTTAAATTACATGCCACTCCTCCAATAAGTGGAAGGCTAGATTTTACTCTTCCAGACATATTAAATATTAAATTATTAAGATTTGAATGGTCTTTGCTTTGGACAATTACTGGTAGTTCCTCTCTAGATTGAGAAGAAAGTTTTGCACTTAAAATTGGACAAATTTTGGAATCTATTATTTTTCTCATAAGAATACATCACCATCCTTGTTCTATTTTATGCTGTATAAAATAGAAAAGTGCTTATTAATTAAAGAAATTTAGAAGGAGCCATTGGATATATTCAATAGCTCCTTTTAGGCTCAGGCTCTAAAGATATAAGAATTTTTAAAATCTGTCTACTAAGATAATGTTCGACAACATTTTCAAAATATGTGTGCTACAATATATTTAAAATATAAAAAAGGTAACCTATTTACCTTTAGAGTACTTTATATTCATTCAATTTTAGGAGGAGATAAAAATGAAAAAAGCTGTTTCTTTATGTTTAATTTTAACTTTGTTGTTTGTTAGTATGATGCCATCTTTTGCAGCTACTACTTATAACTCACAGGTATCTTATGCAATGGAACCTTCTATTGTGGCAAATAAGACGGTTACACGAGAAAAGACTTCTCAAATCGAATCGGAAATTGCTACATTAAATAATTGTCATATAGATACATCAATTATTAAAAAAGTTAATGTGACAGAAAAAGGTAATGAATACATCTTAAATTATAAGAATATTGATGAAAAAGTAACTATAAAGAGCAATGATAATGAAAATGTGACCATTATTGTTAGTGATGGAAAAAAAAGTAATACAATTTCTTTTACGAAGGACGGCAGTATTATACTTGACGGTTATAAAGTTCAAGTATCTCAAGTAAATGAGACGGATATGAATATAGCCAAAACAATTTGGAAAGGTAAGAAGTCTCTTACTCCATATGGTAATTTAAAGCCTTCTGATTATAACCGTTATTTGACTTCAGGAAAACAGAATATAGCCCTAGGAAAGGCTCTAAACGCTCTTACAATTACTGCTCTATCTTCCATTATCGGTTCACTTCACCCTTATTTAGGAATAACAGTATCGTTGGCAGGTGTAGCTAAGGGAGTTTATGATGTTTTAGTTGCAGTAAATCCTAAAACCGAGTATTTAGGTTGTAAATATACAACTTATACAGCTGGAGCCTATGATTATAAATATATTAATAAATTTTATGCGAATAGACAATGTACAGGAAGGTATCGTCAAGAACTCAGCTATGAACACTTTATAATTTATTAAAAATGTTCATAGTATTTAATAAATATACAAAAACAGCAAAAAAAAAGTAAGCAAGAAGAAGTTGTATAGACTCAAATTGAGTTTTTACAGTTTCAGCGCACATTACTTAACATTATTATTTTTTATTAAAAAAATAGGAGAAGAATTGGATGAAAATGAATATCAAAAAAAAGAATCATAAAAATAAAATAGTATATAATAATTATCAGTTTTATGAAAATGCTGCATTGACTGGATTTATAAAAAAACAGGCGACAGAAGGCTATAGTCTTTGTGGTACAATGGGAAAATTTTTTAATATACTAAAATTTTGTTATACAAAAGATAAAGTGCCAAAGTCATACGCTATTTTTCACAAGCATTTAGACAAAGAGATAGATGAAAAGATTGAAAATATGAAAACTCGCAATGATGAAATTATATCCCAAAATAATCTGTATATTGTATTTGAGAATACTTCTAGTGAAGTTAGTAAAATGAAATTAGAAACAATAGAAAAAAAGCAAAATGTTTTACTTAGTGTTCCTATAAAAAAATCTATAGCTTTCGTTTCCATGTTATTTGTGGTCTCTGTAATTAGTTTGGTTCTAAAAATATTATTGATAGAAGACGGAAATTTACATTTTAATCTTTTAAGTTTAGGACTTTACTTGGCTTTAATTATTACTTTTCTTTTTTATTTTATAGGTGATATACACGATATTATTGCAGGTAAGGGAATATCTATAGATGGAAAAATGTATTTTTCTAGTCGTACAAAATTCAAAGATATATTGTTTCACATTGGTGATATACTTAAATTTGGAATATTATTAGGAAGTATTTGCATCAGCATTATGCTTTTGTTAAATGTAAAGGATGAAGTCATAGCGATTAATATTCTAAGAATGTGGTTAATATACTGTGTCATTGGTTATACATACAGGATACGGTTCCAACGGTCGTATATATCCTTGCTGTTAATTGAAACCTTTCTAATAACACTCAGCTTCTTTTAAAAGAGGAATTTAGGTTTGTAAATAACTTCGTACTTTTATAATCTTACCAGAAGTTTAGCTTTTAAAAATATAAGCGGGCGACAGCCCATATAATTAGACAATTAGTGATACACTGATTGAAATTTGTATATTCCGATTTATTCTTGTTGAAATAATATTTAATGATAAAATAAAATATAGAAACATAAGGCATAAAACAATGCTGAAAAGGTGTGATCTCAATGTTTAAAGATAAATATAACTTAACCTTAGAACAAAATATTTTCTTAGCTAAGAAATTAATTGTTGAAAATATATATAATAGTGCAAGACTGGAAGGTTGTAATGTAACTTTTTCTGATACTAAAACAATTCTTGATGGTATAAGTGTTGCAAACTTAAAAATGAGTGATATAGAAGTAATATTAAATTTAAGGGATGCATGGAAATATTTAATTGATAATATAGAAAAAGCCTTTAATCTTGGTTTTATATGTAAAATAAATCATTTTGTTTCAAGAAACGAAAGTCTAGAATGGGGAGTTTTAAGAAACGGTAATGTATCAATATCAGGAGTAGATTATGTTCCTACTATTCCCAATAAAGAAAATGTTATAGATAAGATTTTAAACATAGAAAGTGTTACTGAAAGAGCTATAAGATACTTCCTATGGGGAATGAGAAGTCAGCTATTTTGGGATGGAAACAAAAGGACATCTACATTATGTGCCAATAAGATTTTAATCAGTGAAGGAAAGGGAATTCTAAGTATTCCAGAAAAACATATAAAAGAATTTAATGTAAGGCTTAGTGAATTTTATAATACTAATGATTATAGTAAGATTGATAAATTTATATATGATAATTGTATACATGGTCTAGTATTACAAAAGGAAAAAATAAAAGAGAATGAAGAAGAATTTGAAATATAAACGTTATAATATGATTTTAATAAATTCATATTAATTAAAAAACACTCAATAAATATTGGGTGTTTTTTTATGTCTAAAAATAGCAAAGGGAGGGTTTAAAATGAAAAATAGAATTAGATATACAATTAATGATGTTAATAATAATAGATTCTATCAAATGCCAAAGTTTTTATTTGAAGGAGAGTTTAAAAACCTTTCAAATGATGCAAGGATTTTATATTCTTTATTACGTGATAGACATGAATTAAGCATGTCTAATAATTGGATAAATGAAAAAGGGGAGGTATATTTAATTTTTACAAGAGAAGATATAGCGGAATTATTGGGTTGCAGTCAGCCTACTTTAAGGAAAGCAATAAAACAGCTCATAGGTACAGGTTTAATGGAAGAAGAAAGGCAAGGAGCAAATAGACCAAATCGTATATATTTGACAGTAATAAATATAAAAAAAGAAGAACCAAAAGAAAAGCAAAAAAGAGAAAACAAAGGTTCTAAGGATGGTTCTATTGATGAAAAAACCAAAGGAAATATTGAAGATGAAAAACAAAAACCTTCACCGCAAAAAATGGACTGAAAAATCTTTCACCGAATGATACTAATAATAGTGATACTGATATTGTTATATATAATCAGTCTATCAGTCAGTCTTCTATAAATGGAAATAAGAAAAATAAAATTGATAGACAGATAGACATATCAAACCAGATAAAAGAAAACTATAATAAGACTATAAAAAAATGTGAAATTCAGGCTATAGATAGAAATTATCAAAATGCAGTTACTCAAGCTATTAGACTTTTATATTTAGATATTGAAAACAAAAAGAGAGTAGATATTGGTGGGAATATTATTCCAATAAAGCTATTAGAAAAAGACTTAGAGAAATTAGATTTTTTCATATTAGAACATGTAGTTAATAAATTTAAAGCTGCAAGTAGGGAAAAAGAAATTAAAAATAAAGTAGGATACTTAAAGACTTGTATTTATAATTCTATTTATGAGGTTGATGTAGATATAGATAGTGATTTAAGATATAGGGGATTGATATGACAAATCTTAATTATAATGTTTTGTATACTTTTAATTTTCAATATAATTATTTTATACTTTGATTTATACCTACTTACTTATATAATTTTTTCTGTATTTGCTTTATAAGTGAATGATTCTAAGTATGCGTCTACTTGATATTACTCTTTAAATTAGCTAATATGTAGATGAGAGAAAATATACTATAAGAGAAAAAGGGGAATTTTATGAAAAGTGGAAGACGAGAGAAGGCAAAATCAAATAAAAGTTCAATAGTAAGAGTTATAATTTCTAATTTTGATGATAAGCAGGTTAAAGAAATTAAGGTTTTATATACTAAGCAAGGCGGAATAGATGTTATAAAATTTAAAAGTACAGAAAAAGATGAGAAAGGCAGAATGAAATTTAATTTTGACTGTGCATACAATAGACTAGAAGAGGAAGAATTTAATTCTTTTGGAGGAAAGGGTAAACAAAGTTTTTTTGTAACAACAAATGAGGATTTAACAGAATTACATGTAACTAAAAGACATAAAACAACTGGCGAAATCATAAAAGACTATACAATACAGGGGAAATACACTCCTATAAAGCAAGATAGAACTAAAGTTACAGTATCAATAACTGATAATAAAGATCACTTTGATTCTAATGATTTAGGTGATAAAATTAGGTTATCTAGGAGTCTAACGCAATATACTAATAGAATTTTGCTAGATGCTGATGTGATGAAGAATTATAGGGAAATAGTTTGTAGTGACTCAGAAAAAGTAGATGAAACAATAAATATAGATTCTCAAGAAATATATAAGATTAATAGATTTTTAAGCTATAGATCAAACATGATTATTTATTATCAAATGATTAACAATTTTTTATTACATTATGATGGTGAAGAGGATAAAGGTGGAAATGATAGTATAAATTTAATAAATGAAATATGGAAATATGAAAATAAAAAGAATGACGAGAAGGAAAAAATAATTGAAAGGTCTTATAAGAGTATTGAAAAAAGTATAAACCAGTATATTTTAAATCATAACACAGAAGTAGAGAGTGGAGATAAAGAAAAAAAGATAGATATTAGTGAAGAAAGAATAAAAGAAGATTTAAAGAAAACATTTATATTGTTTTCTAGATTAAGACATTATATGGTTCACTATAATTATAAATTTTATGAAAATCTTTATTCAGGAAAAAATTTTATTATTTACAATAAAGATAAATCAAAGAGTAGAAGATTTAGTGAATTATTAGATTTAAATATTTTTAAAGAATTAAGTAAAATAAAACTAGTTAAAAATAGGGCTGTATCTAATTATTTAGATAAAAAAACAACTATACATGTATTAAATAAAAATATTAATGCAATAAAACTACTTGATATCTATAGGGATATATGTGAAACAAAAAATGGCTTTAATAATTTTATAAATAATATGATGACAATATCTGGAGAAGAAGATAAAGAATATAAAGAAATGGTTACTAAACATTTTAATGAAAATATGAACAAATTATCTATCTATTTGGAAAACTTTAAAAAGCATAGTGATTTTAAAACAAATAATAAGAAGAAAGAGACTTATAATTTACTAAAACAAGAGTTGGACGAACAGAAAAAACTAAGACTATGGTTTAACGCACCCTATGTTTATGATATACATAGTTCAAAAAAATATAAAGAACTATATGTAGAGAGAAAAAAATATGTAGATATACATTCAAAACTTATTGAGGCTGGAATAAATAATGATAATAAGAAAAAACTTAATGAAATAAATGTAAAACTATGTGAGTTAAATACTGAAATGAAAGAAATGACAAAACTAAATTCTAAATATAGATTGCAATATAAGTTGCAGTTAGCTTTTGGATTTATTCTAGAAGAATTTAATTTAGATATTGATAAATTTGTAAGTGCTTTTGATAAAGATAATAATTTAACTATATCAAAATTTATGGAAAAACGAGAGACTTATCTTAGCAAATCATTAGATAGAAGAGATAATAGATTTAAAAAGCTCATAAAAGATTATAAATTCAGAGATACAGAAGATATATTTTGTAGTGATAGAGAGAATAATTTAGTTAAATTATATATTTTAATGTATATATTACTTCCAGTTGAAATAAGAGGTGATTTTTTAGGATTTGTTAAAAAGAATTATTATGATTTAAAACATGTTGATTTTATAGATAAAAGAAATAATGATAATAAAGATACATTTTTCCATGATTTAAGACTCTTTGAAAAGAATGTTAAAAGACTTGAAGTAACAAGTTATAGTTTAAGTGATGGATTTTTAGGTAAAAAGAGCAGGGAAAAATTTGGAAAAGAATTGGAAAAATTCATATATAAGAATGTAAGCATTGCATTGCCAACAAATATAGATATAAAAGAATTTAATAAATCTTTAGTATTACCAATGATGAAAAACTATCAAATAATTTTTAAGCTTTTAAATGATATTGAAATAAGTGCGTTATTTTTGATTGCTAAGAAAGAGGGTAATGAAGGAAGTATTACTTTCAAAAAGGTGATTGATAAGGTTAGAAAAGAGGATATGAATGGAAATATTAATTTTTCACAGGTCATGAAAATGGCATTAAACGAAAAAGTTAATTGTCAAATAAGAAATAGTATAGCACATATTAATATGAAACAATTATATATAGAGCCATTAAACATCTATATAAATAATAATCAAAATAAAAAAACAATAAGTGAACAAATGGAAGAAATTATAGATATTTGTATAACTAAAGGTTTAACTGGCAAAGAATTAAATAAAAATATTATAAATGATTATTATATGAAGAAGGAAAAATTAGTATTCAATCTAAAGTTAAGAAAGAGAAATAATCTAGTAAGTATAGATGCACAGCAAAAAAATATGAAAGAGAAGTCTATTTTAAATAAATATGACTTAAATTATAAAGATGAAAATTTAAATATAAAAGAGATAATACTAAAGGTGAACGATTTAAATAATAAACAAAAACTTCTTAAAGAAACAACTGAGGGAGAATCAAATTATAAGAATGCTCTATCTAAAGATATATTGTTACTTAATGGAATTATTAGAAAAAACATTAATTTTAAAATTAAAGAAATGATATTAGGTATAATACAACAAAACGAATATAGGTATGTAAATATAAATATATATGATAAAATAAGAAAAGAAGATCACAATATAGATCTTAAAATTAATAATAAGTATATTGAAATAAGTTGTTATGAAAATAAAAGTAATGAAAGTACAGATGAAAGAATTAATTTTAAAATTAAATATATGGATTTAAAAGTTAAAAATGAATTATTGGTTCCAAGCTGTTATGAAGACATATATATAAAAAAGAAGATTGATCTTGAAATTCGCTATATTGAAAATTGTAAAGTTGTATATATAGATATATATTATAAAAAATATAATATTAACTTAGAATTTGATGGAAAAACACTATTTGTTAAATTTAATAAAGATGTAAAAAAAAATAACCAAAAGGTCAATTTGGAATCTAATTATATTCAAAATATTAAATTTATAGTATCATAAGATTTCAGTCGATACTCAGTAATGTGAAAATGCTAGGATATCGATTGAAGTTTAGGACTATTGAAAAATACACATAAATAGTATAAGATAAAATTATCAAGTTATAGTTTTGAATATAAAAATTTAAATTTAAGACGATAGACAAAAAGCTATGGTAAATAGATTGAAGAATCTATTGTATAAATTAACGGGGACTATACTCACTAAGGTGAGAATAAAACCCAAACTAGGCGGGTATCTCCACTATGGTTCTATTAAGGACTATACTCACTAAGGTGAGAATAAAACAATGCTACCATGTCGGATTCATTAAAGTGTATTCCTGGGACTATACTCACTAAGGTGAGAATAAAACCCGCTATATTGTCTCTACATTGCATTATTTCTAATTGGGACTATACTCACTAAGGTGAGAATAAAACTAACTATTTATATAAAATTACCATGTTTAAATTGTTAGGTGGTTTAAGAATAGAGCTGAGATAAATGCTATAAAACGTCAGATACCTAATAAACTGAAAAAAGGAAATGGAGATATAGATTTGGGAAAGTTTAAGGATAAAAACGGTAGGACGCCTCTTAATAAAAAGAGTGTAAGCGTAAAATATCCCCCACCTTCAAAAGATAGGGATATATATTATACTATTTTTTATTAGGAATTTTGCAAATCTCTGGAATTAAGCCTAACCAAGGTAATAGCTGATTTAGCTCTTCTAAGTTTTCTGGATTTATATTAGGTAGTTTCTCAAATAAATATTCTAAATAGTAAAATGGATTCAAATTATTGGCTTTCAACCTTTCTATTATACTGTATGTGATGGCACTTGCTGTAGCACCTCTAGGGGACTTTGAAAATAGAAAGTTTTTTCGTCCTATAACAAATGGTTTTATTGCCCGTTCTGTTTTATTGTTACTTATTTCTAGTCTACCATCTAGCATAAATACTTCTAGTTTTCTCCATTGATTTAAACAATATTTGATAGCCTTTCCAAGACTACTTTTAGGTAGAGTTTCTTTTTCTTTTATTTTTAACCATGACAAAAAATCCTCAAGAACTGGTTTGCTTCTCCTCAATCGTTCATTATATCGTTCTTCAGGTGATAGATTTTGTTTTTTAAAATCTCTTTCGATTCTTTGCTGAATTTATTGATATAGTATCTGAGCTTATGAACAGAAATACCTTTTTCTTCTGACCATTTAATTGCCGTTAAACCGCTATTTCTGTAATCTTGTATCCGTTCAATCCAAAGCTTTCTATCTTCAAGTTTCATTTAAGACAGCCTCCTTATTATTATTTAAAGGTATTATCTCATAGAAACCATAGATTGAAAATGTGGCTTAACTTTGACGCTTACGTATAAATAGAAAAGTGCTTATTAATTAAAGAAATTTAAAAGGAGCTATTGGATTATATCCAATAGCTCCTTTTAAGATACTTAATCATTTACTTTCTTTAATATAATTTTATTTAGCTCACCAGCTACAATAGGTATTAAACAAAATCTAAGAACTATACTCCAAGCTTTCAAATCAATAGGATAGGTTTTAAAAATTGTTTGAAAGATTGGTATATATAGAACAATTAATAGTAAAGAAAAAGAAACTAATACGGCATATACTAAAGTTTTGTTTGTGAAAAATCCTATTTCAAATAAAGTATGTTTTTCTGATCTACTAGAAAAAGCTCTAATAAGCTCTGTTGTAATGAGAGTTGTAAAAGCTATAGTTCTAGGAATTATAATATTTTCTATGCCATAATTTTTCAATCCCCACAAATAGGCTAATATAGTAGCTAGTGTAATAGCTATACTTTGAACTAAAATACCTGTAATCATGGTTTTATCAAGTATTGGTTCATTAGGATCTCTGGGTGATATTTTCATTATATCAGATTCTCCCTTTTCTAATCCTAAAGCTAAAGCTGGAAAGCTATCAGTTATTAGGTTAAGCCACAATAGTTGTATAGGCAATAGAGGAATAGGCAAATTAAATAAAATGCTCAAAAATACTATTAAAATTTCCCCTATGTTGCATGAAAGAAGGAAGAAAACAAATTTTCTAATATTGCTATATATTATTCTTCCCTGTTCTACAGCAGATACAATACTTGCAAAATTATCATCTGTTAAAATAACCTCTGCTGTACTTTTAGCTACATCTGTTCCTGTAATTCCCATGGAAACTCCGATATCAGATTTCTTTAATGCTGGTGCATCATTTACTCCGTCTCCTGTCATAGCAGCTATTTCTCCATTAGCTTTTAAAGCTTCTACTATTCTTACTTTATGTTGAGGAGATACTCTTGCATATACCTTTATATTTTTTACTTTCTCCTTTAATTCATCATCAGAGATATTATTTAAATCTCCTCCAACCATAACTTCATCTATATTTTCGGCTATTCCCAAATCCTTTGCAATAGCAAAA
This sequence comes from Anaerosalibacter massiliensis, assembly GCA_000751555.1. GTDB lineage: Bacteria > Bacillota > Clostridia > Tissierellales > Sporanaerobacteraceae > Anaerosalibacter > Anaerosalibacter massiliensis. Next base: position 152,880 of record CCEZ01000008.1, on the reverse strand, counting down.
GCTGTTTCCTTATAATCTCCTGTAATCATTACAGTTTTAATTCCAGCATTTTTACAAGTTTTTATAGATTCTATAGCTTCAGTTCTTGGTGGATCAATCATACCTACTAATCCTACAAAAATCATATCTTTTTCTATTGTTTCTGAACTAATGTCCTTAGGTATAGAATCATATGTTTTAAAACTAAAAGCTAATACCCTTAAAGCTTCTTTTGAAAAACTGCTATTAGCATCTAATATACTTTTTCTGATATCATTTGTTAAGGGTTTTTCTATGCCGTTTAAATATATTTTATTACATCTATCTAAGACTATATCGGGTGCACCTTTTGTAAACGATACAATTTTTCCATTTATAAAATTTTCATGGAAAGTAGTCATCATTTTTCTATCAGAATCAAAAGGAATTTCATTTAACCTAGGATATTTTTTATTTAAAACATCCTTTTTTAGTCCACCTTTTTCAGCTAATGTGACTAATGATCCTTCTGTAGGATCTCCTATTATTTTATATGTTTTTTCTTCCTCAGAATAGTTCAATGTAGCATCATTACAAAGGCTAGATATTGAAAGAATTGTATTTAATTCATTATTTTCTTCTAGAGCTATATTTTCATTATTTATAAGAAATTCTCCATTAGGTTCATAGCCTTTGCCAGTTACATCTATAAAATTATTTCCTGCATAAACTTTAACTACTGTCATCTCATTTTGTGTGAGAGTGCCAGTTTTATCAGAACATATAACTGTAGTACTTCCTAAAGTTTCAACAGCAGAAAGTTTTTTAACTATGGCATGCTTTTTAACCATTTTATTCATTCCCAATGCTAAAACTATAGTTACTATAGCTGGCAGTCCTTCAGGAATTGCAGCTACAGCTAAACTTATAGCAATCATGAACATATCCAAAAGATTTCTACCTTGAAAGATACCAATTAAAAATACTAATCCGCATATTACAAGACATCCTAAACCTAAATATTTGCCTAATTGGTCCAGTTTCTTTTGGAGAGGGGTAGTGTCGTCTTCAAAAGTTTTAAGCATTTTTGCTACTTTACCCATTTCAGTATTTTCACTAGTTCCTACTACTATTCCTTTTCCACGACCATATGTAACAATAGTGTTCATATAGGCTGTATTTTCTCTATCTCCTAAAGAAACCTCATTATCTAAAATAGTTTCTGCATTTTTTTCTACTGGAACAGACTCACCAGTTAAAGAAGCTTCTTCTACTTTTAGGTTGGAACTTTCTAATAGTCTTAAATCAGCAGGAATAATATCTCCCGCCTCCAATAATACTATATCTCCAGGTATTAATGTATTTGCTGGAACTATATTTTTATTTCCATCCCTTATAACTTTTGCATTAGGAGAAGCCATTTTTCTTAAAGCCTCTAGAGATTTTTCAGCTTTTCCTTCTTGAATAATTCCTAAGGCAGCGTTTATGATTACAATAGCAATTATAACAATAGAATCTGTTACTTCACCAACAGCTATTGAAATAATGCTGGCACCTATAAGTATTAGTACTAAAAAATCCTTAAACTGGGCAATAATCTTTGTCCAAATACTACTTTTTCCCTTTTCTTCTAGTTCATTTAGTCCATATTCTTTAAGTCTTTTATTTGCCTCATCATTGGAGAGGCCAGTATCTTTATTAGAAGAGAGCTTTTTTATTACATTTTCAATACTTTCTCTATACCATTCCATAAACTCAACCCCTTTCTCATACTATTTTTTAGTATACCACTAAATAAATGGTTTTAATCTGTAATGTTAACTTTTGACAACTATTGAATAATTAATTCAAAATTGATACTATTGAATAGAGTAAAAATAAAAAGACCCTTGTTTAAACATTAATGTTTAAACAAAGGTCTTGCTTCCCAAAACTAGGAATAATTAACCGGGATTTCTCCGTATTGACGATTAATTATTTTAGCTACTCCCCTTTATTATAAATCATTATATAGAAAATAAGTATTTATTGCAATAGCATATTTTAAAATTCAATATATACATATATTGAAGGGGGGAAGAAAATTGAAGAAATTAATAGCTATTACATCTATCGTATTTATTATTTTACTTTTAATTATTACATTTAAAAGTTTTTTTATAGTTTCAACTTATCCAAGCTACAAAAGAATAGAAAAAGGAAGGGTTTTGCAAAGGACTAATAAATATTATACATTGAATGGAACACATTTTTCAATAAGATATAAAGAGGCAGATAAAAATATAGCTTTTATTACATTAAATAAATTAGAAAGACACTATGAAGAAATATGTAATAAATTAGATTATTTCCCCAAAGAAAAAATTCCTGTTATAATTTATAATAATGGGGAAGAGTTTTTAAAAACTATTAGATTAAAAACAAACTCTTTACCTTTGGGAGTATATTATAGTGGAACAATAAATATTTTATCTCCTTATAATTGGGTAGAAGATAAGTATGATATAGAAAAAGTTTATGAAGAAACAGGACCACATATTCATGAGTTTATTCATTTTATAGTTGATGAGAAAACTAATGGAAACTATCCTATGTGGCTTACGGAAGGAATGGCTCTTTATATGGAAAGAGAAATATTAGGAATAGATTGGGAATTAGGAAAAGAAAAGAGTAAGTCCATAGGTATTGAAGAACTAAATAATGATTTTGATAAAATTGAGGTAGATATATCCTATAGAAAATCTTTAGAAACTGTAGATAGTTTAATAGATAAATATGGCTTAGATAAAATTAATTTACTATTAGATGATTTAGGAAAAGGAAATAATATAAATACTTCAGTTAAAAAAGCATTGAAAGTGAATTTTAAAGATATTAATTAATCTAAGTAATTATTTTGGACAAACTATATCTTATATAAATATAGTTACTATATAGAAATAGATTCAAACTAGCATGTAATGGAAAAGTATTATATAATTAATATAATATTAATATATAGTGAAAATATTCCTCTCATAGAAAGAAGGGACAATGATGAATAAAGTTATAATTGAAGGTGGAAATAGTCTTAGAGGGAAAGTTGATATAAGTGGATTTAAAAATGCTGCACTGCCTATTATTGTAGGAACAATTTTATCTAATGATAAATGTAAAATAAAAAATCTTCCAATGATTGGAGATGTTTATAATCTAGTTAAGATAATGGATTTACTAGGAGCTAAAGTTTCTTTAAATGAAAGTGGATATATGGATATTGATACTAGTACAATTAGTAACTGTGTATTTATAGATGAAATTACAACAAAAATGAGAGCTTCATATTATCTTTTAGGGGCTGGTCTTGGACGTTTTGGTAAAGTAGAAGTATTGTATCCAGGAGGTTGTAATATAGGAGTAAGACCTATTGATCAGCATATAAAGGGTTTTGAAGCTTTGGGAGCTAATGTGGAAGTAGAACATGGAGTTATAAGATGTAAAGCTGATAAACTCATAGGTAGTAAAATTTATTTAGATGTAGTAAGTGTTGGAGCTACTATAAATATAATGATGGCTGCTACAAAGGCAGAAGGGACTACTATTATTGAAAATGCTGCTAAAGAACCTCATATAGTGGATGTAGCAAATTTTATAAATGCTATGAGGGGAGATGTAAGAGGAGCAGGAACGGATATTATAAAAATTAATGGCGTAGATAAACTACATGGTTGCAACTATTCTGTGATTCCAGACCAAATAGAGGCAGGTACTTATATGATTGGAGCAGTAGCTACAAAAGGTGATGTAATAATAAATAATGTTATTCCCATACATTTAGAACCTATATCTGCCAAACTTAGAGAAATGGGAGCAGAAGTTGTGGAATATGGAGATTCAATAAGAGTTAATGGAAATTTCAATTTAAAAAGTGTAAATGTTAAAACATTACCCTATCCTGGCTTTCCAACAGACTTGCAACAACCTATGACTGCTTTACTAAGCAATGTAAAAGGTACTAGCATAGTTACAGAAACAGTTTTTGAGGGAAGGTATAAATATGTAGATGAATTAAAAAGAATGGGAGTAGATATAGATTTGGATGGAAGGATAGCTATTGTTGAAGGCGTAGAAAAGCTTATGGGAACTAAAGTTAAGGCTACAGATTTAAGAGGAGGAGCTGCACTTATTATAGCAGGTTTGATAGCTGATGGAGTGACAGAAATAGAAGAAGCTTATCATATAGAAAGAGGATATGAAAATTTTATATCCAAATTATTAAATCTAGGTGCTAAAATAAAAGAAGGATAAGTATTGGAGGAACTAAAATGGCATTTAAATTTTGTTCTCTTTCTAGTGGCAGTAGTGGAAATTGCCAATATATTGAGACAGACAATATAAGAGTTTTAGTAGATGCAGGATTGAGTGGAAAGAAAATAGAGAATTTATTATTAGATATAGGAGTAGATGCTGAAACTATTGATTACATTTTAATCACCCATGAGCATAGAGACCATATAAAAGGGGCAGGAATATTATCAAGACGGTATGATATTCCTATATGGGCTAATGAAAAAACATGGACTAGTATGGAAGGACTAGTAGGAGAGTTAAAAGAGAAGAATATTAAGATATTTAACACAGAAAAAAATTTTCAGCTCAAAGATTTAAATATATATCCCTTTCAAATATTCCATGATGCTATAGAGCCAGTAGGTTTTTGTTTATATAACAATAATACTAAAATAAGTATTATAACAGATACAGGTATAGTGAATAATGATATAAAAAGTAAAATAAAAGATTCTTCATTATACTTAATAGAATCTAATCATGATGTTGAGATGCTTAAAGTCGGAAGATATCCATGGAATTTGAAAAAGAGGATAATGAGTAGCCAAGGACATCTTTCAAATGAACAATCAGGAAAAGTACTTTCAGACATTATATCAGGTAATGGGGAAGTAGTACTTTTAGGACATTTGAGTCAAGAGAACAATTTTCCGCTTTTAGCATACGAAACGGTAAAAAATATTATAGAAGGCATTGGGGTGAATGTACATAAGGATATTACTTTGGAACTTACACATAGGGAAAAAGTAACTAAAGTATATAATTTTTAAAGTTTGGAGTGTTGAAAATGGATGATAAAAAATTTACTACATCTTATTATGTAGACAGACCAACAGGAAATGGAAAGCCTACAAGGAAAAAGGGAGGATTCTTTTCTTATTTCTTGGTAGCTTTAATTGCAGCAATAATAGGAGGTATTATAACTTCTTATATTGCACCAACTTATTTATATGGAAAATTACTTCCTATACCAGAGGTATATAATACTGGAGGTAAAAATGCCGGACAAAATATTAATATTAGTCCTAAAGAAGATATAACTGCAGTTTCTGCTGTAGCTAAAAAATCTGTTAGTTCAGTAGTAGGTATAACTACTGTAGAAGTGGTTAGAGATTTTTTCTGGGAAAGAGAAGTAGAAGGTGTAGGCTCAGGAGTTATTGTAGATAGTAATGGATATATACTTACTAACTCTCATGTGGTAGGAGATGGTCAAGCTAGAAAGATCACAGTGTTATTTGAAAATGGAGACAAAAAAACAGGGAAAGTTCTTTGGGCAGATCCTACATTAGACTTAGCAGTAGTTAAAGTAGATGGAGAAGGATTACCAGCAGCAGAATTGGGCGACTCTGATAAACTACAGGTAGGTCAACTTGCTGTAGCTATAGGAAATCCATTAGGATTAGATTTTCAAAGAACAGTTACTTCTGGAGTTATTAGTGGACTCAATAGGACCATAAAAGTAGATTCATCTAATATAATAGAGGATTTAATTCAAACAGATGCATCTATAAATCCAGGTAATAGTGGTGGACCTTTACTAAATCAGATGGGCGAGGTAATAGGTATAAATACTGCAAAAATTCAAACTGGAGAAGGGCTTGGATTTGCTATACCTATTAATTCAGTAAAACCTATATTAGAACAAGTAATAAAAGAAGGAAGTTTCAATACTGTAATGGTAGGAATACAAGGTGTAGAAATAGAAAGATATGAAAATGCACTAGGAGTAGATTTAAATGTAGATGAAGGGGTTATAATATTAGAAATAGTGCCTAAATCACCAGCAGAGAAATCAGGATTAAAAAGTGGAGATATTATAGTTGAGATAGATAATCATAAAATTAAAAATATGAATCAAATGAAAAAAGTATTATATAAGTATAAAAAAGGTGAAAAAGCCAAATTAACTATTATAAGAGATGGTAAAGAGAAAATAGTGGAAATAGTCCTTGATGAGATGAAAAAATAAAAAATAATAAAAAAGGCTTGACAGATTTGTCAAGCCTTTAAAAATACTTTTTTTGAGCATAATATAAGTATAGAATAATATTGGAGATGATTAAAATGTATGTAGTGTGTAATGTACATTTGGAAATTGCTATAGAAGAATTTGTTGAGATTTATGAGCAACCACCAGATATATATGAGTTAGATAAGGTAAGTTTCACAGACTGGACAAGTCCACAAATATGTCATTATTGTGATAGAGTACCTAGATTTTTAGTAGTTTAAAAATTAAAAGGGGGATATTTTGTGAAGGTTTTAAATTTAGGGAAGATTCTTATCAAAAGTTGGGCATATGAAATAGATGAAGCAGCACTTAAACAAGCTGTAAATCTTTCAAATCTTGATTTTGCTTATAAACATATTGCACTAATGGCAGATGTTCATTCAGGATTTGGAATGCCAATAGGAGGAGTACTGGCATCAGAAGGTATAATAATTCCAAATGCAGTGGGTGTAGATATAGGTTGTGGAATAATAGGAGCAAAAACTGATGTTATCCACATATCTAAAGAAGAAATAAAAAATATTGTGGATAAGTCTCATAAAAAAATTCCACTTGGGTTTGAGTCACACAAAAATCCAAAAAGTTGGGAAGGATTTAAAAAAGCACCAAAATATGAAGTAATTCAAAGTGAATTAGATTCATCTAGATATCAGATAGGAACATTAGGTGGAGGAAATCATTTCATGAGTATAGAAAAAGGAAGTGATGGTCATATCTGGTTGATGGTTCATTCTGGTAGCCGAAATTTTGGCTATAAAGTTGCAAATTATTATAATAAAATAGCTAAAGAATTAAACAAAGAAAATAAATTAGTTCCTGAAAAAACTGATTTATATGGTCTTTTTATAGATTCAGTGGAAGGGGAAGAATATTTTAATTCTATGAAATATTCTTTAGAGTATGCAAAGGCTAATAGGGAAGAATTGTTTAGACAGTTTTATAGAATATTTGCTGAAGAAACAGGTTCAAGAGAAATAATGGAAAAAATAAATGTTCATCATAATTATGCAAGTATTGAAGAACATTTTGGAAAAGAAGTAGTAGTTCATAGAAAAGGTGCTATAAAAGCAGAAAGTGGAGAATTGGGTATAATACCAGGTTCAATGGGAACACCTTCATATATAGTAGAAGGACTAGGGAATGAAGAAAGTTTTAAATCTTGTTCTCATGGTGCAGGAAGGGTTCTTTCAAGGAGACAAGCAAATAAAATATTTACAGAGGAAATGGTCAATAGATCTATGGAAGGTATAGTATTTAAAAATCCAAAAAAAGATTATTCAGAAGCTCCTATGGCATACAAAGATATTGAAGAGGTAATAAAAAATCAAGAAGATCTAGTAAAACCTATAGTTAAACTAAGTCCATTAGGAGTAGTTAAAGGATAATATGATATAATTATATGAAAGTGTTTATTTTAAGGAGGAAAAAAATGAAAATACTTTTAGTTAATGATGATGGAATAAATGCAGAAGGTATTCAAGTTTTAGCTAGAGAACTTGAAAAAGAGCATGATGTCATAATAGTAGCCCCAGAGGAACAACAAAGTGCTAAAAGTCATTCAATAACTATTACAAAACCTATAGTAGTTAAAAGGGTTAACCTTAAGGGAATTAAAGCTAATTCATATAGTATTTCTGGTTCTCCAGCAGATTGTGTAAGAGTTGCTTTTGATAGATTATTAGATGAACCTATTGATTTAGTAATATCAGGAACAAATATGGGAGGAAATTTAGGAACAGATATTCTTTACTCAGGTACTGTTTCAGCAGCAATTGAAGCTAATATATATAATAAACCTTCAATTGCAGTTTCAGCAGAAATGAAAGATGGGGAAGGATGTTATGAATTAGCAGCTAAATATACAATGAAAATATTAGATAAAGTAAATCATAGGTTTATGGAGAGTAATACTGTATTAAATATAAATACTCCTTGTGTTGATGATGACAATGATATCAAGGGGATAAAGGTTTGTAGAATTGGAGGAGTTATTTACGATTATTATTATGCCGAGGAAAATAGTGAAAAAGAAGAAATATCACTAGTTATAAGTGGTAGAAGAAAAAAAGAACTTGCAAAAGGTACAGACAGATACTATTTAAGTCAAGGCTATATAACAATTACACCTCTTCAATATGATTTAACTAATTTCAAGTTAATAGAGGAAGTTGAGGATTGGCTTTAAAGAAAGATAAAGTGGAGATTTAAACTCCACTTTATTTAATTCTCGATACTTTCCATATTACTCCTGTATTTGGAAGCCATTCTTCCTCTTCTCCTTCAGCGCCTATTCCAAAGTCAACAATATACATATATTCATAATTATCGAATACAACATCAATAGGTCTTTCCAGACCTCCACTACCAGTCAAACTTGCAGGACAACCAGATTTATTTATTGCAAAATCTGATACTTTTTTTGTATTCATATCAATTTTTGAAACTCTATGGCCCACACATGGTAGCGGTTTTCCACCAGTTGTTTCAGGAGCTTCACTTCCAAATAAAGCTATGTATGCATCTCCTAAAGGACCAAAATCACAATTATAGTTAAAATCAAATCCCATATTTGCTGCATGATTAGGAAAACTCACAAATGATTTAGGAGGGACCATTGGATATTTTGCCAGTAGAAATTCCAAAGGGGGTGCATTTTCTGGTTTAAATATTGGCAATGTAACAGGATATCCTCCTGAATAATCAGGCCATCCATACCATATGCCAGGTTTAATCAATTGAAATTCATCAGGACAATTATCAATAGGCCTGCTGCCTCTAACATCTGCTCTATGATTCGTACAAAATAGTCTACCATACATATCAAATTTTAGTCTAAATGGATTCCGAAGTCCTCAGCAGACTAATTCTAAATCTGAACCATCAGGGTTTGCTCGCATTATACTACCACTTGCTTTTTTAACACCTTTTATACATTCACAAAAAGTACTAGGTACTCCTACTCCAAAAGGTGAATAAGCACCTGTACATGCTATGTCGATTTCTGGATTTCCTAAAATGTTTTCTGTGGCAAAATTTTCACCTTTAAGTATTATATCTTCTCCTGGATAGTCATGAAATTGAGGATGATTTTTTAACCACACAGTATTATCTAGACCTACTACTCCAGAGTTTGTGGCAGTTCCTTGTCCAAAGTACATTTTCCCATCATGGCTAAACATTACTTGGTTATTGTGATGATCCCCCCAGCTAGGTAATCCACTGATAATATCTTTTGTTTTTCCACTTCTATCAATTGTAGTTATTTTTCCTCTATGGGAAACATATATTTTCTCCTCAAAATAGTTTATTCCTGTAAGTGGAGGATTAAAACCTTCAGCAATAATTTCGAACCCATTTGAAGTTAATTTCAACACTTTTCCATTTCCATCAGTAACTCCTGAATCAGCAAGATACATTTCATTTTCTTCTGTAATTATTAAATTTATAGGTGTTGTTAAATTAGTGGCAAAAACTTCAATTTTATAATTTTTTGGTACTTTTATATCCTCTGGATTTACATATCTATTCATTTCTATCCTCCCAAATTAAAATAATATTGTTATTAAATATATGCAAAAGTGCATAAAAGGTTAATTTATTTAATCTAAGAACAGTTATTTGTTATATTCATAAATATATAAGGGGAGGTATCATTTAATATGAGTACTAAGTTGATTGTATTAGGTAGTTTTATGGCTATTATAGCTTTCATATTCCAAATTATACCCGTATTATTTTCTGAAGCATTTATCTTTGTTACTGTTTTAAGTGGAATTCCTATATACATTAGTGCTAGAAAAAAACCTATTATTGGTTTACTAACTTACATAGTTGCAGGTATTTTGGTAGTCTTATTAAGTGTGCATGAAGGGTTTTTTTTCTTTTTTACTAATGGAATAGTAGGATTATCTTTAGGAATATCAAATTTTTATATTGAGAAAAGCATTGTTAATGGAATCATAGGAGGAATCATTTTAACTATATCATTAAGTATTATGACCTTTGTATTCGGGATAAATATATTTGGAAAAGAGTTTTCCTTCCAGGTACTAGTTCAGTTAATTATATTAACTATATTTTCATTATTTTATTGTCTCATATATAATAAATTTTCAAATTTTGTGTTTAACAAAATAAATGAAAAAATGTAAAGCACGATGTTTTCATGTATTTCCTTTATATCAACTCATTTAATTTTACTAATTTGAAATTAATAAAAATTTGGAGAGTGGCTAGAATAGATAAATTTTGGTATAATGAATTTTGTATGAAAGATCAAATAATATATAATAAGGGGGCTTTATGATGAAATCTTTAAAGGGAACAAAAACAGCAGAAAATTTAATGAAATCTTTTGCAGGAGAATCGCAAGCTAGAACTAGATATACATACTATGCTTCTCAAGCAAAAAAAGAAGGATATGTTCAAATATCTAATATATTTATGGAAACAGCAGAAAATGAAAAAGAACATGCTAAGAGATTTTTTAAGTTTTTAAGTAAAAGTTTAGAAGGAGAAGCTGTAAATATAAATACAGCATATCCAGTTGCTCTAGGAGATACAAAATCAAATTTATTAGCTGCAGCAGAAGGAGAAAAAGAAGAATGGACTTCAATGTATCCTGAATTTGCAGATATAGCAGAAAAAGAAGGATTCCCAGAAATAGCTTATGTATGGAGAGAAGTTGCAGAAGCAGAAGAACGTCATGAAGCTAGATATAGAAAATTATTAAGTAATATAGAAAATAACAAAGTATTTGAAAAAGATGAAATAGTAGAATGGAAATGTAATAACTGTGGGTATATCCATAGAGGAAAATCTGCACCAGAATCATGTCCAGCATGTGCTCATCCTCAAGGATACTTTGAAGTGTTTGTTGAAACTTACTAGAAATGAAACTGTAGGGGCTTTTAGCTTCTACGGTTTTTTTATGTTTAAAAAATATTTAAATATAAAAAATAAATGGTATAATAAAAAAGATTTATAAAAGAAAGTGGAGGTAGAAATGAATATAACAATAATTGGAGTAGGGAAAATTAAAGAAAAATTTATGCAAGAAGGTATAAAAGAATATTCAAAAAGGCTTTCTAGATATTGTAAGCTGAAAATAATAGAAGTAACAGATGAAAGTGCACCAGAAAATTTAAGTGAAAAAGAAATTGAAATAATAAAAGAAAAAGAAGGGAAAAGAATACTTAGTAAACTATCAAATAACTCTTATATAATATCCCTTGATATAAAAGGAAAGAATTTCTCCAGTGAAGAATTTTCAAAGAAAATTGAAGATATAACTCTAGGTGGAACAAATGATATAACATTTATCATAGGAGGCTCATTAGGCCTTTCAGAAGAAATATTAAACAAAAGTAATTTTAAACTATCCTTTTCAAAAATGACCTTTCCTCATCAACTGATGAGAATAATATTATTGGAACAAATATATAGAGGATTTAGGATAATGAAGGGTGAACCGTATCATAAATAGTGGACAAGCCCTATTTACCCAATATTTATGCCTAAGGGGCTACTATAAACTATGATTAAATGGTATTATGTATATAAGTATATTTATGAGAAGTAAAGAGAATTTATATTTTAGGAGATTAAGTATTGTGAAAAGATTTAAGAATTCATTTATTATGATTAGTTTATTATTAATATTATTAGTTTTAGCATCTTGCCAAAATAGTATGATACAAGAGCCAGCCATTAAAATATCATATGATTCTAAAGAATTAAAGCCAATTTATTATGGAGATAGAAATAGTAAAGAGAAAGAAGATATTGAAGAAGGGATAAAAAGTTTTATGGGTGGTAAAAATTTATTGAATTGCCAATGATTGATTTTGGAGAAAAAATTGAAATTGAAGCTCTGAATTTTGAAACAACTGAATTTGAAGTTTATGATTACATCGTAGATGAAAGAGGTAATATTGTTTCTGATTATGACATAAATCCACTTATATTAACTTCAGTAGAAGACGGAAATATAGAATTTATATTTGAGAAAAGTGAAGACTTGGAAAGATATTATGAGTATATGGTCGAAGAGAAATCCATACATTGCTTATTGATTAGAAGTAAGATAAATAAATCTTCTTTTGCATTCGCAACACTTGTATTAGGTCAGAGTAAATAATAATTATTTTTAGTTAATTAATTTTATAATTAAGACGCTTTCTTTATATATTGTGCACTAAAGATTATTTATATATTCTATATGATAAGGGGGACTATATTTTGGTTATTTTAATTGGTGGAGCCAGCCATACGGGTAAGACTTTAATAGCTCAAAAATTACTTGAGCGATATAAGTTTCCATACTTATCACTAGACCATTTAAAAATGGGTCTTATACGAGGAAGAGATAACTGTTCTTTTACAGTAAATGATAGTGATGAATTAATTGCAGAAGAATTGTGGCCCATTGTTAAAGGAATAATAATGACCGTTATAGAAAATCAGCAAAATTTAATTATCGAAGGCTCCTGTTTGTTGCCTCAAAATATTTTGGAGTTACACAGCTATTATTTAAAAGATATTATATATTTTTATATTATTTTTTCAGACAAATATATAAAAGAAAATTTTGAATCAGAAATTATTGCTCATAGATGTGAGATAGAGAATAGAAAGTACAATGAAGATAGAACAATTGAACAATTTATTCTTGAACATAAAAATCTGAAATCGTTGTGTAAGATAAATAAAGCAACTTATTTTGAAATAAATAGTAACTATGAATCAGAAATTGAACAAATTTATAGTTGGCTTGATAATAGGGTAAGAAAATTAATTTAAGCCACAGCATATAAAAAAATAAGTAAATTAAAAATTCAGACTTAATAATGATATAATATATTTAAATCAATTATAGCTATGAGTGCTGATTATTTTATTACAAATAATATTAGATTAAAAGGTATATGCAGTAAAGAGGATATAGAGGTAATAATTATAGAAAAAAGGAATTTAAGTGAGTATGAGCTAGCTCCTGACTTTTTAGATATGTTTAATATTTTTGAATCTGATAAATTGGGTGAACTCTATTATTATAAAGAACAGGATAATCTGCATAAGAAGCTGCTATAAGTAAAATAATTATGATATAATAAATAAATATATACTGTTAAACAAATATCATGCAGGGAGGAAATACTATTGCCTGAAATATCATCTTTTTACGGAATAAAGGTAACAATGTATTATAATGACCATTTACCACCTCACTTTCATGCAAAGTATGGCAATGCTGAAGTGTTGATAGATATACAAAATGGTGTTGTCTTCAAGGGATTCTTTCCTGCGAAACAGTTAAAATTAGTTCTTGCATGGTGTGAGATTCATAAAAACAAACTAATGGAAAATTGGCATCTTGCTAAAAGACATGAGATGATAAAAAGAATTGAGCCATTAAAGTAAAGGAGGGAAACTTTTATGAATTATAAAGTTATTCAGGTTATCCCAACTAGAGATTTCAAGGTGTATATTTACTTTATAGATGGAAAAATTAAACTTTTTAATGCTAGGGAACTAATTCAAAAGGGGGTATTTAAACAATTACAGGATATAGATATATTTATGAATACATGTACCGTATTAAACGATACATTAGCGTGGGATTTATCAGGAAATTATGACCCTACTGAATGTTTAGATATAGACCCAATTACTTTATATAATGAATGTCCAGAAGTTGAGGAACCAGATATAGCAATTTCATAAAGGGTTAGATATAATAATTAATATAAATGATTTGCAAAACCAGTAGGATTAGTACAATAAAACCTGCTGGTTTATTTATTTCGATAACTAATCTCCCATTTTATTAGAAATATCTATTATCAAATAAGTTTTGCCAGTAGAACTGATACGGTGAACCGTATCATAAGTAGTAGGAAACTAGGGCCCCTAAATGTGGCTGTAATAATTTGTTATTTAATGGTATAATATTTGTATTGACTATGTGGTATAAGTAAAATTATGTTCATTAATGAGAATTTATAATAGAGGAGGTGTAGCATGAAATTAAAAGTTAAGTTTTATAATGACATAAATGATAAAGATTTAAAGTTTGCTGTAATTATGGCCAGATATGATGGTAGATGGATATTTTGTAAACATAAAGAAAGAGAAACTTATGAAATTCCTGGTGGTCATAGAGAACCAGATGAAAATATAGTAGATACTGCAAAGCGTGAATTACAAGAAGAGACAGGAGCAATTAATTTTGAAATTGAACCTATTACAGTATATTCAGTTACAAGAAGGAATTGTGTTAATAGTAATGGAAATGAAACTTTTGGAATGTTGTTTTATGCAGAAGTCCATTCTTTTAAAAATACATTAGAATATGAAATTGAACAAATTGAATTTTTCAATAAAATACCAGCAAATCTAACCTATCCAGAAATTCAACCTTATTTATATAATAAAGTGATAGAAATAAAGGGCGAAAAATAAGCGTGATTTTACTGGTTGTTAAGACACATCGTTTATATTATATGTGATAAACGAAAATTACCTATTAGTATGATATAATTAAAATAGTAATCAATTCTATGATTAGGAGGGATAATATGGCTAAATCCAACGATATAGGTTTAATGGATAAGGACAAGTTATTGAAGATTTTCGATTATCTAAATGAACGGTTGAAAGAAAATCAATTACAACTTGAGATAACAATTTATGGTGGTTCTATTATGACTATGGTTTATGACAATAGACCTGCTACTAAAGATATAGATTGTATTTTTAATGAAACAAACTCTAAATTGTTAAAAAATATATTAGACCTTACCAAATATGCTTTTAATCTTTCCGATGATTGGATAAATGAAGATATTAAAGAGCCATTAAAATCTCTTTTAAAAGAAGATAAAGAAACATATAAAGTATATTCTAATTTAAAAATATTAAAACCTAAAGCTGAACAATTACTTGCTATGAAAGTGCTAGCTGCTAGACCAGAGCCAGCTAAAGATTTTATAGACGCTTATATATTGTGTAAAGATTTGAATATTACTACTAAAACAGAGCTTTTAGATATAGTTTCAGATTATATCCCCCTTACACTTTTAGGAGAGAGACAAATAAATTTCATTAAATATTTAGGAGAGGATTTAGGTTATGATTGGGAATAAATACTTAAAGGATTTATTTGAGTATCCAGATGAGAATACAAGTATAAATCAATTATTAGAATTATTAAAATCTAAAGATATAAAGTTTATAAATAGTTTATATGAGTCAATAGATATAGATAACTGTAATGATGAAGAAATAAAGTATTTAATCAAAATATCAGCCTTAATAGATTACTATTTGCAATTACATGACATAGAGGTTCCTGATTGGTTAAGAGATGAAAGATTAAGATTTGAAAAACCTTATTTTCATTCTAAAAGAATAAGTGATTTTGAGAAAGTGAAATTACAATATATTAATCCTTCTCCCTTTAAGGCAAGGAATGTTTATTTTGATTTGCATGGTATTGAAAGAATTTAAATTAATTTAAATATAATTTTAAAGCAGTAGATTATTTCTATAATAAATCTACTGCTTTAATTCTATGGTATTATATTTATTACCAAATACATCCTATTTATTTTGCGAGTAGAACTGATACGGTGAATCGTATCATAAATAGGACAATCTATGTTTTGTAGATTAATGTTATAAGAGGTGAACAGGAGTGAAAATTGAATCAATAAATCAGTCTAATATTGACATTGCTTCTATTGTATTTTCTGAAAGCTGGCAGTATTCTCATAAAGGAAAAAATGAAAAAACAAATTATTTTTTGAGGTGAGAAAGTTGAAATATACTGAAAACGAATTTATATTAAAGACAGTTACTGAGGATTTACTTAAAAATGTTTTAAAGATTTATGATACAAATGAAGAGTATTTTAAAATTTCAATGAATGGAAAACCTTCAATTGAATCTGTTATTGAAGATAAAAATGATATACCACCAGGCTCAAATTTGCAGAACAAGAACTACAAATTAATATCAATAAATGGTGAAGATATCGGAATTATAGATTATATAATGAATTATCCAGATGAAGATGCAATATATATAGGATTATTTATAATCCATGGAGATTTTCATAGACAAGGATACGGAAGGACATTTATTGAGGAGTTCACAGTGAAGATGAGAAAAAAAGGATATCGTAGATTAAGATTGGGTGTGCTAAAGCAAAACAAAAGTGGATTTGAGTTTTGGACAAGAATGGGATTTAAAGTAGTAAAAGAAGTGGTCAGCACAATTCATCCTGAAAGGAACTGGGAAATCAAAGTTATGGAAAAAATAATTTAAGTAAAAAAGGGATAGAGAGTAAGTTATCTTATATCCTGCGAGTAGAACTGATACGGGGAACTGTATCATAAGTAAGTGGATGAGCTATGTTTTGTATATTAGTATTTAGTAAAGTTATCAGAAGCTATAATAAATTACTATTTAATGGCATAATGTTTATATTAGATATTTCGTATAGGTATAACTATGTAAATCAAAAGGAGAAAGTGATGATTTAGAAACTTGATTTAAAAGATATAGAAACAGTAAAGCATGTGATGAAATTTTTTATGGATATCATATAAATAACGTTCTAGCAAGGATGATTTCATTTAAAATTATTGGGAGTATTTTAGATATACACAAAGTTGCAATATTCCTCACTTTTTTAGGAAGAGTATTGTAGATAAATTGATTAACTTTTATAGAAGGAATTGAAAATAATATAAATAAAATTATTGTATGTACTGGAAAGAGAAATTTACCTGCCATAAATTTATATCTAAAAAATGGTTATAACAAGAAAAGTGATATTGAAATTGGAAGTGGGATTTATATAACGGAGTTTGAGGAAAAATTGAGATAAAAAATCATGGTTGTTTAATAATTAAAAATATGATGTAAGCTCTTTAGCAGATTTGAAAGATAATCTGCTTTTATTATAAATATTTACGGAAAGTATGCTTGACATTTATCTTTAATCATAGTATATTGATAATGTAAAGCTAACTTTACAAATAGTACGAAAGAGGTGTTTTTCTTTGTGAAGAATAGATTAGAAGAAATTAGAAAACAAAAAGGAATCAAACAGGAAGAACTTGCTTTAGCTTTAGAAGTTTCAAGACAAACAATAAGTTCATTAGAAAATGGGCGGTATAATCCGTCTATAACGTTAGCTTTTAAAATAGCCCGATATTTTGATATGTTAATTGAAGAAATTTTTATTTATGAGGAGGAAAAATAATGTTATGTAAGACGATTAAAAGCAAAAGATTCTGGCCTATATTAATTGTTATAGGTATGGTGCTATTAGTATTCGGCATAGTATCTTCTATAAGGTTTCCAGATGATGCACACAATATGAATATGCTTATGGGTATGTTTACTGGCATGGGTAGTGCATTTATAGCTATTGGAATAGTTAAATTAATTCATTATAAAAGAACTCCAGCTGAAAAACTAAAACAAGAACAAATTGAATTAAATGATGAAAGAAACATTGAGATACTAAGAATTGCTTATGCCATTGCAAACGTCATAGCAACAATTTTATTTATAGTAATGGCATTTACATTTGTTTGGCTTGACTATCGAATTCCAGCGTTTTTTTCTATAGGAGCAATGTGTGTTCAAGTGTTAGCATTTTCTATAGCATATAAATATTTTAATGGTAAGATGTAAGTTAAAGGAAGATAAAGTAGCTTTTTTTGATTTACGGAGAATACTTAAAAAATTATCAAAACTATAACAAATTTCTATTTAATGGCGTAATGATGATATTATTTAAAGTATTGATAATTTATATTTTGAGGTGGTATAGAAATGTTTTTTGATACGACGGATTTGAAGAATCAAGAAATTTATTTGCATCTATATAAAACCGCTGATGAAAACATCGAAAAAGAATATGTTCCTGCATATTATTTTAAGATTGTCAGATGTGATGATAATACTGAAGTAGGCCAGTGTGATTTACGTGTTGGTCATAATGACAATACAAGATATGGCGGAAATATAGGCTATGAAATTTATAAGCCTTTTAGAGGGAATCACTATGCCTTAAAAGCTTGCAAGTTGTTATTTTTGTTAGCAAAGAAGCACCAAATGAAAGAAATTATTATTACATGTTCGCTAGAAAATATCGCGTCCAGAAAGACCTGTGAATACTGTGGAGCTGAATTAATTGATATTATTGATGTACCAACGTGGCATGAGCTGTATAAAAGTGGACAAAAGAAAACCTGTCAGTATATCATAAGATTATGATTATAGTTTATATTTGAAGTTTAGACTCATTATTTTCATATTATGTATTAGGGAGAAAATGGTATTATGAATTACCCAGTACATATTGTTGCTGTTAGTGGATTAATAGAAAATGATGAGGGGAAAATACTCCTAGTGAAAAGTCCTGATAGGGGATGAGAGATTCCAGGAGGGCAAATCGAAATAGGTGAAAATCTCATCAATGGATTAAAAAGAGAGATAAAAGAAGAAAATAGGATGACTATAGAAATTGGGAAATTAATAGCAGTTCATTCAAATATAGGGGAGATGTTTCAGCGTGATGGGATTAGTCCTATTGGAACAATTGTAAGTTTTGGATTTACTGGTAAAGCAATTTCAGGTGAATTGACAACAAGTGACGAAAGCCTTGAAGTAAATTAGTTTGATAGAGAAAAAATATTAGATGTAATTGATGGAGAATTTACGAAATATAAAGTCAGATATATGCTAAATTATGATGGAAGAGTTGTATATCTTGTATTTTCTCGTAATCCATATATTTTCCATGAGGTGCAGTATCTTTAAATAATAGTAGAAAAGTGTACTACATGATAATCTGGAGGATGATATTTAGTAAAATGATTATACAAGAAAATATTTGCATAAGGACAATTGAAAAACATGATGTGGAGGAAATATATGAATAGAATTCATAAAAAGTACGCGAAAAATATCAAGAGTTTCAATTTCGATCATTTTACCAACTTCAAAACAAATATGAAAAAGATGGTTTTTGTTCTTATAAATTTCAAATGTTAATTGCTCAAGAAGGGAAAAAGTTAATAGGTCTTATATATATTAATTTTTATTTGAAAACTACCCGATAGTAAGAATAGAAGCAGACACTGATGCGGAAAATGTTGCTGCTCAAAAGGTTCTTGAAAAAGTTGGTTTTACTAAAGAAGGAACATTGAGGAAATATCGTTATCATCATGGATTTTATCATGATTCATATATATAGTTTTGTAAGATGATTACAAATTTTAAATAATATTTTGAATGAAAGGGTGGTAACGATTTAATGTTATAATATTTATATAAGGTATGTCATATAAGTAGAAAGACATTATGGGGGTATTGTTATGAAAAAATTAACAGTTATTGTTTTATCAATAGTAATTATTTTGATATCATGGGGGTATTTATCCATAAGACCTACTTTAAAGGGGTTTTATCAGAGTGAAGTGAATGGTTATCATATTCAAGTGCTTATTCGTGAAGAAGATAATAGTTTTGTTGAATGGATTGATAATAGGGAAGTTGATAGAGGAACTTACAAAAAATCTGAAAACAATTCATATAGAATTAAGAGTAACAAGCAAAGCTTTGAAATCACATTAAATGATGATAATTCTTTTGATATAGTTGTAGATAAATTAAATGATGGAAAACCGATTAATATGAAAAATATTAGCACTGATGATATCCCCATTAGTTTTTGGGATAAATTTGATGATGTAGATGAATATAAAGCTCTATTAGATTAACAGCAGATATTCCAATTAGCCATACTGTAGCAAGTAACCTTAGCTACGGCTATAGTTTTTTGTATTGTTTTATTTCATTCTATTAATTAAATATATCTATTAGCAAATAAGCTCTGAAAGTAGCACTAATATAATGGAGTATATCATATTAGTAGATGAGATATGTTGAATAGCATAATATTTATGTTAGTTATGCTGTATAAGTTGAAAAATACATACTAACTAAGACAATGGAATAAATAAAAATCAGCATTTGGGGCACTGGTTTTTACCTATTAAAGAAATGTTTTAGTTAATAAAAATTTTGGAGGAAAACATGAATACGTTAAAAAAGGGAAAAAGCACCTTAAAAATTTTAGCATTATCAGGAGTATTGGAAACTATTTTTTATCTGACACATGTGGTAGCAGGAAGAATGATTTGGAAAGATTATAATCCGATTGCCCAGCCAATTAGTGATTTAACAGCAGATACTGCAATTAGTCATACTGTAGCAAGTAACATTAGCTATGGTTATAGTTTTTTTAATATGGTTTTTTGCATTGTTTTGTTAATTTATTTCAAAAAAGAAGTAAAAGTGAATAAAACTTTTTATACTGGATTGGTTATTAAGGCTGTTGCAGAATTGTTATCTACGTTTGGATACAAACTATTTCCTTTATCTGATACAGCATGGAGCAATAGTTTTCAAAATACCATGCATTTTGCTATAACGGGAGTTATTGTAATTGGTTACATTGTTTTAGCAATACTGCTTACTATTGGACTAGCTAAAACAAAAAAATACCCAGGAATGACAAGGTTTATGGCTTTATTTAGTACTGTGTTTATTGTTTCAGGATTTATGACAGTAGTTGCAGCAAATGAATTTCCTCAATATGCAGGTCTAGTTGAGAGAGTTAATCTTTATTCATTGATGACATCAAACGTTGCATTAGCATTATGGATGTTTAATATAAATACAAAGGAGGGATAGAATGTTTAAATTATACTTTGGAAGTGTAGCAAATTTTATCTCTACTTGTTTTTTAATAACCTTTTTTATCATATTCATTAAGACTATCAAAAATAATCCAGCAGATGTAAATTGGAAAAGAATGAGTACCATCATGCTCATATTAGGTATAGTACTATCGGCAACAGGAGGAATAAAGGATTCCATGGCGATAAAACCTGCAATTACTTTTGGAACTATGAATATACTGTTCATTCTTCTCTGTGGTCTGGGTATAGTTGCAATAATATTAGGTGTAATTGGTCTAATTTTAAAGAGAGGTTCAGCTTTACAAAAAAGTCTTTTTTATCTTTTGTCATTTATTATTTTAACTAAAGTGGTAATTTTAGAAGGCTTAAGAATAATACAACTCTTTGTATAAGTAGAATTATGTGAATTATTGAAACAAACTGAAAGAGATAAAAAATGATTGATTATTATATTGATGAAAGGATGGCTTTCATGGACATAATGCTAAAAACAAGAACGAAGGATCACGTTATGACTTTTTGGAAGAAGACTCAAGATGAAGAAATAAAAAGATTATTCCCCTTTAGTATTGAATCCTTAGAAAAAGCATTAATATTATTTGAGGAGTCTTTGAAAGCAGATGCCTTAAGTTATGGTAAAGTTATTTATTTTAAAGGGAAATATATTGGAGATATTTGGTGTTATGGTATAGATGAAACTAATGAAAAAATAGCTATATTAAGTATTGTAGAATTTACATTAAATAAAGTTTAATAAGAAAATATAAATTGTAAATATATAGTTTAATCAGCTATATAAATAACTAAAAAAGGAGTATATGTATGTATATTTATTCTATTATGTACGGATTATAACAACCTATAAGGGGTTCTCCTGAAAAAGAATTTTTTATTTAGAATCTTAAAATACTTGAGGGAGGAAGAAAATATGAAAAAAAGTTTAATAAATAAAGAATTGTTTAATTATCTAATGGATGAAGTAAATGAAAAGTTTGAAGGATGGGATTTCTCATTCTTAGAATCAACTGGAAGAATGCAAGAGTTTCCATTGAGTTGGAATTATAGAAATAAAGTAATGATAGAAATTCATGAAGTATCTTCCTTACTTGATATGGGTACAGGTGGGGGAGAATTTTTATCTACATTAGATCCATTACCTAAATACACCTGTGCTACAGAAGGATATAAACCTAATATACTTATTGCAAAAAACAAATTAGAACCTTTAGGTGTAAAGGTTTATGAGGTTGAAAATGATGAATGTCTACCATTTGATGATGAAACTTTTGAACTTATAATAAATAAACATGAATCTTATTCACCTAAAGAGGTTAAAAGAATTTTAAAGGATGAAGGAATTTTTGTTACTCAGCAGGTTGGCGGATTGAATGATAAAGAAATCAATGAATTTTTAGGAGCTCCAGAGTTTGAATTCTTTGATTGGAATCTAGAAAGAGCTGTAGGTCAATTAAAAGCAGTAGATTTAAAGGTACTTGAACAAAAAGAAGACTTAATAAAAACAAGATTTTATGATATAGGAGCCATTGTATATTATTTGAAAGCAATACCATGGCAAGTACCAGATTTTACTATAGAAAGATACTTTGACAAATTAGTAGAAATTCATAATATAATTGAAAAGTTAGGTTACATTGATTTTACATGTCATAGATTTTTTATTATATCCAGTAAAGAATAAATATAGTATTTTAATAAAAAAATAATCAATGAACTACTTATTAAAAACAGTAGGCTTGTTATAATAACCTACTGTTTTATTTTATTACCAAATAAGCTTTGAAAGTAGCACTAATCATAAGTAGTGGATGAGCTATGTTGGATAGAATAATACTTAGAGATTATGGAAATTATAGGAAATTTTTATTTAATGGTATAATGTTTATATTAGATATGTCCTATAAGTAGATTGTATTCTTAAGATTTGATAATTATGGCGATTTAGGTGATTCTTTGTATAACTAAATTGTATCATTTATGGAGTTTTAATGTAAAAGAACTAGAAAAGTTATAAAATATTGAAGAAAAGCTATCCTAATGAAAAGATAACAATAGAAAACCTTATGCACCATGATGCTGGTTGGCAAGAAGTTATTGTTGATGTACTTGTTGATGATATACATAATACTAAAGATTTGAAAAAGGCATTGCAGAAGGCAGAACCTGAGCAGGTTTATCCTGTAGGAGAGGTAAAAGCATATTCTAATTGGGGGACTGCACTTGCAGAATATATAGTTCTTGGTTTATTCTTACTTGCTCTTTGCTATTCTATAATTATGTTAATCCTAGAGTTAATAACATTTATTAGATTAAAAAAAGGAAACAATTATATCTAAAAGATTCTCTAAATAAGTATAATTTGTCTATACTATTTGTAATATTTTTTGTTTTCTTAAACATATTTATTATGGCTTTGAAAATTTTAAATTATAATACTTTGGAAAGTATAAGAGTTCATGTTTATTTATCGTTTATTTTTATGATTATTTTATTATTATATGTTGTTTCTTTACCATTTCTTTTTAAGAGAATAAATATTATAAAAAAAATAAAGTTAAATATGTTTTAACAAGTATAATAGGCTTTATTGTTAGCTTTAATATTTATTATTGGCAGATGTATTTGTTGAAATAATATAATAAGATATTTTCACTGAGAATTTTTAGGATTTATATGTTAAAATAGAGAATATTTTAGATATGAGGTGGTATTATGTATAAAATATTTATAGTAGAAGATGATAAATCTCTTTGTAACAATATAAAAGAAGGAATTTCTAAATGGGGATTTGATACAGCTTCTATAGAAAATTTTGAAAATATATTAGAAGAGTTTGCAAAATATAAGCCCCATTTAGTGCTTATGGATATAAATTTACCTTCTTTTGACGGATTTTATTGGTGTAAAAAAATAAGAGATATATCCAAAGTTCCAATTATATTTTTATCTTCAAGGGATAGCAATATGGATATAATAATGGCAGTGAATATGGGTGGAGATGATTTTGTTACAAAACCATTCTCTATTGATATTTTAGTAGCAAAAATACAAGCTATACTTAGAAGAGCCTATTCTTATGGAGAAAGTGAAGGACAGATAATAGAATGTGAAGGAGCTATTTTAAATATAAATAATGGGACTCTAGTCTATAATAATAAAAAAGTAGAACTGACTAAGAATGAGTTTAGAATTCTTCAATTGCTTATGAAAAATAAGGGCAAAATAGTGTCAAGGGATAGGATTATGAGGGTACTTTGGGAAAGTGAATATTTTATAGGTGAAAATACTTTAACAGTGAATGTAAATAGACTTAGGAGAAAGCTTGAAGATATAGGACTAAAAGACTTCATATTAACTAAGAGATCTCAAGGATATGTGATACCATGAGTTTCTTTAAATATTTAAAAGATTTATTTTGGACAATTATATGTTTTCTAATGGTAACTTTAATTATAAATCTAATACTAATAACTAGTACAAATTTAAATAAATCTCTAAATGATATTCTGTATATGAATATGCTACTGTTTTCTATTTCTTTTACATTTTTAATTGTAGGGTATGTTAAATGGAGAAATATTTACAAAGATTTTAGAAGTGCTCTTTATAATAAGGAAAAAATTGATGGATTTGTTCCAAGTGGTGAAAAATTGGAACAAAAACTAATAAGAAAGGTTGTTGATTTAAAAAATAAAGAGAAACTAAAAGAGACAGAACAACTAAAAGAAAATTTGGACGAGTTAAATGACTATATAACAAAATGGGTTCACGAAATTAAGATACCATTATCAGTATGTGAACTTATAGCTGACAAAATTGAACAAGAAGATATGTACAATATATCAGAACAACTAAGGCAAGAATTAGAAAGAACTAATTTTCTTGTTAATCAAGTACTATATACTAGTAGATCATCAAGTTATTCAGAAGATTTTATAGTTGAAGAAGTAAATATTGATTCTTTAGTTAAAGGTGCAATTAAGACCAACACTAATCTTTTTATATCAAAAAGAATAGAATTAGAAATTGGTGATTTGGATTTTGAAGTATTAACAGATAGGAAGTGGGCTTCATATATATTGGAACAGATAATAAATAATGCCTGTAAATATGTATCTATAGGTGGAAACATTAATATTTTTGCAAAAGAAGATGATGAAAGTGTAATACTTTCAATAAGAGATAATGGAATGGGTATTGCTAAAAAAGATATTAATAGAATATTTGATAGAGGATTTACAGGGGCCAATGGGAGGAAGACAAGTAAATCTACAGGTATGGGACTTTATATATGTAAGAAAATTGCAAGTAAGATAAATATAGGAATAAAGGTTAATTCTCAAGTGTCACAATATACGGAATTTATAATAATTTTTTATAAGTTATCTGATTATTTCAATGTGACAAAGATGTAATATTAGTATTCATATTGTCACCGTAAGTGATGGTAGCTAGATAATGAAAATATTAAAATATAGTTAAACATTAAAACAGGAGGATGACAATATGAAAATAGTACTTGAAACAAAGAAATTAAGAAAAGAATATGGTTCTAAGGATGCTATTTTTAAGGCTATAGATAATATAGATTTAAAAGTATATGGGGGCGAATTTTTAGGAATAATGGGTCCATCTGGAGCAGGTAAGACAACACTTTTAAATATGTTATCTACTATTGACAAACCTACTTCTGGGAAGATATATTATGAAGGCAAAGATATTGGAAATATGAAGAATAGAGAACTTTCAGTATTTAGACGAAATAATATAGGTTTTATATTTCAAGATTTTAATTTATTAGATAGTATGTCTGTTGAAGATAATATAGCATTGCCTCTTGCTTTATCAAAAGTGAATGCTAAAGAAATAAGGAGTAAAGTAGAAAAATTGAGCAGTTTTTTTGGATTGAAAAACCAAACTAAAAAATATCCTTATCAGTTATCAGGAGGACAAAAACAAAGGGTAGCAGCAGCAAGAGCACTTATTACTTCGCCTTCTATAGTCTTTGCAGATGAGCCTACTGGAGCATTAGATTCAAAATCTTCTCAAGAATTATTACAATGTTTATCTAAGATGAATGAAGAGTTCAATACAACCATTATAATGGTAACCCACGATGCATTTTCAGCTAGTTATTGTAAAAGAATTTTATTTATAAAAGATGGCAAAATTCACACAAGAATAGACAAAGATTCATCAAGAAAAGAATTCTTCAAGAGAATTATTGATTTACTTGGTTCTATGGGAGGTGGGGTAGATGAACTCTTTTAAGATAGCAATTGTTAATTTTAAAAGAAATATAAAAATTTATGGTTTGTATCTCATGGCAATGATTTTTTCTGTAGCTACCTATTATAATTTTTTGTCAATGAGATATAATCCTCAATTTTTAGAACATAAAGAAGCTTCTGGTTATATAGATTCTGCATCTATGAGTGCTTCTATGCTTATGATAATATTTTTAATATTTTTCATAGTATATTCTACTAATTTTTTCTTAAATCAAAGGAAAAAAGAAATTGGTGTGTACGCTTTTATGGGAATTGACAATAATAAAGTAGGTTTTATATTTGCTTCTGAAGGATTATTATTAGGGCTATTATCATTAATTATAGGATTAGCAGTGGGGATTTTATTTAGTAAATTATTTATGATGATACTTGCCAAAGTAGCTCTTTTGAATATGAAAATCGACTTTTTCATATCTAAAAAAGCTATTATTTATACTATAATTGCGTATTCAATTATTTTGGTGTTTATTTTTTTAAAAGGATATATAAGTATTATTAGATCTAATTTAATTGACTTGATAAATTCTTTAAAAAAAGAAGAAGAACTTCCAAAAGTTAATTATTTCAAAGGAATTGTTTCAATAATAATAATTGGTATTGCATATTATGTTGCAATAAATTATGAAAAATTTGGTTTTGGAACAAGTCTTCTGACTACAATACTTCTTATTATATTAGGTACTTATTGGCTATTTGGATCTTTTTTTTCTATGGTAATAAGACATTATATAAATAAAAAGAGTTTTCTATATAGAGGTGTAAATATTATTAGTATTTCAAATATAGCTTTTAGGATTAAGAATAATTATAGAACCCTTGCAGCAGTAGCAGTATTGATAACAACTTGTATAACTTCTTTTGGTACAGTAAGTTCTTTAAAATATTATGTAGAGAAAAATCGTAAAATAGAAGTTCCTTATAATGTTACTTATGTTTCAGATAATAAAGAAAAAATAGAGAAGGTAGACGAAATTATTAAAAAGTCAAACCATACAATAAAGCTTAAAGAAAGAGCAAATTTCTTTTATGCCCCTGATAATGAAGTTGTAGTAACTAAATTATCTAATTTTAAAGATATATTATCTGACTTAGAAGTGGAAAATAGAGAAGATATAATTTCTGAATTTAATTTGTCTAAAAATGAAGTAGGATATATAGAAAGACCTCAGACAATGATGAGCCTTATAGAAGCACAGGATATTAGGATAAAAGATAAGAAATATGATATAAAAGTTAGTACAAAGGTTCCTCTTTTTGGAAATGGACTTAATTTTCCATGTATAGTTGTTAATGATAAAGAATACGAAGTGCTGAAAGCTAATTTTATAGAACATCAGTTTAATGGTATTATCTTAGATAATCCAAAAAATATAAAAGATTTAACTTTTCAGTTGGCAGAAACATTACCACCAAAAGAATCTGGACTGTATACTTCTTTTATAGCTGATGCAACATTTTATGATTTCACAGGAATTATTTATTTCCTAGGTGCTTTCTTGTTTTTAGTATTTGCATTTGGCACTGGAAGTATAATTTATTTCAAAACATTGAGTGAATCTTTTAGAGATAAAGGTAAATATGAAATATTAAAGAAATTAGGAACTACAGATTTAGAAATATATAAATCAGTTTCAAAACAGGTAGGTATTTTCTTTATATTGCCATTGATAGTTGGTTCAATTCACAGTATAGTTGCTATATCAGTATTAAGTAATATGATGAAGTTTAATTTAATTATACCTACAATTATAAGTATAGGTATATTTACATTAGTATATGGAATATTTTATATCTTTACTAGAAGAAAGTTTATGAGTATAGTTCAATAGCAAGATTTAAAATAGTCATAGGAACAAAAAATGTTCTTATGGCTATTTTTAAAAAACTTAGAGTTATATTGTCTAGAAAAACATATACTGATAATGGTATAATAAATTAAATTATTACTTCTATAAAATTAAAAGGAGAAGCTATATGAAAATTAAAAAAATGATAGCACCTTTAATAATTACATGTATGCTAATAATATATTTCTCATTATTTATTTTAGGAATTATAAATATTCCTGAACCATTGTGGATAAAAATAGTTGGGGTTATAATTCCGTTAGCTTTAATAGGAGTCAGCATATTTGTATTAATTGAAAGAATAAAAGAAATAAGGAGTGGAGAAGAAGATGATCTTAGTAAATACTGATTATTACAATGATAAAGAGCTTGAAATGCTTGGCTTAGTTAAGGGTAGCACAATTCAAAGTAAAAATATTGGAAGGGATATAACTCAAGGTTTTAAGACCATTGTAGGAGGAGAGTTAAAGGCTTATAATGAAATGATGAATGACGCAAGAGCTCTTGCCACAAAAAGAATGGTTGAAGAAGCTGAAGAATTAGGGGCAGATGCAATAATAAATATTCGTTATGCTTCATCTGCTATAATGCAAGGAGCAGCTGAGGTTATAGCCTATGGAACAGCAGTAAAATTTAAATAATTAAAGAAGGTTTTGGAATAATACCCATGATATATTAGACATAGAGTTAATTTCCATATGTAAAACAAATGTATATTTTTATAATATATATAATTAAAGAATGCTTTGAGTAAATAAGAATATAGGAAGTGAAACTATATGAATAAAATAGCTGTAGTATATAAGTCAAAATATGGTAGCACTAAAAAATATGCTCAATGGATAGCTGAAGAATCTAAGGTGGACTTGTTTGAACATTCACAAGTAGATATTAAGAAACTAATGGAGTACGATACTATTGTTTATGGTGGCGGATTATATGCAAGTGGAATTGCTGGAATTTCTGTTATAACTAAAAACTATAAGGCTTTAAAGGATAAAAGAATAATAGTTTTTACTGTAGGGCTGGCTTCAACTGACAGGAAGGAAGTTTTTTCTCCAATTATAGAAAAGAATTTTTCAAAAGAAATGAGTGATGGTATAAAGTTTTTCCATTTACGTGGTGGAATTGATTACAAAAAGTTAGGATTCATACATAAATCTATGATGGCAATGCTCAAAACTGTAATTTCTAAGAAAGATTCTCAGGAATTGTCTGATGATGATAGGGAGCTTTTAGCTACATATGGTAAAAAGGTTGATTTTACTGATAAGAGTACATTGAAACCTTTATTATTATTTTTAGAAAAGTGAAGTTATTTATAGAGTTTAGTAGAATCGAAAATTTTTCGTAAATGCTTTTTTACCTTAATAGGGATAAAGCAAAGTTTCCAGGTATTGTTTCCAAGCTATAAAAGTTAAGTTATATGTATTTTAATGGTATACTATTCATATTATTTATGTTTGAAATAATATAACGAAGTAAATCTTTGTATTAATTAGACTTATTATAATATTATTGATACTACAAGGTAGTGATAATTTGAAGAAATTTATAAAAAGTGCAAAAAGAGAAAATAAAAAATAAATAAAAAAATCCAACTATGATATATTAATCAGTACGAAAATAGTGATACATAAGGGTTACATTTATTTTTAGGAAATGAAGACCGAGAAAGTGCATTTATGTATATTGGATACGAAAACTATATTTTCTATGTTTCATCAGAAATGACAATGGAATTAAGAAAACTAATAGATATTCAATAGAACTTTATTCACTTTATGAGCTGTTCAAAGGCATGCTGTAGTTAAATTTATAGTATTGATTTTAGTATAAGATTTGGACTTATTAGTTCTCTAATTTAGTTGCATAGAAATATTTTATGTGTTATTATAAGTATACAGAAAATTGTACTTAAATAAAGGAAGGTATTTATGAAGGATTATAAAACAAAGTTAATGTCTAAAAATGGACATGTAGCTATGTTATTAGCAAGGGAATTGATTTCTTGTGATGTAGGCGAGAGAATTAGAACAATTGGAGAATATACAGATAATTTCGAAACAGGTAGAGGAACAGTACAGGCAGCTTTAAAGTTTTTACAAGATGAAGGTGCTATAAGTATAGACTCTAGAGGGCGTTTAGGCACTTACATAGTAAGTTTAGATTATGAAAAGCTCTGGGCGATTTCAGGTTTTGGGGTAATAATGGGTGTTATGCCATTACCTTATTCCAAACGTTATGAAGGATTGGCAACAGGGTTATATAAATCTTTTGAAAAAGCTAATATTCCTTTTAGTTTAGCTTTTATGAGAGGAGCAGGAAAACGTATAGAGGCCTTAGATTTAGGAAAATATGATTTTGTAATAACGTCAAAATTAGCTGCTCATCATGAAATGAAAGGCTTTTCAAATATTGAAATATTGTATGAGTTTGGAGAGAAAAGTTATGTAGGTCATCATAAAATTGTTTTTAGAAACAATAATATAGAAAAGATTAAAGATGGTATGAGGATAGGTATAGATCCAGCTTCACCAGACCAATTCTTATTAACTAAATATGAATGTGAAGGAAAAAAAGTAAAATATGTAGAAGTATTTTATAATCAAATCATACAAAAGCTGGAAGGCAATGAAATAGATGCTGCTATATGGAATGAAGATGAAATAAGAGAGAAGTCTTTGAAATTAAATATAATGCCACTTCAAAATCCTAGGACTATAGAAATAAATAAGATGGATACTATTGCTACATTAGTAATAAATAGCAATAATAAGGAACTTAAAAATGTTATAGATAAATTTATTAATATGGAGTATATACAGGAAATTCAAAAGAAGGTGTTAAATAATAAAATGATTCCTGCTTATTAATTTTTTTAAAATAAATATACAAAATACTGTACAGAAATTTGGAGGTTAAAAAATGGATGAAATGTTAAATTTAAGACTGGAACTATTAGAAAATTCAGGGGAAATAGATTCTTATACGAGAAAGGCAGTAATTGGTTTTACAAAAAATATTGAAAAAAAATACTCTATAGAAGTAAAGGAAGAGAATGGTGCAATGTTAGTTACACATTTAGCTATGGCTCTTTCAAGAATAAAGAAAGGAGAAGAGATAGAAAGTATAGATGAAGAAATATTTAAAGAAGTAAAAACAACGAAAATGTATAAGGAATTACCAGAGTACTATAAACTGCTTGAAGAACAACTAGATATATTTATACCTCAAAATGAAAAGGATTACATTGCTCTTCATGTATGTACATTAATAGAAAAGACTAATAATTAGGGGGAATATAAATGATTAAAATTGTAGTAGGTGGACAAGTAGAAAAACAAGAAATTGCAAAATTAGTAAAGGAATTAGGTGGTAGTGAAGTAGATGTAGATGTAAAGTCAGATATCCAGGCTGCGAATTCAGTAAAAACAGGTAAAGCAGATTATTATGTAGGGGCTTGCCACACTGGAGGTGGTGGTGCTTTAAGTATGGCTATAGCATTACTTACAAGAGATAAATGTGTTACTCTTTCCATGCCAGGTAGAGTACCTAAAGAATCAGAAATAGTTGAAGCAGTAAAAGAGGGAAAGGTTGCCTTTGGATTTACAGGAGATCATTATGAAATTATTTTACCAATATTAATTAGGGAAATACTTAAGAAATAATACTATTTTATAACTGTATAATAAAAACTGTTGAAATTTGATTTAAAAAACAGTAGCTTAAAATAACTACACCTTAAATATACAAAAAACTGTACAATAATTTATGTCGAACTACAAGTTTTTAAATAAAAACAAAGGAGGATGAAAATGAAAACTTTAATGATTGCTATAATTGGAGCGTTGGCAGCTATTTTATCTAATAAAGGCATTGCTGTATTTAATGATGGTTTAAGACCAATAATGCCAGAATACCTAGAAGGTAGAATGAATAGAAAAGAATTAGCTGCTACATCATTTGCAATGGGTTTTGGTCTAGTAATAGGATTTGGGATTCCTTTTTCATTGACTACTAGTATTATTTTAATTCATAGTGTATTTTTAGGGACAGATATTATAGGTACTTTTTGCCCAGACAATAAAAAGGGGACAATTATTGCTGGAATTATAGGTGCACTTTATGGAGTAGGTTTAGTTATAGGATTAGAAGGGATAGTCAAAGCTTTTGAAAAATTGCCAGTTAATTTTATAGATAGTTTAGGAGAAGTAGGAACTCCAATAGTAGTATCTTTTGCAGTGTTTCCAGCCTTAGCAACTGCTTATCAATATGGTGCAAAGAAAGGTTTATTAAACTTAGTTCTTTCATTAATTGGTAGACAAATAGCTATTATTATAAGTCCAATTACAATAAGTTCTGGGGAAATAAGTTTAAATCCAGAAGGCATGGCTTTAGTTGTAGGAATGATAATACTTATGATTTATGCTACTAGAGAAAAAGCTTCAGAAGAAGATATTGTAGATTTAACTTCAGTATTCGGAGAGAGAGTAGAAAGAATTAAAGGGAATATTGTAGTATTAATGATTATGGGTGGATTAGTAGCTGCAGCTACATCTTTAAATTATATTTCGGGAGATCCAATAGCTTTAAATTTAGCTAGTGAAGGACAAATAACAGATGCAGGCTTTGCCGCCTTAGCAAGAGGAATAGGGTTTATACCATTGATTGTATCAACAGGCATTGCAACAGGAGTATATGGACCAGCAGGTATGACTTTTGTTTTTGCTATTGGTTTATTTGTAAAAAATCCAATACTATCTTTTATTATTGGTGCAGCAATAATAGGGTTAGAAATAATACTATTAGGAAAACTAGGACATTCCATGGATAAATATCCTGGAATTAGAGAAGCAGGAGATAATATTAGAAATGCTATGAGCAAACTATTAGAAGTAGCCCTATTAGTAGGGGGAATGAATGCAGCTAATGCAATAGCTCCAGGTATGGGATTCTTCATAGTAGCAGGACTGTATATATTAAATGAAATTGCTGGGAAACCAGTTGTATCCATGGCAGTAGGACCAATTTCAGCAATTTTAGTAGGAATATTAGCGAACATACTATCCTTAATAGGATTATTTAATATACCAGCATAATGAGAGAGGGATCCCCCCTCTTTCTATATCTTTTTTATAAAAGGTGATAAATATGTCAGATACAAATAATAATAAACTTTATCAAATGCTTAAGATTAGTAAATCAGTATTAAAAGCAGAAAAAATGATGAATAAATCTTTAGATTATTATAGAGAAGAAATTCTTGATGAAGGTGTTTGCATCTTAAGTAATAATCTTAAGAAAGAATTAATTACTTTTGGTGTAAAAAATACAAATCAAATAGAAAAAGAATTAGTTAAGGTTTTGAGAGATAGTGGATTCCTCTTCCATACTTTAGACAAGATGTCTCAAGGAGGTAGAGCTATAGATGTTAATTTAATCAATCCCTTAACAGGTAAAATAATGACAGGCTCTTCTAGTGGAAGTTGTGTAAATATTTTATTAGGAATTAATGATTTTGCTTTAGGTACAGATGGTGGAGGCTCGGTAATAGGACCAGCCATGAGTACTAATCTTTATGGAATTATGGCAAAAGGTTTAGGGTTAAAGGGAAGCAAAAATAAGATTTCTACAGATAATATTGTCTTTACTCCTGGTATTGGAGTAATGAGTCATAATTATAATTTGTGTGTAGATGTTATTAAGACTCTTGTTCCCATTAATATTTACGATAATGAAGAATTGGAAGATAAAAATATAAAAATAGCTATTCCTAAAAAGAATTCTGTAACTTTACCTACTGGAAGAGACATGAGGGAAGAATTAAACGGAGTAATTAGCCAAGTAAAAAATACTGTGGAATTTGTAGAAAAAGACTTTAGTAAGATTCATAACAGAAGAGACGCTATAAGTTTATGCGAAGAAGTATTTAACGAAGAAATTGATATGATCATGACCTTAGAAGGTCCAGTAGATTTATTAGGAACAGGAGATTCTGTATTAGGTAATTGGGGACATATAGGAAGAACTTTACAAGATAGTTCAGGTAAATACTTATTAAAAGTTGCAAATATGATAAATAGTACATCAGTTACTATTCCTATTAACGAGTTAAGTATGGGAATACTGTTAATAGGAAAAGAAGGAATGGAGAGTGGAAGTATAGCTATTTCTTTAGGAAAGATTATAAAAGACGTAATATCTCTACCTCCATTGTTTGAAAAATATTTTATTGATAGTTATTTAAGAGAAGCTCAGGGCTATATCTAAAATAAGGAGGCCTAAAATGACAATACAAACTGTATCAGGAACTATAGATAAAGAACAACTAGGTAGAACTTATATTCATGAACATTTAAATATTGATTTATCAGGTCCAAAGAAAGATTCAGATGCTAATTTAGATAATATAGATAGCATTGTTGAAGAGATAGAATATTTAAAATCCATAGGAGTAGATTCTATTGTGGAAGTGACTAATATTGGCATGGGTAGGAATATTTCTAAATTAGAAGAAGTATGGAAAAAAACAAAAATGAATATAGTAGCAAGTACTGGTTATTATAAAGAACCCTTCTATCCTGTAGAAGTATATGATTTAGATTATAGTGAACTAGCAAAAATAATGATTAGTGAAATTAATAAAGGAATCAAATATACAGAAACGAAAGCACATGTAATAGGAGAGGTAGGAACTAGTAAAGATACAATTACTCATGCTGAATTGAAAGTATTAAAAGCAGCAGCTTTTACCCATAGGGAAACAGGACATCCAATATTTACTCATACTAGTTTAGGTACTATGGCTTTAGAACAATTAGAATTATTTAAAAAGGAAAAGGTAAATATATCTAAAGTATTAATTGGACATTTAGATTTAAATTGTGATAAAGAATATCATTTACGAATTGCAGATTGTGGTTGTTATCTAGGATTTGACACTATCGGAAAAACCAAATATGAAAAAGATGAAAATAGAATAAAATATATTAAATATTTAATTGAGAGAGGACATATAGATCAAATTGTTTTATCTCAAGATATGACAAGGAAATCCCATTTAAAAAAAGGTGGAGGTATAGGATATAGTTACTTAATGGAAAAGTTTATTCCTAAGGCTATTTCTATGGGAATAAGTAAAGAAGAAATAGAGCATATCATGATTGAAAATCCAAAAAGATTATTAGATGTTTAGGGGGATGTGGAAATGGAAACTTATCCTGTTGAAACTATTGATTTAGACAAAGCAATAGAATTTCAATTTAAACTTGTAGACTTAATTCATAGGCATTTTACTGGAGAGGAGTTTTTACAGGGTGGAGACTTTGGTATAACTCCTAATCTGGGTAAACCTAAATATACTAAAAAAGTAGAGAAAGTTTTAGCAGAATTTTTTGGTGTTGAAGACTGTGCCTTAGTTAGAGGTGCCGGAACTGGGGCTATTAGAAATGTAATGAATGTAGAGATGGAAAGTGGAGATAAGATATTAATCCATGATGCACCAATTTATTCTACTACAGATGTTATTGTGAAATCAATGGGTTTAGAGCCTATTATTATAGATTTTAATGACTTTTCAACTTATAATGGAGAGCTTATAAAAAATACTAATTTTTGTCTTATTCAGCATTCAAGACAAAAAATTCAAGATAAATATGATTTAGGAAAAGTCATAAGTAAGTTAAAAGAAATAAACAAGGATATTTTTATATTAATAGATGATAATTATGTGGTAATGAAAGCTGAAAAAATAGGAGTTCAATTAGGAGGCAATGCTAGTGCCTTCTCGCTTTTTAAACTTTTAGGTCCAGAAGGCATAGGTTGTGTAGTTGGTGATAAGGAAGTTATAGAAAAAATAGAGAAGATGAACTATTCAGGTGGTAGCCAAGTGCAAGGCTATGAAGCTATGGAAGCTTTAAGGTCATTAGTTTATGCTCCTGTAATGCTTGCTATACAAAAAAAGGTAGGCAACGAAGTAGTAGAGAGAATAAATAAGGGAGAAGTGAAAGGTGTAAGATCAGCTTTTATAGCTAATGCTCAATCTAGGGTAATATTGGTAGAATTTGAAGAACCTATTGCAAAGGAAGTACTTAAATATAGTAATTTATTAGGAACAGCTCCTTATCCTATTGGGGCTGAGTCAAGATATGAAGTAACTGCTATGTTCTATAGAGTATCAGGAACATTTTTGAAGACTGATCCAAGATTAGGAGATTATATGATAAGGATTAATCCAATGAGAGCAGGAGCCAATACTATTATGAGAATACTAGAAGAAGCAGTAGACAAAGCTTTAAAATAAGGAGGAAAATTTATGTTCTTAGATATGACAGCTAAAAGAAATCCAAATCTCATAAAAGCAGCATTTCAACTTCATAGAGAAGGAGCAATTTATCCTAATACTTATGTATTAGATATGGATGCTATAAGACATAACGCTAAAATAATTAAAGAGGAAGCTGACAAATACAATATTAATTTATATATGATGACTAAACAAATAGGACGTAATCCAGAGGTAGCTAGGGCAATTAGTGAAAGTGGTATAGATAAAATTGTAGCAGTAGATCCTTGGGAGGCCCTTACTTTGGGGAAAGCTGGAATGAAGATTGGCAATGTAGGACATCTTGTTCAAATACCTTCCCATATGATAAGACAAATACTAGATTTAAAACCTGAAGTCATAACAGTATTTACTGTAGAAAAAGCAGTAGAAATTTCTAAGGAGGCAGAAAAGTTAGGAATTAAACAGGATATTGTTCTAAAAATAATAAATAATGATGATTTAATTTATGAAGGTCAAGTAGGCGGATTTAAAATAGATGACTTATTAGAGTGTGCCGAGAGGATAAATGAGTTAGAAGGTGTAAGAATTGTTGGAGTAACTGCTTTTCCATGTTTTTTATACAATGAACAAACAAAAGATATAGAGAAAACAAGAAATGTAACTACCTTGTTAAAAGGGGCTAAAATTTTAAAAGAAGGTTTAGGCATAGATATTAAGCAAATAAACTTTCCCAGTGCTAACTCAACTTTTTCCATAGGTCTTATTAAAGAAAATGGAGGAAACTATGGAGAACCAGGTCATGCTTTTACAGGAACAACTCCTATTCATGCTAAGAGGATGGAGGGGGAGATTCCTGCTATGGTTTATGTAAGTGAGATCTCTCACTGCTATAATGATAAAGCTTATACCTATGGTGGAGGCTTTTACAGGAGAGGACATGTAAAGAAAGCTATGGTTGGAAAAAGTTTTAATGAAGGAATAAACAATATATTAGATGCTGAAACAATATCAGCTGAGAATATTGATTATCATGGAGTTTTGGATATAGATGATAAAAAGCCTCAAGTAGGAGATACGGCAGTATATGCTTTTAGAACTCAAATATTTGTTACTAGAAGTGAAGTTGCATTGGTAGAAGGCATTCAAGAAGGAAATATAAATTTGTTAGGAATATATGATAGTTTAGGTAGGAAAATTAGGTAGGAGATGATGTACTCTATGAAAAAGAGAGTAATATTATTGGTGGTAGATAGTCTTGGTATTGGACATATGAATGATGTAATGGAAGTACGACCTCAGGACTTTGGCGCAAACACTTTTGTTCATTTATTAGATAATGCTAAGGATATTAAAATTCCTAACTTCCAAAGATTGGGGATAAACAAACTTCTAAGTCATAAAAAGCTGGATAATACGGGAAATCTAGCAGGTTATGGCATTATGGAACTAGAACATTATGGTGCAGATAGTTATGCTGGACATCAAGAAATTATGGGAACCAAGCCTTTAAAGCCATTGCTAAAACCATTTTCTGATTATATAAATATTGTAAGAAAAGCTTTAGAAAAAGAAGGATATAAGGTAACTATTGAAAATCCGGAGAAGCCTTATTTATTAGTCAATGATTTGGTAGTAGTAGCAGACAATATAGAGACAGACTATGGACAAATTTATAATGTAACAGCCCCTTTAGACTATATTTCCTTTGAAGAAGTTTTGAAAATTGGTCATATTGTAAGGGAAAATGTAAAAGTTAACAGAGTAATAGCTCTCGGTGGAGAAGAAGTAACTGTTGATGATATATTAAATAGTATAGAAATTCGTGAGGATGGACTATTGGGAGTTAACTCTCCTAAGTCTGGAGTTTATAATAAGGGTTATCAATGTAGACATTTAGGATATGGAGTAGATCCAGAAAAACAAATATCTAATATATTGGCAAGAAAAAATAAGGAAGTAACTTTGATTGGAAAAATGCAAGATGTAATTCAATGTAATACGGCAAATAAAATTCCCGCTATAGACACTAAATATGTAATGGAGCAAATAGTGGACAATATGGATAAAGTAGAAGAAGGTTTAATTGCAGCAACAGTACAGGAGACAGATTTGTCAGGACATGCTCAGGATGTAGAAAGATATGCAAGAAAGGTAATGATTGTAGATAAATATATAGGTATAATCATGGATAAAATGGAGGAAAATGATATATTGATGATAACAGCTGATCATGGCAACGATCCAACTATTGGACATAGTCAACATACTAGAGAAAAGACCTTTATTTTAACCTATGGAGAAAGATTAAAGAATGTAGATATTGGAGTGAGAAAAACATTATCTGATATTTCAGCAACTATATCAGAGTATTTTAATGTAGATAAAACAGAAAATGGTATTAGTTTTTTTAATATTTTAATATAATGAATTAATCTAAATAGATAATCTAGTGAAAATAAGATATACCTAAGAGTTAAGGCCCTTAGATATATCTTATTTTAGTTTATACTTTTATCATTCTGTATAATTATCAAAATAACCTTGAATATATACAATTGGTGTACCTTTTTAAAATTAGCAGAGATTGTTGACTGAATATTTATGATATAATATATATAAATTTATATTACAAAATATTTTAAATAACAGGTGAGATTATGGATAATTTATTAAAGGGGAATATTAATATATTTTTAGAACAGGCAGAAGAAATGTGTAATATAAACTTTGCCTATATTTTTGGCTCCTATGCAAGAGGAGAAGAAAATATTAATAGTGATATAGATATAGCCATTATGCTTAAGGAAATAAATATGGATAAAATGTCAGAATTATTTATAAGGGGAAATTTAATAGAATTGGGCAAGTCTATATTTAAAAAGGATGTAGATATAGTATTTCTAAATGTAGATTCCGTGTTTTTAAAATATAAAATTATACAAGAGGGTATAGTTATCAAGGATAGTAGAGAGAGAATTGCCTTTGAATCCATAGTATTAAGAGAATATTTTGATTTTAAATACTATAGCAATTATTATAATGAGCGAATGTTAGTTTAGGGTGAATTAAGGATAGGGGGAGATAATCATGATTGAAAAAGAGATTGTTTTAACTAGAATAAGTAAATTGGATGAATATATTAAATTTCTATATGAAGTTGGTAAATATTCTAAGGATGAATATTTAAACAATTTAATGATTTATGGTTCTGCCGAAAGATTTTTGCACTTAGCTATAGAATGTGTAATAGATATTGGAAATCATATAATTGCTAATATGAGATTTAGAAAACCTGAAAGCAATAGGGAAGTATTTATTATCCTATTCGAAAATAAAATAATAGATAACAATTTGAAATTAAACCTATGCAATATGGCAGGCTTTAGAAATATATTGGTACATGATTATATAGATTTAGATAGGGAAATAGTATATGATATAATAAAAAATAATTTAAAAGATATAGAAAATTTTAGAGATATAGTTATGAATTATGTATAAATAATATTTTTTAATAAATTAGTAATAAACCATAGGGGTTTTGAAGTTCACATTATCCTTATGGTTTATCATAATATATTTTAGGGTAAAATTATTTTCTCGTATCACTCTGTATAATTATCAAAATAACCTTGAATATATACAATTGGTGTACCTTTATCTCCGCTTCCTGAAGTTAAATCGGAAAGAGAACCTATAAGGTCGGTAAGTCTTCTAGGAGTAGTACCTTGTGTTTCCATAGTGCCTACAAGGTTTGATTCTTTATTCTTAATATACTTAGAAACAGCTTTTTTAAGTTCTTCCCCTTTTAAATTTGCGAAATCATTGTCGGCAAGATATTTTAGTTTTACTTCATTTGGAGTACCTTCAAGTCCTTTAGTATAAGCTGGAGATACTATAGGGTCAGCTAGTTCCCAAATTTTGCCTATAGGGTCTTTGAAGGCACCATCGCCATAGATCATGACTTCAACAGTTTTTCCTGTTTTTTCTTTAAGTATAGCTTGAATTTTATCAACAATAGGTTGGCAGTCTCTTGGAAAAAGCTTTATTTTTTCTTCTGTTGCTTTATTCGAACCTAAAAGACCATAGGCTTCGTTATAACCGCTTCCATCAATAGATTTGGTTAAAATATCATCAAGGCTATAAATTTTATTTCCGCCATTTGCTTTTAATATTTTCTTTGTTCTAAATCTTGAGTGAATATCGCAAGTTAAAACATTTTTAGTATAATCTAAAATAGTTTTAGGATTATTTGAGAATATGATTTGACATTCAGTACCATAATCCTCAATTATAGATTTATAATAATCAATATAGTCAACACCAGTAAAAGGATGTTTATTGTATCCAAAAAGTTTTCTAAATTCATTTTCTGTCAAAACATCTGTCCAAGGGTTGATATCCTTTTCATCAAGTTCATCAATGGTTACTAACTGATTACCTACTTCATCAGAAGGGTATTAAAGCATTAATACAATTTTCTTAGCTCCTTTTGCAATACCACGAAGGCAAATAGCAAAACGATTACGGCTTAGGATAGGGAATATTACTCCAATATTTTCTTCTCCAAATCTTGAACTTATATCTTTTGAAATATCATCGATACTTGCATAGTTTCCCTGGGCACGGGCAACTACAGATTCAGTTATAGAAACTATATCTTTATCATTGATAGAAAAATCTTCTATTTCTGAAGCTTTTAATACAGTGTCTACAACGATTTTTGCAATATCATCTCCTTCTTTCATAATAGGAGCACGTAGACCTCTAACGGCAGTTCCAACTATTCTTTCCATTCCAATCTCTCCTTTAATATATTTTGAGAGGAACGAATATCCTTTCACTTGTAATATACACCATATTATGATATAAGTAAAATAAATATATATGATGCTAGATATAAGGAGTGCTTATATGTCTGTTAAATTGGATTTGTACAAAATTTTTTGTGAAGTAGCTAGATGTGGAAGTTTTTCTAAAGCTGCAAAATCTCTTTATATGACACAACCAGCTGTTAGTCAAGCAATTTCACAACTTGAAATGGAATTAGATATACGGCTTTTTATAAGAACACCTAGAGGAGTAGTTCTTACAAACGAAGGAGAAACTTTATTTGAATATGCAAATTCTGCTATTAATTTAATTAATGTGGGAGAAAAGAAAATAATAGAATCTAAAAATTTAATGGCAGGAGAATTAAGGATAGGGGTAGGAGATACTATATCACGTTACTTTCTGTTACCATTTTTAGAAAAATTCCATAGTCTGTATCCAAATATTAAATTAAAAATTATAAATCGTACAACTTTAGAGCTTTGTACTTTATTAAAATCTGGGGAAGTTGATATTGCAATTTGCAATTTACCTATTAAAGATTCTACTTTAAAGATAAGAAAATTAATGGATATTCATGATATATTTGTTTGTGGAGAAAAGTATAAAGATAAGATTTCCGTTCCTTTAAACTTTAGTGAAATAGCAGAATTACCATTAATATTACTTGAAACTAAATCAAACTCAAGACGATATGTTGAAAAATACATACTATCAAAAGGAGTTAAAATTGAGCCAGAAATTGAACTTGGTTCTCATGATTTATTGTTAGAGTTTGCAAGGATAAATTTAGGCATATCTTGTGTCGTAAAAGAGTTTTCGAAGGATTATTTAGAGAATGAAATACTATATGAAGTAGAATTATCTGAGAAAATACCAAAAAGAAGTATTGGAGTTTGCTTTTTGAAGAGTGTATCCTTATCCCCTGCTGCAACTAAATTTGTTGAGGATTTGGAAAGTAGATAAGGATATGTAGAAATTAATCCAGGTTTATTATAAAATTTAACTATAAATAGAAAAGGGAGAGAATAAATATGAATAATAATATAGGAAAAGAGTTTATTGAGAAAACAAAATATAAATATTTAGGTGAAACAGACCAAGACAAAGAGTTACCTCAGCCTCCTTTAGAAGTAGAATATGATAAGGATACAATATTAATACTTCTTCCATCGGTAGAGAATATAAAAGTTAAAGATATAGATTTAAGGCAGGCTATAGAATCAAGAAAAAGCTTAAGAAAATACGCTGATAAACCTTTAACTATGGAAGAACTGTCCTACCTTTTGTGGTGTACTCAAGGGGTAAAAAGAATTAGTTCTATACCAGCAACCATAAGAAATGTACCTTCAGCAGGGGCAAGACATTCCTTTGAAACTTATCTTCTTATAAATAAAGTAGATGGAATAAAACCAGGATTATATAGGTATTTAGCTATTGAACATAAATTAATGGAAGTTAATATAGAACCTGATATGGCTGAAAAAGTAACTAATAGTTGTGGAAATCAAATTTTTATAAAGAACAGTGCAGTAACTTTCATTTGGAGTACAGCAATTTATAGGATGAAATGGAGATATGGCGAAAGAGGATATAGATATATACATTTAGATGCAGGTCATGTATGCCAAAATTTATATTTAGCTTCTCAATCTATAGATAGTGGAGTTTGTGCAATTGCAGCTTTTGATGACGATGAGATAAATAGATTGCTTGGTTTAGATGGTGAAGAGCAATTTGTAGTGTATCTTGCAACTGTAGGAAAGAAGAATATATTATAAAATATAAAGGGTATGTTCATATTACTACCTTAATTGAAGATCCTTTAATATAATATGAATTATTTGGCAGTTTGTCTGAACAATATGTTATAAGGCAAATTGCCTTTTTAATAAATTTTTCACAATAGCTATAAAAACATGTTGACAATTTTACTTTAGTATATTAATATATTATCATAACAAATCGAAATAAAAGCTTTGATGAGAAATAGTAAAGATACATTTCTTTTACAGAGAGTTCCCGTTTGGTGAGAGGGGCATTTGAGTGTATTTTGAACACATCTCTGAGCTAGACATTGAAACCTATTAGGTAGTAGACTGTCTCCGGATTACCTGCACCCGTTATAGTGCTAGAGTATAAACATATATTTGTCGTACTCGATAAGGTTGATACTGTGA
Organism: Anaerosalibacter massiliensis; assembly: GCA_000751555.1. Lineage (GTDB taxonomy): Bacteria > Bacillota > Clostridia > Tissierellales > Sporanaerobacteraceae > Anaerosalibacter > Anaerosalibacter massiliensis. The sequence continues at coordinate 109,337 of CCEZ01000008.1, read as the reverse complement.
GGTATCGATAAATAGAGATGGGACCACGGAGTAATACTCTCGTTCTCTAGTGTAATGCTAGAGGCGAGAGTTTTTTTATTTCTGATTTTTAAATTAAAATAAAAGGAGAGATATTAATGAAGAGAAAAAATTATTTTATAATTTTATTAATGTTGTTAGTTTCAAGTATTGTTAGCTTAACTGGTTGCTCAAAAGAGACAGTATCAAATAAAGATTCTTATGAAAAGTTGAAAGAAAAAGGTAGTATAGTAATGGGTCTTGATGATACTTTTGCTCCTATGGGATTTAGGGATGATAAGGGAAATTTAGTGGGTTTTGATGTGGATTTAGCAGAAGAAGTATTTAAACGAGTTGGACTTAAAGTGGAATTTCAACCTATAGACTGGTCTATGAAAGAAACTGAATTAAATTCAGGTAATATTGATGTTATTTGGAATGGTTATTCCATTACTGAAGAAAGGAAGGAAAAAGTTAATTTTACTCAAGCCTATCTAGAAAACAAGCAGATAATAATTACATTGGCAGATTCCAGTATAAGCAATAAGGATGATTTAAAAGGAAGGAAAGTAGCAGTTCAAAATGGTTCTAGCACTCTTGAAGCTATAAATAAAGAACCTGAAGTAGTAGCAACTTTTGAAGGTGGAGAACCGGTGCTATTTGATACAAATAATGAGGCAATTATGGATTTGGAAGCCAAAAGAGTAGATGCAGTTGTATCAGATGAAGTCCTTGCAAGATACTATATTAAACAGAAAGATCCTAGAGATTATAAAATAATTGAAGATGATTTTGGAGAAGAAGAATATGGTATAGGTATTAGAAAAGAAGATAAAAAATTGCTAGAAGAGATTAATAATACTTTAAATAAAATGAAAAAGGATGGAAGTTATAATAAAGTTTATGAAAAATGGTTTGGAGAAAACAATTAAAGTAAAAGGATGATATTATGATTAAATATATATATACTTTATTGCCATCTATGGTTGATGGAATTATTATAACCTTAGAAATATTTTTTCTAACTCTCATATTCTCTATTCCATTAGGAATTATTGTTTCCATAGGAAGGTTGTCAAAAATAAAACCTTTATCTAAGATAACGGAATTTTATATATGGGTAATGCGAGGTACACCTTTAATGCTACAGATAGTATTTATATTTTTTGGGCTACCTATAGTAGGAATAACTTTTGATAGATTCATAGCTGTATTTATAGCTTTTGTTTTAAATTATGGTGCATATTTTGGAGAAATATTTAGAGGGGGAATGGAGTCTATTGATAAAGGACAATATGAGGCAGCTAAAGTTTTAGGATTAACTCCATATAAAACATTTATAAGGATAGTATTACCTCAAATGTTCAAAATAGTATTACCTTCTATTGCTAATGAAGTTGTTACTCTTGTAAAGGACACTTCTCTAGTATATGTAGTAGGAATTGGAGAATTATTAAGAGCTGGAAAAATTGCTTCAAATAGAGATGTTTCATTAATTCCATTAGCTTTAGTAGGAATAATATATCTATTTTTAACAGCTATACTTACAGCAGTTTTCAACAAAATAGAGAGAAGGTATTCTTATTATGAATAGGGGGAGAAGAATGATTTTGAAGGTAGAGGGTTTAAATAAAAATTTGGGGAAAAAACAAGTATTAAAAGATATAAGCTTTACATTAGAAATGGGAGAAATTTTAGCTATTATAGGGCCATCTGGAGCAGGTAAAACTACAATTCTTAGATGTATAAATAGTTTGGAAAAATGTGATAGTGGTACAATTAGAATAGATGGTTCTTATTTATGTAAAGATTATAACAATAAGAGTGTTTATGCTGGTTCTGAGGAAATGAGATTTATAAGAAAAAAGATAGGTTTAGTTTTTCAAAATTATAATCTTTTTCCTCATATGTCAGTAATAGAAAATATAATAGAGGCCCCTATAAACGTTTTTGGAGCATCTAAAAATAAAGCAAGGGATAGAGCGTTGGAACTGTTAAATACTATGGGACTTGAAGATAAGATAGACTCTTATCCTTTTGAGCTCTCAGGAGGTCAAAAACAAAGAGTAGCTATTGCTAGGGCTTGTGCATTAAATCCTAAGATTATGTGTTTAGATGAGCCAACTTCTGCTTTAGATCCAGAGTTAAGGGAAGGAATATCAAATATAATAGAAAATTTAGTAGAGAACAATATGAGTATTTTAATTATAACTCATGATATGGCTTTTGCAAAGAGAATTGCCGATAAAATTATATTTATGGAAGATGGACAAATTGTTCAGGAAGGTAGAAAAGAACAATTTTTTAATAGTTTTGAAAATAATAGAATAAGAAAGTTTATGGCTTTATAAGCCACTGGGACGTGACTGTGCAAAAACTATTACTTGACAAATCGAAAATACAATATAATGTATAGAGTAGCTTAATTATATATTGCATATTGAATTCTTTACAAAGTACTTTTTACGCCGTCTGATGTCCCAATGGTTTATCCTTCTACTCCAAATTTCTTTTTATAATAGTAAATCGCAAGTTGGGTTCTATCCCTTAAGGAGAGTTTTTCAAGCATAGTGGAGATATAGTTTCTAACAGTTCCTTCACTTAAGAAGAGTTTTTTTGCAATTTCTCTATTATTTAATCCTTCTGCTACTAGGAGTAGAATGTCAAATTCTCTATCAGATAGTTTTATATCAATATCTTTTTCAGAATAAGTTTGAATATTTGATATAATTTTTGAATCAAAAACTAAATTTCCAGAATGGACTGCATTTATTGCAGGAATAATACCTTTAATATTTTGCTTTAATATATATCCTTTACAGCCTAGTGAAAGGGCTGATGCAATATATTCATTGTCCTGAAAAGTAGTGAGTAGTAAAATTTTAGTATGAGGATCTATTTCTAAAATTTTTTTAGCAGTATCTATACCATTTCTTTTTTTCATTCTTATATCCATAAGGATTAGATCTGGTTTATACTTATTATAAAGTTCTACAGCTTGAAAGCCATCATAGCCTATTGCTAGTATATCTATTCCACTAGCATTTATAATTGTTTTTAAAGATTCTACTACTAATGGATCATCATCTACAATTATAATATTCATATAAATTATCCTTTCATTAAAGTTATATGTATTTTAAATCCATCATCAAAGACATAATTGAAAAAACCATTATACTTATTGGCAATTTCATTCATAGAAAGAAAACCTATACCTTTATTTTTAAGAGAACTTTTTTTATCAAATTTACTTCCATTATCTTTTATTGTTATAGAATGAAACTTAGGTTGACTTAATAAGCTTATCTTTAATTTTGTAGCATTGGAGTGTTTAGCACAATTGGTAATAGCTTCTTTTACAATAGATAATATATCAAGTTTTAAGTCATATCCTAATTCATCTTCAATTTTGTATATAAGTTCAGTATCAATTGTAGGTATTTCAATACATAGTTTTTCAATTTGATTTTTAAGATCTAATGATTCACTATATAAGTTATGTATACTTTTCCTGATGTCATCCATTCCATTCCTTAAGGTGTTTTGAAGAAGATCTAAGTTTTTTATTACATGACTGTCGGTTGAAATTACTTTTAATGCCTCTATTTGCAATATACTACTACTTATGGAATGCCCTATAGAATCATGAAGTTCCCTTGCAATTCGATTTCTTTCTGTAAGTATAGCAATATGAATATTTTTTTCCTTATCTATTTTTAATTGTTTATTATATTTTTCTAAATAAAGGGTATCTTCTTTTAATTCATCCCTTACTATTTTATTTTCATACAGAACAATATTATACTTTCTAGCCATAATTGAAAGATAGATTGAGCCAATAGATGCAAGTAAATTCGTTGTGGAAAAATTCATAAAAATTAAAGGCAAAATAAATACAGTATATGCTTTAAAATCTAAGCACATATTATATAAAATCAAAGGAAAATAGAAAATAAATAATTTATGATAAAAACATAGTAGTATAAAGGAAAAGTAAATAATAGTTTTTATTTTCCCATTGTTTAATAAATCTAGAGTTAAAGAAATAGTTAGACTTATAAGGAAATAGATAACCAAATCTTTACTTGTATTTAATTTATAAGTATTATATAGGCAAAATAGTATAATAAAAGATTTTTCAAAAAAACGCCTCATACATATCTCCTATCAAAGTTTTTAGAATGATTTCATATTTTAATTATACTAATATTCATTGGAAAACACAATTTAATATATGACAAATGTCATATCCTATTATAACTCTATACACTACAATAGAAGGTTTTAAAACTATATAATAAGATTAAGATGAAGTATAGGAGTGGTAAAGATGATAGTAAAGGTGAATAATTTGGTGAAAAGATATAAAGAATTAATTGCTCTTGACCATTTTAATATGGAAGTAGAAGAAGGAGAAATTCTAGGGCTTTTAGGGCCTAATGGCTGTGGAAAAACTACAGCTATAAATTGTATACTTTCTCTACTAAATTTTGACAAGGGAGAAATAGAAGTATTGGGAAAGAAGATGACTCCTGATTCTTATGATATTAAAAAACAAATAGGATTAGTACCTCAAGAAGTTTCAGTGTTTGAAAAATTGACAGTGAAAGAAAACATAGATTATTTTTGTGGACTATATATAGAGGATAAAAATCTAAGAGAACAATATGTAGAAGAAGCTATAGAATTTGTAGGACTTAAGAAATATGAAAAATTTTATCCCAAGAAGTTAAGTGGAGGGCTAAAAAGAAGATTGAATATTGCTTGTGGAATAGCTCATAAGCCTAGGCTTATTTTTCTAGACGAGCCTACTGTTGCAGTAGATGCCCAAAGTAGAAATTTTATATTAGATGGAATAAAAAAGTTAAATAAAGAAGGTAGCACTATTATATATACAACCCATTATCTAGAAGAGATAGAAATGCTTTGTAAAAGGATCATTATAATGGATAATGGAAAAAGCTTAGTTTCAGGAACAAAGGAAGAACTAAAAGCTATGATAACTACATCAGAAAAGATAATAGTTGGCTTTTTAAATATTGAGGATGAAACTATTAATAAAATGAAAAATATACCTCATGTAATTGATGTAGAGAAAGATGATGAGTATTACATTATAAAATTTGAAAATGGTATTAACAATTTAGCTAATCTTTTAGAATTTATAAAAGAAAACAATCTAACTTATACAAAGCTTCACAGCCAATTACCTTCATTAAATGATGTGTTCTTGGAGTTAACAGGAAAGGAGCTTAGGGATTGATATGAAAAATATATTTAGAAATTGTATATATCAAGGGAAAAACTTATTTAGGGATTTTGGTTTTTCATTTTGGAGTTTAATATATCCATTAATTATGGCAATTTTTTTCTATACAGCTCTTAGTGAAGTTTTGAATAGTGAACTAGAAAATATAAATGTAGGAGTAGATAGTGAAAATCCCATTGTATATATATTAGAAGAAATTGATTTTTTAAATATTCATGAAATTACCCAAGATGAGATAGTTAAAAAGCTAGATAATGAAGAAATAGATGGATTTATAGATAGGGATTTAAATATAAAAGTTAAAGAATCTGGGATAAATCAAACAATAATAAAAGAAGTAGTAGAGCAAATAAAACAAATGGAAAAACTGAACAGGCCAATTGAAAACTACGATTTTGAAGCAGATTATATATTAGACAGAAATCAAAAGGCAAATTCTTTAGTTATTATTTTTTATTCACTAATTGCAATGGTTTCCACTTATGGAATTTTTGCTGGTATTGAAACGGTGAGTTTAATCCAAGCCAATTTATCTAATATTGGTGAAAGGCTCAATATTACTCCACTAAGAAAGTCTAAGTTCTTATTAGCAGGGGTTATAGTTGCATTATTTCTAAACTTATTTGCAAATGGTATACTAATTATTTTTATAAAATATGCTTTGAAGATTAATTTATTTAATGAAATAAAATATAGTGCTATTTTATTAATAATGGGAAATTTGTTTGGAGTAGCCCTTGGGGTGTTCATAGGTGCTTCTAATAAAAAAAGTAGCAATGTAAAAACTTTAATAGCTATAGCTATAACATTGGCTTTATCATTCCTATCAGGAATGATGAACCCTGAGATTAAAGTTATGATTGATGAAAATGCACCTATTTTAAGCAGAATAAATCCAATTTCTATAATTACTAATAATTTATATAGGATAAATCTTTTAGAAAGTACAAAAAGTGTTGGAGAAGGAATATTAATTTTATCTATTTATTGTATAGTTTTAATTTTCACATCCTATATATTTTTAAGGAGGAAAAACTATGACAGTATTTAAGCATTTTATTAAAATAGCATTGAGAAACAAAGGAGTTATTCTTTCTTATACAATTATATTTTTAATTCTATCAATACTAAATGGTTCTGGTAATGTACAAAGAGAATCTAATTTCATAGAAACTAGGCTAGATATAGGAATAATAGATAACAGCAATAGTGAATTATCAAATAGTTTAAAGGATTATTTAAAGGAAAAGAATAATATAATTGATACTAAGTTAGATGAAGAATATATAAAGGAACAGATTTTTTTAGGGATAGCAGATGCTATAATAATAATTCCTGAAGATTTTGATGAAAAGGTAATTAATAAGGAAAATTCTATTCAGATTTATAATGATGATAGAAAAACAGAATCTTTACAGATTGAAAACCAGATCAATAAATTCCTTACCTTTATCAATGCTACCTATGAAAATGGAGAATATGATTTAAAGGATGTAAAGCTAGCATTAGATAAAAAAACAGAGGTAGAGTTAGTAGAGTCTGATAATAAAGAGAACAATCGAGGTGTTGTTGATTGGTTTAAGTATTATTATAACTTTACTAGCTATGTAATTATGGCCATTTATATTGCGGCAATAGGTTTGGTAATGACTGATTTTACGGATGAAAATATTGGAAGTAGGATGAAAATATCTTCAAAGAAATTTTTACAGTTTAACAAAGAAATCTATTTGGGGCAGCTAACTGTAGCAGGTATGATTACACTAATCTTTATTTTAGGAAGCATAGTCTTAAAAGGTAAATATATTGGAGAGGTTAACTTTGAGAAATATGTGATAAATGTAGTTGTTTTTTCATTTTCAATTTTATGTCTTACATTTTTAATTAATAATATAACAAGAAATAAGTTTATTATAAATGCAATGTCTACTGTGCTATCTCTAGGTACTTCGTTTATGTCTGGAGTAATGGTGCCCCAAGAGGTTCTAGGAGAAAATGTCCTTAAAATAGCAAAGTTTTTCCCAACTTATTATTTTGTAAAAATAAATGAAATGACAGTTAATTCTTTTTTAGATATGAAATATGAGATATCTATGCAATTATTATTTGCTATAGTCTTTTTACTAATGGGATTATATTTTAATAAGGTAAAACAAAAGGCTTGATAAAATAATGTCATACAGTTTTAAAAATAGTAAGATAAAAAGAAAGGGATTTAATAATTTCTAAGGTTGTGTCTAAACTCCATAGGTGTTTCATTCGTAATTTTTTTGAAGACTATATTATAATAGTTTTGATTGTTAAAGCCAACTGAAAGAGCGATATCTAATGCAGATAAATCAGTTTCGAGTAATAACTCTTTACTTTTTTCGATTCTAATTTTGTTTAACATTTGGGTGAAAGTTTTACCTGTTTCTTTTTTAAAAATAGAAGAAAAATATGATTTATTGATTCCAAGATAGTTAGAGATATCACTTAATGTTATTGGTTCATCATAATTTAAACTAATATAATCAATAGCTTTTTTTACATGTAAACTATAAATGTTTTTGTCTATGGATTGTTTTTCAAGATCATATATATTGTCGTCTATTATTTTACGAAGAAGAAAAATTGAGTATTTAATTGAGTCGGTGGGTTTATATACAATACCCATCTTATTTTCTTTACAGGAAGAATAAGGTCCTAAAATAAAAAGAATATTTTCCATACTCTTAGGGTGAATACAGTAAGCTGTAAAGTAAATATTATTTAAACAATGTATGGTTACTAGAGAATTATTTTTATTAGCCAATGTTTGAATTTTTATTTTATTGTAAACTTTATTATCATTAAATATTTTTTTGAATTTTTCATTAAATCCAACTGTATTAATTAAACTGCCATTATGTTCAAAAGCTTGAATTGGTATATGGGTACATAGAAAAAACTTTTCAAGAATTTTATTAATATATTTTTTAATGGGCAACTGAATCCCCCCCTTTAAAATAACCTAAAGATAATTATAAAAACATAAATATTGTCAAACAAGAGATAATTAAAAGATGATATTATTGATAATGATAATCTTTATCATTTAGAATTATTTTTAATAATAGCAATAAAGAAAAGATATGTCAAATTATTTGTACATATACTAAGGAGTTTATATGAAAAAATCTTATTTAGTTTTAATATTAGTAATACTATCGTTAGCCTCAATATTTTTTGGAGTTAAAGAAATAAGTTTATCAGATATTTTGCAATTGAATGAAAAAGAAGTCCAGATAGTAGTTTTAAGTCGAATACCTCGTTTAGTAAGTATAATTGTAGCTGGAATGGGCATGAGCATAAGTGGATTAATTATGCAACAGATAAGTCAAAATAAATTTGTGTCTCCGACAACGGCAGCAACGGTAGATTCTGCTAAACTTGGGATATTAGTGTCTTTAATATTGTTTACTTCATCTAGCTCATTTCAAAAAATGATTATTTCTTTTATTTTTGCAGTAGCAGGAACTTTATTATTTATGCAAATTTTAAAGAAAGTAAAATTTAAAAATACTATCTTCATACCTATTGTAGGTATTATGCTTGGAAATATTATAGATTCAATAACTACTTTTATTGCTTACAGATTTGATTTGGTACAAAATATTTCTTCGTGGTTACAGGGGGATTTTTCTATGGTAATTAAAGGTAGGTATGAACTTCTATATATAAGTATCCCTCTTGTATTTATTAGCTTTTTATATGCTAACAAATTTACTGTTGCAGGAATGGGAGAAGATTTTTCGGCAAATCTAGGACTTAATTATGACAGAATTGTAAATCTAGGGGTTATTATAGTAGCTTTGATTTCAGCCGTAGTTATAATTACAGTTGGAAGAATACCTTTTTTAGGGATTATAATACCTAATATAGTCAAACTATTTCATGGAGATAATATGAAAGAAACCATAGGTTATACAGCTTTACTTGGTGCAGTATTTCTTTTGTTTTGTGACATATTGGGTCGCATAATTATATACCCTTATGAGATTTCCATTAGCCTCACAGTTGGAGTAATAGGAAGTTTCATATTTCTTCACTTATTAGTGAGGAGGGGAATTAATGGATAATAAAAGAAAAATAAGCTTTTTCATTATTATATCAACAATATTAATACTAATTTTTATATTCTCAGGATTAAATAGTAACAATAAATATTATTTTCTCTCTAAGCGAATACCAAAAGTAATTGCAATTATAATAACAGGAGTTTCTATAGCTTTTTCTTCAATGGTGTTTCAAACTATTACTAATAATCGTATATTAACTCCTAGTATATTAGGACTGGATTCTTTATACATTTTTATTCAGACTTTTATCATTTTTGTTCTTGGCTCTGGCCATATAATAGTGACGAATAATAATTTAAATTTTATTTTATCAGGTAGTTTAATGATATTTTTTTCAGCATTAGTATATAAGTTTTTATTTAAAAAAAATCAAAATGATATTCTTTTTCTTTTACTAGCTGGATTAATATTAGGAAGTTTGTTCCAAAGTTTATCTTCTTTTATGCAAATGTTAATAGATCCTAATGAGTTTTTACATGTACAGGATATTATGTTTGCAAGTTTTAATAATATAAATGTTAAAGTTTTATGGATAAGTAGTTTGTTAGTATTTATTCTAACTATATATACTTATAAATATACTGAAATCCTAGACGTTTTATCCTTAGGGAAAGAGCAGTCTATTAATTTGGGCATTAATTATGATGATATCGTAAAACGAATGTTAATAGTTGTGTCCTTATTAATTTCAGTATCTACAGCTTTAGTTGGGCCAATAACATTTTTAGGATTATTAGTAGTGAATCTTGCTCGGGAATTTTTAAGTACATTTAAACATAGATATCTAATGGCAGTATCTGGTTTAATAAGTATAGTTGCTTTACTTGGAGGCCAGTTATTAGTTGAACGAGTGTTTAATTTTAGTACACCTATAAGTGTAATAATAAATTTTATTGGAGGTCTTTATTTTATATATCTTTTAATAAAGGAGAATAAGATATGATTGAAGTAAAAGAAATAGTAAAGCAATATGGGGATAAAAATGTTGTGGATAATTTATCTATGAAAATAATGAAAGGGAAAATCACTTCTTTTATTGGGCCTAATGGGGCAGGTAAAAGCACATTATTATCTATGATAAGTCGACTTATTCCCAAAACTAGTGGAGAAATTTTTATAGAAGGAAAAGAAATAGGAGAATGGGATGATAATGAACTTGCAAAAACAATATCTATATTGAAACAATCAAATTATATAAATATAAGATTGACAGTTAGAGAACTTGTTAGCTTTGGAAGATTTCCTTATAGTCAAGGGAAAATAAATAGGGAAGATATAAAGTATGTTGATAAAGCCATAGAATATATGCAGCTTAGAAGTATGCAGCATAAGTATTTAGAAGAATTAAGTGGTGGGCAAAGGCAACGAGCATATATAGCAATGGTTCTTGCTCAAGATACGGAATATATACTTTTAGACGAACCACTTAATAATTTAGATATGAAACATTCTGTAGAAATAATGAAAATATTAAGGGGTTTGGTAGATAAGCTAGGGAAAACCGTTATTATAGTCATACATGATATTAATTTTGCTTCTTGGTATTCAGACTATATAGTAGCTTTAAAAAATGGGAAAATAGTAAAAAATGATAAAACTAATCAGATTATTGATGAAAAGGTTTTGAAACAAATATATGATTTAGATTTTAGGATACAAGATATAGAAAGCAATAAGATATGTGCATATTTTTAATAAAAAATATTTAAATAATGAGGTGTAAATAATGAAAAAAAACAAAGGTTTAATTTTATTATTAATGGTGATAATATCTGCTTTAGCTGTAACAGCATGTAATACTAAACCATTACAAGAAGGAAATAAAGAAGTTAGTAAAGATAATAGTGAAGGAAAGAGTATAGATAAATCTATTACGATTAAACATGAGTTAGATGAAACCACTTTAGATAAAAAGCCAGAAAAAGTAATTGTATTTGACTATGGTGTTTTAGATGCTCTTGATAAAATGGGTAAAGATATAATAGGGTTACCAAAGAAGTCAATTCCAACATATTTAGACAAATATAAAGAAGATAAATATGAAGATGTAGGTTCTTTAAAAGAACCAAATTTTGAAAAGATATATGAACTTAACCCAGATTTAATTATTATATCAGGAAGACAAGCGAAATTATATGATGAATTTAAAGAAATAGCTCCAACAGTATACTTAGCTATAGATGGTGAGGATTATATAGGTTCTTTTAAAGATAATATGGAGATATTAGGACAAATTTATGAAGAAGAAGATTTAGTAAAAGCTGAAATAGAAAAGGTAGAAAGTGCTATAAATGACTTAAAGAAAGAGGCAGAAAAAAGTGATGAAAATTCTTTGTTAATTATGGCTAATGATGGAGATATTAGTGCTTATGGAGAAGGGTCAAGATTTGGTATTTTACACAAAGAATTTGGATTAACTCCAGTAGATAAAAATATAGAATCTTCAACTCATGGACAAAAAATAACCTTTGAATATATAGTAGAACAAAACCCAGATTATCTTTTTGTAGTAGATAGAGGGGTTGTAGTTGGAGGAGAAACTTCTGCTGAACAAGTATTAGATAATGATTTAATCAAATCTACAAAAGCATATAAAAACGATAGAATTATATATTTAGATGCCCAAGTGTGGTATGTGTCCTCTGGTGGTTTCACAGGGACTATGAAAATGGTAGAAGAAGTACAATCTGCAATTACTAAATAAAACAGCTCTAAAGATTAAATATTTTTCGAGATAATATCCCCAAAAGATGTAGTAAAAAATGTTATAATAGAGAGGTAAATATGTTTATAATACTACATCTTAGGGGGATTTTAATGAAAAAAGTAACAAGAAAAGAAAAAAAGAGAAAAGCAAAGAAAAATAAATTTTTTCAAGGAATTTATTAAAATTAAAAAGCATTTCTTTAAAGATATGAATTCAATCTTAAAAGGGGTTAAAGACAATAGACATCAAAGCTATATAGAATATGGGTCAGATATAATTTTATTTAGTATGCTCATGAAAAACATAACAGCGCTTGAAAGTATGAATAAAATGACTACTGAATTTAATAGAGACGAGTGTATAAACAATGTGGCAAAGGCATTAGGTTATGATAAATTAGAAGAATTACCACATCATGATACAATTTATTTAAAAATCCTGTTGTGTTTGTAGCAGGATTTTTAAATAATAAAATAAAAAGAATGTTTAAAATTTAGATAATGGGGCAAAATGGAAGTAAGATCATTTTATTTCTTAATAATAGAGATAGAAAAATGTTGACAAAAAATTTAAGTTAAATGATAGTGATAATCAATATTGTACATAAAGAAGAAAATACACTATTAAAAAATTTACAATCTCTACATTCTGTTAATAATTTAGCTAGGGAATTAGGCATCACTGTTTGTAAATTACAAGAAGGATTTAAAGAAATATTAGGTGATACTGTATATGAATATACTAAAAAGCTTAGGATAGAGAAAAGTAAAATTCTCTTGGAAAAGATAGGTATGCTTATTATACCAATTGCAAATGAATTAAGATATGAAAATCCAAGTGAATTTTCTAGTGTATTTAAATCCTATATGAATATGACTCCTTCAGAGTATAGACAGAGGAAAATATAGGGTTTTGCAAGAATAAATTAAACTTTACTTGACTATATATAATGAATTAGATATAATTTTAAAAAGATAAATTAGAACGATTAGGATTTTTATATGTTTTTGTAGTACAGAATCTGTTGAAATAACTCTTAACATTAATGTTAAGGGATTTTTTTAGAAAAGTTTTAGTTGCTAATGATATGCATTTGCGAATAAGCGTTATAATTCATTATAGATATTAATTTTAAAAAATTTAAGGAGGCTTTTCATGAAGAAAACAAAAGTTCTTACTAGTATATTGATATTGACTTTAATACTAACTTTAATTTCTGGTTGTAGTTCAACTAAGGGAAAATCAGTAGAAGGAGAGAAAAAAGAAAAGATAAAAATAGTTACTACTTTATTTCCCCAGTATGATTTTACAAGAGAGATTGTAAAGGATAAAGGAGAAGTAAGTTTATTGCTTCCTCCTGGAGTAGAAGCCCATTCTTATGAACCTACTCCTCAAGACATTGGAAATATAAAGAAAGCCGATGTTTTTGTTTATACAGGAGAATATATGGAGCCTTGGGCAGAAAAAGTAATAAAGAATGTTGGTAAGAATAATATAGTTACTGTTGATTTAAGTGAAGGAATAGATCTTATAGATGAAGATGATCATCATGAAGAAGAACATAGTGAAGACCATGACCATGATAAAGATCATGATCACCATCATCATGGAGGAAAAGACCCCCATATATGGCTAGATCCTGTATATGCACAAAAGATGGTAGATAGTATAGTGGAATCTGTTGTAAAAGTAGATAAGAAAAATGAAGATTTTTATAGGCAAAATGGAGAATCATATAAGAAGAAATTACAAAAACTAGATGAAGAGTTTACTAAAACTTTTGAGAAAACAAAACATAAAAAAATTATATATGGAGGACATTTTGCATTTGGATATTTTGCTAAACGTTATGGATTAGAATATATATCTCCTTATAATGGTTTTACTCCTAATGCAGAGCCTACACCTCAAAGGATAACTGAGCTAATTCAGAATATGAAGTCCTCAGGAATTAAGGTGATATATTATGAAGAGCTAATTGATCCAAAAGTAGCTAATATTATATCAGAACAAACAGGGGCAGAAATGATGTTATTACATGGGGCTCACAATGTGTCAAAGGAAGAATTAGAATCAGGCATATCTTATATAAAAATAATGGAAGAAAATTTAGAAAAATTGAAACAGGGGTTAGTATATAATGAATAATATTATAACTGTAGATAATTTAAATTTTAAATATGGTAGAAATGAAGTATTAAAAAATATTAGCTTTGAAGTTGAAGAGGGGGACTATGTAGGTATTGTAGGGCCTAATGGTTCTGGTAAAACAACATTAATCAAAATACTTTTAGGTCTTATTAATTCTTATGAAGGTCAAATTCATCAAAATATTGCAGATAGAAACTCTATAGGATATGTACCTCAAAAAGGAGTTACAAATGATAGATTATTCCCAGCAACGGTAAAGGAAATAGTAATCACCGGATTATTGTCTAAAAAGAGAGGCACTAAATTTTATTCAAAAGAGGATTATAATAGAGTAGATACAATACTTAACAAATTAAAAATAGGAGATTTGAAAGATAAAAAAATAGGTAATTTATCTGGAGGACAACAACAAAGGGTATTGTTGGCTAGAGCTATGGTATCAAGTCCTAGTATATTGATTTTAGATGAACCTACCAGTGCTTTAGATCCTGAAATAAGGGAAGAATTCTACAAACTTTTGAAAGAATTAAATAAGGAAAATGTCACAATAATCCTTGTATCTCATGATATATTGTCTATAGAGAAATATATAAGTAAAATACTATATTTAGATAAAAAACTAGTCTTTTATGGTAGCTATGAAGATTTTCGTCATTCTAAAGAAATGGTCAAATATTTTGGATTTATCATAAAGGATTAGTATACTGGAGGCATATAAATGGAAAATGTTATTTCTCTAATTTTAGAAGCACTACAATCTGATTTTATATTAAGGGCTATTTTAGTAGGCTCATTAATTGCTATATCCTGTTCTTTTTTAGGGATATTTCTTGTGTTGAAGAAATATTCAATGATTGGTGATGGATTGGCCCATGTAAGTTTTGCAACAATCGCCATTGCATTGCTTTTGAATAAATCTCCACTAGTAGTATCTATTCCACTAGTGATTCTTTCATCTTTTCTAATATTAAAACTTAATGAAAAGGCAGGTTTACATGGTGATGCTGCTATAGCACTTATTTCATCTTTTGCTGTAGCAGTAGGTGTTTTGATCACTAGCGTGGCAAAGGGATTTAATATAGATTTGTTTTCTTATCTTTTTGGCAGTATACTAGTAATTAGCAAATTAGATGTGTTACTTTCAATAATATTATCTACTGTGGTTATATTTATAACATTATTTTTTTATAATAATTTATTTGCTATAACCTATGATGAAGAATTTGCAACAGTTATTGGGTTAAATCCTAAATCTATGAATTATTTAATAACCATATTGACTTCTATTACTGTTGTTCTTGGCA
Source organism: Anaerosalibacter massiliensis (assembly GCA_000751555.1). Taxonomy (GTDB): domain Bacteria; phylum Bacillota; class Clostridia; order Tissierellales; family Sporanaerobacteraceae; genus Anaerosalibacter; species Anaerosalibacter massiliensis. The sequence continues at coordinate 93,806 of CCEZ01000008.1, read as the reverse complement.
TACGTGTAGTAGGTACTATGCTAATTTCTAGTATGATTATTTTTCCTACAGTAACTGCATTACAAATATCTAAAGGATTTAAAGATACTATATTAATAGCATCGCTTATATCAGTGGCAAGTGTGATAATAGGAACTCTTTTATCATATATATTAAATTTTCCAACAGGAGCAGTTATTGTAATTATAAATGCTATTTGTTTTGTTATACTTTTTTCAATAAATAAATTTAACTAAATTTATTTATATCCATATTTTAGCAACAATATATCCACTTCTTTAAGTGGGTGATGAATTGCTGACAATAAATCAGAAAATATGATAAATGTACTCCTAGACTTATAAAACAAGGGAGGGATAATGGGTTCTTGGACAATCCAAATATGTTTAAGGATTACCTAAATACTTTAGGTCGAAACTTAAATACCAAATAACGTATGAATCTCCTACTTCTAAACGAAGTGAAAGTGGGAGAGGTTCAAGAAGAAATACAATCATTTCTTGAAGGGTGATGAGTTAAGTGGAAGAGCTCAAAGATAATAAAGAATTTTTTAAAGAGCATGGGATTAAGAACACAAAGCAAAGGAATATTATATTTGAAGTATTGAAACAAGCAAATACACCTCTCACTGCAGAACAGATTTTCTTAAAAGTTAAGAAAGTAGATAAATCTATTAGTCTTTCAACTATATATAGAGTACTTAATACTTTTATATCGAAGGAAATAGCAGTAAAGCTAACTATAGTAGAAGACAACACATCTATGTTTGAATTAAATCGAATAGATCATGAGCACTATTTAGTGTGCATGGGCTGCAATAAAACTGTAGATATAGGGCACTGTCCTCTTGGAGTTTATGAAAACTCCCTTGAAGAAACAACTAACTTTGACATTGTGGGACATAAGTTTGAGATATATGGCTATTGTCCCGAATGTAAAAATAAAGAAAGATTAACTAAAAATTAAGTGTAGGCTAGATGATAGCTTGCACCTAATTTTTTTATTTTTTTGGATCAATAATAATATGTACAATTAAATGGAACAAGCAACATCGTGGACGATTTAGAAAACATTTATCATTTACTTATATATTTTTTATAGGAGTGAAAATATTAACATTGTATAATGGTATCTTATAACATATAATAAAAATAATCATAAAAGGATATAAATAAAATTTATGTAAAGAGGTGAAGATATGGAACTATTCAATGAACCAATAATAACCATAAGAGGATTGAAAAAAAGTTTTGGTACAAAAAAAGTATTAAAGGAAATAAATTTAGATGTATATAAGGGACAAATTATAGGATATATAGGTCCAAATGGTGCTGGCAAAAGTACTACAGTAAAAATAATGCTAGGACTTATTGAGGATTATGAAGGAGAAATAAAGATTTTGGGACAAGATATATCTAATGGAGATGTAGAATATAAAAGTAAGATAGGATATGTTCCTGAAACAGCAGAAATATATGACAATTTAACTGGAAGAGAATATTTAACTTTCATAGGTGAACTTTACGGTCTTGATTATGATGAAGTTGATGAAAAAGCACAAAAATTAATGGATTTATTCGGACTAAAAAATGTTTATGACTCCAGAATATCTTCTTATTCAAAGGGAATGCGACAGAAAGTACTTATAATATCAAGTTTATTAAATAATCCTGATATACTATTTTTAGATGAGCCATTAAGTGGTATGGATGCTAATAGTGTTATGGTTTTTAAGGAGGTATTAGCTGAATTGGCATCTCAAGGAAAGACTATATTTTATTCTTCCCACATAATGGAGGTAGTTGAGAAAATAAGTAATAGGATAATTTTAATTAATGATGGACAAATTGTTGCCGATGGAAGTTTTGATGAATTAAAAGGAAAATCTATAGAGGGTTCATTGGAAGAAATATTTAATGAACTTACTGGATTTAAAGAGCATAAAGATATTGCAGAAGAAATTGTATCTATAGTGCAAGGGGTGTAGTGTATGAAGGACTTTAAAATATTAAAATTTCTAGATAAACTTAAAGGACTGTTTGAGAATCTTGGAGTAGATTATTTTGTTATGCGAAGAATACTCCAAGTTAAACTTACCTTAGATGAAAGAAGAGTCCCTACAGTTACAATGAATAGTTCCTCTAAAAAGAAGAAAGGAAATAGATTTGTAGGATCACTACTTGTATATATACTACTTGGGTGTATATTAATTCCCTTTGTTATTTCCCAAAATAACTATCTATTTCAAATGAGCTTTTTATTTGGAATATTGATATTTATGATGTTTACTACTTTGGTTTCAGATTTTTCTTCTGTACTTTTGGACTTGAGAGATAAGGATATAATTCTTTCAAAGCCGGTAGATGATAAAACTTTAAATGTAGCAAAGATTATACACATATTGATATATATGTTCTATGTAACATTTTCCTTTACAGGGCCGGCATTGATTGTGTCTTTATTTAAAAATGGATTTCTATTTTTTATATTATTTCTAATAGAAATAATACTTATGGACTTTTTCATAGTAGTTTTGACTGCATTGTTATATTTGTTGATACTTAAGTTTTTCGATGGAGAGAAACTTAAAGATATTATAAATTATGTTCAAATAATTTTAACAGTAACTTTATCTATAGGTTATCAATTAATAGGTAGATTATTTGATTTTAGTGATATTATGAATATTAATTTTGTTCCTAAATGGTGGCAATATTTAATACCATCTATGTGGTTTGCTGGACCTTTTGAATTAATAATAAAAAATAACCGGAATTTTCATATAGTATTATTTTCAATTTTAGCATTTATAATACCTATATTATCAATAATTATATATATAAAGTTGACTCCTTATTTTGAAAGCAATTTACAAAAGCTTAATAATAGCAGTGGAAATATGAAAGTTAGAGGTAAAGGGCTTAACTATTATTTGTCAAAAGTAATATGTAGGACTAAAGATGAAAGAACCTTTTTTAGGTTCGCTACCAATATGATGAAAAAAGAAAGGAAATTTAAACTACAAGTATACCCATCTTTAGGATTGGCTTTAGCTTTTCCATTTATATTTTTATTATCAGATTTAAAAGCCCAAGGATGGGATGCTATAGCAATTAGTAAGAGATATTTCAATATATATTTTATTGCTCTTATAGTTCCCACTGTGATCATGACTATGGGGCATTCAGATAAGTATAAAGGGGCTTGGATATATAAAGCAGTATCTTTTAAAGGTACGAAAGATATATTTAGAGGAACTATAAAAGCTTTTATTGCAAATTTTTTACTTCCTATGTATATTTTCCAAAGCATAATATTTATGCTTATATTTAAGGGAAGTATACTTTTAGATTTAATAATAGTTTTTTTAAATATACTATTATTTATTGTAATTTGTTTCAGAGTGTCAAAAACAGCTTTGCCTTTCTCTGAGCCTTTTGATACAGTTAACCAAGGTAAGGGATTGGCTATTATACCATTATTTTTAATTCTACTTATTTTAGCGGGTATCCATTATGGGGCAACGTTACTTACTTATGGTAGATATATTAATATAGCTATATTAGTTATTTTAAATATAATTATATGGAGTAAGGGGTTTAACATATCTATGGAAAAGTTAAGTCAATAGCTAATATGATATAATCTAAATAGTTCGATATATAGAGGTGAACTAAAATGTTAGATATAATCAATGTAGCTATATGTGAAGATGAAAAAATACATGTGGAACTCCTAGAAAAGTATGTAGCTAACTGGGCAAAAGAAAGAAATATGAAGGTTAGAATTGAAGTATTTTATAGTGCAGAAAGTTTTAATTTTAACTGGATTATGGATAAAAGATATGACATACTTTTATTAGACATTCAAATGCCAGGACAAAATGGAATTGAACTAGCAAAAACTATTAGAAAAAAAGATAATATTATAAATATAATATTTATCACTGCCCTTTCTGATTATATTGGAGAAGGCTATAATGTGGAAGCAATAAATTATTTAATTAAACCAATAGAAGAGAAAAAGCTATATGAATGCTTAGACAGGGCAGTTGCAAGAGTTCCAAAATTAGAGAAGATAATTCTCATAAAGGATCAAGGAGAGATTCATCGATTAGTTCAGGATGAAATAATATATATTGAATCCTTCGGTCATGATTTAGAAATAAATACTACAAATGAAAAATATATTACTAGAAAAAGTTTGAGTATAATGGAAAAAGAATTAGATGAAGATATATTCATAAGATGCCATAGATCTTATATAGCTGGACTAAAGCATATAAAAAGAATAAGCAAGAATGAATTGGAACTAGATAATGGTGATATAATTCCTATTAGTAGAAGACAGTACTCTAAAACGAATATGGCATTTATAAAATATTTTAGAGGTGTAATAGATGAGTAGGGAAAGTCTACTAATTACTATTGGAATTATTTTAATTTTAATCGCCATTATTTTTTTCATAATTAAATATATAATATCTAAATTAGTAGATAGACGTATTGCTAACTATCAAGAAGATCTCATTACAAAGCATTATAACGAAGTTGAAAATATATATAGACAAATGAGAGGTTGGAAACATGATTATCATAATCATATACAAACAATGAAGGCTTATATTTCTTTGGGTAAATATGAAGATATAGAGGAGTATCTTAATGATTTAGATAGAGATTTAACTGAAATAGACACAGTTTTAAAAACAGGAAATATAATGGTAGATGCTATATTAAATAGTAAATTGTCTATAGCAATCAATCAAAATATAAATATTAATGCAAAGGCAAAAGTACCAGAAAATATTCAAATATCAGAAGTAGATCTATGTGTTATCATTGGAAATCTAATGGATAATGCTATTGAGGCTGCAATCAAACTAGAAAATCTAGATGATAGATTTATAAGGATATACATAAGAGAAATAAAAAGCCAGTTATATATTTCTATAACTAATTCTGCAAAAGGTAAAGCAAAAAAAGTGAATATGAGATATATAAGTACAAAACTAGGGAAAAATCATGGTTTTGGACTGAAAAGAGTGGATAGAATAGTTAGTAAATATGATGGTTTTATAAATAGGCAATCTGAAGAAGGTGTATTTGCAACAGAAATAATTCTACCATTTTAGCACCATTGATGTCATAATTGTGACCACTGGTGCTTTTTTATATATAAAATAAGTTCTAATGGTATTATATAGTTGAGGTGATAAAAATGATAGATACAAATACTAGGAAGTCCAAACCTAAATATTCAACATGGGAAAATACCATCTATTTACTTAAAAATATATGGAGATGGGATAAGTTATTATTTTTATTATCTGCAATACAAGTTCTCGCCAAAGTGTGTATTCCATTATTAGAAATTTATTTACCTAAGGTATTAGTTGATTCTGTCTTGGAAAAAGTATCTCCTTTACAATTGATAGGAAATCTTTTTTCACCTATTATAGGAATTATTATTCTTAATATTATATTAAAAGCTTCATCATCTAATATATTAGGCAAGAAGATTTTTCATAGAATGAAATATTCAATTTTACAAATGGATAAAGCTATAGATACAGATTTTGAAAATATAGATGGTCCGAAAGGACAGGAAAAATTTATAAAAGCAAGCATGGCTACTAATTCTAATAGTTCTGCTACTGAGGAAATAATAGATACTAGTATAGAATTTTTTTCAAATATTCTAGGATTTATACTATATACAGGTATAATATCTACAATTCATCCTCTAATAATTATATTTATAATCATATCATCTTTTGTAAATTATTTTATAGGAAAGTACGTGAATAATTATGAGCATAAAAATAAAGACAATTTAGCACCTATAGAAAAAAAGCTTAGATATATAAGATATAAAACAGGAGACTTTCAATCAGCAAAGGATATGAGACTTTATAATATGTCTTCTTGGTTTCAAGGTATGTATGATAAGCTTTTGAAAAAAAGAATATATTTCCAAAAGAAAAATATACTCCATAGGTATTTTGCTAATATTGTTGATGGGATATTAATCCTTTTAAGGGATGGCATAACCTATGGATTTCTCATATATTCAGTTTTATATAAGAATATGAATATAGGAAATTTTGTTCTATATTTTGGGGCAGTATCTGGTATCTCTACATGGCTTTCTGGAATTGTAAAAAATCTTAATTCTTTAAATGCTATTAGTCTTCAGAACAATGATTCAAGGGAATTTTTAGAGATGGAAGATAATATGAATAGAGGGATAGGAATTGATTTACCAAAGTCTTATGAATTACCCTGTGATATAGAACTTAGAAATCTTTATTATAAATATCCTGAATCAAAAGATTATACTATAAAAAATATAAATCTTCATATTAAAAAGGGAGAAAAATTAGCATTAGTAGGAGTTAATGGTGCTGGGAAAACTACTTTAGTAAAGCTTATTTGTGGTTTATATACTCCAACTAAAGGTGAAATATATATTAATGGTAAGAAAAGCACTCTCTACAACAGGGACGAATATTATACAATGTTTTCTGTAGTATTTCAAGATATTTACTTATTGCCTATATCCATAGAAAAAAATATTGCGTTACAGCCAGAAGAAGATATTGATAATGGAAAGATAGATAAAGTTTTAAATCTATCAGGACTTATGGGAAAAATAAACTCCTTACCAGAGGGTAAGAAAACCCTATTAGTCAAATCAATATCTGATAAAGCTATAGAACTATCAGGAGGAGAAATGCAAAAGTTAATGCTTGCTAGGGCTTTATATAAAAATGGGCCCATTATAATATTAGATGAACCAACTGCTGCATTAGACCCTATAGCCGAGAATGAAATATATAAAAAATATGATGAGTTAACAGAAAATCATACTAGTATTTTTATATCCCATAGACTATCTTCTACTAGATTTTGTGACAGGATAGTATTTATAGAAGATGGAAAAATAATAGAAGAAGGAAATCATTATGACCTTATGAAAATGGATGGTAAATATAGAAAAATGTATGACACTCAATCATATTATTATAAGAATGATATAGGTGGTGAAAATTATGCCTAAGAATAAACTTAAATATAGTATAAAAACTTTAAAAATTGGATTAATGGAAGTTCATAAACTTCAATCTTGGATAGTACCTATTACTATATTTGATTCTGTTTTCAAATCTATAGCTCCTTTTATCAATATATATATGGTAGGAAAAATTATTGATAGATTGTTAAAGACAAAAGATATAAATAATATTATATTTTTAATAGGCTTAACTATAGGATTGAATTTTATTATTCATCTTATATCTAATGGTCTTGAGCACTTACATACTATATTGAAAGATATAATGATTCAAAACCAAGATATGAAAATTAATGAGAAAATAATAAATATGGATTATGAACATATTGAAAATCCAAAAACACATACTCTTCGTACAAAAATATCAGAAGCAGAAAATATGAATGGTGGTGGCATTATAGCTTTTGTACGCTATTTAGGAGAATTGGTTAAGGGCTTAGCTACAGTTATTATTTCAATTATAATTGGTGCAGGATTATTTAAACTAGATATGACAGGAGTTGGATATTTAAATTTTATAAATAATAGAATTTTTTCCTATGGATTCTTAGTATTAGTTTTACTAGGAACTATATTTAATTTACATCTAAAAACTATATCAGATAAGAAACTTTTTAAACATTTTAGTGAAATTATGAGTGCTAATAGAATTCTTGCTTTCTATTATGAAAGAATTCAAGACTATAATGCTGGCAAAGAAATAAGATTATATAATCAGAGAAAAATATTTAATGAGGAAGTAGGAGGGTTTATCCAGAGCTTAAAGGGCTTATTTAAAAAAATAGAAAGTATGAATACAAAATATAGTGGAATAGATGCATTTATATCTTCCTTATTGGGTGGGATGGTATATATTTTTGTAGGGTTGAAAGCTATATCAGGAAGTATATCAGCAGGTAGTATAGTCCAATATACAGGAAGTATAAATCAATTTATGGCTGGAAGCACAGAAATTTTAACGTCAATTAATAATATTATAAACAATAATCAATATCTACAATTGTACATAGATTTTTTAAATATAGAAGGGGAGAAGTACAAAGGTACAATACCAGTGGAAAAGAGGGATGATAATGAATATGAGATAGAATTTAGAAATGTATCTTTTAAATATCCAGGAACAGATGAATATGTATTAAAAAATGTTTCTGTAAAGTTAAATATAGGAGAACGCTTAGCTATAGTAGGAATGAATGGATCAGGAAAAACTACTTTTATTAAACTTCTTTGTAGATTATACGATCCAGATGAAGGAGAGATACTTCTAAATGGTATAGATATAAAAAAATATGATTATGAAGAATATATGGGGCTATTTTCTATAGTATTTCAAGATTTTAAGCTTTTTTCATTTTCATTAGGACAAAATATAGCAGCAGCAGTAGATTATGATGAAAAATTTGTAGAAAAAGTTATAGAAGATGTTGGCTTTATTGACAGATTGGAAACTATGCCAAGAGGAATATCTACGCCATTATATAAAGATTTTGATAAAGATGGAGTAGAGATATCTGGAGGAGAAGCTCAAAAAATAGCATTGGCTAGGGCTTTATACAAGGATTCACCTATTATAATATTAGATGAACCAACTGCTGCATTAGATCCTATAGCAGAATTTCAGATTTATTCTAAATTTAATGAAATAGTAGGTACAAAAACTGCTTTTTATATATCCCATAGGCTTTCATCTTGTAGGTTTTGTGATGAAATAGCAGTATTTCATGAAGGAAGCATAATACAAAGGGGGGACCATGAAGATTTGTTAAAAGATGAAGATGGGAAATATTATGAACTATGGTATTCTCAAGCTCAATATTATAATGAAGGAGAAACTGCATAGCCTATATTATTATTTATGTACCTAACAAAATTGTAAGTTATAATATGAAACTGAAAGAGAAATCAATTTAAAGATTTCTCTTATTTTTTTATAATATTTAATAAAGAAATGAAATTTTAATCGTATTGTAAGATTTTATTAAGCTAAAAGTAAGATTAAAGTTTTATAATAAAATGTAGAAATACAAAAAATAATGTATATATAATGCAGTAGAAATTTATTTTATTTCGTTCTAATTAATAGATAATTAATAGATAATTTTTAGATAGTATAAATCCATAAATTAATTTCAAATCATTAAACCGAATTTAGCAAAGGATGAGGATATATGAAAAAAGTACTTATATTTACATCTTCTATAGGTGGAGGTCATAATGAAGCTGCATCATGTTTAGAAAAAGAATTTGTTAAACATGGTTTCATAGCTAAGAAAAGAGATGCATTATGGGAGGTAAATAGGAAACTAGAATCTGTCATTTTTCACTCTTATAAAATTTTGATAGATAAATTTCCCAAGGTGTATGGAAATTTATATGATATTAGTAATAAAAGGAAGACTAATAAATTAATGACTGAATTAGTTTTGAAGATTTCTAAAAATAAAATATACAATATAATTTTAGAAGAAAAGCCAGATTTGATTATTTCAACTCATTGTTTTGTAATAGGAGCAATAGGATATTTGAAAGAAGAAGGATTGATAGATATACCATTTATTTCTGTAGTAACAGATTTTCAAGCTCATCAAACTTATATAAATAAAAATGTAGATGCTTATATTGTGAGCAGCGATCATATAAAAGAATCTTTAGCCAGACATGGTATATCTAGAGATAAAATATTTTCATATGGTATACCTATTAAAAATGAATTTCTAAATAGAACTGATAAAAAACCTATTAAGAAAAAAGCCTTCCAAATATTATTAATGGCAGGAAGCTTGGGACATAAGGATATGAAAAAGGTATTGAAGGGTATTACTAATATAAATGATAATTATCGTATTGTAGTAGTTTGTGGCAATAATGAAAAGCTAAGAGAGTCTATACAGAAGGATTATGCTAATTTAATACAAAGGCAGAAGATTATACTTTATGGATTTACAAGAAATATTCCAGATATTATGGAAAGCTCAGATATAATCATAACTAAACCAGGAGGGCTAACTGTTTCTGAAGCAATAGCTAAGAAACTTCCTATAGTTGTTCCTTACTATATACCAGGTCATGAAAAGGAAAATCTTGATTTTTTAATAAAAAGTGGACTAGCTATTTATGTAGATGGAATAGATAATTTAAAAGAACTAATAAAATCTATCATGAGGGATCCTAAAAAATTAGATAATATCAAAAAAAATATGGAGAAAGCATGCAATGGATTTTGTCCTGACAATATTGTTTATCTTGGTGAAAATTTAATTGAAGATTTTAATTATGGAATGGTTTTTAGCAATGGATTCTAAAGTGGATATATTAATTTTAACAGCTAGTTTTGGTGCTGGACATGCATCGGCTTCTTTAGGTATTAAGGAGCAGATACAAAGAATAGATCCATCCATAAGTATAGAAATTGTAGATATATTTCAAGTATTGTTTCCTAAATTATCAAGAGCTATGTACAAAGGTTACAATGTTTTAGTTAGGAATAATCCAAAACTATATAACTATTTTCATTATAGAGGAAATGAAAAACCAAGATCTAATATGAATAAAATTTTTAGTAGACCTATTTTAATCGGGCTAAAAGATTATATTCTAGATATTAACCCTAAACTTATTATTTCTACTTTTCCAATAGTATCCCAATATATTTCTGATATAAAGGATATTTATGATGTTTCAATACCATTGATTACCTGCATTACAGATGTAGTTAATGGATGGGAATGGATAGCTCCCAATTGTGATAAATATTTTGTAGCCACTAAAGATGTGGAAAAAGAAATGTTAAAAATGGGTATAAAGAGGGAAAGGATTGTTGTAACAGGAATTCCATTGAGAAAAGAATTTTTAAAATCTCTAAAATCTTCTTTTAATATTTCCCTACCTGAGGAACATATTTTGTTAATGATTATGGGAGGAGGTATGGGGTTAATACCAGAAGATGAAGGTTTTTATAAATGGCTCAATAGTTTAAATAAAATTACAGCCATAGTACTGACAGGCAAAAATAATGATTTATTTGAATCTATTTCTGCATGGAATCTAGAAAATATTATACCTCTTAAATACACCAATGAAGTAGCCCCCTTGATGTTACAATCAGATTTGCTGATAACTAAAGCAGGTGGAATTACAGTATTTGAGGCTATTGCTTCTAGTTTACCTCTTATTATATATAAACCAGAATTAGGACAAGAGTTAGAAAATATGAAGTTTATCCAAGAAAAAGCAATAGGTAGAATTGCTTTTAATATAGAAAGTTTGAAATGTATTATTACAGATTTCATTAATAATCAAAATGAGATTATTGAATATGAAATAAGAATGGCTAAACTTAGATACGATATAAATATGAATGTTTTGGCTAAAGAATCTATTAAGTTAATGAAGAATTTTTAGTAGGAGATGGTTAAATGAAGGCTTATACAATAGTTGGAGTGTTAGCTTTTATAATATTTCTATATGCTGGTTTGCCTAGTCTTTATTTTAGGCATTATTCATCTTCTGTAAAAAGAAAATTTTCTAGTAATAACAGCATTTTTTTAACATTTGATGATGGACCAAATCCTGCCTATACATTAGAGATATTAGATTTACTTAAAGAATATAATGTTAAAGCAACATTTTTTGTAGTTGCTAGAAAGGCAGAAGAACATAAAGAAATAATTGATAGAATAGTAGAGGACGGTCATACTTTGGCTATGCATTCCTATAGTCATAAAAGTGCATGGCTGTCTACTCCATGGCAAACTAAAAAGGATTTTGAAAAGTCTATGTCAATTTTCAATAAATTAGGTTATGAGATAAAATATTTTAGACCACCTTGGGGTGTGTTTAATGGGTTTACCCAGTATTATTCAAGTAAAAACGGACTAAAGAGTATATTTTGGACCATAATTACCGAAGATTGGAACCCTAAAGCTACTGTAGATAGCACAGTCCATAAGATTCTTGATAATGTAGAATCAGGAGATATAATAGTTTTGCACGATAGTAATCATAAAGATGATAAAAAAGATGCACCTAAAAATACTATAAAAGCTTTAGAGACTATTATACCAGCACTATTAAAAAGAGATTTCTATTTTAAGACTATAGAGGAAGGTATGGAAAGTAATATATGAAAAAGACATTAAACTATATTATATTAATAACTTTAATAGGATTAACAGTTTGGCTATTAATAAATAATAATGATCTATCTGTTTTTCCTCAATTGATAGTTAAGACAAATAAAACTTTTTTATTATTAGCTTTTTTGTCTATGGTATTATTTTGGACATGTGATGCTTATATAATATATAAAATGAAAAGTACATTAAATATTGGGGGAAGTTTTGGTTCAGCATTTAAGCTGGCTATGATTGGTCAGTATTATAGTGCTATTACACCATTTGCTACTGGTGGACAACCTGCTCAGGTATATTCATTAGTAAATGATGGTGCTCAAGTGGGAACTGCTTCTTCATTAATGGTAACTAAACTTTTAATATATCAGATTGCAGTTACATTTTATTCAATATTTATGTTTTTAGTTAAGTTTAGTTTTTTATCACAAAGAGCAAAGCTTTCTTTACCTTTTGTAATAACCGGATGTTTGTTTAACTTTATTGCAGTATTGTTAATAATAGGACTTTTTTATAATGAAGAATTAATAAGAAAGATATTCTATAAGTTTTTTATTATTGGATATAAATTAAAGTTAATAAAGGATACTGAAAAATTAAAGGATAAATTAAATACCCATCTTTCTGATTATAAGATTAGCATAGATAATATAAAAAAGGATAAGAAATCTTCTTTAATATTGATTATAGCTACTTTTATTCAATTAACCTTTTATTTTTCAATAACTTACTTCGTGTACTTAGCGGTTGGGTTTTCTAAGGCACGTTATTTAGATATTATTGCAATCCAATCACTACATTATATGGCAGTATCACTTATGCCTACACCTGGTACTGTAGGTGCAGCTGAAGGTGGATTTTATATTCTATACAATAGTATATTTCCTAAAAATATAATAACCTTTGCCATGGTACTGTGGCGATTTATAGATTATTACTTTGGTATTATAGTTGGTGGAACTGTTTCATTAGTTGATTTTATTTTAAGAAAGAGTAATAAAGTTAAACATGTAGTCTAAAATCAAAATACTCCCCCTATGATATTAAGATTTTTTTATTTAATCTGTTTACCATAGGGGGAATGTATTAGTTATTATTAGAGGTTTTTATTTTAAAACTAATTTATTTTCTAAAATGTAATAGCTTTTCCATAGTATACACATTCTAATATATTCTTCATATCTTCATATGAAACTTCTCTTGGATTTGTTGGTGTATTTGCATCTACTATTGCATTCTTGGCCATATATTCTACTGTAGATTTAAATAGATCTTCTTTAACTCCATTTTCTTTTAATGTAGATGCTATGTTTAATTCAGCATTTAAGTCTTGTATAGATTTTACTAAAGAATTAGTTAATTGTTTTTCAGTTCCTCCTGATAAACCTAGCATTCTTGCCAATTCTGCAAAATCTTTTAAGGAAGTTTTAGCATTAAACTCAATTATATAAGGTAATAAAATAGCATTGCAGCATCCATGAGATATACCATACTGGACACCTATCTGGTGAGCTAAACTATGGGCAATACCTAAGCCAGCATTGCTAAAAGCCATACCTGCTAGACATTGAGCTATGTGCATTTCTCCTCTCGCTTTAGCATCACCATTATAAGATGGAATAATATTATCATATATAGTTGCAATGGCTTCTTTAGCTACAGAATTTGAGATTCTAGATTTATTTGTAGCTACATAAGCTTCTACAGCATGAGTTAGTGCATCCATTCCAGTATGAGCAACTAATTTTGGAGTCATAGTTTGAGGAATATTAGTATCTAAAATAGCTATATCTGGTACAATTTCAAAATCTACAAGAGGATATTTTACTTTTTGTTTATAATCTGTAATTACTGAAGCAGATGTTACTTCTGTAGCAGTACCACTAGTTGAAGGAATAGCTACAAAGATAGCTTTGTTCCTAAGTTTTGGAATACTAAATGGTTCTTTTACATCATCAAATTCTAATTCAGGATGTTCATAAAACACCCACATAGCTTTACTAGCGTCTATAGTTGAACCTCCACCTATAGCAACTATAACATCAGGGCTAAACTCTTCCATAGCTTTTGCACCTTTCATTACAGTTTCTACTGATGGATCTGGTTCAATACCTTTAATATATTCAACTTCTAATCCAGTTTCTTTTAAAATACTACTAACCCTATTTAGAAAACCAAATTTCTCCATAGAAGAGCCACCTGAAAGAATAATGGCCTTTTTACGACCTTTAAGATTTCTTAACTCTTCCAAAGCATCTTCCCCAAAGTATAAATCTCTTGGCAATGTAAATCTAGACATTATAAGATTCCTCCCATTTTTATTTAATATTTATTTTAATTAGCAGTTTCCTTATTTTTAAATTGAATTTGTTTTAGTATTGTAACTAATATAGCTGTAGTCAAGGATCCTGCAATTAATGCAATAATAAATCCTAATAAATTACCTATAGCATTTGGTATAAACATTAAGAAGAATCCACCATGAGGAGCTTTTATTTCAACATTTAATAATAGTGCTACAATAGATCCTACTGCAGAGCCAGCCATACAAGAAGGCAATACTATTTTAGGATTTGCTGCCGCAAAAGGAATAGCTCCTTCTGTAATAAAGCTTAATCCTAGGAAAAGTGCAGCTTTACCTGCTTCTTTCTGATCTTTATTCCAAAGTTTTGGACGAGCAAAGGTAGATAATGCAATTCCAATTGGAGGAACCATACCACATACCATAGCAGCTCCCATTGGACCATATACTCCTTCTGCTAAAGCTCCTACTCCAAAGGTATACACAATTTTTGACATTGGTCCACCTAAATCAAAATAGAACAACCCAAATATAAGACCAAGTATAATCGCTCCACTACCTGACAACCTGCTTAAGAACTCTGTAATATGAACTGTTGCTATGTGAATTGGTTTTCCTATTACATAGTACATTAACAATCCAATAATTAAAGTAGATAATACAGGTATGATCATAATTGATTTTAACCCTTTTAAGGATTTTGGAAGTTTAATATTTTTATTTAAAAAGACTACTAAATATCCTGCAATTAAACCAGCAAGTATTCCGCCTAAAAATCCAGCACCAATTGAATTAGCTATAAATCCTCCTATAATACCTGGAGCAAAAGCTGATTTATCTCCTATAGAATGAGCTATAAAACCAGACATTACAGCTACCATTAAACTAAAGGCTGAACCTGCACCAATTTGGTACAAGGCCCATGGAATAGTTCCTTCTTCTTCAAAAGCATATATACCAAAAGCAAAGGATAAAGCAATTAAGATACCTCCTGCTACAACTAATGGTAACATATAAGAAACACCAGTCATAATATGTTTATATATTCCTGTAGCAGAATCTATACTTTTTTCATTATTATCTACGGATTTTCCTTTTACTATTTCTGTTCCTTCATAATTTAGAGCTTTCTTCATAAGTTCTGAAGGTTCTTTAATAGCTTTATTTGCTGGAACAGTAATAGCTTGTTTGCCTACAAAACGAGATGTGTCAATATTTTTATCTACTGCAAAAATAACCACATCTGCTTCTCTAATATCCTCTTTTGTTAAAATATTTTCAGCGCCACTTGCCCCTTGAGTTTCCACTTTAATTTCAATATTATCTTTTTTAGCTGCTTGCTCTAAAGCTTCAGCAGCCATATAAGTGTGTGCAATTCCAGTTGGACAAGAAGTTATTGCTACAATTTTTTTAGCCATTTTATATGCCCCCTTTTAAAAAACTTTTAATATTTCTTCTGGACTTTTGGCATTTCTAATACCTTCTACAACTTCCTTGTGAACTAAAGTTCTAGCTAATTGACTTAAAATTTTCAAATGCTCATTATTAGAACCTTTTGGTACAGCAATCATAAATACCATACTTACATCTGTATCATCTAATGATTCATAGTCTAAACCACTTTCTTTATATCCATATATAATTGTAGGAACATTTACAGAATCAGATACTCCATGGGGTATTGCAATTCCATTTCCAATTCCAGTTGGACCTTCTTCTTCTCTTTTTAAAATAGCATATTTAAAATTTTCTTTATCCCTAATCCTATTATTTTTGTATAAAACTTCAATCATTTCATCAAAAACTTCTATTTTATCATTACCTTTTAAATCAAATATAAAACCTTCTTTAAAGAAAACATCTTTTAAATCCATTTTACATCCCTCTCTTCGTTTTAAAAATTGAATAATAATTTAATAAACATTCTTTAATTCCTTCTTCTGCAAGTAAACATGCATCATAATAATTTATATCTTTAAAATTATCTACTAATTTATCATGGGCAGCAATAGTAAGGTCTGTAAAAATATTTACTTTACAAATACCTAATTCTACAGCTTTACGTAAATTTTCACTTCCAGAACCTGAACCTCCATGAAGAACTAGAGGAATATCTACTGCCTGATTAATTTGAGACAAACGTTCAAAATCAATTTTAGGAGTACCTCTATAAGTACCATGTGCTGTACCAATAGATACTGCCAATGAATCTACATTTGTTAATTTTGCAAAACGTTTTGCTTCCTCTACAGTTGTAAGTTGTGAATGATCATCTTCAGGATCAGTATAGGATTCTCCACCACCTACATGGCCAATTTCTGCCTCTACTGTTACATTTTTTTCATGAGCCAATGTTACAATTTCTTTTGTTATCTTTACGTTTTCATCAAAAGGTAAACTAGAACCATCTATCATAACGGAAGTAAAACCTTTATTTATTGCTTGTTTTACTAAAGATGGAGTAAATCCATGATCAAAATGTAGTACTATTGGTAAATCCGTTTTATTTGCATAATAGTTAACTATATTTGCAGTTTCACCAATGGATAGTGATTCAGTATGCACTTCTGCCAAGCTAATAATTAATGGGCTACGATTTTCTTCTGCAGCCTTTAAAACACCTTTTAAAGAATTTAAATTGAATATATTGGTTGAGGGTATTGCATATCCACCTCTTTTTGCATCTAATAATAATTGTTTACTATTTACTAACATTTTATTTCCTCCAATCTTTTATGCTCATTTATGGTAACTATGTTTTGATTATAAACGATTTCCTGTATTGTGTCAATAAAATCTATCACAAATTATCATTATATCTAATATAATTTATCATATATAAGCATAAATAATCATATAAATTTGACTTTGTTTTATTTTCTTGTTAAACTAAACTTATAAAATGATTTAAAGGATGGGGCCTATGTTTAAAGAAGAAAGATTATTAAAAATAATAAATAAGATAAATAGTGATAAGGGAGTTAATAAGGGTATTACTATTAAAGAATTATCTGAAGCCTTTAATGTATCTCCTTCAACTATCCGAAGAGATTTGACTGAATTAGAAAAGGCTGGAGTAGTTAAGAGAACTCATGGTGGAGCAATATTAGTTGAGCAGATTGGAAATGAGTATGACTTCTCAAGCAAACAGGGTAAATATGTTAATGAAAAAAAGTCAATTGCCAAATATGCTGCTTCTCTTGTTGAAGATGGTGAAATCATAGCTTTAAATTCGAGTACGCTAACATATTTAATGGCAGCGGAATTGGATGCTAAAAATCTTAGTATTATTACAAATTCTGTTGGTGTAGTAAACCAACTATCAGACAAAACAGACTACAGTATTATAGTTCTTGGAGGAATTTATTTACATTCAGCTAAAACGATTGAAGGTACTACCACTGTAGAACAAATTAGCAAGATGCATTTTGATAAAGTTTTTTTAGGTGCTAATGGGGTAGATTTAAAATTAGGATTGTCAACGGCAGGCTCAATAGAAGCAAGTAGCAAACAGGCAATGGTTGAGTATGGAAATGAAATTTATTTTCTATGTGAAAGTACTAAATTTGATAAAGCATCTTTTTATAAAATAGCTGATTTTAATCAGGTAAATGCAATTATTACAGATGATAAATTAACAGATGAACAGTTTGAAGTTTATAATAAATATACGAAAATTGTAAGAGTTTAATTATTTTAAATACAAATAAACTATTTCAAGAACTTGAAATAGTTTATTTGTATTTAATATTTATTTATTTTCCCTGTATGTCTTTGATACTCTTGAGTATAATAGATATAGTTCCATCAGTATTATTTATAAATTCTATTTTATCGTTACCAGTTAAATAGGATACAGGTATTTTTATCTCTATATCTTCATCAATTATTAATTTTTGCTTTCTAGGTATTTTCTTATATAGTGGTTCATTTACCTCTATAGTTTTTTCTGTAAGTCCTCTCTTTTCTATTTCTTCTTCATATATATTTTGAAGCTCTATATTTTCATTAAAGGCCTTTGTTTTAATATGATCTATATCTATAGTGTCTGATTCTTCTACAGATTCAACTATAGCATTTTTAATTTTTGCCATTTTTGTTACATCATCTTCACAATAGTCCCTTACTATTTTTTTAGATACTTTATTCACAATATCCATTTTTTCCTTGTCTGATAATGTATCCTTTGAGTGCAATAAATATTTGGAGATATAATATTCCTTTTCACCATTAATTTCATATTTCTTTTGCTTTAACAGTATTGAATAATCTTCTAAATCTACTATTATAAATTCATCTATTTTTTGATTTACATTTGGTAATGTTGTTTTTTGTTTTATTACTTTATTAACTCTTTTATCATCAGATTCTTCTATATAATGTATGTAAGAAGTTTTATAATTTAATATAAAGAAGCCTAGATACTTTCTACCATCTCCATTAAAAAGAACACAAATTAAATCGCAAGAAGGTATAGAGGGATTTTCAGCCATTATATTATACATTAGTTGAGCAAATTCTTTAGTCTTCGCTATAAAGTTGTCATTGTCTTTTGAAATATCTATACATATATTTTTCACAAGGTTTTCTTCAGAATCAAAGAAAGCCTTTTTTATATTAATATCATCAAAAACTTTTTCTATATGGATTTCTAAAAATTCCATTATCTCTCCACTATAGGGATGTTCTTCTTCAGATAACGCAGGTATTCCTACGGAATTATCTAAAATATGAAGTATTATTTTTTCAATATTTATTCTATCCATTTCAATCATCTCCCTTAGTATATAATATAATAATTATATCCTTTATGCTGTAGAAAACAAGATAGGTTTAATTTATTAAAAATTATTATTTATTTTCAGCTTGATTTTGAAATAAATATATGATACCTTGTACATATGTAGTGTTAATAATCGCAATATATACTATATATAGATGTGGAGGGGAATTCATGTTGAAAGTAGAAAAAAGAAATGGTGCAGTTGTAAAGTTTGAAGGAGATAAAATAGTAAATGCTATCTGCAAAGCTATGTCAGAAACGGAAAAAGGAGTAGACGAATTATTAGCTGAAGAAATTGCAGATAAGGCATTTAATGATTTTAAAAATTTAGAAATAGTGCATATTGAAAAAATTCAAGATTTTGTAGAAATTGAACTAATGAAAAATAGGCCTGATGTAGCTAAAAAATACAT
Organism: Anaerosalibacter massiliensis; assembly: GCA_000751555.1. Lineage (GTDB taxonomy): Bacteria > Bacillota > Clostridia > Tissierellales > Sporanaerobacteraceae > Anaerosalibacter > Anaerosalibacter massiliensis. The sequence goes on along the minus strand of CCEZ01000008.1, from coordinate 74,102 downwards.
TTTATATAGAGATGAAAGGGCTCGACTTAGAAAACATGGCTGGGAAATGACAGATTTGCAAAGGGATATTTATGAGAAAAAATATAGATTTGAAAATGAAAGTTTTGATGATTTTCTAACAAGAGTTAGTGGTGGAAATAGTTTTATAAAAAAGGCCATAAAGGATAAGAAGTTTATGCCAGCAGGAAGAATATTGGCAGGTAGAGGACTAGATAAATATGGTAGAAAGATAACTCTAAGTAATTGTTATGTCATGCCTCAAGTGGAAGATAATATTGAAGCTATTTTTGACACTGCTAAATATATGGCTAGAACTTATTCTTATGGTGGTGGAGTTGGTCTTACTTTATCTAAATTGAGACCAAAAGGAGCTAAAGTAAATAATGCTGCAAACACTACTACAGGGGCAGTTTCATTTATGGATCTTTATTCCTTAGTTACAGGACTAATTGGTATGAAAGGCAGAAGAGGAGCTTTAATGCTCAATTTAGATTGTAGTCATCCTGATATTGGAGATTTTATTGATGTAAAAAACAATCTAGATAAGGTAAACTATGCTAATATATCTGTTAATATAAATGATGATTTTATGAAAGCTGTTGTAGAGGATGAAGATTTTGAGTTATATTTTAAAGTAGAGGCTACTGGTGAGGAAATTAGGAAAAAGATTAATGCTAAAGAGCTATTTAGAAAATTAGCTAAAAATAATTGGAATATGGCAGAACCAGGTATATTATATACAAATCGTATTAATTCATGGCATTTGATGAGTGAAGATGAAAAGTTTGAATTTGCTGGAGTTAATCCTTGTGCAGAAGAACCTTTACCTCCTTTTGGTAGTTGCAATCTATCTTCTATTAATTTAAGTGAATTTGTTAAAAATGAATTTACGGAAAAAGCTGAATTTGACTACCAAAGATTTGGTGAAATGGTAAGAGAGGGAGTTATATATTTAAATGAAGTATTAGATGAAAATATGAATTTACATCCATTAGAACAGCAAAGAGAAATGTCTAGAGAATTAAGACAGATTGGACTAGGCCTTATGGGATTAGCAGATATGTTCATTAAATTGGGAGTAAAATATGGTAGCGAGGAATCTATAGAATTAATTCATAAAATAGGAAAAGTATTAATAAATGAGGCTTTAAGAGAATCAGCTTTATTGGCGAAAGAACATGGAACATATTCTAGGTATAATGCTGAGAAGGTATTAAAATCACCATTTTTATTATCTAATGTTAATGAAGATGTTTTGGAACTTATTAAGAAATATGGACTTAGAAATAGCCAACTTCTAACTATAGCACCTACAGGAAGTATATCTACTTTAATTGGATGCAGCAATGGATTAGAGCCGATGTTCCAAATATCCTATACTAGGAAATCAGAATCATTGCATCAAGAGGATACTTATTATAAAGTATTTACTCCAATAGTGAAGGAATATATGGATAGAAATAATATAACAAGAGAAGATGAATTGCCAGATTTCTTTGTAACTACTTCAACATTGAATTATAAGGAAAGAATAGATATACAATCAGTTTGGCAACAATATATTGATGCTAGTATATCTTCTACTGTCAATGTACCAAATGAATTTACTGTAGAAGAAGTAGAAGATTTATATATTTATGCTTGGAAGAAAGGTGTTAAAGGCATTACAATTTATAGAGATGGTTGTGCTAGAGAAGGAATACTTATTTCAAATAAACCTAGTTTAAGTAAATTAGAAAAAATTGAAGAATTACAAAGGGAAATAGATGAGTTAATAGTAGAACAATTAGAAGAGGATCCAGATACTTGTCCAATGTGCGGAGGGACTTTAATCCATAGCGGAGGTTGTGCAGAATGTCAGGATTGTGGATACAGTCCTTGTTCAATATAAATAAATAAAAAATAGCCAAGATATATCTTGGCTATTTTTTATTACATTACTCCTCTAGAAAGTCTTTTAGTTTTTTGCTTCTACTTGGATGTCTAAGTTTTCTTAGAGCTTTGGCTTCTATCTGCCTTATTCTTTCTCTTGTAACATTAAATTCTTTTCCTACTTCTTCTAAAGTCCTGATTCTTCCATCACCTAAGCCAAATCTGAGTATCAATACTTCTTGTTCTCTAGGAGTTAAAGTTTCCAAAACATCAAGAAGTTCTTCTTTTAACATAGTATATATTGCCGATTCTGCAGGTGTATCTATTTGTTCATCTTCTATAAAATCTCCTAAATTGCTATCTTCTTCTTCTCCTATGGGTGTCTCTAAAGATACAGGTTCTTGAGCTATTTTCATTATTTCTCTAACTTTGTTTACGTCCATATCCATAACTTTTGCTATTTCTTCAGGCAAAGGCTCTCTACCTAGTTCTTGTACAAGTTGTTTTTGTACCCTAACAAGCTTGTTTATATTTTCAATCATATGAACCGGTATTCTTATAGTTCTTGCTTGATCCGCTATGGCCCTTGTTATAGACTGGCGTATCCACCAAGTAGCATAGGTACTAAATTTATAGCCTTTTTTATAGTCAAATTTATCAACAGCTTTTGCAAGTCCTAAATTTCCCTCTTGAATTAAGTCCAAGAATGACATCTGCCTTCCTATATATTTTTTCGCAATACTAACTACTAATCTTAAGTTTGCTTCTAAAAGATGTTTTTTTGCAGATTCATCCCCTGCTTCCATTCTCTTTGCTAGTTCAATTTCTTCATCTCTTGTAAGAAGAGGAATTTTTCCTATTTCTTTCAGATACATTTTAACTGGATCATCTAGATTAACATTATTAGACACAGAAAACTCACCTCTTTGCTGCCTATATAATTGATATCTTTTTACATATTCAAACCCTATGGAATGGTTGTCCTTAATAGGATTTTATTATAATCTCTTTGGATATAATTTTTTAAAATACTATAATTAGTAAAAAATAAGAAATATATCTAATTTTTTACATAGATTAGTAAGGATATAATAATAGAACTGTCTAAAAATTAGTTTTGAGAATAAGGATAGGATTATTATAAAAATTATTTACTTTTGCATTAATTAAATACTCATATCAACAAACTAACCTTTACAGTATATCATACATGCAGGTAAAATTTCAAGGGGTTAGAACTTATATTCTTATATTTGCTAAGGAAAGGTATGATTTTAGTTTTTTCACCAGTAAATTTACTGGTTCTATTTTTATATAATTATTTTACAAGTAAATAGTACAAAAAAGTAATGAAAGTACAAAAGGATTATGAAGTTCGTATATATTATACAATAAAATATTTTGCTTTATTCCATAAAAAAATAACTAATTCATTTAATATTATAATCAATACCGCATTAATGTATTGTTAAAAAAAAGTCAGTAATACTGTCCTTGAGAGCAATATATTAAGGTAAGTTTCTGAATAGGTATTAAAACGTTTTCATCAAAATTTGATTTTATAGAGAAAGGAGTTTTATTTATGAATGATGGAATGGGAGCAACGGATCCATCTGCAGTTGCTGCTAAAAAGAAATTATCAGAACAATTTTTTAAAAAAGGTGTTAGGATAGCTTTATTTTCAGGCGTTACATATGGATTATATTCAGCATTTTTAACTTTTGGTATGACTAAGGGGGTTTGGAGTGACTGGTATGGCCCTAATACAGCTGGCTTATCTACCTTCGCTATTGCGTATTTACTAGGCGCACTTGGTGGTGCTGTTAACGATATCTGTAGTGCCATTTGGGCAATGATTAATGCAGCTATTAAAGGTAAATTTGGAGACTTCATAAGATGTTTAAATACTGCTCCAGGTCGTATGATGATCTTAGCGGCTCTTGCAGGAGGACCTGTAGCCAGTACAGCTTATGTTGTTGGTCTTCAAATGGCCGGTTCTATAGTTACTCCTATTACTGCTCTTTGTCCAGCCATCGGTGCTATTTTAGGCAGGATTTTGTTCAAGCAAAAAATAAGTAAACGTGTGACAATCGGTATTATTATTTGTGTTATTGCTAGTTTCTTAATTGGCAGTACAAGCATTGGTAACGATGCTCCAGACGGCATGTTCCTAGGTCTATGTATTGCATTCTTTGCTGCTCTTGGTTGGGGCTTTGAAGGTTGTATAGCTGGTTATGGTACATCTATGATTGACTCTGAAATAGGTATTACTATTCGCCAAGCAACATCAGGACTTGCAAATTTATTTATATTAGTTCCTATCTTTGGCAAGATGTCAGGTAGCGTTAAGCTTTCATTTGCTCTAGCTGGTCAAGCATTCACAAGTGGTCCTGCTATGATTTGGTTTGCTTTAAGTGGTCTTTGTGCATTTGTTTCATTTATGACTTGGTACAAGGGCAATAGTATGTGTGGTGCAGCTCTTGGTATGGCTTGTAATGCTACTTATTCATTCTGGGGACCATTCTTCTGTTGGATAATACTTGGAATATTTGGTGGTATAGATGGTTGGTCATTACCTCCTATCGCTTGGATTTCTGCTATATTAATGATGCTTGGTATCTTGGTAATTGCAATGAATCCAATGGATTTATTCAGAAAAAAGGAGGTTAATTAGTATGAAGCCACTCAACTATGCTATTTTAAAATACTTTACAACAGTAAAAGAAGCATGTGCAGAAGATGTTATTGAAGCTTTGAAAGATGAATATGGCAATTTTAAAGCACTTAAAAAAGATGCTGTAGTAGCAGCTTTAATGACAGCTGAAGCTAATGGTCTTCTTGAAGAAACAAGATTTGAAATGGATCAAACAGGTCAATTGAGGATTTACTATCATGCACATGAAGAAGGTGCAGCTACAATTAATAAATATATTAAGGACTAATGATTTGGATTATTATTTAAATTCTAGGAGTTTAAATAATAGATAGATATTTTTAAAGAGAAACAATTTGAAAAGATTGTACTGGTTTGAAAAGGTTTTTAAAAAGCACACATTTTATAAAGAGGAGGGGAGCTATGAGTGAGATACTATGGAGAAGAAGCTTTAGGTCTTATTGAAACACTAGGTATGGTTCCAGCACTTGAGGCAGCAGATAAAATGTTGAAAGCTGCTGATGTAGAACTCATATCATATGAAAATATAGGTTCTACTCTTGTAACAGTTATGGTAAAAGGTGATGTGGCTGCTGTTAAGGCATCTGTGGAAGCAGGAGCTGCTGCTGCTTCAGCAATAGGCAAATTGACGGCACAAAATGTTATGCCACGACCAATTAAAAGCGTTGGAGATATTGTTTCAGTACATGATATTGATGCATAAAATAAAGTGAGAGAGAGGAAATGCAAATGTATAATTCTGCAGCATTAGGTTTAATAGAAACATTTGGTCTAGTCTTTGTTTTGGAGGCTGCAGATGCAATGTGTAAATCTGCAGATGTTGAATTGATTGGATATGAGAATGTAGCTTCTGGCTATATTTCTGTATTAGTTAGTGGTGATGTAGGAGCATGTAAAACAGCTGTTGAAACTGGTGTAAAAGCTGTTGAAGATATGGGAGCAGAAGTTTATAGTTCAGTTGTTATTGCAAGTCCACATCCAGATCTTGAAAAAATTATTGCACGTTATTCTCTTGAGAATTTGCTCCCTTAATATATATAGCGTGACAATATTGTAAAAAAATACTATAAATATAAAAAATAAAAGGAGAGTTAGAAATGAATATTATTGACAATGACTTGCTCTCCATCCAAGAATCACGAATTCTTATGGAAAATGCCAGAGAGGCACAAAAACTTTTAGCAGCTTTTCCACAGGAAAAACTGGATGAGATTGTTGAGCGTATGGCAGAGGAAATTGGAAAGCATGCCTATGAACTTGCTATGATGTCCAGTAATGAGACTGATTATGGCAAATGGCAAGATAAATATATCAAAAATAGATTTGTTTGTGAGTATTTACCAACCAAACTTAGAGGTATGCGTTGCGTAGGTATTATTAACGAAGATAGTCAGAACAAGACTATGGATGTAGGTATACCTGTGGGGACGATTGTTGCATTATGTCCTGCAACCAGTCCTGTTTCTACTACTATATACAAGACTTTAATTTCAATTAAATCTGGCAATGCTATTGTTTTTTCTCCACATCCTAGAGCAAAGAAAACAATTTGCAGGGCACTTGATATTATGATTCGTGCAGCAGAAGGGTATGGATTGCCAGAAGGGGCTATTTCGCATTTGCATACTGTAACACCTAGCGGGGCAATTGAATTAATGAACCATAAAGCAACCTCTTTAATTATGAATACAGGAGTTCCTAAATTACTTAAAGAAGCATATAAATCGGGAAAACCTGTTATTTATGGAGGTGCTGGCAATGGACCAGCATTTATAGAACGTACAGCTGATGTGAAACAAGCGGTGAGAGATATTATTGACAGTAAAACCTTTGATAATGGAATGGTGTCAGCAGCAGAACAATCTATTGTTGTAGATAGCTGTATTGCAGCGGATGTTAAACATGAACTGCAAAATAATGGTGCCTATTTCATGACAGAAGAAGAATCAGAAAAAATAGGTTCTCTCTTTTTCCATTCCGATGGAAGCATGGATTCAGAGATGGTTGGAAAATCAGCACAGGAGTTAGCTAAAAGAGCAGGTTTCTGTATTCCCGATAGCGCAATATTATTGATTTCAGAACAGAAGTATGTTTCTGAGACCAATCCTTACTCAAGGGAAAAACTTTGCCCAGTACTATCTTATTATATTGAAGATGACTGGATGCATGCCTGTGAAAAATGTATTGAATTATTGCTAAGTGAAAGACATGGACATACTCTTGTTATTTATTCAAAAGATGAAGAAGTTATTCGCCAGTTTGCATTGAGAAAACCAGTAGGAAGGGTGCTTGTTAATACCCCAGCTTCTTTTGGCAGTATGGGAGCTACAACTAATTTATTTCCTGCCATGACTCTAGGCAGTGGATCAGCAGGTGAAGGTATGACCTCTGATAATGTTTCACCAATGAATCTTATCTACATACGCAAAGTTGGATATGGCGTGCGGAAAGTAGAAGAAATTACTCGTGGAATATTTACAGAAGAAAAACCCGACTTCTGTAGCGTGACAAAACCACAGGAAGGTTATAGTTCAGAGGATATGAAGCTAATACAAAGTATTTTGAAAAAAGCTATCGAAGAAATTGGTTAAAGTACATTTATAGATAGGGTATGGCAAGTAATAGGTTTTAAATATCAGATAGCCAAATCTGAAATAATAAAAGAAGAGAGGTTATAAATTTGGATATTCGTGAGTTTTCAAATAAGTTTGCAGAAGCAACTAAAAATATGTCTGTAGAAGAACGAGCTACTTTGATGAAAATGTTTGAAGGCATTTCAAAAGAAATTTCAGAAGAACCAGATCAAGGTTTTAATAATTGTGCAACATCTTGTATGAAAAATGAGGAAATTCCAAATGGAATGACAGATCGTTTAAAGAGGTTGAAAGAAAGATATTTAAAATGGAAACCTTCTATCACAACATATCGTGCTAGAGCAATTACAAAGATTGCTAAGGAAAATCCCGGTATGCCTAAAATTTTATTACGTGCGAAATGTTTCCGCTATTGTTGTGAAACAGCACCTTTAGTAATTCAAGATGATGAGCTTATTGTAGGGTCTCCTTGTGGTGCACCTCGTGCTGGAGCTTTTTCTCCTGATATTGCATGGAGATGGATGGTTGATGAAATTGATACTATAGGTACACGTCCTCAAGATCCATTTTATATTTCTGAGGAAGATAAAAAGATTATGCGTGAAGAACTTTTTCCATTCTGGGAAGGTAAATCCGTTGACGAATATTGTGAAGATCAATATCGTGAAGCTGGAGTTTGGGAACTTTCTGGTGAATCTTTTGTTTCAGATTGTTCTTACCATGCAGTTAACGGTGGTGGAGATTCAAACCCTGGATATGATGTAATACTGATGAAAAAGGGCATGTTAGACATTCAACAAGAAGCAAAGGAACATTTAGAAAAATTGGATTATGATAATCCTGAAGATATTGAAAAAATTTATTTTTATAAATCTATTATTGATACTACAGAAGGTGTTATGATCTACGCTAAGAGGTTATCTGACTATGCGGCTGAATTAGCTGCAAAGGAAACTGATCCTAAGCGTAAGAAAGAATTACAAAAGATTTCTGAAGTTAATGCACATGTCCCAGCACATAAACCTCGTACTTTCTGGGAAGCAATTCAAGCTGTTTGGACTGTAGAATCTCTATTGGTAGTTGAAGAGAATCAAACAGGTATGTCTATTGGACGTGTTGACCAATATATGTATCCATTCTATAAAGCTGATATTGAAGAAGGTCGTATGACTGATTATGAAGCATTTGAATTAGCTGGTTGTATGTTGATTAAAATGTCTGAAATGATGTGGATCACTAGTGAAGATAGTTCTAAATTCTTTGCAGGATATCAACCATTTGTCAATATGTGTGTTGGTGGTGTTACTCGTGAAGGTCTTGATGCAACAAATGATTTGACTTATTTACTTATGGATGCTGTTCGTCATGTTAAGGTTTATCAACCATCTTTGGCATGCCGTATCCATAGTAAATCACCTAAGAAATATTTAAAGAAGATTGTTGATGTTGTCCGTGCTGGTATGGGATTCCCAGCTTGTCATTTTGATGATGCACATATTAAGATGATGTTGGCAAAAGGTGTTTCTATAGAAGATGCTAGAGACTATTGTCTAATGGGCTGTGTAGAACCTCAAAAAGCTGGTCGTCTATATCAATGGACTTCTACTGCTTATACTCAATGGCCTATATGTATTGAATTAGTTCTAAATCACGGAGTTCCTCTATGGTATGGAAAACAAGTTTGTCCTGATATGGGAGATTTGAGCAGATTTAAAACTTATGAAGAGTTTGATAGAGCTGTTAAGGAAGAAATTAAATATATTACAAAATGGACTAATGTTGCTACTGTTATTTCTCAACGTGCCCATAGAGAATTAGCTCCAAAGCCTTTAATGTCTATAATGTATGAAGGTTGTATGGAAAAAGGTAAGGATGTTTCTGCTGGCGGAGCTATGTATAACTTTGGTCCTGGTGTTGTATGGAGTGGATTGGCCACATATGTAGATTCTATGGCTGCTATTAAGAAATTAGTATTTGATGAAAAGAAATACACTCTTCAGGAGCTAAATGAAGCATTGAAAGCTGATTTTGTAGGTTATGAACAAATTAAAAATGATTGTTTGAAGGCTCCTAAGTACGGTAATGATGATGACTATGCGGACTTGATTGCTGCAGATTTGATCAACTTTACAGAAACAGAACATCGTAAGCACAGAACTCTATATTCTACTCTTAGTCATGGTACTTTGTCTATTTCCAACAATACACCATTTGGTCAAATGACAGGTGCATCTGCTAATGGACGTAAAGCTTGGACACCATTATCTGATGGTATTAGTCCTACTCAAGGTGCAGATGTGAAAGGACCAACTGCTATTATTAAGTCTGTTTCCAAAATGTCTTGCGATAATATGAATATAGGTATGGTTCACAACTTTAAGCTTATGTCAGGACTATTGGATACACCACAAGGTGAGGAAGGTATTATTACACTACTTCGTACTGCTTGTTTATTTGGCAATGGACAAATGCAGTTTAACTATTTAGACAACGAAACATTACTTGATGCACAGAAACATCCAGAACAATATCGTGATTTAATTGTTCGTGTAGCAGGTTATAGTGCATTCTTTGTTGAGCTTTGCAAAGATGTTCAAGATGAGATTATTAGTAGAACTATGTTGACACATTTATAAATATGACATTCAATTTATTTAAAATTAATTTATCTGTTGCCCGTTCTTTATATGCTAGAGGGCGGGTGCAGTATAAATTATATTTAAATACTAAAATGAATCAAATGGGAGATTAAATGTTATGAACAATATGAGTGCAGGAGTAATTGAAAGAAAAGCATTAATTTTTAATGTTCAAAAATATAATATATATGATGGACCAGGAGTAAGAACATTGGTGTTTTTTAAAGGATGTCCATTAAGATGCAAATGGTGTTCAAATCCTGAAGGATTAGAAGCTAAATATCAAGTTATGTTTAAAAAAGATTTATGTATTGATTGTGGAGCTTGTGTTTCTGTTTGCCCAGTTAATATACATACTATTTCTAGAGAGTCAAAACATGAGGTTAATCATAATATTGATTGTTTGGGTTGTCGCAAATGTGAGCAAGTCTGTACTCAGTCTGCTTTATCTATTGTTGGCGAAATGAAGACTATTTCTGAACTTATGGAAATTATTGAAGAAGATAAAAGCTTTTATGATCTTTCAGGTGGTGGTGTTACATTAGGTGGTGGTGAAGTAACTAGGCAGCCAGAATTTGCAGCAAATTTGCTTATGGCATGTAAACAGGAAGGAATCAATACTGCTATTGAGACCTGTGGTTATGCAAAGAAGGAATCAATACTTCATATTGCTGAATTTACAGATTTATTCCTTTTTGATTTAAAACATATTGATTCTGAACGACACTATCAGTTAACGGGAGTACACAATGAAAGAATTCTAGAAAATTTAAAGGAGCTTCTTCACCGCAGACATGATGTAAAGATTAGAATGCCTTTGTTAAAAGGTATAAATGATAGTCAAGAGGAGATTGATGGTATAGTTAAATTTTTAATGCCCTTCCGTGATTATAAAAACTTTAAGGGGATAGATTTGCTTCCTTATCATAAATTAGGTGTTAATAAGTACAACCAATTAGGTAAGGAATATCCAATAGAGGGAGATCCAAGCTTAAGTAATGATGATTTAGATAGAATTGAAAGTTGGATTAAAAAGTATGATTTTCCAGTTGAAGTTATTAGGCATTAGCAAGTAGTTATTAGATTAGAAAATAGATTGAGAGGAATCTTTTATGGGAGAACTTGGTGGAAAGACTATGGAACGTATTATACAAGAGTCAGTGCCTGGAAAACAGATTACAATTGCTCATATTATTGCTTCTCCTATGCCAGATATTTATGAACGCTTAGGAATAGATAATAAAGAAGCAATTGGAATTCTAACAATAACACCCTTTGAAACAGTTATTATTGCAGCTGATATTGCAACAAAAGTTGCAGATGTTGAAATTGGATTTCTAGACCGTTTTACAGGGTCTCTAGTTATAACTGGTGATGTTCAGGCTGTTGAAACTGCACTTACTGCCATAAATGATAGATTGAAAAACTTGATGAACTTTACGACTGCTCCTATTACAAGAACATAAGAAAGGAGCTAGAGGACATGAGAAAGAAAAGAATAATGGTTATTGGACCTACAAATTGTGGAAAGACTACATTGGTCAATGCATTGAATGATTACAACGGGCCATTAAGAAAAACACAAGATATTATTTACGGGAAAAACACAATAGATGTTCCAGGTTCTTATGTAGAAAATACTTGGATGTATAAACATCTAATTGCGACTGCACAAGATGCATCACATATTTTGATTCTAGTTGATCAGTCGAAATGCGTTGATGTATATTCGCCTGGTTTTGCCAAGGCATTTAAATGTCCTGTAATTGGCGTAATAACTAAAGTTGATTTAATGGCAGAAAATGAGGATCTCTGTATTCAACAGTTGAAAAAAATAGGAATTTCAGAGCCTTATTATAAGATTAGTGTTCCTAGTGAAATAGGCATTAAAACTTTAAAAGAACATTTATTTTTAAAAGAAAAGTAAAGGGGGATTCAGATGAAGTTTATTACCGAAATTGATTTGCGGGATTTATATAGAAAAGAACCTTTTACAACTTATGAACTAGAACTAGGCTCAAAACTTACACCGGGAGCACGTCAGTTTCTAACAGATCAAGGAATTAAAATGTCTGATGATGGTTCTGATAGGAAGAAAAATATTGTAAATAAAGAACAACCATCTGCATCATCAGGAAAAAGGAATAATTGGCGAAAGAAGAAAGTTTATAGCAAAATAAAGTCAATAGAAGCATTATTTCTCCTTACTGAACAAGAACTTTTAAGTAGAGATGTTTTTTTAGCACAGAGTATTATTAATTTAGGTAAACAGTTTTCTAATATTAAGAATGCTTTAAATGGTGGAGTTCCTATTGAAGATATTTGTTGTAAGGAATGCACAGGCATAAACACTAATAATTTTTCTCATGATTTAGGAGACTGCTTTGAAATTACAGATTTTCATATGCAGTTAGAAAAGGGTAGGGATATTATAATTTTGCATAGGCTACGTTGTAGTCTTCGTGAAATTGAACCAGTTGTATTAGAACTATATGAAAGCAGTGAAGATGAAAGAAAACTTTGTGAAGATATAACGGGAAAGGTTAATCAGATTATTAATACTTTGTCACAAATAATTTGTTCTATTTTAGGAGGTGAAAAATGTCAAAGGAAAAATTAAACTATGAATTCTGTGAAAAACTTGTGCAAGATTTTGAAGATGTAGTCAAGGAGCCTATTATAGGTAAATCCTCTGTTTATTATACGGGAGTTGACTTAGGTACTGCATGTGTTGTTTTAACAGTCTTAGATGAAAATTATAAACCAGTGGCAGGCAATTATAGATATGCTGATGTAGTTCGTGATGGTATGGTTGTAGATTATATTGGTGCAATTAATATTGTTAAAGAATTAAAACAAGAACTTGAAGAAAAATTAGATACGGAGTTGATTTACGCTGCTGTTGCTATTCCACCAGGAACAGAGGGCTTAGACTCAGGAGCAGTTAAGAATGTAGTTCAGGCTGCTGGATTCGAATTGACAAATGTAATTGATGAACCTACTGCTGCTAATAAAGTTCTTAAAATTAAGGATGGTGCAGTTGTAGATATTGGAGGCGGAACAACTGGAATTTCTATTTTAAAGGATGGAAAAGTTGTTTATATTGCAGATGAGCCAACAGGAGGTACCCATTTTTCTTTGGTTATTTCTGGTGCATATAATATGCCTTTTTCAGAAGCAGAATTATACAAGCGTAATCCTGAAAACTACAAGGAATTGTTGATTGTATTGAAACCAGTAGTTGAAAAAGTTTCTTCTATTATCAATGAGCATATTAAAGATTACAATGTAAAAGAAATTTCTTTGGTAGGAGGAACAAGCTGTTTAACTGGCATTGAAAAAATTATAGAGAAACAAACAGGAATTCCTACCTATAAGCCACAAAATCCAATGTTTGTAACTCCTTTAGGTATAGCACTTAGTTGTACACAAGAAAGTATATAGTGGGAGGCGATTAATATTGAATATGAAGTTTCAAATTATTAAATCACCTTCAAAAGGAACTTTAGATATGCTTATACGACGGATGGGGACAGGTAATAACAAAGATTTGATTTCTACTGATGCAGTTGGTCTTGTTCAAGGTATGATGATAGATATGATTTGTGCAGCGGATATTGCTGAAAAGGCGGTTGGTGTTACAGTGAAAGATATTAGAGGTAGTTGTCCACAAAATATGATCATGATTGGAATTTTTGGCGATACAGCATCTGTTGAATCAGCTATTAATGAAATAAAAGATAGTTTAAAAAAGGAGAAAGATTTATGTTAGTAGCAAGACTTATTGACAATGTATGGGCAACAAGAAAAGCAGAATCACTCAATGGACTAAAGTTTATGCTAGCAGAAATAATTGGTGGTAGTAGTACTGGTCAGCGTTTAATTGTTGTAGATACCATCAGTGCTGGTATTGGAGATAGGGTTATTATTTGCACAGGTTCATCAGCTCGTAGGATGCTGGAAGATGATGATATTCCAGTTGATGCAGTTGTTGTTGGAATTATTGACGAAGACTGCAATTTTGAATAGGTTCAATATTAAAAAAACAGGTCTTATAGATGAAAGGGTGTGAAAAATGAAGAAATTGATTTGTGCAGAAGATGTTGAGGTTGCCCAAAAACAAGGTCAAAAAGTATTTTATATTGACTGTGATACTATCGTTACTCCATTAGCTAAAGATGCAGCAAAAATTTATGAAATAGAATTTTCTACTAAATCCCAAGACTGTGATTTAAAAAATCCTTGTGAAATGAAGTCCTCTGAACTAGCAAAGGATTTTGAGGGTGGAATTGATAGTGATATGATTTATAAAGTATTTAAAACCATGATGAATAAAGGACTTTTAAATGAAATTCTTGATTTATTTTCTGACAAGCCCTATGTTGCTGAAAGTGATTGTGGAGGTTTAAAGGTAGTTCGTGGCAATTCAGTAAAGTTTGATACCTTTGATACTGGAAGTCCTAATGATAAAGTATTCTACCAAGAATTAATCAATAAAGATGATTCTTCTATAAGTGCTGGTTTTTTAACTATTGATGATTCTAGTTTTAATCGGAACTTAACTTATGAAGAGATTGATTATGTTATTGAAGGTACTTTGACAATTATGATTAATGGGAAGACTTTTACTGCATATCCGGGTGATGTAATATATGTACCATCAGGGTCTAGAGTTGTTTGGGGCTCTCCTGACAAGGTTAAATTGTTTTATATTACATACCCATCTAACAAGGCTTAAATTGTGAGTTAGAATTAAGGAGGATTAGGTGATGCAAGCACTTGGTTTAATTGAAACAGAAGGACTTGTTCCAGCTATTATAAGTTCAGATGCTATGCTCAAGGCTTCAGATGTAAATTTGCTGGAAAGAACATATGTAGGTGGAGGCCTTGTATCAATTGCTGTAACCGGTGATGTAGCTGCAGTAAAAGCAGCCGTAGAAGCTGGTAGTGCAGCAGTTAAAACAATAAGTAGTCAATTGTTAGTTTCACAACATGTTATCCCTAGACCACATGAGGAATTAGAAAATACAGTTGTATCAGCAGTACCATTGAAAGATATAGATATTGGTTCAGCTAAAACTCAATTAGAAAAGGAGAAAAAATCTGAAGCTGTTAAAGAAGTTTCTACTAAAGTTGAAAAACCAGAAGTTAAATCTACTAAAGACGTTCCTAATAAAGCTGAAAAAACAGATACTTCTATGAAAATTGATTTAAATAAGCTACATGATAAGAATTATGTAGATAAAATAGTACTTAAACATGGTCTAGAAAAAACTATGAAGGCTTTAGGTGAACTTAAAGTAGTAGAGCTTAGAAGTTTAGCTCGTAAATATGAGAATTTTGGTATCAAAGGAAGAGAAATTGCCAATGCAGGAAAAGATCTATTGATTAAAGAATTCAAACAATATTATAAGGATAATTAGTATAGTTGTAGAAATTTAACAGTATATGATAAAAACTTTATAACAAATATATTGGGGGTAATACATTTGGAAAATATAGATTATGATTTACGTTCTGTACAAGAAGCGAGAAATCTTGCACGTTTAGGAAAAATCGCTGCAGATCAAATTGCTGACTATACTGAAGAGCAAATTGATAAAATTTTATGTAATATGGTTAGAGTAGCAAAAGAAAATGAATTTTGTTTAGCTGAGATGGCTGTAGAAGAAACTGGTTTTGGAAAAGTTGAGGACAAGGCTTATAAAAATCACATGGCTTCTACTTCTGTATATGAAGCAATTAAAGATATGAAGACTATTGGTGTAATTGGAGAAGATGTGGAGAAGAAAGTAATTGAGATTGCAGAACCAGTTGGCTTGGTAATGGGTATTGTACCTTCTACAAATCCAACATCCACTGCCATTTTTAAATCAATAATTGCAATTAAATCACGTAACGCAATTGTATTTTCACCACATCCAGCTGCATTGAAATGTACATTGAAAGCTATAAAGCTTATGTGTGATGCTGCTGTAGAAGCAGGAGCTCCTGCAAATATAATAAGTAGTATTTCTACACCATCTATGCAGGCTACAAATGAGTTAATGAAATGCAAAGAAGTTGCTATGATTATTGCAACTGGAGGCCCTGGAATGGTAAGAGCTGCTTATAGTTCAGGAAAACCTGCATTAGGTGTTGGTGCTGGTAACTCTCCAGCCTATATTGAAAGAACTGCTAATGTTGAGAAATCTGTTAAAGATATTATTTCAAGTAAGACATTTGACTATGGTACTATTTGTGCATCTGAACAATCTGTAATTGTTGAAGAGTGCAATCATGATCAGGTAGTAGCTGAATTCAAAAAACAAGGTGGCTATTTCATGACACCAGAAGAAACTGATAAAGTTTGTACTTTACTTTTTAAAAACGGTGGACATAGTATGAATGCCAAGTTTGTAGGTAGATCTCCTCAAGCTATTGCAGAGGCTGCTAATATTTCTATTCCAGAAGGAACTAAGGTTTTAATAGGAGAACAACAAGGAGTTGGTGATGCTTATCCACTATCTTATGAAAAATTGACAACAGTACTTGCCTTCTACACAGTGAGAGATTGGCATGAAGCATGTGATCTTAGTATTGAACTTCTTCAAAATGGACTTGGACATACTATGAATATTCATACAGAAGACAGAGATATGGTGATGAAATTTGCTAGAAAGCCAGCGTCTCGTATTTTAGTCAACACTGGTGGTAGCCAAGGAGGAACTGGCATAAGTACAGGATTATTACCTTCATTCACACTAGGTTGTGGTACATGGGGAGGAAGTTCTGTTTCTGAAAATGTTAGTCCAATGCATTTAATCAATATAAAGAGAGTAGCATATGGAATTAAGGATTGCAGTACATTAGTTTCAGATGATTCAAGCTTTAATCAAACTCAATGTTCTGGTGGACATGAATCTCATTATGATTTAGGATCTTGTTTTGCAAGTCCTGCATCCTATGCAGCAAAAAGTGTAGCAAAGGATAATTGTACTGATAACAATTGTGCTGATGATGAAAAACTTAGGAAACTTATGAATGAATTGGTAGCTGTAATGAAGGGAGCCAATTAAAATGGATAAGTATGAAGCTATTATGAAGCTTTTATTGGAAGCTATTGAGTCTAATATATCTTCTACAGAAGTAAAAGAAGATATATATGAAATCCCAGTTGGAGTTTCTAATCGCCATGTACATTTATCACAATCAGATTTGAACAGTTTGTTTGGAGAAGGGTATCAGATGACAAAGCTAAAAGATTTGTCACAGCCTGGACAGTATGCATGTAAGGAAACAGTTACAATTTGTGGACCAAAGGGTGCTATTGAGAAAGTTCGAATTCTTGGTCCAGTACGCAGTAAGACACAGGTGGAAGTATTAACAGGAGACTCTTTTAAGTTAGGTGTGGTTCCCCATGTAAAGATGTCAGGTGATTTATATGGCACACCTGGAATTACATTAGTTGGACCAAAGGGTTCTATCCAAGTAAAAGAAGGTCTTATTGTTGCACAAAGACATATTCATATGACACCTAAAGATGCAGAGCATTTTGGTGTAAATGATGGACAGATAGTGAGTATTCAGGTTAATGGAGTACGTGGTGGCATTTACAATAATGTAGTTATTAGGTCAAATGATACTTCAGCTTTAGAATGCCATATTGACATAGAGGAAGCAAATGCTATGAACATTAATAACGTATCAAAAATTAAAATAATAAAATAAATATTAGGAGGAAAGAAAAATGAAATATGATGCATTAGGAATGATTGAAACAAAAGGATTAGTAGGTTCTATTGAAGCTGCAGATGCAATGGTTAAGGCAGCAAATGTTTATTTAATTGGTAAAGAGCATGTTGGTGGTGGTCTTGTAACAGTAATGGTAAGAGGAGATGTAGGTGCTGTAAAAGCAGCAACTGATGCTGGTGCTGCTGCAGCACAACGTGTTGGTGAATTAATTTCAGTACATGTTATACCTCGTCCACATGTTGAGGTTGAAACTATTCTTCCTAAAACAGCTAAGGAAGACGTAAAATAGACTATAGACTCAGGAGGGAATAAAAATGGAACATGATGCATTAGGAATGATTGAAACAAAAGGATTAGTAGGTTCTATTGAAGCTTCAGATGCAATGGTTAAAGCAGCAAATGTTCAACTAATTGGTAAAGAACATATTGGTGCTGGTCTTGTAACAGTAATGGTAAGAGGAGATGTAGGTGCTGTAAAAGCAGCAACTGATGCTGGTGCTGCTGCAGCACAACGTGTTGGTGAATTAATTTCAGTACATGTTATACCTCGTCCACATGTTGAGGTTGAAACTATTCTTCCTAAAATGGGAAAGAAAAACACAAAATAAACTTTAGAATATAAATAGATATATTATATTTATAGTAGATAGTTGAAATAATAATTAATCATCAATATAGGGGTAGATATTACATCTACCCCTATAAATTATTCATAAATTCAATTTTATTAGATTCATAAATTTAGTCCTTTTGCATTGATAAACAAATATACTTTCTATAGTCTATGGGAGTCATGTTCATCTGTGCACGGAATACCCTATTAAAATAAGATGGATCTGAAAAACCACATTCCATTGAAATTCGGTAAGCAGGATAATTAGTTGTTTCTAACAATCTGCAAGCATGTTTAATTTTTAGATCATTTATATAAGTTGAAAATGAAACACCCATATCTTCTTTAAAAGTACGACTGAAATATTGAGGGTTCATAAATACCTTAGAAGCAACCATTTCCAAGGTCAATTTTTCTTTGAAATGCTCTTTAATATATCTTACAGATTCTTCTATAAAGCATTTCTGGCATTCACTAGCTTCTACATCTTCATTCTCCTTTACTATTAGTTGAGATTCGTTTACACAATCTAGCATTTTATGAAAAGTTTCTTTAAAAACCGTTGGTTTTACAGGTTTTAATAAATATTCGAAAACCTGAAGTTTAATTGCTTTTTGTGCATAGGAAAAGTCTGAATAAGCCGATAAAATAGAGATACATGTATTTGGCAAAAATTTTTTGATCTCTTCAATAGTTTTCAGACCATCCATTTCAGGAATTAGTATGTCCATTATAATAATATTTGGTTTATATTCTTTTGATAATTCTATAGCTTGAACTCCGCTTTCGCAGGTTAGCAGTTTATCCTCTGGAAGAAGCTCCTTAAGTACAATTGATTTGAGAAACTCTTGTTCAAGCATTTCATCCTCTACAATCAAGACTACACTCATATTATCACCTCGCAATAGGTTGTGTAGGAATTGTTATAGTAACTGTACTTCCGCTATAATCAGATTTTACAATTTTAAGTCCATATTGTTTTCCATAGTATCGCTTCAAACGCTTGTCTGTATTTCGAAAACCTAGACCCGATTTATTTTCAGATTGTTGTATATTTATCAATACATCTTTTGGAAAACCATTCCCATTATCCATAATAGAAATAACAATTTCATTATTATACTTTTCTGCATAGATACTTATTTTACCACCATCTCGTTTTGGGGCTATTCCATGGATTAAAGCATTTTCTACGATTGGCTGAATAACCATATTGGGGATTTTATAAGATTTAAGATCTTCCGGAACATCTATTTCATACTCTAGACGGCTTTTAAATCTTACCTTCTGAATGTATAGATACTTTTCAATATTGTTAATTTCAGCACCAATGGTATGAAGTTGGCTATCCTGCTTTAAATTATATCTTAGTAAATCAGAAAGACAATATATAAGTTCCTCTGTTGTATGGGAGTTCTCAAAATAAGCTATTCTGGCTATACAATTTAAAGTATTAAATAAAAAATGAGGATTAACTGCCAAAGACATATTTTTTGCTTCTAAATCAATAATCTTTTTTTCCAGTATATCCTTTTCAATTGACAATTTCTCTATATCCTGATTGGAATTATTGATGTTTTCAGATAAATCAAGAGAAATATTTCTAGCAATTTGGTTACATAATTGTTCCTGTATTTTAATTTTTTTTGATTCTACGGTTTTCAATGAGGAAATCGATTTAGCAATAAATTCCAAATTTGCATTTTCACTTTTTTTAAAGTCATAAATATCAATCATGTATTTTTTGTGTTCATTGTCTTTCGAATATACTTGCATACCAGCTATATAGCCTATAGTTTTATCTTTCACTATAATAGGGGAAAGAATATTTTCAAGACCATTATGGCAGACAAATCTACCTTCTTTGTCATTTTCTAATTGACATATGTAGTCGGGGCATACTTTTTTATCCCTCTCTTGGCACACATTGGTGCAAAAGTCGGGGGATGGAATAAACTCAAGCAGAATGTCACCATTTGTATCTAGTAAAAACAGAGAAATATCTGATATGGATAAAATATTACTATAGCGGGTATATAAATTCGAGGTTATTAATTTTTTAAGTGGACTATCAGTTTTATTCATGCTTGTAATGCACCTCTTCTAGATTTTGGTATTATCCCCGCTCCTTTACATAGTAAAGGGCTAACTATTGAAATTTCACATATTTATTATACTATATGTAAAATATATTTACAATGTAAAAACTGACTAGTCTCCATATATTGGTATAAATTGAGTAGAACGGGTGAAATAGGTAAAGGGCCAAAACCTATGTTTTTGCCCCTTGCCAATTTTTTCTATTATTTAATATTTATCAATAGCATTTTTGATAAATATGTATTAGTTCTTCTTTAGAAGGTTGTCTAGGATTAGTAGGAGTACATCTATCGCCCAATGCAGCTTCAGCCATATGTTCTAAAGAGCTTTCAAACTCATCTTGATCAATTCCAAGAGCTCGAATACTTTCTTCGACACCTAGATATTTTTTTAATTCACTTAAAGCTTGTATGAAATTCACAGTTCCCTCACGATTTGTTCGAGCTGGAAGTTGTAGAATTTTTGCCAGTTTTGCATATTTGTTAGCAGCATATTCGTTGATACTTCTTTCTAAATTAGAATTATATTCTATTACTGCATTAAGTAGAAGTGCATTAGATCGACCATGGGATATATGAAAAGTTCCACCCATAGCATGAGCTAAGCTGTGATTGATGCCAAGGCCAGTATTTGTAAATGCTATTCCTGCCATACATGAAGCATTTTGAATACGATCTCTAGCATTAGAATCCTTAATGTCATTGTAAATTGTTTTGATGTTTTCAAAAATTAGCTTAACTGCTTTCTCACAAAGAGCATCTGTAAAGTCAGTTGCATTCGCAGAAACATAGGCTTCTATAGCATGAACTAAAGCATCTATGCCAGTATCTACAACTACATGTTGAGGAACATGTTGTATACAGGTAGAATCAAGTATTGCAATATCTGGTGCAATAAAATCATCTACAATGCATACCTTTTCCCCCTGGGAGGTAATAACAGTAAAATCTGTTACTTCTGAGCCTGTCCCACTTGTAGATGGAATAGCAATGAACAACGGTTTTTTCATTTTGTCATTTGTTGTGTTTTCTAAATGCCATGAAAAATATATTATTCCCTTGGCAGTATCAATAGTAGAACCTCCACCAATTGCAATCAAAACATCTGCATTGCTTTCCTTATATAATTTCATTCCTTCTGCAACTACATTAATATCTGGATCAGGTCGAACTCCTGTAAACGTAACGGAATTTATTCCAGCGTTATTTAGTGAATCTACTGCTTTTTGAAGATATCCTAGTTCTTCCATGATTGAATCTGAAACAATAAATGCCCGAGAACCAGAAACTTGTTCTAAAAATTGTGTGAATTCCATATTAAAGTAAACCTTGGATTTTAGTTTGAATTTGTCTTCCATTATTCTGCCCTCCTATCATTTTATTTTCTATATTTTTTAATCAATTTTACTGATTTTTAACAGGTGAATAATGATTATTAGTATTAATGATACCATAAAGAATAACTGATTTATTGTAGATTCAATATATAGTTTTAGTACTATTGTATCCAGTTGAAATCCAATATTGTACAATATTGGACTTCTTGTACAATATCAACTTTCAAAGATATGATTTCTTCTATTTAATCTTCTAATAACCTTTGACAACAGCAAGAGATTAAAAGTTTTTGTTTTATATGGGTGTTGATTATTGGGGTTATCATTGATATAATAAACTTTAAAGCAGATTTTAGAGAATTATAAATTGGCATGTTTGTTTGCCAATTATATTTTTCATTAGAAAAATAATTGACTTAAATATGTGTGGTGGATTATTTATGGAAATAGAAGAACTAATACAAAAAAAATTACGTATTATTTTTAATGATAATAGTATAATATTTGATAAATCTCGTTTTACAGGTGGACTTACTAACTACAATTATATTATGAATATCAAAGGAACTGAATATGTTGTTCGACAACCAGGTGGCATGGCTAATCTTATGATTGATCGTAAAATTGAAAAAGTTAACAATAAAATTGCTTTGGATATTGGTTTGAATTCTGAGTGTGTATATTTTGACGAAGTTAGTGGTATTAAGGTTAGCGTATATATTAAAGACAGTAAAAACATTGGTCAAATTGATCCATGTTGCATTACAAATCTAAGAAATGTTTCCGCTATAATGAAAAAAATTCACTCTAGTCAAAAATGCTTTCCTAATTCCTTCGATTGGCAAGTAGAATTGAATAAATATGAACAAATTGTTGAAAAGCTTAATGGTGTTTTTTTCTTTGACTATGGCATATTAAAGGAAGAATTAATTGATTTCATGCAAAAAAATATTAAGAATACAATTTCTGTCCCCTGTCATAATGATACAGTACCTGAAAATTTTGTAGTTGATAAAAATGGGAAAACTTATCTTATAGACTGGGAGTATTCTGGAATGAATGATCCAAGCTGGGATATAGCTTCCTATATCCTTGAATCTAGATTGACTGAAGATGCAATTCAATATCTCCTTTTAGATTATTATGGTCAATTTCCAACAGATGAAGAAATATTAAAAATAAAGTGCTATATGATGGCACAGGATTTACTTTGGATGGTATGGGCTATGATTAGACACTATAATGGCGATGATTTTCTAGACTATTGCTACTCCAGATATGAACGTTTCAAGAAAAATATTAAAACAATTACAGATTCACCTAATTATGCTATTGCTGATATGGTAAAAAAGAAATAACACAGAGGGACGATTCCTCTGTGTTATTTCTTTTATTATGTATTGTAATATATAATAAATTTTATTGACAGTTTGAGTCTGGCTTCAAAAAATAAATGAGGGGCAGTTGTATAGTGAATTGACTCTTTAATTTTGGATAAAATTCACTAACTTTTTATTTGTTGTGATATGGGACTAGGACACTTAATATTTATACATATTATAGATACTTTATAAATATGTTTAAGAAATTAGAGTATTTGCCGATATAATTAATAAGAAAGATGGTTGAAGAATTATTAGAATATTTACTAAAATATCTGATAGGAGGATTGCCATGAAAACAAATTTTGAATATGAAGAGAATGAGTATATAACTATAGATACAATATCTGTTATAGGAGAATTTAATAATTATGATTCTGAAAGAGGATTAATGAGAAAAGAAAACAATAAATGGATTTTTGATTGCGATCTTCCACCAGGAGAGCATAAATATAAGTTTCTTATTAATGGAGAATTAAAGCTTAATGATCCAACAGCTAATATATACTTTCCAGATGATAACGAAGAACTTTGGTCAGTAATTATTATTAACGATCAAGGTCAACGACTTTATAATAATACTCAATATACAGTACATATGGATAAATATAATATAAATTCAATTTTGAATGAAGAAGTTGTTACCAATAAGAAAAATTTCAATGTTTTGCTAGATAAAAAAGTAGTGACAAGATTTGAATTTATCAATGTAACAGGATTGCATACAGTGACAACAGCATGGTATACTCCGAAAAAAGAGCTATTTCAGATTACAGAGAACAATTTATTTACACCACCGGGAGAGAATAAACCAATAAAAATGTGGTTTTGGATGGATTTAGAGGATAAGACACGACAATACCCTTGTGGAGTTTGGACAATGAAGCTATTTATAGATGGAGAATTTATTTTAGAGGACAAATTTACATTATCAGAGACAAGCTCATATTCTTCACAAGGAGAAATAACATATTAATTAAAAAAAGGAGTTGAGAACTATGATAAGATGTTCTGATAGTATTAATAGTTTAAATTCTATAAATAATAATATATATAAATCAGAAACCAAAAAGATGAATAATAATAATTGTAAAACAAACATAGTAGATAATAATATTAAAGCAGTTGAAGATGAATACAGGGAATTAGTTGTGAAAAATACTATTGATACTAAAGAGGTTGTAGCTAAGGTGAAAGATACAACTAAAAGCTCCGTAAGTTCCTCTTTAAATTCAATATCAGAATCCTTATCTATAGGGATAAGTACTATTAAAAATGTTAAAAAAACAGCAATATCTATAGGTAAAAGCGTTAAGAATACAGTGTTTTTAGTTTCAAATACTATTAAAGATGGATTTAATTCAATAGGTAAAAGCATAAAAAATGTTTCTAAATCAGTTGCTGATAAAACAAGGGAAACTACTTCACTAGTATGTAATACATATAAAGAAGTATCTACTACAGTTTCACAGTTGGAACAAGCTGCAAGAGAGGTTGTAAGTTCTGCTACATCTATAGTTGGAGAAACATTAAAAACAGCAGTTTCTATAGGTGAGGATGTTATTGAAATAGTAGGCAAAGTTGGACTTACAGCAACTAATGTTACGGCAGCAATAAAAAATCCTACTAATGGAATTTTGAAAAAAGGAATAGAAACTGTAAGCTTTATAAAAGTAGGTGTAGATTCTATTAAGGAACCTATAAAGAGAATACCAAATACTTTTTCAACTGGCTATAAGAATATTAAAGAGCATTGTAATAATATAGTAAATACTGTTAAAAAATCAGAGTCTAAGATTAAAACAGTTAAGAATGCTATAGTATCAGTTGGAAGAGAAATAGTAAATTCGGTAAAAACTATAGCATCCGAGGTAAAGGCAGCAAGTATAGATATAGCTAATACTGTAAAAAGTTCAGTTGCCAGTACAAAAAATGTAATAAATAAAGGCTATGATGAAGTTGCACAAATATATAAAGACTCTAAAAAGCATATTGATAGTTCAGTTAGTGATCCTGTATTGGTTTAGATAAAATATTTTAAGATATTAAAGAGGGCTATTTTAAAATTATTTATAAATAATTTTAAAGTAGCCTTTTATTTTTTAAATTTTAATCAGATATGAATATTTTGTTTAATGGTTCTATGGAATTTATTATAGAACCTCTGGAATATGATTGCTAGTAATTTAGATAAAATTGAGTTGTTTGATCATATATTATAGAATTATATGTCGAGATTTATGGAAAAGAGTACAAAAAATTAAATTGAATTAAAGTACTGAATGATATATAGTTTTTGTAGGGTACTTATCTACAAAATTGTCAAGCTATAAGAATTATGTAAATAGATTTGAAAGGAGTGATTCTTTATGAAAAATAACAGAATAATAATTTTAAAAGTGAATGGAGGTATCACTCAAAACTAGCCTCCAATAAAATTAAATGGAGGGTAAGATGACAGATAAAATTATAATTAAAAAGATTAAATCGGAGGAAGAGTTAGCTGAGTTCTGGAAAATGAGGGACCAATATATGCTTCAAGATATAATTCCAAACGATGAACTAGGAGAACCTATAACTAAAGAGGATGAAGAATGGTTTTTTTCAGATGAATATCGTAGTGATATGAATAAATTATTTCAAAGAAAACAAGATACTGTGTTTCCGCTTTTCTTTATAAAAGATGATATAATAATAGGCTTTGTATCTTATTGCACCTATTTATCTGAAGACGGAGAATGTTTTATTATTGATTTCTGCATTCTTCCAGAGTATAGAAATAAGGGATTGGGAACAAAAATTTTTTATGAATTTAGTAAAAGAGAAATAAGACGAGGAGCTAGGTATTTTGTTTTAAATATATCTAATAATAGAAATAAAAACTTTTGGAAGAAACAAGGATTTCAAATTGATGGACAAGATGAATATGGTTCCATACTTATGCGTAAAAATATATCAGAGAGTCAATATGCTGAATTGTTAAGTAGCACAGGATTTGATTTATGGTCAGAAAATTATGACAAAGATGTAGAAATATCAGACAAAAATAATCAATATCCTTTTGCATCATATGAAGAAGTACTAAATACTGTTTATAATAAAGTTTGCAAACATAAAGGAGTAGTTTTAGATATTGGTTTTGGAACAGGCGTATTAACGAAGAGATTATATGATGATGGCAATAAAATCTATGGAATTGATTTTTCAGAGAAAATGGTTGAAATCTCACAGAAGAAGATGCCAGAGGCGAAGTTGATACAATTTGACTTTAAAAAAGGTCTTCCTAAAGAGTTAGATGGGGTAATATTTGACTCAGTAATTAGTACCTATGCTATTCATCATCTAACTGATAGCCAGAAAATAAGTTTAATTCATATGATACTTCGAAATTTAAAGGATAGTGGTATTATTGTATTTGGAGATGTTTCTTTTGTAAATAAGAGTGAAATACTAATAGCAAAAGAAAAAGATAGTGATTTATGGGATGATACTGAACACTATCTTATAGCCGATCAAATGGCAAAGCTATTGCCAGATTTAAAAGTTAATTTTAAGAAGCTATCTTATTGTTCTGGCGTTTTGACCATAAATAAATAATAGTTTAATAAAAACTAACGGTAAGAGAATTCTTATCAATACTTAATTTAAATAAATATTGAAAAATAGTTATAGGGACATATTATACATGTATAATATGTCCCTATTTTAGATTATCTATGGGCAACTTATTAATAAATTTGTTTGTAGCTTTTGATACACATAATATAAAAGATATGATAGAACTAAATATAAAATTATGTTACATCAAATCTACAAATTGGAATTTGTCAAACTCGAGTTACATGTCTGTTATCTATCAAAAATACATCACCTATGTACAAAGTATTGTCATCCGTGCATATAATGGCACCGTCATCACATATTCCATACAATGGATATTTTTCGGAAAGCACAAGTAACTCGTCGGTTATATTATTTTTATCAAAATGGGGCTCAACCGAAAATTCAACTAATCCGAGTGCTTCATATATTTCCTGTTTATCATGTTCGCAAGTTAATGTACACACAGCCGTTTTTGTCATATTTATCGAACCTGCACTCATTCCGATAATCACACCTTTTTGTTCTCTGATACATGGTATCAGCCCGTAAGATTCCAAATAAGCAAACTGTGTAGGTGTATCGCTGCCTGCGAGCCATAAAATATCTGCATTTCTAACCATATCTTGTGCAGTTTCTCTTGGCATTCTGCTATCTATAACATTTACACTATCAAAAGTTATTCTGCAATCAGAAAACATTTTTAAAAAGTGATTACAATACCAATCCGTTTTCTCATATATGTTTTCAAATTCAGAAGCCACAAAAACGAAGTTCATACCTGTTTTTATATATGTCTTCAATAGCCTGATAAAATCATCGGGAAACCCATTAGGAAATCCACTTGTCAGTATTTTAACCATCATATATCCTCCTTTTTAAATTACTATTTATTAAATTGTTTCATATCTTTCATATGTCGCATTGACCTAAAAATACGTAATAACCTATAACTACATTATACTATTATTTACTATGTATTTATAACTTTTTATAAATATCGGCATAACTAATTTTAACTTGCTTCCTTAATTGCTTATTTTCTTCTTCCAATTTCTTAATTTTTCTTTTAAGACTTGCAATAATGGCATCTTTATTGTTTTTATCCATTTCTCTTTTAACCTGTGCAGGAGTAGGTACTTGTGATTGCTGATGTCTTAATGTTTCGATGCTTTCTCTGATGTCAGCATTATTATATGAAGTTGCTTTAGTTACTCCTGCTTCTTGAGCCACACTATTAAAATTTATTGCCTTATTTGCCTTTATGAGCCTTTGTATAGCCTCGTCAACTTTTTTGCGGGTATTAGCCCTTCTTTCAGCATGAAGTTGTTTTAAGTGCTCTTTACGGTCATAATTACTCATTTGTATCACCTTGTTCCTTTAATCTATTTAATCTACTGTAAATAATGTCTCCTTCTTTTATTTTGGAGTATATATCTTCATATAAATTTAAGAGTTCCTCATTCTCTTTTGCCATTTGTGTTCTATTATAGATTTTAGCATTTTCTATCATAGATTTAGTTGAATTTATTAATATCTCATACTTATGAATATCACCTTCAAATGCACCAACACATGAATCTTTACAAGGTTTTCCTCAGTTACAAGTTAAACAAGGGGTTGTTTAGCAAAACTATATTTACCATTAGTTCTTTGTAAACAAGTTCCATACGGAGTATCAATAGCATTTAACTTATATGGTTAAAATAAAAACTAAGAAAAAATAGCTTTGTATATATAAAGCTATTTTTTATATATTATAGCAGACAGTTATTATAAAATGATATAATACTATTAACTTAACATTGGGAGTGAGTTAATTGGCTAAATATATAGAATTGAATGAAATTAGAAAAATTTATCAAATGGGGGAAGTGGAAATAAAAGCTTTAGATGGAATGAGCTTTTCCGTTGATAGAGAAGAGTTTGTTATAATCGTAGGTTCTAGTGGTGCTGGGAAAAGTACAGTATTGAACATACTAGGGGGAATGGATTCTCCAACTAGTGGCGAAATAATAGTAGATGGAAATGAAATAAGTGGATACGATGAAAGAGAACTAACTTCCTATAGAAGACATGACATAGGATTTGTCTTTCAATTTTATAATTTAGTTCAAAATCTTACTGCTCTTGAAAATGTAGAATTAGCTGCACAAATATGTAAAAATCCCCTTGATTCAGAAATGGTTTTAAAACAAGTAGGTCTTGAATATAGAAAGGATAATTTTCCTGCTCAGCTTTCAGGTGGAGAACAGCAAAGAGTAGCTATTGCAAGAGCTCTAGCTAAAAATCCTAAACTTTTATTATGTGATGAGCCTACAGGAGCATTAGATTATAATACAGGAAAGGCTATTTTGAAATTATTGCAGGATACTTGTAGAGAAATGGGAATGACAGTTGTAGTTGTAACTCACAATACAGCCATCGTTCCTATGGCAGACAAGGTTATTAGAATTAGGAATGGCAAAGTAGAAAATATTTCTCTCAATGAAAACCCAATACCTGTAGAAAGGATCGAGTGGTAATAATGAGAAATCCATTACTTAAAGATACTTTTAGAGAAATTAAAGGAACTCTAAGTAAATTTTTTTCTATTTTCGCCATAGTAGCTTTAGGAGTTGGTTTTTTTGCTGGAATCAAAGCTACATCTCCAGATATGAAAATAACTGCTGATAAATATTTTGATGAATACAATTTAATGGATATGAGAGTAATTTCAACTATAGGATTTAATGATAAAGATGTAGATATTATAAAAAAAGTGTCAGAAGCCCAAGGGGTTTTGCCTACTTATTCTATAGATGCATTAATCAATGTAGATAATAAAGAGATGGCTTTTAAAGTTCTATCATTGCCTATGAACAAAATAAAAAAACCTGATAGATCTTATATAAACAGGACTAAATTAGTAAAAGGTAGATATCCAGAAAAACTAGGAGAGGCAGTTGCTGAAAAAAATAAAATGCTAAAATCTAATTTATCTATAGGTTCTAAGGTGAAGCTTTCATCTGGTACAGATAAAGATATTGGCGAAAGTCTTAAAAACAATGAATTTACTATTGTAGGAATAGTAGAAACTCCTTATTATGTATCTGCTGAGAGAGGTACAACAGATATTGGAAATGGAAAAATAGATAGTTTTATTATGATTTCCGAGAAAAATTTTAAGATACCTAGGTATACAGATATATTCTTAACTTTTAAGGAAACAGAGGGAGTTTTCTCCTATAATGATGAGTATGATAATATTCTTGAACCTATAAGGAAAAAGCTTAATAATATTGGTAAAGTCAGATCTAAAGAAGCTTATAATGAAATAGTATCTGAAGCTAATAAAAAGCTAGATATAAGTAGGAAAGAACTTCAAAAGGCAGAAGAGGAATCTAAAAAAGAGCTTAATAAAGCTTATCAGGAAATTTTAGATGGCGAAAATAAAATAGTTAAAGGTGAGAAGGAATTACATGATAAGGAAATAGAATTTAATAAAATTGTCAAAGAAGCTGAAGAAAAAATATTGAGTGGCAAGAAAGATTTAAAAAGAGGAGAAGAGGAATATAATCAAAAATCACAAGAATTTAATAAGATTAAAAATAAAGCAGAAACTGAGTTTATTAAAGGGGAAAAAGAAATAAAATTTGCTGAGAAGGAATTAAATGAAAAGGAAGCTGAACTTAATGAGCTTAAGACTTTTTTAGAAACAAATACAAATCTTCCAGAAGAAGAAAGAATAGGATTAGAAAAAAAGTATAGTGGAGGTATAGAACAATTAGAATATGGAAAGAGAGAGTTAGAAAAATCTAAAGCTAAATTAGAAAATAAAAAAAATCAATTGTCTATGGCAGAGAAAGAGATTATAGCAGGTAAGGAGAAATTAGATTCTTCTAAAAAACAAATTGTATTAGAGGAGAAAAAACTTCAAGAAGGTAAGGGAAAGGCTGAAAGTGAGTTTGTTACCGGGCATAAAAAGTTAGCAAATTCTAGGAAAGAGCTTGAAAATGGAAAAAGAGAATATGAAGAAGGAAAAAGAGAAGCCGAAGAAAAATTAGCAGATGCTCATAAGAAAATAGCGGATGGAGAGGAAGAAATAAAAGATATTAAAGATCCAAAGTGGTATGTGATTAAAAGAAATCAAACATTTGATTTCATTGATTATGAAATGGCAGCAGATAGGATAGATGCTATTTCAAAAGTATTTCCAGTATTTTTCTTTCTTATAGCTGCATTAGTATCTTTAACTACTATGACTAGAATGGTTGATGAACAAAGGACCTATATAGGTACTCTTAAGGCATTAGGATATAGCAAATTTTCCATAGCTTTAAAATATATAATATATGCTGGCATTGCTAGTATTAGTGGCAGTATATTTGGAGTTTTAATAGGATTTAAAGTTTTTCCTACTATAATATTTAATGCCTATAGAATTATGTATACAATGCCATCTATAGTTACTATTTTTAATTGGCCCTATGCTATTATATCTATGGCCTTTGGAGTATTTACAACAACATTAGCAGCCTTGATATCTTCTTATAAGGAATTAAAAGAGACACCTGCATTACTTATAAGACCTAAAGTTCAAAAATCAGGTAAGAGAATATTCCTTGAGAGAATAAAATTTATATGGTCTAGAATGAATTTTTCTCAAAAGGTTACAGCTAGAAATATAATTAGATATAAGAAGAAATTATTTATGACTATTTTAGGTGTTGGAGGTTGTACAGCATTAATGCTAGCAGGTTTTGGTCTTAAGGATTCTATAGTAGATATTGTTGATAAGCAGTTTAATGAAATATATGAATATGATATGACTATAGGATTGAAAAATCAGACAAGGTCAGAGAAACAAGGAGATATTAAAAATATATTGAATAAAAATAAGGGTATTTCTGATTATATTTTTGCTAATGAGAAAAATATCAATGTCATTGTAGGAAAAGAGGAGAAAGTAGCTTTCCTTGTTGTTCCTGAAGATATAGATGATTTGAGAAACTTTATTAATTTAAAATCTCGCACTACAAATGAAAAAGTTCCTTTGACTAATGATGGAGTCGTTATAACAGAGAAATTAGCTAAAATGCTCCAAGTTCAAGTAGGAGATGAAGTGTATATTAAAGATGAAGATAACAGGAAGATAAGGGTGAAGGTATCAGGTATTGCGGAAAACTATGTGTCCCACTATATTTACATGTCACCTATACTATTTGAAAGACTTTATAATCAAGAAATTAGATATGATGGGTTACTGGCAAAGACTGTAGATACATCAAAAGGTTTTGAGAATAAGCTCTCTACTAATCTTTTAAAAAATCCAGAAATCAGTTCTGTGAATTTTATTACAGGTATGAGCAGTAGCTTTGAAGATACCGTAGGGAGTTTAAATCATGTGGTACTTGTATTGATTGTTTCAGCAGGTGCTCTAGCCTTTGTAGTTTTATACAATTTAACTAATGTAAATATAAGTGAAAGGCTTAGAGAAATAGCTACCATTAAAGTACTTGGATTTTATGACAATGAAGTATCTAGTTATGTTTATAGAGAAAATATAATCCTTACTATTATAGGTACAATATTAGGACTTTTTATGGGTGTATTTCTCCATAGATATATAATTCTTACTGGTGAAATAGATAGTATGATGTTTAGCCGAGACATAAGGTTTGTAAGTTATATATATTCTGCTATACTCACTATACTATTTGCTGCTTCAGTAAACTTTGTAATGTACTTCAGACTAAAGGATATAAAAATGGTAGAATCCTTAAAATCTGTTGAATAAGGCTAAATACACAGGAATACCCGTTTTTTTACGGGTATTTTTATGCTTTAAAAAGGTAAATTATAGTTAAATACTGTATTTTACAAGGCTTTAAGTTTGACATGAAATATTTAGTAGGATATAATAATACCTATTATTAGGAGTTTAGTTGCACCTAAGTTTCTTGAATATTTTAAAAAATATAAAAGATATAAAATAAAGGGGCGATTCATTATTCGAGTATCAAGAAAGGCAAAGTTTATTTTATCATTACTGATTGTAATATTAATATTGCAATTTAATTTTAATATTTATTCTTATGCAGAAAGTTCTGATTCCCATAAAGGAAAGAAACCAAAACTTGTTTTTGGTGATGCAGGTTGGGATAGTATAAGAATTCATAATAAAATAGCTAGAATTATAATTGAAGAAGGCTATGGATATAAAACTGACGAAATCACAGGTTCATCTCCTATTGTTATAAAAGGACTGAGACAAGGAGATATAGACATATCCATGGAATCATGGACTGACAATATTGCAGATGTTTATGAACCTGGAATAGAAAAAGGTGAAATTGTAGAATTGTCAGTGAACTATGATGATAATGCTCAAGGACTATATGTTCCTACTTATGTAATAGAGGGAGATAGTGAGCGGGGCATAGAGCCTATGGCACCTGATTTAAAATCTATAAAAGATTTACCAAAATATAAAGAAGTATTTAAAGATCCAGACAATCCAAGTAAAGGAAGGATATATGGTGCACCTCCTAACTGGTTTTCTGATGAAGTACTTCGTACTAAAATGGAAACCTATGATTTAAATAAAGATTTTGAGTATTTTAATCCTGGTTCAGATACTTCTCTCAATACTTCTATTGTTTCTGCTTACGAAAAAGGAGAACCTTGGGTAGGTTATTATTGGGATCCTACATGGATAATAGGCAAATATGATATGACCTTACTTAAAGATGAGCCTTATGATAAAGAAAAGTGGGAAAATGGATTTGCTTGTGAATTTCCAGGTGTTAGAGTGACAATAGCTGTAAATAAAGATATGCTTGAAACAGCACCAGATGTTGTAGAATTTTTAAAAAATTATGAAACTACTACTGAAATAAATAGTAAATTATTAGCATATATGCAAGATAATGATGGAGATTTAGATAAAACCGTTAAATGGTTTTTTGATGAATATGAGGAACTTTGGACTAAATGGGTTTCAGAAGATATAGCAAATAAGGTAAAAGAATCTACAGACTCTAAAGGAGGAAAATTTGGACTTAGTTTCAAAGAGTTTCCCAAAAACTTTAATATAGAATTAGGAATATATGTAGAAAAATTAGTATCTTG
The DNA here is from genome assembly GCA_000751555.1 of Anaerosalibacter massiliensis. Classification (GTDB taxonomy): domain Bacteria; phylum Bacillota; class Clostridia; order Tissierellales; family Sporanaerobacteraceae; genus Anaerosalibacter; species Anaerosalibacter massiliensis. The sequence goes on along the minus strand of CCEZ01000008.1, from coordinate 40,445 downwards.
GTTGACAAGGCATTTTCAGGGATTTTTTGATGGACTGGCAGCAATTATTAATTGGATTGTTAGTGGTATAAGATCTATATTAGTTACTATTCCTTGGTTTATATTTATATTGCTAATATTCTTATTAGGATGGAAAATGATAAATTGGAAATCAGGTATCATATATGCTATTATGATGTTTTTAATTGGTGGATTAGGCCTTTGGAATGAGATGATCTTTACTTTATCTATAGTAATAACTGGAGTATTGATATCTATAATAATTGGCATCCCTATAGGGATTCATATGTCTTATAATGATAAGGTAGAGGCTTTCATGAAGCCAATATTAGACGGAGCTCAGACTATGCCAAGTTTTGTGCATTTGATACCAGCTATGATATTTTTTGGACTAGGTACTGTTCCAGCAGTATTTGCAACAATTATATACTCAACTGCACCATGTATAAGATTTACCAATTTAGGTATTAGAGAAGTACCAAAGGAAATGAAAGAAGCTGCATATTCCTATGGTTCATCTTCTTGGCAAGTTCTTACTAAAGTAGAATTACCTCAAGCAATGCCAACTATTATGGCTGGTATAAACCAGACTACAATGGCAGCTATGTCAATGGTAGTTATATCTTCTATGATTGGGTCTAAAGGACTTGGAGAAAATGTGCTTATAGCTATAAATAGGACTGATGTTGCAATGGGATTTGATTCAGGAATAAGCATCGTATTCCTTGCAATAATAATTGATAGAATTACTCAGAGAATATCTAATGAACATAAGGATATTTAAGGAAGTGAAAATATGACAGAGAAAATTATTGTTGAAAATTTGGTGAAAACTTTTGGTTCAAGACCAAAGTTAGCATTAGAAGGATTAAAAAAAGGTTGGAATAAGAAAGAAATACTAAAGAAGACAGGTCAAACTATAGGAGTAAACAAAGTATCTTTTTCAGTAGATGAAGGAGAGATATTTGTAATAATAGGATTGTCTGGAAGCGGAAAATCAACTATAATAAGATGTTTAAACCTTTTAAATAAGCCTACTTCAGGAAATGTAATAGTAGATGGTGAAAATATAGTTAATTATGATAAAAATTCTTTAAGAGAATTTAGACAGGAAAAAATGGCTATGGTATTTCAACAATTTGGTCTTTTTACCCATATGACAGTATTAGAAAATGTAGCCTACGGTTTAGAGATTAAAAAAGTTGATAAAGAGAAGAGAGAAAAGATTGCTATTGATGCTATTGAAGAAGTAGGGCTTAAAGGTTGGGAGCACAAGATGCCTAATGAACTTAGTGGAGGTATGCAACAGAGGGTAGGACTTGCTAGGGCATTAGCTAATGATCCAGATATACTCCTTATGGATGAACCATTTAGTGCCCTTGACCCTCTTATAAGAAGAGATATGCAAATAGAGCTTTTAGATTTACAATCTAGGCTAAAGAAGACTATTGTTTTTATTACTCATGATATTAATGAAGCCTTTAAATTAGGGGATAGGGTAGCTGTTATGAGAGATGGTTCTATAGTACAGATGGGTACTCCTGAAGAAATACTAAATAATCCTTCAGATGAATATATAGAGGATTTTGTAAAGGATATAGACCGTACTAAAGTAGTACGTGCTAAAGATATTATGAAAAGACCAAATGCTATAGTATCTTTAAATGCAGGGGTTAGAGTGGCAATAAAAGAAATGCAAGTAAATGATATATCCAGTGTTTTTGTAGTAGATAAAAACAGGAAGATCCAAGGAATAGTTACTATAGATGATTGTATTGAGTCAGTTAAAAATAATAAATCTTCATTAAAAGAAATATTAAAACAAGATTATTATACAACTAAAGAGGATGTCTATATTGAAGATTTGATTGATAAAGGAGTTAAAACCAAATATCCTATAGTAGTTGTAGATAATGAAGAAAGAGTATTAGGTATCATTGTACGAACTTCTATTTTAACAGGTCTTTTAACAACAAATGGAGATTAGAACAATAAAAGCAGATGAACATTTCATCTGCTTTTATTGTGTTATAATATTTCTTATAGTAGATAAAAGCTATCAATGTGAAAGGATGTTAAAATGAAAAAAATATTAATATTAGCTGAAAAGCCTTCTGTAGGTAGAGATATAGGAAGAGTTCTAAAATGCAATAAAAAAGGGAATGGGTATTTAGAAGGAAATAAATATATTGTAACTTGGGCTTTAGGACATTTAGTAACTTTAGCTAATCCTGAAGATTATGATAAAAAGTATAAATCTTGGAATATAGAAGATTTGCCAATACTTCCTCATTATTTAAAGCTTGTAGTTATAAAACAAAGTAGCAAACAATTTTATGTAGTAAAAAAACAGATGAGTAGAAAAGATGTATCTGAAATTGTAATTGCCACAGATGCAGGAAGGGAAGGAGAACTTGTAGCTAGATGGATTATAGAAAAAGCTCATGTAAATAAGCCTATTAAAAGGCTTTGGATTTCCTCTGTTACAGATAAGGCTATTAGAGATGGATTTAATAACTTAAGGCCTGGTAAAGTCTATGAAAATCTTTACGAGTCTGCTATTGCTAGAGCAGAAGCTGATTGGATTGTAGGAATAAATGCCACTCGTGCATTAACATGTAAATATAATGCTCAACTTTCTTGTGGAAGGGTTCAAACTCCCACATTAGCCATGATTGCAAAGAGGGAAGAAGAGATTCAAAACTTTAAGGGAAAAGATTATTATGGAATTGAAGCATCTACTAAGAATTTCAAGTTAATATGGCAAGACGGGAAGACTAAGGATATGAAGACTTTTAATAAGAAGAAATCTGATAAAATTCTTAAGAGTATAAAAGGGAAAGATGCTGAAGTTATAGATGTAAATAAAGTAAATAAAAAGAGTTTTCCTCCTAGACTATATGATTTGACCGAACTTCAAAGGGATGCAAACAAAATATTTGGCTACTCTGCAAAAGAGACTCTTTCTATTATGCAAAAGCTATATGAAAAACATAAGGTGCTAACTTATCCAAGGACTGATTCTAGATATATTTCTGAGGATATAGTAGATACATTAGGAGATAGAGTTAGGGCTTGTAGTATTGGATATTATAAGAAAATAACTTCTAAGATTTTAAAAAAGCCTATAAAGGGAAATAAGTCTTTTGTAGATAATAAAAAAGTTTCAGATCATCATGCTATTATTCCAACAGAAGAAATGGTAGTGTTAAGTGAATTAAATAACAAGGAGAAAAAGATATATGATCTGGTGGTAAAACGCTTTTTATCAGTATTATATCCTCCTTTTGAATATGAACAGACAACTATAAAAGCTAAAATAGGTAATGAAATATTTATTGCTAAAGGAAAAAAGGTAGTATTTGAAGGATGGAAAGAAGTTTATTCTAATGATTTCCAAGGAAATGGAGAAGAGGATATATTAGAACAGGTATTTCCATCAATAAGTAGAGGAGATATTTTAAAAATATCTTCCATTATACAAACTAATGGGAAAACTAAACCACCAGCACCTTTTAATGAAGCTACTTTACTGTCAGCTATGGAAAACCCAAAAAGATACATGGAAGATGAGAGTAAGGACTTAATTGACATAATAGGAGAAACAGGTGGTATAGGTACAGTGGCTACAAGGGCAGATATTATTGAAAAGCTTTTTAATACTTTTTTAATTGAAAAGAAGGGTCAAAATATTTTTATAACATCTAAGGGAAAACAACTTCTCGAACTAGTTCCAGAAGATTTAAAATCTCCAGCTTTAACGGCAGAATGGGAACAAAAGCTAGGGGCTATAGCTAAGGGAAAATTAAATAGAAAGATTTTTATTAATGAAATGAGAGATTATTCAAAGTCCATTATTAAAGAGATCAAGAATAGTGATGCAGAGTTTAAACATGATAATTTAACAAGGAGTAAATGTCCTGAATGTGGCAAGTACATGCTTGAGGTAAAAAATAAAAGAGGAAAGATGTATATTTGCCAAGATAGAGAATGTGGATATAGGAGAAATGTTTCTAAAATTACTAATGCTAGATGTCCTAATTGTCATAGAAGATTAGAATTACATGGAGAAGGAGAAGGGCAAATATTTACCTGTAGCTGTGGATATAGGGAAAAGCTCTCAGCATTTAATGAAAGAAAGAAAAAATATAAAAACCAAGTTTCTAAAAAAGATGTTTCTAAATATCTTAAAAAACAAAAGAGAGAAAACAATAAGCCAATTAATACAGAATTAGCAGATGCCCTTGCAAAACTTAAGTTTGATTAGCTTTAAGAAGAAACAGTTAAATAAGACTGTTTCTTTTTGATATCAAATTTAGTATTATATGATATGAGGAATAAAATGTATGTCTAAAAATTTAATAAATTAAAACAATATGGGGGGGATAGGTTAGGTGGTTACGCAGATACGAAAAAGGTATAATCTTGATTATATTAATATTTTGAGAATACTAGCATTAGTATTAGTTATATTAGCTCACAGTTCAGCTGTTTATACAGGAGCATGGGGATTTAAGCTAGTTAACAACAAATCAGAGAGTATTAAATATATAACTAAGTATTTTCAAACTATTCGTATGCCATTATTTGTTTTCATATCTGGGTATTTGTACCATTTTAATAGGGTGAAACTAAATAAATACAATTCATTTTCAAGGTTTGTTAGGAATAAAGCTAAGAGGTTGTTGATTCCATATTTAATGACAGGAATATTTTTTATGGTTCCTGTGCAGATGATTTTCAATATTTATAGTGATAATGAGGGTTATTTTTATAAAGCATTTAACGAAATATTACTTGGGAACATGCCAGGTCATCTATGGTTTCTTCTTGCATTATTCCATATAACCATTGTTTTTTATTTAGTAGAAAAATATTTGAAGGATAAAAATATTGACTTAAATCCTATTAGTATAATCATTTTATTATCTTTTATAGGCTTTTTAACGCGTAATATTTTAAATATATATCAAATTCAATCCAGCATAGAGTATTCTATATATTTTTTTATAGGATATATTTTTAGCGGAAATATGGAATATATTAGAAACAATGTGGGAAATAGAAGATATATTTTACTTATACATGCTTTACTTTTCAATATTCAATATCTTCTATTAAATACTGTTAGAAACAGGACAATATATATTAAATGGTTTAAATTTGTACTTAAGCAGATTACATCAATTTTAGGAATTACATTTATGTTTATGTATATCCTTAAATTCTGTGAGAATACTGAAAGACTAGATAGAATCATGAGTAATAATATTATTAGATTAATAGACGCTAATAAATTCTATGCATATTTATTACATCAGCCAGTATTGAAGGTAGTATTAGTCAATATAGGAGATTTAAATATAAAACCATTTACAGTAGTAAATATATTGTTTTGGTCAACCTTATTTATTTCAATATTTCTCTCTATAATTATAAAGAAATTAAAAAGGTTTTTAACAGATGCATTTACAAATTCCAAATATGCAGAAATAGAATCTTAGCAATTCTATTTTAGACATGAGAAGGAGGGTTAAATGAATAAAAAAATTTTAATAATTTTATTATGCATAGTCGTTATTACTTCAATTATTTTCCTTAAAGGTAAGCTTATAAAGAATAATCAAGATGATAATTCAAATCAGGAGGAAGTTTTAAAAAGTGATATTGAAAATCTCTCGAAATATAAAAGCAAATATATGGGGGATGCATCTAATTTTTCAAATCTTAATAATAAAATTGCTCTTCATGATATTCCCATGACATTTAAACTCCATCCAGATGAGTTGATGGCTGAAATTAATTATGAAGAAAGTGTATCAAATATTGATGAGGGAAAGCTAAAGAGAGGATTAGTTTATAATTCTACAGTTAATTTTGTATTAATAGATAATTTAAAAGTACTCAAATTGAATTTTAAAGAAGTATCGTACACAATCTCTAGGGAAAAACTAGAAGAGTGGTATGGAGTAGAGCTTTCATCTTTAGAAGATAAAGAACAATGGAAAAAAGAAGTCTCAGATAAATTGTCGGATATGGATTATATAGAAAAATTTATACATGAAAATATGGATATAGAAAATAAATAAGATTAAAAAAGGTTAGGGACTAAAGATGCCCTAACTTTTTTATTGCAAAATATTTTGAGAAAGGAAGATGGGTATATAAATAATGATATAATTAAATGTAGAAAAAAGTATATTTATATAATAATTTTTCCTTAGTTCACTACTATGGTTTCCAAGCATAACTTTATATATAGGATCAAAATGGTTTTTTATTGATAAAGGGGGCATATGTATGGACACTATAGGAAAAATTATAATTTATGCTCTAGGAGCTTATGTTACATATTCTATAGTATTTGGTGGTATAATATTAGGTTTCTATAAGCATAGTATTAGCAAATATTTAGAAACACATCCAGTGGAAAGATTTTGGGGAGAAAAAACAAGTCAAGATAGGGTTGTTCTAGTAGAGGATAGATATAATTCAGGTCTTGCCCGTATTGATTTCATAGAAAATTCCAAGGAAACTTTGGACATATCCTATTATGCAATAGATAATGGAATATCTGCAGATATATTTTTAGGTTGTATTTTAGAGGCAGCAGATAGAGGTATAAAGATTCGGTTACTCCTTGAAGGCTCTCCACCAAATATAAATGAAATGAATGATGCTAAATATACTCTTTTTCAACATCCTAATATTCAATTTAAATTTTATGATACTTTTGGATTCTTTAGACCTTGGACTTGGAATAATAAGCTTCATGATAAGTTTATTATTTCAGATAATAAATTAGCCATGATTGGAGGTAGAAATATAGGAGATAGATATTTTGCCAAAGAAAGAGAAAATGGGGACGTTGTAGATGATAGAGATGTGGTTATTCTAAATACTGATAGTCAAAATTTTTCTAGTAGTGTTATTTATCAAATGCAGGAATATTTTAATTATGTTTGGAATCATAAATATTCAAAATATCCGGTAACAAGGCTTACTCAAAAACAAGAGAAAAAAGGGAAAGAAAAAGCTGAATATTTACATAGGAATATTAAAGAGGTAAGAGAAAGATATCCAGATATGTTTAATCAATCTATTGATTGGAGAAATAAATCATTGCCAACTAATAAGATTACATTAATTCATAATCCTATAGAACGTTTTAATAAGGAGCCTTGGTGTTGGTATGAAATTACTAACTTAGTAGAGAAAGCTAAGGAATTTATTTTCATTCAGAGTCCTTATATTATTCCTACAAAAGATATGTTAAAACATATTAAATCTATCAATGTTCCAAGAGAAAATATAGATGTATTAACTAATTCCCTCGCTTCAACTCCAAATGCAATGGCTTATTCAGGGCATATAAGACATAGGAAGAATATGGTAGATTCGGGAGCTAATATATATGAATATCAAGGACCAGGCTCTATACATGCCAAATCTTATATATTTGATAAAAGAATTAGCTTAGTTGGTTCTTTTAATATTGATTCAAGGAGTACTTATTTAAGTACTGAAACCATGATTGTTATTGATAGTAAAGAGTTTGCAGAGCATTTAGAAAAGGAAATTAATAAAAAATCTAATAGTAGTTTGAAAGTAAAAAAAGACTATTCATATGATTATAACCCTTCAGTAAAAGAAGAAGAAGTACCTTTTATAAAATTAGCTACAATAAAAATCCTATCTGTAATCACCTGCTTATTTGATTATATGCTTTAACAATAGGACACAGAGGGACGGTTATTCTGTGTCCTAAATATGGCCCTTATGTTTTCTTTAGAAGAAAATGAAAAAGTAAGCAATTAGCTATGCAAAACATATTAATTATGATGAGGATACTTACTAATTTATTTTGATTATTATGATGGAAATAATATTATAAACAACACAAGAGGACTGTCCTCTTGTGTTGTCATGTCATTTGACTAATGTGTATTTTTTATATATAATTTGATATTGATATAAAAAATCAAATAACTAGAAAATATAGCTTAAAAGCAGATGGGCGGCTTACAACCCATTTGCTTTTTTATTTGCAAAATAGAAGGAGGAATAAAATGAAGAAAATATTTAAAGATAAGGAATTTTTCATTACAATACTTACATTAGTTATTCCTATAACTTTACAAAACTTAATTAGTTCATCCCTCAACATGGTAGACAATCTAATGATAGGAAAGCTTGGAGAAAATTCAATTGCTGCTGTTGGCTTAGTAAATCAATATTTTTTCATATTTATGTTATGTTTATCTGGCATCAATGCTGGTGCGGGTATATTTATGTCTCAATTTTGGGGCAGAAAAGATACTTTAAATATAAGAAAAATACTTGGTTTAGATCTTATACTTAGTATATCAGCCTCATTAATTTTTTCTATTACAGCATTTATATTTCCTGAAACTATAATGAAGATATTTACTAAGGACAATGTTGTCATAAATTTAGGGATTCAATATCTTGAAATAATTGGTATAACTTTTATATTCACTGCTATTACTCAAGCTTATTCTACAGCTTTAAGATGTATAGGAGTAGCTAAACCACCGATGTTTGCAAGTCTTATGGGAGTTTTAATAAATGCTCTTCTAAATTGGATACTTATATTTGGACATTTTGGTTTGAAGCCTATGGGTGTAGTAGGTGCTGCTATGGCTACGAGTATTGCAAGATTTGTTGAAATGATATATATAACTATATATTCCTATAAGTTTAATGATATAGTATCAGCTAAATTAAGAGAAATGATAAGTTTTAATAGTAATTTTGTTAAAAGTTATTTTAAGACTTCTTCTTCTGTAATAATAAATGAAATAGTATGGGCTTTAGGTATGACCACATATTCAGTAATATATGCTAAAATTGGAATTAGTGCAGTGGCTAGCATGCAAATAGCAACTACTATAAATAATATGTTTATGGTTTTGTGTATAGGACTTGCTACAGCAGCTTCCATTGTTATAGGGAATAAAATAGGTGCTAACGAAGAGGATATAGCAATTGAATATGCAACTAAATTAGGCATATTAGTACCATTAGTAGGGTTGGTAACAGGTATAGGATTATGGGTTTCATCTCCATTAATAGTTAAGGCATTTAATATAAAGGAGGATACTCTTAGACTTACAATAATTGTTCTTAAGATCATGGCTATATTTGCTCCCCTTAGATTTTTTAATGTTCTTATGATTGTAGGTGTATTTAGAGGTGGTGGAGACACTACTTATTCTATGTTAGTACAGCTTGGAACTGTGTGGTGTTTTGCTATTCCAGCAGGTTTTATAGCTGCTGTATATTTTAGATTACCCCTTAATAAAGTATTCTTCATTATTTGTTTAGAAGAAGTGGTAAAATTATTTTTTGAAGCTAAACGTCTACACTCTAAGAAATGGATTAGAAATATTGTATGATATGACACAGAGGGACGGTTCCTCTGTGTTTAAAACATGGCCATTATATTTTTTTAGTGGTATTAATAATATTAAAATAATTAGAAGAAAGGATTGTATTAGTGATACAAACAACACAGGAGAACTATCCTCCTGTGTTGTTTATTCCATAATATCAGTAAAAGGTTCAGAAATATCGAAATGATCCATAAGGGTTTCTGCTTTTTCACCATTTACTAAAAATTGTACCTTATTTACATTATCTAATTCTAGAAGAGTTTTAATTATCTGGTTTAAAGTAAGTTGTTCTTCCATAGAGCCACCATGTAGGCCTTCTTGAGCAAAGTTTATAGAAATTATTCCATCAGATACTTTAACATCAATCAGTTCTATATTTGGAGGAATTCCTGTACTTAGACTAATACTTTCAGGACCTTTTATTAATTCACGTACAATAGCTTCTTCAAGAGTTATATCCTTATATTCAATAATTCTTTTTTCAGGAATGAGTTTTTCTAATGATTCATCCCCTGTTTCTATATAATCTTTATTTACAAAATAAAGATTAACTTCTTCTACATTATTCTTTTCTTCAGATTTTTCTATATCTTTTTTTGCAGAAGTAGAATCATTTTTTTTATCATTTTTTGCCTTTTTCTCATCTACTTTTTCATCCTTTTTATCATTTTTTTGTTCCACTTGGCTATCTTCTGACCGGTTGTTTGAACTTGTCTCAGGTGAGTTTTTTGAGCTAGTACAAGCTGTAAGACTTAAAATCATTATAATAGATAAAAAGATAGCAATATATTTTTTCATATTTTCTACCCCTTTCTGTATTTAGACTTTGTATATTATTATATTATATAGGAAAAAAATTAAAAAGGAGTAAATTGTTTTTTAGTAAGTTGTTAATAAAATAACTATTATAGACAATAGGTTATAACTGTGATATTATAAAAGCAAGAAACTGGTACGACCAGTAAACCACCATACCAATACAAATTTATTATTTGAAAGGGTGAGTCTTATGGATAATAAAAAGAGAGGTACCAAAATATCGATTATAGGAGCTGGATCTGTAGGGGCAACAACTGGTTATGCCTTGACTATGTCAGGTCTTGTTACTGATTTAGTATTAGTAGATGTAAATAAAGATAAAACAGAAGGAGAAGCTTTAGACTTAAGTCATGGTGCTGCATTTATAAAACCTGTAAATATAAAGGCAGGAGAATATAAAGATACTCAAGATTCTGATATAGTTATAGTGACTGCCGGAGCAGCTCAAAAACCTGGTGAGACAAGATTAGAGCTTGTAAGTAAAAATATAAAAATATTTGAAGGAATAATTCCTAAGGTAGTAAAATATAGTCCTAATTCTATTTTGCTAATAGTTTCTAATCCAGTAGATATATTGAGCTATGTAGCTTATGGCTTATCTGGTTTTCCTAAAGAAAGAGTTATAGGATCTGGAACAGTATTAGATACATCAAGATTAAAGTATGAAATAGGAAAAAAATTAAATGTAGATGCAAGAGATGTTCAAACATATATAATGGGAGAGCATGGAGATACAGAATTTGTCACATGGAGTTTGACCAATATAAAAGGTATTAGAATAGATGATTATACAAAAGAGTTAAATTATAAATATGATGAGAAATTTAGGACTAATATTCATGAAAACGTTAAAAATGCTGCTTATGAAGTTATTAATAGAAAAGGTGCTACTTTTTATGCTATAGCTTTAGCAGTAAGGCGTATTGTGGAAGCTATACTAAGAGATGAAAAATCTATATTACCAGTATCTACTTTAATTCAAAATTATTACGGAATAAATAATATTTATTTAGGAGTACCAGCTATAGTAGGAAGAAATGGTATTGAAAAAGCATTAAAAGTATCTTTAAGTGAAAATGAGATTAAAAAGTTTAAATTATCTGCTAATACTTTACAGGAAGTTTTATACAAATCCGTTTCGCAAAAAAAATTAAAAGAAAGCTATATATAGCTTTTATGGCTGTTTGTCTCTCCTATGGAGAGGCAAACTAACATTTTAGTTCAATTTTTTATAGATTTTTTCATTTCATTATTTACAAATTCAAGATGGTCTGACATTGCTTTTTCAGCTGCTTTAATATCTTGGTTTTTTAGAGCATTATATATATTATTATGTTGTTTTTTGATAATATCTTTATGTTCTTTTTTTACTAATATATTTTTTCTTGTATCTTTTATGGAAGCTTCAATAAGTGAGGAAACAGCATTTAATATACTTTGTAATAGAAAATTCTTACTAGATTGAGCTATTTTGTAATGAAAGATAACATCTAATTTTACTAATTCATCCTCTGAGTCTGATATATCTGCTGTATCTAATATTTCCTTTATCTCTTTTAATTCTTCACTAGTAATTCTTTCTGCAGCTAGAATAACAGATCCTTTTTCTATAACATTTCTAAGTTCTAATATTTCCTGAGCATTGCTTTCTTTGATTAAGAATATTGTAGAAAATGGATCTAATAATATGTCTTCAAAACTAGTTTTTATAAAATTACCTTCCCCTTGCTTAGACTCTATAAGACCCATTATTTCTAGTTCTTTAAGAGCTTCTCTCACAGAAGTTCTACTGACTTGTAAATTTTCTGCCATTTTTCTTTCTGATGGAAGTTTATCACCTTTTTTAAGGTCACCTTTAGAAACCATTTCTTTAATTTGTTCTATGACTTTTTCAGATACAGTTGTGTGTTTGATGGGGGTAAACATGTTTCTCTTCCTTTCATAATGAGTTAATTTTCTAAAATATATATAGTATAAAAACTAATTTAATTGTATATAAAATACAATTAAATTGCAAGATATAAAGGTTTATATATATAATCTTTTAAATAATGTAAACTAGTATTAAGAGGTGATTTAATGCTTGATATTGGATTATTAGGTTCTGGTGGTGGAATGCCTATGCCTAATAGATATCTTTCTTCAATTCTTATAAGATACAATGGAAGGAAGATATTAGTGGATTGTGGCGAAGGAACTCAAGTATCTATGAGGTTATTAGGTTGGGGATTTAAAACTATTGACATCATATGTATAACTCATAGCCATGGGGATCATATAATAGGACTTCCAGGACTTCTTGCTACTATAGGTAATAGTGGAAGAACTGAGTCATTAAATATTATTGGACCTAAAGGTATAGAGTATGTAGTAGATGGATTGAGAAGAGTAGTTCCATATCTTCCTTATGATATTAATATAATAGAAAATCCTAAACAATTGACAAATATAATTGGAGATATGGATATAGAAACATTGGAGCTTGACCATTCAACGCCATGTATAGGCTATAGTTTCTATGTAAATAGGAAGCCAGAATTTAAAGTTGAAAAAGCAATTAAGAATAAAGTGCCAAAAGAAATATGGAAAAAACTTCAGGACGGTGAAATCATAAATTATAGTGGAAAAGAATATAAACCAGATATGGTGTTGGGAAGTAAGAGAAAGGGAATAAAATTAAGTTATATCACAGATACCAGACCTGTAGATAAAATACCAGAGTTTATATATGAAAGTGATTTATTCATATGTGAGGGTACTTATGGGAATGAAAATGATCTAGACAAGGCTATAAGAAATAAACATATGACTTTTAGTGAAGCTGCTAAACTAGCTAAAAATGGATATGTAAAGAAACTATTGCTTACACATTTCAGTCCTTCTATTGAAGATCCAAATATATATAAGGTTAATGCAAAAAATATTTTTTTAAATACTATAATAGGTAAAGATAGACTTGTTGAAACTTTAAATTTTACAGAATAAAAATAAATCTGGTAATATGCTTTACTAATTTAAAACTAGGAATATAATAATGATATACAGATATTATATATCTAGGGGAGGATGCAAATGAAAGTAATGATAGTTGGAGCAGGCAAACTAGGATATAAACTAGCAGAAGCAATGAACAATGAAAATATTGATGTAACATTAGTTGATGTAAATTCAAAAACTTTAGAAAGGATTAACAATCATCTAGATGTATTGACTATTGCTGCAAATGGTATACAAATAGGGGTTCTAAAGGAACTTGATATTGAAACCTATGATCTCTTGATAGCAGCAACAGATGGTGATGAGACAAATACATTAATTTGTTCTTTAGCTAAAAGAATAGGCTGTAAAAGAACTGTAGCAAGAATTAGAAATCCAGAGTTTACGGATCAACTAGATTTTGTTAAATCTGAAATGGGAATTGATTATATTATCAATCCAGATTTAACAACTGCTATTGAAATAGAAAGATATTTGTTAAAAAACTATAATTTTCACTCAGGAGATTTTGCTAGTGGCAAAGTTTCCATGATTGATTTTAATATTAGAAATACAAAGGATTTTGTTGGAAAGAAAATCAAGGAATTAGAAGGTCTAGAAGGACTACTTATCACTGCTATATCTAGAGGTGGAAATTTAATTATCCCAGACGGTTCTACTGATTTAAGGGAAAATGATGTAATTTATGTAATTGGTAGAAAGGATGATATTGATAGATTAGGTGGGAAGATTAAAGTAAATGTAAATAAAAGAGAGATTAAAAAAGCAATGATTTTAGGTGGAGGGAAGATTGGATACTATTTAGCCCAAAGACTAACTGCATCAAATGTAAGTGTAACAATAGTTGAAGAAAGTGAAAAAAGATGTGAATATTTATCTGAGAAACTTGATGATGTTCTAGTAATTCATGGAGATGGTACAGATATAGACCTTTTAGAAGAGGAAGATTTAAGTTCCATGGATGCATTTATTGGGGCTACAGGATATGATGAAGAAAATTTATTAATGACATTAGTAGCTAAGCAATCTGGAGTTAGCAAAGCTATTGCAAAAATAAGTAGGCCTAATTATATTAATATAATAGATAAATTAGATTTAGATGTGGCTTTTAATCCTGTTAATATAACGGTAAGTAATATATTAAAATTTATAAGGGGTGGGAAGGTTGTTTCTGTATCCCTTCTTTTAGATGGACAAGGAGAAGTTACTGAGATTATTGCAAGTAAGGATTTACCTATTGTTGGTAAACCTATATATAAACTAAGATTACCAAAGGGTATTATTATTGGTGCAATTGTCCATAAGGGAAATGTAATTATTCCAGATGGTAATTCTATAATTAACCCAGATGATAGGATTATTGTATTTTCTTTAGAATCTGATATACCAACTTTGAAGAAACTTATTAATCCTGGTAAGGGAGGTATTTTTAGTGAGTTATGGAGTAGTTATTAAAGTATTAGGAAATTTATTAACTGTAGAAGCATTATTAATGATACCTTCTTTATTAGTTTCACTATATTATAATCAATATGATAAGACAGCTTTTTTAAGTAGCATTTTTATAACTGGTATAGTTGGTTTTGTCATGAGTAGGAAAAAAGGTTCAAGGAAAACAATTAAAGCAAAAGAAGGACTAGCTATTGTTGCATTCGGATGGATTCTGGTATCTTTTTTTGGCTCTTTGCCATTTGTTCTTTCTGGAAGTATTCCATCTTGGGTAGATAGTTTTTTTGAGACAGTTTCTGGCTTTACAACTACAGGTTCTACAATTGTAGACAATGTAGAATTATTACCTATGGGAATATTATTCTGGAGATCTTTTACCCACTGGATAGGTGGAATGGGTATACTAGTATTTACTATTGCTATTTTGCCTACTTTAGGAGTAGGAGGATTCCAAATATTTAAAGTAGAAAGTCCTGGGCCTATGCCAGATAGAATTGTGCCAAGGGTTACAGATACTGCAAAGATTTTATATATTACCTATTTTATAATGACTCTTTTAGAGATCATATTGTTATTGTTTGGCGGAATGTCATTATATGATGCAGCAGTTCATACTTTTGGAACTGTAGGAACAGGAGGATTTTCTACAAAAGTGGCAAGTGTAGGACATTATGATAGTTCCTATATTCATATTATAATAGGTATATTTATGATTTTATCTGGCGTAAATTTTTCTCTATATTATCTTTTATTTCAAGGAAAATGGAAGGAAGTTTTCAAGAATGAAGAATTAAGATTGTATCTTGGAATAATATTAATTTCTGTTGTATTAATTGGATTAAACATAAATAGTACAATGTATAAGAATATAGGACTAGCATTTAGGGATGCATTTTTTCAAGTAGGTTCAATAATTACTACAACAGGATATGCTACAACAAATTTTGATAAATGGCCGACTTTTAGTAAATCAATTTTATTCCTTCTCATGTTTGTAGGAGGTTGTGCTGGTTCTACAGGGGGAGGATTAAAAAACATAAGGATATTAGTGTTATTTAAATTAATTAGAAGAGAAATTTCTAAAATACTTCATCCTAGAGCAGTTATACCAATAAAAACAAATGGAAATGCTGTTTCAAATGAAACAGTTGCAGGTATAACAAGCTTTTTTGCACTATATATTTTTATATTTGTATTAGGAACTGTTCTTATTTCACTAGAAGGAATGGATCTTGTAAGTTCTTCAAGTGCTGTAGCATCAGCTCTTGGGAATATTGGGCCTGGATTTGGTCTTGTAGGTCCTAGTGAAACTTTTAGTAGTATCAGCTCTATGGGTAAATTATTATTATCACTACTTATGCTACTAGGTAGGCTTGAGTTATTTACAATAATAGCATTGGTTTTACCTAAAACTTGGAGAAATGAAATTTTTTAAGGAGAATATACATGGTAAGAAAAGGTTATATGCTAAATAAGATATTCATTGTTATCATAAGCATATTTATTTTATCATTTGTAATAATAGAAAGTTTAATAATATATAATGCTAGAAAGAATGACAAAAATAAAAAGATAGATTATATCTTAGTATTAGGTGCTAGACTTTATGGAAGTACCCCTTCTCCATCTTTAAAAGAAAGGTTAGACAAAGTTTTAGAATATGAAAAGCTCCATGAAGACATTAAAGTAGTAGTATGTGGAGGTCAAGGAGAAGATGAGGATATAACAGAAGCTAAGGCAATGAAACTTTATTTAGTAGGTAATGGAATAGATGAAGATAGAATAATATTAGAAGAAAAATCTACCACTACTTATGACAATATTAAGTTTGCCAGGGAAATAATACAGGAGAATGATAATAGAGAAAATATAAACATTCTTCTTGTTACATCAAATTATCATATATTTAGATCTAAATTTTTAGCTAAACGTCTAGGATTTATACCTTTTGGACTACCAGCTAAAACGCCTAAAACTGTATTCATTCAAAGTTATATAAGAGAATATTTTGCCATAATAAAATCTTTCTTTATGGATAGAAATTAATTTTAATATATAAAAGCTATTTAAGAATAATTGAGCAATTATTCTTAGATGGCTTTTTTTAATATAATCTTGAGGTGTTAATATTATACAATTATTTATAGCTTGTATTATAATATATTTAAGAGTTTATTAGGGGGGATAAAATGAAAAACAGAGAATTATTAAGCAAATCATTTTTTCTAATTATAATCTGTATATTAATTTCCACAACTATTTCAGGATGTAGTACTGGGAAAGAAAGTATGAGTTGTTCTAATAGAGAGCTTACTATGGAGGAAAAATTAGAGGATTTTGAATATATGTATAATATGTTAGAAGAAAACTATCCTTTTTTCAAGGTGAATGAAAGGGTAAATAAAGTAGATTGGTTAGGGAATAAGAATAAATATATTCAGGAGATAAAACAGACAAAAAATGACGAAGAATATGCGGAGAAGTTAAATGAGATAATAGGAGATTTAAATAATGATCATACTCATTTACTTTCAGAAAATTTATTTGTTGATTTTTATGAAATATATGTTCGGGAAGGAAATAGGATTACTAGACCTTGGAAAAAAGTTTTAGATAATGAAAATGTTAAAGCTAGGTATAATTTTTCTGAAGAAAAGTTAGAGGAGTCAAGTCATGAAAATGGTCTATGGAAGGATAGACCAGCATTTACTTCAAAGATCATTATTCCAAATGAGGTGGCGTACATAAATATATATGAGATGAATGGATTTCGTGTTGAAGAAGATGGAAAAGAGATACGTAAGTTCTTTAAAACTGTAAAAGATTATCCAAAGTTAATAATTGATATTAGAGAGAATGGAGGAGGAAATGAGTTTTATTGGCAAAAAAATATTGTTGGACCTTTAATAGAAAAACCTTTATCAGTAGATTATTATGCTTTTATAAAAGGCGGTAAATACAGTAAAAAATTTTATAGAAGTAAACAAATGAGACTTAAAAAAGTTTCTGGATTAGGAAAAGGAATGCTTGAAAAATTTCCTGAAGAAATTGAAAGTGATTTTAAATACTATACAAAATTTAATAAGACTATAGAGCCTGATGAATCTATAAACTTTAAGGGAGATATATATTTACTAGTAGATGAAATAGTATATTCATCTGCTGAAAGTTTTGCTTCTTTTGCTAAAGCAAGTGGATTTGCTACATTGGTAGGCGAAAGAACTGGTGGTGATGGAATAGGTATAGATCCGTTATTAGTTTCATTACCTAATAGTGGATTGGTTGTGACGTTTAGTAGTCTATTATGTTTGAATCCTGATTACACAATAAATGAAGAAACAAAAACAATTCCAGATATTGAAGTGTATCCTACTATTATTTTAGATTATGAATATGATCAATGTATAAAAGCTGTAATAGATGATTAAATAAATAAAATATTATAAGACTCAGTCAATTATAGTTAAAACTTTATTTGGCTGAGTCTTATCTTATGGTAAAATGAAGATAGAATTATAGTGATTTTTGATATTAATTGTTCTAATAGGAGGAAAAGTATGAAAGTAACGAATATAGGAATAACCATAATAAATGAAAAAACCTCTCTTGTACTTGGAGATGAAGTTATTTTAAAAAGGGAATTAGGCTACAAATATGATAAGAATGCTATTAAATGTTTTAAAAATAAAGAATTTATAGGATATGTTTGTTCTGATGATTATGTAGTTCCAAATAATTGTATAGTAAATAAAAAATTAGTTCCTTATTTTAAGTTTCTTAATGAAATACCAGGAAAAGTCATAACAAGTGATACTATAATATATGGAAAAGATGATAGCAAAGCAGAAGCTGCATATATTTTAGAAATCTATTTACCTGATATAGAAGCTAAGGAAAGAGAAAAAGAAAAGAAATTAGAAGTATTAATAGGAGGTTCAATGGGCAAGTATCCTTATAGAGATGAAGTGGAAGACAAAATTAAAAATGGAGAGAGTATATTAGGTAGATTTAATTTAAAAGATGAGGAAGTAGTTATAGAAGATAAATCTATAGGGAATATAGTAGAAATACGATATAAGGACAATGTATTAACAGATTACAAATACTTATTAAAAGATAATAGTGATATTTGTATAAATTCAAAAGAAGGAAAATATTTATTAGGAGAGATGATTCTTCCTAAGAAAACAGAGAAAAAAATTAGAGAAATATATATTGAAGAACTAATTGAAAAAATAGTTGAAAAAGGAATGGATACAAAAGAAAATATAGAAAAGAAAATAGACTATATTAACAACAATAATATTCCTAAATCCTTATTTATAAATATTCTTAAAACCTATATTAAATATAATGAAGAAGATAGAAGTTTTATGAAAAAACCAGAATTTCTATATAGAGATAAAACTGGAATTATGAAAAGAGCATTACATTATTTAACACTTAAAGATAGGAATATTACACTAGTTGGTGAAAGAGGGGCAGGTAAATCTACAATGGCAGAAACTATTGCCTGGTTATTTAATAGGCCAGTTATAACCATATCATTTTCTCGAGATATAGATAAATACGATATTTGGGGATATAAGACCATAGATATAACTGAAGATGGAGAAAGGATGGTTACTTTTGCAGATGGACCTCTTACAAAGGCAATAAAAAATGGCTATATAACAATTTTTGATGAAATAAATGTTGCTGATCCTGGAGTTTTAGAAAGTATGAATTCAATACTAGATCATAGAAGGCAAGTTTATGTTCCAGAACTAGGTCAAATAAAAGCACATAAAAATTTTATGGCAATTACTACAGAAAATGATGATACTTATCAGGGAGTTAACAAGCTAAATGAAGCTTTTAGAGATAGATTCATAAGAATAAGATGTATAGGGGATGACTCTATTAAAGAATTGTTGGCAATTAAAAATCCAGATTTAAAACCAGAAGTGTTAGAAATTCTTGATAATATATACAAGGGTATAAGGTTACTCATAAAAGAGGGAGAAATATCTGAAAAAAGTTTATCTATAAGAGGATTTGAAAATGCTAGCATAGGATATGATCCTGAAATTATTACATTAAAGGAAATATTAATGGATTGTGTAGCAAATCAAGGAGACAATGAGGACGATAGAGGGCATATTATGAATATAATCAATATGGAAGTACTCTAATTTAAGGAGATATTTAAAATGAATATGAATTATAAAGAAATGATTGATTATGTTGAAGACAATGATATTGAAAATAAACTTTATATCTCTGCAAAATATTTACTGGGAAATAAAGACTTTAGCTTATCTGTAAAGGGCTTATCATCTTATATAGATGGCAATAAAATAGTCATTGGATTACCTTATGGTTTGATTGAAGTTTCGAATGGGAGGGAACTTTATATACTTCTCATGGCTTTTATGGGTCATGAAGTTCAATATTTGTTATCTTCTTCTAAAAGAGAAATAGAGAAGACTCAAAAAGAGATTGTCAGTTATATGAGAGAGAAAAAAATTAGCGGTGAAATAGCAGAGAATGTTTCTTATTCTATAATAAATTCAATAGAAGATGCAAGAGTAGAAAATATTCTCGTAAATAATAAAAAGGGTTTTTCAAAATATATAAAGTATGCAAGATATAAATATTATACTTCCTATAGATTAGAAAATGATGAACTATATGATTTTTTAAATTCTTTATATATTTATTCTACTGCAGGTCTTTTGCCAATAGGATTTGAAGAGATATACTCTAATACTAGACTAGAATATGAATTTTATAAGGTTAAAGAGTGGGTAGATAATGGGATATATATGAAAACTTGTAAGGGGTCTATGAAATCTGCAAAAAAGACAGGAATAGAAATCACAGATTATATAAAAGAAATAGTAGGAGAAGATGAAGATTTTAATGAAAACAAGGCAATGCAGAAAAAGACTTCTTCAGGAGATTTAGAAGAAGAATTTAATACTGATAATAATAGTAGTAAAATAGATAATATATTAGATAATGAACCTAATATGGAGAATATGAAAGAGAATTTTGAAAAGATATCGGAAGAATTACAAGAAAAGGAAGATGAACAAGGAATAAATAAAGATATTGAACAAAATAAAATAATAGCAAATAGGGATGAAGAAATAGAAAATTATTATTTAGGTAAGGGAGCAGCTCCTAACAGTACAATAGAAATAGAAAAAATAAATAATAAGGAAGATCAAGTTATAAAAAAAGTTAAGCTTCCATTGGACATTAAGAAAAAGGCTAAGAAATTTAATAGAGAAATAATAGAAATAATGGAAGAAAGAAAAAAGTCTTTAAGGCGGAATCAAAGGCATGGCATGATTGATACTAACAATCTATATAGATTTGATATTTTTGATGATATAGATATATTTATAAAAAATGCTAAAACCAACGAACTGGATACAGTATTTTACTTTTTAATAGATGGTTCTGGAAGTATGAGTGAAAATAATAAATGGAAATATGCTGTAGAAACTATGGCTGTGTTAGAAGAAGCATTGAGAAACATAGTTAAAATGAAGGTAGTAGTATTTAATACTAGTTGGAAAAATACAAGACATATAGTTATAAAAGATTTTGATGATAATATAAAGAATGTGAATCTTATATATAATAATTATATAAATCAGTATATAACTGCAGGAGGAGCCAATAAAGACGGTGCCAATATAAGAATAGCAACTAAAGAATTGGAAAAAAGGAATGAGAAACAGAAGATATTATTTATATTATCAGATGGAATGCCTTCGGCATATCAATATAATGGACAATTTGCTATAGATGATGTGAAAAGTGGAGTAAAGGAAGCTAGAGATAAAGGCATAGAAATTATTTCCATAATGTTTGGAAGTAAGGAATTTAGAAAAGAGTATTATAGCGTATACAAGGAAATGTATGAAAAGAATATTATATCCACAGAACCATCAAAAATTTTCTCAAGAGTTATTAGAGTTTTAAAGGATATATTCGAAAATAGCTATTAACTATTTTTAAAAGTTAAATTGATTAAAAGACGGGTATGAGATATTTGTAGAAAAATTTATAATAATTTATTGGACAAGTATAAAAGAATTTTACTCAATGGAGGAATAAAAATGAAACTTATTTCTTGGAATGTTAATGGACTAAGAGCTTGTGTACGTAAAGGATTTTTAGATTATTTTAAAGATATTGATGCAGATATATTTTGTGTTCAGGAAATTAAATTGCAGGAAGGTCAAATAGAATTGGACTTAGAAGGTTATTATAATTATTGGAACTATGCAGAGAAAAAAGGATATTCTGGAACTGCTATATTTACAAAACAAAAACCTTTAACAGTTAAATATGGTATAGAAATGGAAGAACATGATAATGAAGGAAGGGTAATTACTCTAGAATTTGAAAAGTTTTATCTAGTGAATGTATATACACCTAATTCCCAAAGAGAGCTTACAAGACTTGATTATAGAATGGAGTGGGAAGACGATTTTAGAGCATATTTGAAAGAGTTAGATTCTATAAAACCTGTTATTTTATGTGGAGATCTTAATGTAGCACATAAAGAAATAGATTTGAAAAATCCAAAGACTAATAGAAAAAATGCAGGTTTTACAGATGAGGAACGTGGAAAGATGACAGAACTTTTGGAAGCAGGTTTTATAGATACATTTAGATACTTTTATCCAGATAAAGAGGATGCTTATAGCTGGTGGTCTTATATGAGAAAAGCTAGAGATAGGAATGTAGGTTGGAGAATTGATTATTTTATTGCATCTGAAAGGCTAGAAGAACATTTAAAAGATGCAGAAATTTATTCGGAGATAATGGGTAGTGATCACTGTCCAGTAGCTTTAGAAATTGAAATTTAATATTAATATGAAAGAAAGGTTTGTTGGGAATTGAGTACCGTCAAACCTTTTTTCTAATAACACATATAATGAAAAACAGGCAAAAATTGAAGGTTAAAAAGGTTGAAACATATATATACTACTGATATAATTAGGCTTATTATTGCTTTAAATATTTTTGGAGGAATATTAGATGGTTAAAAATCAAAAAGATTTTTGTGTTAAATTAATTAAAATTTTACTAGGTAGTCTAATTTATTCTATTGCAGTAAATGGATTCATATCGCCACATCATTTACTAAGTGGAGGAGTTACAGGTATATCTCTTATTCTACAATATTTATCTAATATTCCATCTGGATATTGGATTTTGATTATTAATATTCCTATATTTGTAATTGGATATAAATTTGTAGATAGAGATTTTGTAGTGCTAAGTCTTATTGGAACATTAGCAATGTCTCTTTTATTAATTTTAACTAAGGACATAGCAACTACATTAAAAGTAGATGATATTATTATTTCCACTATATTTGGAGGAGTTCTAACTGGAGTTGGTGCAGGGATTATTTTTAAAGCAGGAGCTTCTCAAGGCGGTACAGATATTATAGCCATTATTATTAGAAGAAAATATGGTATAAAAATATCAACATTATATTTTGCTTTAAATGGAATTATTGCATTACTTGGAGTATTTATAACTAGTCTTAAATTGACATTATATACATTGGTACTTATGTATATAAAATCTATAGCCATAGACAAAACAATTGTTGCCTTTAATAAAAAGAAAATACTTTTGATAGTAACTTCAAAGGAGAAGGAAGTGTCAGAAGTTATAATAAATAAAATAGGCAGGGGAACTACATTCCTCTATGGTGAAGGAGCTTACACAGGAATTAAAAGGAAAATAATATATTGTGTAGTTACTGAAAATGAGCTACATAGGGTTAAGAAGCTAATAGAAGAAATAGATGAAAAAGCCTTAATATCTATTGCAGATGCTATAGATGTTCAAGGAAGAGGATTTATAAAACCATTAATATGACAAAAAGGCTGGTGATGAAAGTTTACCAGTTTTTTTAGTATAAAAGTTTAAATAGACATGCTATTGGGGTAAATCTAATAATAGAGGAAAGATTTTAAAACTACAAAAATAGTTTTAAAGGAGGAGATAAAATGTTAGGAAATAACAATATTTTATTATTCTTAGACATGGTACCCAATTATGATAGAGGCTTAAGAGAATACGAAAAAATAGAATATAAAAGGGTTAGAAATGATTATAATATAGATGATTGGCAAAAACTTTAAAAATTTGCTAACTATGAATAAAATGTGGATGGTTGTCCACATTTTATTTATTTATTGGGATATGTAATTTATTATTGTCTATTCCTTGAGTATCTATTATACTTTCCATATATCTTTTTAGAAAGTCTGGTCCAATAGTTTTTACTAATCTATATCCTTGGGAGCTTTCAACTTCTTCTACATTTATATCTCCAGAGCCTTCAAAGTATTTTAAATTTAACTTAGCTAGAGTTTTTGACATCAATCTCATATCTTTATCACTATATTCATGTATATCATATAAATCATCATAGAACCTATAATAGGCTCTATTTTCAAAAAAATTCTTTGAGTATTCTTTGAAATTAACAATATTTTTATCATCTATATTATTCTTTTTTGCCCAACATTCCATGCTTACCCAAGCCGTACTATAGTCATATCCTTCATTGGGACAATATTTTAGGACCCCGTATTTATGAGGATGTACACATAATGCACCTGTTGCAATATCATATATTGAGCTGTCATCATCCTTATAGGATTTTATACTTTGAAGATGTATATGACCAGTTAAGACTAGTTCTATATTGCAGTTTTTAAATAATTCTATAGCGTCTTTACTATTATTTAGTGTATAGCCTTCATTTACAACTTCACTATGTTCCAATAGGCTATGGTGCATTACAGCTATTATTTGAGCATTTTTCTCTTTGGCTAAATCACTGCATTCCTTTATCCATTCAAATGTTTCAGGACCAATTAATCCATCATGCTGAGATTTATTGAGTTTCATATTGTCTTCATATTGGTTAGTATCAAGCATAAGAAGCCATATGTCTTTTGAAGGTTTTGCAAGATAACTTAAAGAGCTTTTATCTCTAGAAATAGCATCATTATATCCAAAGTCACCATATATTTTACTGAAATCTTTATCTGAAATACTTTTTACTCTATGTTTTTCTTTTCCTTTAAACTCCATTGCCCAAGGATTTTTTATATCGTGATTTCCGGGTATTACATAAACAGATGTACCTGAATCCTGAATAATTTTTAGCTTTTCAGAAAACTCTAAATGGCTTTCTTTTTCTCCATTGTTTGTTAAATCACCACTGATAATAAGGACATCTGGTTTTTCATTTTTAATATCATATATAAATGCATCTATTATTTCTTCAATATAATTCAATTGATTTCCATTTCCGGACATAACAAAGTTTCTAAAGGCTTTTCCATTATCAGTTAAACTCTTAGATAAATAATGTGGATCAGTTGCAATAAAGAATTTTAA
Organism: Anaerosalibacter massiliensis; assembly: GCA_000751555.1. Lineage (GTDB taxonomy): Bacteria > Bacillota > Clostridia > Tissierellales > Sporanaerobacteraceae > Anaerosalibacter > Anaerosalibacter massiliensis. Next base: position 15,330 of record CCEZ01000008.1, on the reverse strand, counting down.
ATTTTTATTCGAATTAATTATACAGGGTGGATTTGAACAAACAGGACTAATAGGACAAGTACATAACCATAATATAATGGTTCCAATTATAATAACTAATATTATTATAATAATTTTTTGAGTGTTCATAAAGTATTCCCCTTAAATAATATTTTTATTCCCCCATATACTTTATGATGATAAAGGAGATTGTGATTTGTTTATATAAATAATTATAGCATATTAAAGACTTAATATATACTTTTGATATAGGTTTTGCTTATCTATATACAATATAATTATAAGTAAACTATAAAGTTTTAAATGGTTTCAGAACTTTATAATATAGTAAACATTATAAAAAGTATTGGAAAAAATATTAATATATATTATAATAATATTATCGTTAAAATAATAAATCTTTATAAAAAGGGTGATTTAAATGGAACTGGTATATAAAGGGAAGACAAAAGATGTTTATGATTTAGGGGACGGAAACTATTTACTTAAATTTAAAGACGATGTAACGGGTAAAGATGGAGTATTTGATCCAGGGGCAAATACTGTAGGTTTAACTGTTGAAGGAATGGGGAAATCAGGTCTTAAAATGACTAAGTTCTTTTTCGAAAAAATAGAAGAAAAGGGAATACCAACTCATTATGTAGATACAGATATAGAAAATTCAACTATGATTGTAAAACCTGCTAAAATGTTTGGGAATGGCCTTGAAGTAATATGCCGTTATAGAGCAGTGGGAAGTTTTCTACGCCGTTATGGAATGTATGCAGAGGAGGGTCAACCCCTAGACGCTTTTGTTGAGATAACTCTTAAAGATGATGAACGTGAGGATCCGCCTATTACAGAAGATGCGCTTCATATGTTAGGAATACTTTCAAAGGAAGAATACAGTATATTAAAGAATAGAACTATTGAAATATCTAATATTATAAAAGAAGAATTGGCTAAAAAAGATATTGAACTATATGATATTAAATTAGAGTTTGGTAGGATTGGAGAAAATAATGAAATTGGATTAATCGATGAAATATCTGGTGGAAATATGAGAGCATATAAAAATGGAGAATATATAGAACCATTAGAATTGGAAAAATTAATGCTAGAAGATTAATCAAAATATAAAAGCAAATTAATGCTAATGAAAGCTTTTGGAATATTTCTAAAAGGTAAGAGCCTAAACAAGTTAAATATTAGATAATATTTAAAATTGACAAATATCAGAAAATATATTATTATTAAAATGAATATTACGACAAAAATATTTATTACGCTTAAAAATAGACAGATCTTTGGAATAGAACTGTCTATTTTTATTATATATAAGTAAAGGGGGTCTGGAGATGAATTTTGAATTTGATTGGGATGCAAATAAGGAAAAGGTAAAAAAGTTCAAAATTTGTATCAAAGAAAATGAGGAGAAGAAAGGTGCTTTAATGAATGTACTACATAAAGCACAGGATTTGTTTGGATATATTCCTATTGAAGTACAAAAATTAATTTCTAAAGAACTTAAGATTCCACTATCCGAAATTTATGGAGTAGTGACCTTTTATTCTCAGTTTTCTCTAATACCCAAAGGAAAATATGAAATAGGAGTTTGTTTAGGAACGGCTTGTTATGTAAAAGGGTCTCAAGACATACTTAATAAAGTTGAAGAAATTCTAGGAATAGGTGTTGGAGAAACTACAGCTGATAGAAAATTTTCCATAGATGCAACTCGTTGCTTGGGGGCTTGTGGTTTAGCTCCTGTACTTGTTGTAAATGAAGATGTGTATGGAAAGCTTTCTCCAAATGATGTAGAAGGAATACTGAATAAATATAAATAGTTTGGAGGTGGAAAAATGGAAAGTATTAGAGAATTAAATAAAATTAAAGAAGAAGAGTTAAAGAAGATAATGTTAAGGAAGGGGTATGTAAAAGATTTAGATAAAATTCATGTTTTAGTATGTGGAGGAACGGGATGTCATTCATCTCAAGGGGATGAAATTAGAAAATTATTAGATAAAAAAGTTGTAGAGAGAAATTTAGGAGATAAAATAAATGTTGTGTTAACAGGATGTTTTGGACTTTGTGAAGCAGGACCAAACATAGTTATATATCCAGAAGGTATATTTTATAGTCATGTAAAACTGGAAGATGTTGATGAGATAGTAGAAGAACATTTTTCTAAAGGAAACATAGTTAAAAGGTTATTATTTAAAGGTGCTTATAAAAATAATGAAATATTGCCAGTAAATGAAGTTAATTTTTATAAAAAACAAAAAAGAGTAGCATTAAGAAATTGTGGACTTATAAATCCTGAAAATATCCACGAATATATTGCTTTAGATGGATATGAAGCCTTAGCAAAAGTAGTAACAGAAATGACTCAACAAGAAGTAATTAATATTGTTAAAGATTCTAACCTAAGAGGAAGAGGAGGGGCAGGATTTCCAACAGGGCGAAAATGGGAAGAAGCTTATAAATATATGGCAGATAAGAAATATATAATATGTAATGCAGATGAAGGTGATCCAGGTGCATTTATGGATAGGTCCATTTTAGAGGGAGACCCTCATTCTGTATTAGAGGCCATGGCTATATGCGGGTATGCAGTAGGCTCTGATCAAGGCTACATATATGTAAGAGCTGAATATCCTATAGCGGTGCACAGACTTGAAGTAGCTATCAAGCAAGCTAAGGAAAATGGTCTATTAGGTAAAAATATATTTGGAACAGATTTTAGCTTTGATATAGGGTTAAGGTTAGGAGCTGGAGCTTTTGTATGTGGAGAAGGAACTGCTCTAATGGAATCTATTGAGGGTAGAAGGGGAATGCCTAGGGTTAAAATTCATAGGACTGCTCACAATGGGCTATGGGGAAAACCAACTATAATAAACAATGTAGAAACTTTTGCAAATGTTCCAGTAATATTTCAAAAAGATGTGGATTGGTTTAAATCTATTGGTACTAAAGATTCTCCTGGCACTAAAGTATTTGCATTAGGAGGGAAAATAAAGAATACAGGATTAGTAGAGATTCCAATGGGAGTCTCATTGGAAGATATAATATTTGATATAGGTGGAGGCATACCTAACGGGAAGGAATTTAAGGCCATTCAAACAGGTGGGCCTTCTGGTGGTTGTATACCAAAGGAAAATTTAGATACTCCTGTGGATTTTGAATCTCTAGGAAAACTAGGCTCTATTATGGGTTCTGGTGGAATGGTTGTAATGGATGAGGATAATTGCATGGTGGATATTGCTAGGTTTTTCTTAGATTTCACAGTAGAAGAATCCTGTGGAAAATGTGTTCCTTGTAGAGAAGGTACAAAGAGGATGTTAGAGATATTAGAAAAAATAACAGAAGGAGAAGGTACTTCAGAAGATATAGATAGGTTGGAAAGCTTATCTCAAACTATAACGGAGGCTTCTCTTTGTGGATTAGGTAAGACTGCTGCAAATCCAGTAATATCTACTTTAAAATATTTTAGAGATGAATATGAAGCTCATGTTCATGATAAGAAATGTCCTGCAGGAACTTGTCAAGCCCTTTTACAATTCTTTATTACTGATACTTGTATAGGATGTACGAAATGTGCTAGAAATTGTCCTGTTTCATGTATAGATGGTAAGGTGAAGGAAAGACATATTATTGACATTGAAAAATGTATAAAATGCGGAACATGCATGGAAGTATGTCCAACTGGTGCAGTGATAAAGAGATAGGAGGGTTATAATGGCAAATGTGAATATTATTATAAATGGGCAAAAAGTAGAAGTCCCTAAAGATTATAATATAATTCAAGCAGCTGAAATATTAGGTATAGATATACCTGCTCTATGTTATGATTCAAATTTAGAAGTAGCAGGGGCTTGTAGATTATGTTTAGTTGAAGTAGAAAGAAGTGAAAAATTACAGACTGCTTGTTCTACTAAAGTAAAAGATGGAATGGTAATCTATACTGAATCGGAAAAAGTAGTAAGAATAAGAAAACAGATACTTCAACTATTATTAGATAGTCATCCTAATGATTGTTTAACCTGTGAGAAGGCGGGAGAATGCTTATTGCAAGAATATGCCTATAGATATGGAGTGAAATTTAAAGAACATAATGGAGTCAAGAGGCCAAAATATATAGATAATTCAAGTCCATATATATTAAAGGATGATAGTAAATGTATTCTATGTGGGAAATGCGTAAGAACATGTAATGATATAGATGAAAGACGGGTTTTATCATTTTCAAACAGAGGATATGATACTAGAATAATTTCAGATACAGATCAAACATTAGAAACTTCTAAATGTGTATCTTGTAACAGATGTGTAGCAGTTTGTCCTGTGGGAGCATTGATAGATAGGAGACAGATTAATAAGGATAGAGTTTGGAACTTAAATAGTAGAACAATAAATTGTAAATCATGTGATTATGGATGTGAATTTGAGGTATTGTCCCAAAACAAAAAGAATATAGCAGTAAAGGCTAAGCATCCTACTAATGGTAGACCTTTATGTTTAAGGGGCAGGTTAATTACAGAATTGATGTACCTTGATAATCCAGACAAACCTTATAGAAAGGTAGATGGAAAATTTATTGAGTCTAGTTGGACAAAAGCTCTTGGATTAGGAAAAATAATGGAAAAAATAGAAAAGGTAGAAAAGGATAATGCTTAATATTTAGTTAAGAAATTGGAGGTGAAAATATGATTACATTTATTATAAATGGGAAAAAAACTATGGTGGAAGAGGGAATCTCTATACTAGAAGCGGCTAGAGAAAATGGCATAGACATTCCTACCTTATGTTATGATAAGGAACTTTCAGCATTTGGTGGCTGTAGATTATGTTTAGTTGAAATAGAAGGATATAAAAATCTTGTTACGTCTTGTTCAACTAAAGTACAAGAGGGAATGGCAGTATATACAGAATCTGAAAGAGTGGTTAAAGTCCGTAGAGATATTTTAGATTTATTATTATCCAACCATCCAATGGACTGTTTAACTTGTGATAAAGTTGGAGAATGTAAACTCCAAGATTATGCTTATAGATATGATATAAAGAAGGGTTCTTTTGAAGGAGAAAGGAAAAATTATGCTATTGATAGTTTAAATCCTGTTATGGAAAGAGACCAAAGTAAATGTATTTTATGTGGAAAATGCGTAAGAGTTTGTAAAGAAGTCCAAATAACTAATGCTATTGATTTTTCAGGTAGAGGTTTTAAGTCTAAAATTACAACGGCATTTGATAATCCTATAAATTATAAAAATTGCAGATTATGTGGTCAATGTATTAGTGTATGTCCTACTGGAGCACTTATAAACAAACAATTGAAAGGTATAAGGCCTTGGGAAGTTAAAAAAGTTCTTACTACATGCCCATTTTGCGGGACAGGATGTAATTTTGATTTAAATGTTAAAGATGGAAAGGTAGTAGGAGTGACTCCTAATCCTGATTCACCTGTAAATGGCACTTCTCTTTGTGTAAAAGGAAGATATCATATAGATTTTATAAATAGTCCAGATAGAATTACCAAACCTTTAATAAAGAAAAAAGGAGAATTTGTTGAGGCAAGCTGGGAAGAAGCAATGGAATTAGTAGTTAATAATCTGAAAGATACGAAAGAAAAATATGGACCAGACTCAATAGCTGGATTAAGCTCAGCTCGTTGTACTAATGAAGATAATTTTGTATTTCAAAAGATGATGAGAGTTGCTGTAGGTACTAATAATGTAGATCATTGTGCTCGAACCTGACATGCTCCTACAGTTGCAGGTCTTGCAACAACTTTGGGGAGTGGAGCTATGTCTAATTCTATTGGAGAAGTAGAAGAAAACGAAGTATTATTTATCATAGGTTCTAATGCTACAGAAGCACATCCTATAATTGGGAACAAGATGAAAAAAGCAGTTAAAAGTGGTTCTAAACTTATAGTTGTAGATCCACGTAAAACAGAACTTGCCGCAATGGCTAATATATGGTTGCCTCTTAATTCAGGGACAGATGCTGCTTTAATAAATGGTTTAATGTATATTATAGTGAAAGAAAGTTGGCATGATAAAGAATTTATAAAAGAACGCTGTACAGGATTTGAAAGTCTTATGGAAACCATAGAAAAATATCCACCAGAAATAGTATCTAGGATAACAGGTATATCTGAAGATATGTTGTATGAAACTGCTAAATTATATACAAGTACAAAAAAAGCAGGTATATTCTATACTCTTGGAATAACTGAGCATACTACAGGAACTGCAAATGTTATGAATCTTGCAAATTTAGCTATGCTGACAGGACATCTTGGAATAGAAAATGCAGGGATAAACCCATTGCGTGGACAGAACAATGTTCAAGGTGCTTGTGATATGGGAGCACTTCCAAATACTTATTCAGGATATCAAGATGTTATTTCAAAAGAGAAAAGAGAATTTTTTGAAAGGGTTTGGAAAGTAAAATTAAATCCAGATAAAGGGCTTAGAATACCTGAAATGTTAGACGAATCGTTAGAGGGAAATGTTAAGGCAATGTATATCATGGGGGAAGATCCAGTTTTAACAGATCCAGATGCAAATCATGTGAAGAAGTCTTTAAATAGTTTAGATTTTCTTGTAGTACAAGATTTGTTCTTAACTGAAACAGCTAAATTTGCTGATGTAGTATTGCCTGCTACATGCTATGCTGAAAAAGATGGTACTTTCACAAATACAGAAAGAAGGGTACAAAGAGTAAGAAAAGCTGTGGAAGCTCCAGGAGAATGTAGACTAGATTGGAAAATATTATGTGAGGTTTCCAAGAAGTTAGGAGCAAGTGGTTTTGAATATAGGAATTCAGAAGAAATATTTAATGAAATAAGATTAACTACACCTAGTTATAAAGGTATAACTTACAAAAGAATAGATAAGGTAGGAATACAATGGCCATGTCCGACAGAAAATCATCCTGGAACCCCTTATCTTCACAAAGGAAAGTTTCCGAGAGGAAAAGGATTGATGATTCCAGTTGAGTACGAAGAACCAGCAGAGCTTGTATGTGAAGAATACCCAATACTTCTTTCAACAGGAAGGATGCTATATCACTATAATATTATGACTAGACATTCTAAAAAGTTAAATGAAATAAGACCTTATGAACTTGCGGAGATAAATCCTATAGATGCTGAAAAATTAGAAATAAAAGAAGAAGATTTTGTTAGAGTTACTTCAAGGCGGGGTTCTATACTAACTAGAGCAACTATAACTGATAAGGTTAAACCAGGAATGATGTTCATGACATTTCATTATAAAGAATCTCCTGTAAATGAGCTTACTAATTCAGCTTATGACCCCATTAGCAAAACAGCAGAATATAAGATTTCTGCTGTAAAGGTAGAAAAAGCTGAAAATCTGTAATATTATAATAATAGTGTTCTATAATAAAGGGTGATTCAGTGAAAAAATTAGGAACAGCTGCTATTTTAGCGGGCGGAAAAAGTACTAGGATGGGATTTGATAAACAACTATTAGAAGTAAGTGAAAAAAGGCTTATATATAATTTAATAGATAAGCTAAATAAAGAATTTGAAGAAATAATAATTGTAACTAATAGTCCTGAATATTATTCAGATTCTAATATCAAAATAATGGAAGACATAATAGTAGGGGAAGGACCTTTAAGTGGTATTCATGCTGGACTTAAATGTGCTAGTAGCCAATTTGTCTATTTTATTGCTTGTGATATGCCAAATATAAATTTAAAATATATTAGATATATGAAATCTAAAATCAGGGATTTAGAGATATATGCTGAAATTTATGTAACAAGATGTGGAAAAAACATAGAGCCTTTTAATGCTTTCTATTCAAAAGATATAATAATAGATATAGAAAATAATTTATCGCAAGGGAAGAGATCATTAAGGTCCTTATTTGAAAAAATACCAACTTATTGTATAGAAGAAAAAGAAGCTAGGATATTTAGTCCCAATTGGGAGATGTTCCTAAATCTCAATACAGAAGAAGATTTAAGAAATTTTTTAGGAAAATGAAAAATTTAAATTATATAAAGGCTCTCTTAAAAAGAGAGCCTTTTTGTGGAATTTACAATATTAATGCTGCTATTGTACCAAATATTATTAATGGGATATTGAAGTGTAAAAATGTAGGGACACAGGTATCCCAAATATGATCATGTTGGCCATCTATATTTAATCCTGAAGTAGGACCAAGAGTACTATCGGAAGCTGGAGAACCTGCATCTCCTAATGCTCCAGCAGTACCAACTAATGCAATAATAGCAGCTGGACTAAATCCTAAAGATGAAGCAAGGGGAACATAAATAGTTGCTATAATAGGAATAGTCCCAAAAGAAGTTCCAATTCCCATAGTGACAATTAGTCCTATGAAAAGCATTACAATAGCTCCAATAATCTTACTTCCTCCCATTAAACCAGTAGCAGCTTCAACTAATGTGTCAACTCCTCCAGTTTCTCTTAAAACAGCACCATAACCTGAGGCTATTAGCATTACAAAAGCTATAAATCCCATCATAGCTATGCCGTCATCCATTAGATTATCTATATCTTTAAATTTAAAAGCTCCAAGTATAAGCATGATGAAAAGTCCTGCTATAGCACCTAATGGCAACGAAGTTGTAACAACTTGAACTATAAAGGCTGTAATAGCTCCTATAAGTCCAGCAATTTGTTTTCGGATTGAATAATTAGATTTCTCCTCATTCTCAGAAGTAACAGTAAGATGATTTTCAAACACATTATTTACTATTTCATATTCTCTAGGTTTTCTATAGGTTATAAAGATAGCTATTAGAAGTCCTATGGTCATTCCAATACCAGGAAGTAACATTGATTTCCATACCATTTTAGTTACTACATCCACTCCATTTTCAATAAGATTATCTCTTATAATATTATGAAAGATAAGACCAAACCCTACAGGAAGCATGACATATGGAGCTTTTAGTCCAAAAGTTAAAGCACAGGCTACTGATCTTCTGTCAATTTTTAATTTATTCATTAGATTAATAAGAGGTGGAATAAGTATTGGGATAAAAGCAATATGGACAGGAATTAAGTTTTGAGAAAGACAAGCTATAATTGCAATTAAAAGAACTAGTAGTAGTCTTCTATCTTGAATGAGGTTTGAAATGCCCTTTCCAAGAAGATTTGAAATTCCTGTTTTATTAATAGCAGTAGCCAATGTTCCTAATAAAATATAACTTAAAGCTGTTTCGGCATTTCCTCCCATGCCTTTGATTAAAACTGTCATTGTTTCAGTAATATTCATCCCAGAAAGTACTCCCCCAGTAAGAGCAGCCAATATTAAAGCTAATATAATATTTAACTTTAAAAGGCATAGTACAGTCATTAAAATAACAGATAACACTACCGGATTTAACAGCATGAAATCCCTCCAATTTTAATATTTTTTAAATTATAGCACTTTGTTATAATATTGTAAAGAATCAGAAAAATTTAATTTTTATTTTACTTACAAAATAGTAAGATAAGAATTACTTTTGTTATCTTAATCGATGGTATATATTCTAATATAAGGTTAAACTTAGAGTAAGAAGTTAATTTATGATATATAGAGGTGAAATATATGAAAAGATTTAAAAAGTTAGTGTTTTTCTTAGTAGTATTAACAACTTTTTCCCTTATATTTAATATATTGCCTAAGATAGCAAATTATTTTATTAAATTTGAAAATACAAATTATGATTTAAATAGAGATTTAAAGGGGCAAATAAAAAACAATATACCAAATTATATTGATTATGAAGAGATACCTGAGGATTTTATTAATACACTTATTACTGTGGAAGATAAAAGATTTTTTAAACATATAGGATTTGATCCCATAGCTATGGGAAGAGCAACTTTAGTAAATGTAAAAGCTAGAGAATATAAACAAGGTGGAAGCACTATTACACAGCAACTTGCAAAAAATTTATTCTTTACAAATGAAAAGAGTTTAGGTAGAAAAGTCAAAGAATTAATAGTTGCTCTTGCAATTGAAGATAATTATACTAAAGAAGATATATTAGAAATGTATACTAATGTAATATATTATGGAGAAGGCGCTTATGGAATTGAAGCAGCAAGTCAAAAATATTTCAATAAATCTGCAAGAGATATGAATTTTGATGAAGCTACTCTTCTTGCTGGATCATTAAAAGCTCCTAGTATTTATAATCCATTTAATACAGAAAATGCACAACAAAGACATAAAGTTGTTTTAAGTATTATGCAAAATATTTATTAGGGAATTCGGTAACTCAAGTTACCGAAATTTTTTACTTTTAAGGTTAAAATAATATTAAAGAAAAGAGAATATTTACATGTATATATTTGGAGGTTATAAATATGAATAAATATTTTAATATAAAAGATTCATTATATGATATTACAGAAAAATATCCAGAAACATTGAGTTTATTCGTTTCAACTGGATTTGAAGATATGAGAGATGAAGAAAAAAGAAAAAGTTTTGGAAAAGCAATTTCTTTAGAAATGGCATTGTCTATGAAGAAAATAAATGTAGAAACTTTTGTAGGAAGACTTGTAGAAATAATTGAAGAAAAGAAGAATATAGTAGATGAAACTTTGATTCAAAACACAGAAAACAAAGAAGCTGATATTAGAATTGATGGAGTACTACCTTGTCCCGTAAGGATTCCATTGATGGATTCTTTTAATAAATGGATGGATGAGAAAAAAGACGATTTAAATATTACTATAGATTATGAACTAAAAGCAGCATCTAGTGGAATAGATTGGCTAAAAGAATCTTTAGAAAATGCAAAGTCAGAAAAAGATATATCAGATATATTTATATCGGCTGGTTTTGATTTATTTTTTGATAAAGATTTAATGGGAAAATTTAAAGCTAAAGGTGTTTTTAAAGATATGACAGGATTTAATAGATTAAATGCTGATTTTTATAATGAATATATAAATCTTAAAGATCCAGAAAGTGAATATTCTATAATTGGCACAGTACCTGCAGTTTTTCTTGTAAATAGAGAAGAATTAAAAGGAAGAGAAATACCAAGAAGCTGGAAAGATATTTTAAGCGAAGAATTTGAAAATGCAGTGAGTTTGCCTATTGGAGATTTTGATTTATTTAATGCTATTCTTTTAAATATATACAAGAAATATGGAGAAGATGGGGTTAGAAAATTAGGTGAATCTTTATTAAAAAGTATGCATCCCTCAGAAATGGTTAAATCTCATATGAAAAAGATGGAAAGACCAGTAGTAACTATTATGCCATATTTCTTTACAAAAATGACTAAAGAAAATGGTCCTATGGTAGCAGTTTGGCCTTCTGATGGGGCGATTATTAGTCCTATATTTTTACTTACTAAAAAATCGAAGGAAAAAGAAATAAAACCTTTTGTAGATTTCTTTGCATCAAAAAAGGTAGGAGAAATATTAGCCCACAATGGTAGATTTCCAAGTACTAACCCAGAAGTAGACAATATGGTATCTAAAGACAATAAATATATGTGGCTAGGATGGGATTATATAAGCGAAAATGATATTGGAGAGAAAATAAAAATATGTGAAGAATTATTTAATGAGTCAATTTAGGGGTGATATATATGAATATAGCAACATTTTCAGGTCCTCCATCTTCTGGAAAGACCTCAGTAATATTGAAAACTATTGAAGCATTAAAGCAAAGAGGTATATCGGTAGGAGTAGTTAAGTTTGACTGTTTATATACAGATGATGATATATTATATGAAAAAGCAGGAGTACCAGTGAGAAAAGGACTTTCAGGCTCTCTATGCCCAGACCATTTTTTCATAAGCAATATAGAAGAAGTAGTCCAGTGGGGAAAGAAACAAAATTTAGATTTTTTAATTACAGAAAGTGCAGGATTATGCAATAGATGTTCTCCTTATATACAAGGTATAAAATCTATTTGTGTTATTGATAATTTAAGTGGAATAAATACTCCTAAAAAAATAGGACCTATGTTAAAATCAGCAGATATTGTAGTTATCACTAAAGGGGATATAGTATCTCAAGCAGAAAGAGAAGTATTTTCATCTAAAGTAAATTCAGTAAATCCCAAGGCAGTAACTATTCATATTAATGGCCTTACTGGTCAAGGGGCTTATGAGTTAAGTACCCTTATTTATGATGAAAATGAAGAAATAGATACAGTTAAAGGAAAGAGGCTTAAATTTTCTATGCCTTCAGCATTATGCTCCTATTGTCTTGGGGAAACAAGAATAGGTGAAGATTATCAAATGGGAAATGTAAGAAAGATGAAATTAGGTGATAAAGATGGCAGATAATAGAATAATAAATTCAATTACATTAAAAGAGTTATTAGAGAAATACCCTTTTATAATAAACTATTTTTCTAATAACAAATTGGATATTGAAGGATTTGAAGGAAATACCTTTGAAGAATATCTAAACCATTTCTCAGAAGAAGAAATAGAAGAATGGGCAATTGACACTAAAAAGCTTATTGAAGGTCTCTCAGAATATATAAATCAAATGATAGAATTTTTAGGAATTAAAGAAGAAAAATCAGTGGAATCACTAACAATACTGGCAGGAAGGGATAAAAACGGAAAAAAAGAAGGATTTGAAGAAATAAAAATAAATAGTGGGGAAATTGTATCTATTGTAGGGCCTACAGGTTCAGGAAAAAGTAGGCTTTTAGCAGATATAGAATGGGCAGCTCAAAATGATACCCCTACAGGGAGAACCATCCTTATCAATAATGAAATACTGGATAAAAAATGGAGGTTTTCTTCTAATAATAAACTTGTAGCCCAGCTTTCACAAAATATGAATTTTGTAATGGATTTAACTGTCCATGAGTTTTTGGAACTTCATGCACAAAGTAGAATGGTGGAAAATGAGGAAGAGGTAATAAAAAATATAATAGAAGCGGCTAATAATTTAGCAGGAGAAAAATTTAATCTAGGTACACCTATAACTAGTTTAAGTGGTGGACAGTCAAGAGCATTGATGATAGCGGATACAGCAATTTTAAGTTCTTCACCAATAGTATTAATTGATGAAATTGAAAATGCAGGTATTGATAGAAAGAAGGCATTAAATTTATTAGTAAGTAGTGACAAAATAGTCTTAATGGCTACCCATGATCCTATTTTGGCTTTAATGGCTGATAGAAGAATTGTAATAAAAAATGGTGGAATAGATAAAATTATAAAAACTAATAATGAAGAAAAGGAAGTTTTATTAAAGCTTGAAAAAATGGACAGGACTATTCAGAGTATGAGAAATAGTTTGAGAAATGGAGAAGAATTAAATAAAAGTATTCTTAAATAAAAAGGAGGTCTTTTTATATGTCTCATGAAGGTTGTTCAGGAAGTTTTGAAAATGGAAAACAAGTAGTTGATAAGGTAAGACAGATGGGTTTTGATAAACAACCTATGCCTGTGCCACTGATTAAAAAATGTTCTAAATGTGGGGAGAAATTTGAGATGTTAAATTTTGAGGGAAAATGTCCAAAATGTAATATGGTTTACGGAGTAACACCTTGCCATGCTTTTAATCCAAATAATATTATGCCAGCAGGAATTAATTATTAAAAATTGATAATAGGTAACCTATGTTACCGAAATTCAATTTAGACTATAGTAGTATAGATTATAGAAAGAAAAAGACTAAGGGGGAGTAAAATATGAGTATGTTTTGTTATCAATGTCAAGAAACAGCTGGAGGAAAAGGCTGTACAAAAGTTGGAGTATGTGGTAAAACAGCGGAATTAGCTCAACTCCAAGATTTAATGATATATGCATTAAAAGGTATTTCAGTATTAGGGCTAAAGGCAGACGAGATCGGATTTAAAATGCCAGGTTTAGATAGATTTATAATTGAAGGATTATTTATGACAATAACAAATGCAAATTTTGATAAAGATAGATTCTTTGAAAAAATAAAAGAGGCTCTTAAATTAAGAGATGAATTAAAAAATGTTCTAATAGAAAAAGGTGTAAAGTTAGGAGAATTAAAAGATCCTGCAACATTTACAGTTAATTCAAAGGATGAAATTGAATTTAAAGCAGGTAGTAAGGAAGTAGGAGTTTTAGCTACAGAAAATGAAGATATTCGTTCCTTAAGAGAATTAATTACTTATGGTGTTAAAGGTATGGCAGCTTATGCAGAGCATGCTATGAATTTAGGGTATGAAGATGAAGAAATATCTAAGTTTATTAGAAGAGCTTTAGCAGCTACTTTAGATGATAGTTTAACTGTAGATGATTTAGTTGCACTTACACTTGAGACTGGTAAATACGGTGTAGATACTATGGCTTTACTTGATAAAGCCAATACATCAACTTATGGAAATCCAGAAATAACTGAAGTAAACATTGGAGTTAGAAACAATCCTGCAATACTTATATCAGGTCATGATTTAAAGGATATGGAAGAATTATTAAAACAAACAGAAGGTACTGGAGTAGATGTTTATACTCATGGTGAAATGTTGCCAGCTAACTATTATCCAGCATTTAAAAAATATGACCATTTTGTAGGAAACTATGGTAATGCATGGTGGAAACAAAAAGAGGAGTTTGAAAAGTTCAATGGTCCAATACTATTTACAACAAATTGTATAGTTCCACCAAAAGCTTCTTATGCAGATAGAGTATATACAACAGGTTCATCAGGATATCCAGGATTTAAACATATTCCTGATAGAGTAGATGGAAAAGCAAAAGATTTCTCAGAAATAATTGAACACGCTAAAAGATTACCAGCACCAGTTGAAATAGAAAAAGGAAAGATTGTTGGAGGATTTGCCCATGCACAAGTATTTGCATTAGCTGATAAAGTAGTAGAAGCAGTTAAAACAGGAGCTATTAAGAAGTTCTTTGTAATGGCAGGTTGCGATGGAAGAATGAAGAGTAGAAATTATTATACAGATTTTGCAAAGGCTCTTCCCAAAGATACAGTTATTTTAACGGCAGGATGTGCTAAATATAAATATAATAAATTAAATTTAGGAGATATTAATGGAATACCAAGAGTATTAGATGCTGGGCAATGTAATGATTCATATTCATTAGCTATTATAGCTCTTAAGTTAAAAGAAATATTTGAATTAGAAGATATAAATGATCTACCAATAGCTTATAATATAGCTTGGTATGAACAAAAAGCTGTAATAGTATTGTTATCACTGTTGTATCTAGGAGTGAAAGATATTCATTTAGGACCAACTCTACCAGCATTCCTTTCACCAAATGTAGCAAAAGTATTAGTTGAAAACTTTGGAATTGGTGGAATAACAAATGTAGAAGATGATATGAAGATGTTTTTAGAAGCATAAATAAGAAAGGGGCTGTTTCATAACT
>CCEZ01000007.1 GCA_000751555.1 Anaerosalibacter massiliensis | reverse complement strand
AAAAACTATATGCTTAATTATGTTATAATAAAAATGATTAAAAACTATTATTGAGTATGGAGGTATTTAAATGAAAGATGCAATGATAAGGATAAGAATGAGTGCAGGAGATGCACATTATGGTGGAAATCTTGTAGATGGAGCTAAGATGTTACAATTGTTCGGTGATGTGGCTACAGAATTACTTATTAGACACGATGGAGATGAAGGACTTTTTGTAGGATATGATGATGTGGAATTTTTAGCACCAGTATATGCAGGAGACTATATTGAAGCAGTTGGAAAAATAGTTAAGGTTGGAAATAGTTCAAGAAAAATGGAGTTTGAAGCTAGAAAAGTTATTAAACCAAGACCAGATCTTAATGATTCAGCATGTGATGTATTAGAAGAACCTATAGTAGTTTGTAAAGCATCAGGAACTTGTGTAGTTCCAAAGGATAAACAAAGAAATAAATAAGGTTTATTGAGAACGGATTAAATATTTATAGAGGAGTGATATCCTATGGATAAACTAATTATAACAGCGGCAATATGCGGAGCCGAAGTAACTAAGGAGAACAATCCAAATATTCCGTATACTGTAGAAGAAATTGGAAAAGAAGCAGAACAAGCATATAAAGCAGGGGCGAGTATTATACATCTACATGTAAGAAATGATGATGGTATCCCAACTCAAGATAAGGCAAGATTTAAAGCTTGTATGGATGAAATCAGAAAAAGATGTCCAGATGTAATAATTCAGCCATCAACAGGTGGAGCAGTAGGTATGAGTGATGAAGAAAGACTTCAACCAGTAGAGTTAAATCCAGAAATGGCTACATTAGATTGTGGAACATTGAACTTTGGTGGAGATGAAATATTTGTTAACACAGAAAATACTATTAAAAATTTTGGAAAAGTAATGATGGAAAAGGATGTTAAACCTGAAATAGAAGTGTTTGACAAAGGCATGGTGGATTTAGCTATAAGATATCATAAGCAAGGATTTATTAAAGCACCTATGCATTTTGATTTTGTACTAGGGGTACAGATGAATGCAGAAGTTAGGGATTTAGCATTTTTAGTAGATAGTTTACCAGCAGGTTCTACTTGGACAGTTTCAGGAGTAGGAAGATATGAAATGCCTATGGCAATGGCAGCTATAATAATGGGTGGTCATGCAAGAGTAGGATTTGAAGACAATGTTTATATTGAAAAAGGTGTTTTAGCTAAGTCAAATGCTGAATTAGTCGAAAAAGTAGTGAGAATGGCGAAAGAACTAGGAAGAGAAGTTGCAACACCAGTTGAAGCAAGAGAAATATTAGGTCTTAAGCCTTTAAAATAGTTTAATATAAGATAATATGTTAAAGGAATAATATCTTGTTATAATAAGGTATTATTCCTTTATTTTGTTTAATAATATTATTATTTTGTCGATATTATTAATGTTACATATTCTATTCAAGGGGGAGAAATTAGATGAAAAGTATAAAGTCAAAAATTGTTATTTTTTGTTGCATTATATGTTTAGTAAGTATTTTTGCAGTTTCTTTTATGAATTATAGAACATCCTCTAGACATATAATAGATGGACAACTTGGAAGTTTAGAAGAAGCAGGAAATAGGTATGGAAAAGAAATAGATGGTTGGTTAAGGGTACAAGGCAAAATAATTGAAGAAATGGAGCAAGATTTAAAGTATCAGGATAATCAAAAGGCTGATAAGAAGGATGACGAAAAAAATGAAAAAGATGAAAAAGATGAAAAAGATGAAAAAGATAAGAAGGATAATATTTATGGTCCAGAGTATTTATCTAAATACTTTAAATACAAAAATGATACAAATCCAGATATAATTGAATATTTCATGGGATTGCCTGAAGAAAATAAATTGGTTACTCATTTAGGGTATATACCAATACCAGATGATTATAATGTGAGAGAGAAAGATTGGTATATTAGGGCAGATGAAAGTAATGGCGTAGCTTTGTCTAAACCTTATGTAGATGTTGAGCATGAAAAAGTTGTAGTTACTATGGGTAAAGCTATAAAGGAAAATGGGAAAACAAAGGCAGTTCTTTGTTCTGATATATTTATAGATCATCTTATGGATATTACATCTAAAGCAAAGCCTTTAAAAGGCTCTAAAGGGTTTTTAATAGACGATGATGGGAATATTTTAGTTCATTATAATAAAGATTTCATGTATTCAAAGGAAAAAGGATTTACAAAAGCTACAGATGTAATGGGTAAGGAAATAGATAAGCTTATTAAAAATAAAGATGGAAAGAAAAATATAGAAATTATAAAAGATTATGATAATGTAGATAAATATTTTTTAACAGTCCCAATAGAATATTCAAATTGGACAATAGGTTTTTCTATACCAGTAAAAGAAGTAGAGCAACCTTTAAATTCAATGGTCACAAGGTCTTTAATCATAGGAATTATTTTATCAGTTATTGCAATAGTTTTCAGTTATATAATGGGAGGGAATATATCAAAACCTATTGTGAAAGCTACAACGTCTGCAGAAGCTATTGCTGATTTAAATATTAGTGAAGATATAAATGATGAATTTTTAAATATGAAAGATGAGGTAGGAGATCTAGCTAATTCATTCCAAAAGACTACTGATAGCTTAAGAACATTTGTAAAAGAAGTAGCTGAAAGTAGTGAACAAGTAGCTTCTTTCTCAGAAGAATTAGCCAGTACTTCTGAAGAATCTACTGCAGCACAAGAAAGTGTAGCCAGTTCATCTTCAGTAGTTTCTCAAGATAGTGAGAATTTATTTAATAAAGTAATAGGTATTATAACTTCTATGTCGGATATTAGTACAAATTTAGAAGAAGCTCTACAAAGAGGAGAAAAAATATCTGAATTGAGCCAATTTGCTAATGAAAAATCGGATATAGGAAGAGAAGATATTGGAAAAGCAATAAACAGGATGGAAAATATAAATTCTAGCACTGAAGAGGTATATACTTCTCTTAAAGAAGTAATGAACAGCTCAGATAAGATAAATGAATTTGTAGATATAATTCGCTCCATATCAGAACAGACTAATTTACTTGCATTAAATGCAGCTATTGAAGCAGCTAGAGCTGGAGATGCAGGCAAGGGTTTTACTGTAGTGGCAGAAGAAGTAAGGAAGCTTGCAGAAGAAGTAGGAGAAGCTTCTGATAAAATAAGCGATCTTATAGTCCAAAATAACAATATAATAAGTAGGACAAATAGTTTGGCAGAGGAAAATATAAAAAATGTAGAGGAAGGATTAGAAGTAGTAGGTACTACTAAGACTGTATTTGGAGAGATAACTGATTTGGTAAAGAACTTAAGTGGTGAAATGGATAGTATGACCAATTATCTAGAAGGGATAGTGGGAAAAGGCAATGAAATAATGAATTCATCTCAAAGTATGAAAAAAATTAGTGAGGATGTATCTTCTCAAATCCAAAATGTATCAGCAGCTACAGAAGAGCAAACAGCAGCTATGGAGGAAATTGCCTCTGCTAGTGAAAGTTTAGCCGAACTAGCTCAAGATTTGCAGAATCTTATTGCTAAAGTAAAATATTAAAAAATAAAGACAAAATTAGGTAGAAAGCATCATTTTTCTACCTAATAATTTTTTTAAAAGAAAAATCGACAAATAGAAGGATTTAAAAAGTTTATGAAGAATTTAAAAAAGTAGAGGAGGTGCTTAATTTGGTAATTTATGGGCATAGAACTCTACTTATAAGATGTAATACTTGCGGTAGAATAAAAATATATAATTTAAATATATTTAATATTCCTAGAAATGAAGAAGTAGAATTTAGGTGTAAATGTGGCCAAAAAAATGTATCCATAAAAACTACTGATTATCAAATTTATTGGATAAAGTTAAATTGTTTTGTATGTGGGCACAAACATATATATAGATATACTCTCAAAGAGTTATTGAGATGGGATAACACTATTTTTTGCATGGAAGATATAAAGATATGTTTTATAGGAAAGAAAGAGAATGCTAAAAGTTTGTTAAATGAACGGGAGATAAATTTTGAAAAATTGTTAACAGGTTCAGGATTTGATAATTATTCTAAAAACTTTAAAATATTAGTTGCTTCTTTGAATAAATTAGATAGATTAAGTAAAGATAGAAATATTAATTGTGATTGTGGAATTAGTAATATAATAATGGAAGTTTTTCTTGATAGAATTGAATTAAGATGTTTAAATTGCAATAGTATACAAATAATATATGCAGAGACAGAAGAAGATTTGGAAGTATTGCAAAAGAAAGAAAAGATAGTTATGCACAAGCATAATATTGTTTATATTGATTCTATAATTGAAAAAAACAAAAATACTAAGGAGAGATAATAGTGTAATAAGGCAAAAGATGATATAATAGAATTAGCATAATGATAAGTGGAAAATAAAAAGGAGGATTTTGACATGTTAGTTACAGGTAAAGAGATATTGCAGGATGCACATAAAAATGGTTATGCAGTGGGAGCTTTCAATATAAATAATATGGAGATAATCCAAGCTATTATAGATGCTGCTGAAGAAACTAGATCCCCAGTTATATTGCAGGCTAGCCAAGGAGGAATAAAATATGCAGGAATAGATTATATTTCTAAATTAGCTAAGGTAGCTGCTGAAAAAGCGACAGTTCCAGTAGCAATTCATTTAGACCATGGTACAGACTTTGACCAAGTAATGTTATGTATAAGGAATGGTTTTACCTCAGTAATGGTTGACGGTTCAAGATTTCCACTTGAAGAAAATATTGAATTAACTAAAAAGGTAGTAGAAATTGCTCATGCAGTAGGTGTATCAGTAGAAGCAGAATTAGGAAAAATAGGTGGTACAGAAGACCATATTAAAGTAGATGAAAAAGATGCTACTATGACAGATCCAGATGAAGCATTGAGATTTGCAAAGGAAACAGATGTAGATTATCTTGCTATAGCAGTAGGAACTGCTCATGGTGTGTATAAAGGAAAGCCAGAATTAGACTTTGATAGAATAAAAACTATAAAGAAAATGACAAATATGCCATTAGTACTACATGGTTCTAGTGGAGTATCCTATGATGATATTGAAAAGGCAGTTAGTCTAGGAATTAACAAAATAAATATAGATACAGATGTAAGAATGGCATTTGCAGATGCAATAAAAGAATTTATAAAGGAAAATCCAGATGAAATTGATCCAAGAAATATTTTAAAACCTGCTAGAGCTAATATGAGTAAGATTGTTGCAGAAAAAATGCGTGTCTTTGGTTCAGCTGGAAGAGCATAAAGGAGGAACTGTAATGAAGCTATTTATTGATACAGCAAATATTGACGAAATAAGAGAAATAAATAACTGGGGAGTAATATGTGGTGTAACTACTAACCCATCACTAATTGCAAAAGAAGGTAGGGATTTTAAAGAAGTTATAAAAGAAATATCTAGTATAGTAGATGGACCTATAAGTGCAGAAGTTATTTCCCTTGAAAGTAATGGAATGGTTGAAGAGGCTAGGGAATTGGCTAGTATAAATGACAATATAGTTATTAAGATACCAATGACAAAAGAAGGTCTTAAAGCAGTTAAAATATTAAGTAATGAAAATATAAAAACTAATGTAACTTTAGTTTTCTCTCCAAGTCAAGCATTACTTGCGGCAAAAGCTGGAGCTAGTTATGTAAGTCCTTTTGTAGGTAGGATGGATGATATAGGAAATGAAGGAATAGATATTGTAAAAGACATAGTTGAAATATATAATAATTATGGTATAGAAACAGAAGTAATAGCTGCAAGTGTTAGAAATCCTATGCATGTACTTAGTGCTGCAAGGGCAGGTTCTCATATAGCTACTATACCTTACAATGTTTTTGAGCAAATGGTTAAACATCCTATGACAAATCTTGGAATAAAACAGTTCTTAAAGGATTGGGAAGGGGTAAGTCCAAAATAAGGAGTGGTTTATTAGATGGATAGGAATTTAGCTTTAAATTTAGTCAGAGTAACAGAAGCAGCAGCATTGGAAAGTGCTAGATATCTTGGTAGAGGCGATAAAATAGTAGCAGATCAGGCGGCTGTAGATGGAATGAGAAAGATGTTTGATACAGTGAATATTGATGGAAAAGTGGTAATAGGTGAAGGAGAAATGGACGAGGCACCAATGTTGTATATTGGGGAACAGATAGGAAAGGCTCAAAAGGGATGCCCTGAAGTGGATATTGCAGTAGATCCGCTAGATGGAACTACATCAGTAGCTAAGGGTCTTCCAAATGCATTATCTGTGGTAGCAGTAGCCCCTAGAGGATGTCTTCTTCACGCACCAGATATGTATATGGATAAAATAGCAGTGGGACCAAAGGCAAAAGGTTCTATAAATATAAATGCATCTGTAGAAGAAAATTTATTCAATGTGGCAAAAGCTTTAAATAAAGATATTTCAGATTTAACTGTTACTGTGATAGACAGGCCAAGACATGATAAGCTTTTAAAAAAAATCAGAGAAACAGGAGCTAGAATTAAATTATTTAGTGATGGAGATGTAGCAGCAGCCATAGCTACATGTTTCGAACATTCTGGTGTAGATGTACTTATGGGAATAGGTGGTGCACCAGAAGGGGTAATAGCAGCAGCAGCTTTAAAATGTATGGAAGGTGAATTTCAAGGAAAGTTATATCCTATGAATGATGATGAAAGAAAAAGATGTGAATCAATGGGAGCAAATGTGGATAAAATATTGACTATGGAAGATTTAGCTAGTGGGAATCAGATATTGTTTGCAGCTACTGGTATATCAGATGGTGAACTTTTAAAAGGTGTAGTATATTATGAGAGTAATATGGCTAGGACTTATTCTGTAGTTATGAGATCTGAAACAGGTACTATTAGATTTGTAGAAGCTCTTCATAAATTAGATAAAAAACCTGAATATGCTAAATAAATTCCTGTAGGCTACTACAGGAGTTTCCCTTTCCTTTTTCTATCTTATTTTCCTATATAGTTTATTTCTGAATGATATAGTTTTTAAATATTGTGGAGGTGGATTTGTTTGACCCAAGTAGAATTAGAGGGTAAAAAAATTACAGAGCTACGTGATATTGCTAAAGATTTGGATATTAAGAGCCCTTATAAGTACAAAAAAAGAGAGTTGATAGATATGATAAGTGCCAAGCAGAATTCAAAAGAAGCAGAGAACTGTAAGAAATCGTACAAACCAAAGAATAATGTAAAGCTTAAGGACATAAATACATCAGCCTTGCCAAATAAAATTACAGAAGAATTAGAGCAAATGGATGATATCAATGCAGCAGAGGGAATTCTAGAAATCCATAATGATGGATATGGCTTTTTAAGATGTGATAACTATCTTTCTGGAGATGAAGATATATATGTATCCCCTTCTCAGATCAGAAGATTTAAACTAATGACTGGGGATAAAATATATGGTATAACGAGGCCCCCAAAACAAGGAGAAAAGTATAAAGCCCTTCTATATGTAAAAAGCGTAAATGGTCTAAATCCAGATACAGCACCTAAAAGACCAGATTTTGATACTCTAACTCCTATATATCCTAGAGAAAGATTAAATCTTGAAACAATTCCCCGAGAACTTTCTACGAGAATGATAGATTTGATGGCTCCTATAGGAAAAGGCCAAAGAGGTATGATAGTTTCCCCACCTAAAGCTGGAAAAACTACTCTTCTAAAGAAAGTTGCCAATGCTATTTCTATTAATCATCCAGAGATGGAAATAATAGTACTTTTAATAGATGAAAGACCTGAAGAAGTCACTGATATGAAAAGATCAGTAAAAGGTGATGTAGTATATTCTACTTTTGATGAGCTTCCAAAACATCATACAAAAGTAGCAGAAATAGTGCTTGAAAGAGCAAAAAGACTTGTGGAACATGGGAAAGATGTAATAATACTTCTAGATAGTATTACAAGACTTGCTAGAGCTTACAACTTAACTATTCCTGCAACCGGCAGAACCCTTTCAGGAGGATTAGATCCAGGTGCATTACATAAACCAAAAAGATTTTTTGGAGCAGCAAGAAATCTAGAGGAAGGTGGAAGTTTAACTATATTAGCTACTGCATTAGTTGAAACAGGCAGTAGAATGGATGATGTAATTTTTGAAGAATTTAAAGGGACAGGAAATATGGAGATTCATTTAGATAGAAAACTTTCAGAAAAACGAATTTTCCCTGCCATTGATATAAACAAATCCGGTACTAGAAGAGAAGAACTTCTATTAAATCAAAAAGAACTTGAAACTATTTGGGGTATAAGAAAAGCCTTAGGCAATTCCCCTACTCAAGATGTGACAGAAACTATAACAGAAGACCTTATGCAAACTGAAGATAATAATACTTTCATAGAGATTATGAGGAAAAAAATTTGGTCTTAAGAAGTTGAAATAGATACTCTATTGTGCTATAATATATGAGTTGAAATGTGTAAAAGAGAGGTGAGCATCGTGAAAAAAGAAATACATCCAGAATATTACGAAGCTACAGTACATTGTGCTTGTGGAAATACATTTAAAACTGGTTCAACTAAGAAGGAATTGAGAGTTGAAGTTTGTTCAGAATGTCATCCATTTTTTACAGGCCGTCAAAAGTTTGCTGAAAAAGGTGGACGTGTTGAAAAATTCAAGAAAAAATATGGTTTGGAATAAATGTTTCTTAATAATAGGTTAGATGCTTATATCTAGCCTTTATTTTTGTCTAAAATTAGGTAAAATATGAAAATTGTATCCAATAAATTTTATATGGTATAATAACTTTATAAAAGATTTGGAGGGTTTTAAATTGAAAATAAAAGATATAAAAAGGATTCCAAAACATATGACTACTATTGGAGGGCAAGCTGTTATAGAAGGAGTCATGATGAAAGGACCTAAAGATATAGCTATAGCAATAAGAAAGCCAGACAATGAAATAGAAATCAAAAAAGAAAAAATAGATAATATAGCTTCTAGAAATAAACTTTTTAAACTACCCTTTATAAGAGGAATAGTTGGATTAGTAGAGGCAATGATTGTAGGAACTAAGACTTTAATGTATTCAGCAGAATTTTATGAAGAAGATATAGAAGATGAATCTGAAAGTTTTTTTGAAAAAGTCTTTAAAGATAAATCTGAAACTGCCGAGATAATTTTTTCTCTATTATTTTCATTATTAATAGTAATAGTAGTATTTATGGCAGGGCCTATGTTTTTAACAAGTTTAGTAAAAAAAACTGTAAAAAGCCCTATAGTTTTAAACCTTATAGAAGGGTTAATAAGGATAATATTTTTCTTAATATATGTAATAATTATTTCAAAAATAGAAGATGTAGGAAGAGTTTTTGAATATCATGGTGCAGAACATAAAACAATTCATTGTTATGAAAATGAAGAAGAATTAACAGTAGAAAATGTAAAGAAATATCCTATATTACATCCTAGATGCGGCACTAGCTTTTTATTTATGGTAATGATAGTAAGTGTTTTGGTACTATCTTTATTTGGATGGCCAAATCCAGTTAAAAGGTTTCTAATAAGGCTTCTCATGCTTCCTATAATAGCGGGAATATCTTATGAAATAAATAAAATTATAGGTAGGAGTAATAGAATATTTGCCTATATACTATCCTATCCTGGACTTATGCTGCAAAAAATTGCTACAGTTAGAGAACCAGATGATGAGCAAATTGAAGTAGCCATTGAAGCATTGAAAGGTGTTTTAGTAAAGGATAAGGAGGATGATTTGTGGAAATAAATGAACTTTTAAAATTAGGAGTTAAAGAATTAGGAAAGAGAGAATATTTAGATCCTATATCTGAATCTATAATTATACTATCTTATCTACAAAATGTAGATAAAAGCTATATTTATACACATGGTAATGAGGAAGTTAATAAGGAAATTGTGGATAAGTTTTTAGATTTCATAGAAAAGAGAAAAGAAGGTTGGCCTTTAAGTTATATTTTAAAAGAAAAAGAATTTTATGGTCTGAATTTTTATATAGAAGAAGGAGTCCTCGTTCCTAGGCCAGATACGGAAATATTAGTTGAATGGATTATAAATAAGGTAAATGAAGAATTTAAAAATGAATATTTAGATATAGTAGAATTAGGTACTGGAAGCGGTTGTATAGCCTTGACTCTTGCATATTATTTAGAAAATATAAAAGTCTTTGCAGTGGATATAGATGATAAAGCTTTAAAAGTAGCTAAAATAAATAGAGATAAATTCAAACTAAACAACAAGGTAAAATTCTATAAAGGAGATTTATTTAATGGAATAAAAACTTTACAATTGGAAGGAAAAGTAGATATAATAGTATCAAACCCTCCATATATACCTACAGAAGATATATCTAAACTACAAATAGAAGTAAGAGAACATGAGCCTAAAAATGCATTAGATGGAGGAGAGTCAGGATTTTCATATTATGAAAAAATAGTACCAGATAGTAAAGAATATCTAAAAAGAGAAGGGATATTAGCAGTTGAAATAGGTTATGATCAAGGCACTTATGTGAAAAGATTGTTCAATGAAAATGGATTTAAGGATATATATATAATAAAGGATTTTCAAGGATTAGATAGAGTAGTAGTTGGAAGAGTGCCATAAAGGGGGAATATTATGTACTTTGAAATGTTTAAAACTTTTTTTAAGATAGGGGCTTTTACTATTGGTGGTGGATATGCTATGGTTCCACTTATTCAAGATGAAGTGGTAGAAAAAAAAGAATGGCTTAGTGATGAAGAATTTGTTGATATATTGGCAATAGCTGAAGTAACACCAGGACCTGTGGCAGTAAATACAAGTACTTATGTAGGATATAAATTAAAAGGTGTAAAAGGTTCTATTGTCTGTACATTAGGTACCGTTCTGCCTTCTTTTTTAATCATACTTTTAATTGTAACATCCCTTTGGAAATATAGAAATAATGCTATAGCAGAAAAAGCATTTTTAGGAATAAGACCAGCAGTAGCAGCTTTAGTTTTCTCAGCAGTATATAAAATTGGAAAAGGTATGAATGTTAATAAATATATGTTAGCCATTGGCTTAATTACAGTTTTGGCTGTAGTTGTATTCAATGTAAGTCCAATAATTATAATACTTGTAGCAGCCTTTGGCTCTATAGGATACTATAAAAATAGGGAGAAGAAATAATGGAATTATTAAAACTTTTTTTATCATTTTTAAAAATAGGAGCTTTTACGTTTGGTGGTGGATATGCTATGGTTCCACTTATTCAGAATGAAGCAATAGAGGTTCATGGCTGGTTAACTAATAAAGAGTTTATAGATATATTAGCTATAGTAGAAATGACTCCAGGACCTATTGCCATAAATTCTGCTACTTTTTTAGGATACAAAGTAGGAGGAATTTTAGGTTCTATATTGGCAACTACTGCTGTAGTACTACCTTCCTTTGTGATAATAATTTTAATAGCTCATTTTTTATCAAAATTTAAAGATTCACCCTATGTAGATTGGGCTTTTATAGGTATAAGACCAGTAGTTTTAGGACTTATCATATCAGCAAGTATTAGTGTAGCAAGAAATGCATTTATAGATTTTAAGAGTGTTATAATAGGAGTGGTACTATTTTATTTAATATCTTTTAAAAACATTCATCCTATTTTATCCATTGTATTGGCAGGAGTAGCAGGAGTATTACTTTTTTAGATTATGAGTGTATTTATATATAGATGAAAAATTTTGGAGGTGAAAATATGATAGACAAATTAGATTTTTTGGAAAATGATTATAAAGAACTTAGCCAAAAAATAATTGATCCTAAAGTAATAGAAGATACAAAAGAATGGCAAAAGCTTGCTAAGGAACATGCAGAAATAGAGCCTATAGTTATGAAATATAGGGAATACAATAAGGCTTTAGAAACTTTAGAAGAAGATAAAGAAATGCTTAAGGAAAAATTAGATGATGAATTTAAAGAAATGCTAAAGGGAGAAATATCTGAATTAGAATTAGAAGTTGAAGCTTTAGAAGAGGAACTTAAAATACTACTTATACCTAAGGATCCAAATGATGATAAGAATGTTATTGTAGAAATAAGAGCTGGAGCTGGAGGAAATGAAGCAGGATTATTTGCAGGAGATCTTTTCAGAATGTATTCTATGTACGCAGAAAAACAAGGTTGGAAAGTTGAAATGATGGATTCAAACAATCAAGGTATTGGTGGATTTAAAGAAGTAATATTTATGATTAAGGGAAAAGGTGCTTATAGTAAGTTAAAATATGAAAGTGGTGTTCATAGGGTCCAAAGGGTACCAGAAACTGAGGCTAGTGGTAGAATACACACATCTACTTCTACAGTGGCAGTTCTTCCAGAGGCTGAAGATATAGATTTGGAAATCAATCCAAATGATATAAGAATAGATGTATTTCGTTCTTCAGGAAATGGTGGTCAAAGTGTAAATACCACTGATTCAGCAGTTAGAATCACCCATTTACCTACAGGAATGGTAGTATCCTGTCAAGATGAAAAATCTCAACATAAGAATAGAGATAAAGCCATGAAGATTCTTAAGGCTAGACTTTATGATCAACTTATGACGGAACAAAATGCAGAAATTGCTCAGGAAAGAAGAAGTCAAGTAGGTTCAGGCGATAGAAGTGAAAGAATAAGAACTTATAATTTTCCACAAGGTAGGGTAACAGACCATAGAATTAATATGACTATTCATAGATTAGAAGGATTTTTAGATGGAGATATTGAAGAAATAATAGATGCACTCATAACAACAGACCAAGCTGAAAAATTAAAACAAGTAGGTTAAAATCAGAGAGCCCTTCCAATGGAAGGGTTTTTTTATTAGTATAACTAAAAAACTGTTATCATGCCTAGTATGAAGCCAATAATTATCCATACAGTGGCAGTTCTTCCACTATGTAAATCTTTGGCATTTGGAATTAAATCATTACATATTATATAGAGCATAGTTCCTCCTGCAAGTGCTAAACAAAAAGATATTAAAAAATTAGATACAGTTCCAACATAAGCACCTATGAAGCTACCTATTCCAGTAGGAATTCCTACAAAGAATGTAATTAAAATTATTTCTAAATTAGAAAGCTTTCCTGCCTTAAGAGGTATAGCTAGTGCTAGGCCTTCTGGAAGATTGTGAATAAGTATTGCTAATGCTAGAGTGATTCCCATTTCATTATCAGCCATGAAACTTGAACCTATAGCCAATCCTTCAGGTAAATTATGTATTCCCATGCTTATACTTAAAACAATTCCACTTTTGAAAAGGGAATCGTAATCTTTTTTAGAAGTCATTTCCTCTATAGAAACAACTAAAATAATTCCAACCAATATCCCAACTATTTCTGTGATTATCCCACCTAATATATAAGATTGAGGTAGAAGTTCAAAAGCTACAATACTTAGCATAATTCCTCCAGTAAGTCCAAGTAAAGAACTAACATACTTTTGGTTTGTTCCTTTAATAAAAGGAGCAAATAGACCTCCAATTCCAGTGCCAACCATTCCTACAAAAAAGCCCACTAAAGTAATAGTTAAAATATTTTCCATGATCTACCTCCTAAACTATTGTCTATTTTATTATTATTCTTATATATGAATATAAAGAACTAAAAAGCTACTTAATATTAAAGAATTCGTGTATAATATATAGTTAGAAGAAAAGATAATAAGGAGAAGGGATATAATGGTTAGAATAGAAACTATTGTAGAAAAAGTAGAAAAAGATAATCCAGATATAAAGACAATCTACAAAGCTGCAGATATAATTAAAAAAGGAGGAGTAGTAGCTTTTCCTACAGAAACAGTTTATGGTTTAGGTGCTAATAGTTTTGATGATAAGGCAATAGATAAAATATTTATAGCTAAGGGAAGGCCTCAAGACAATCCTTTAATTCTCCATGTAAATAATGTAGAAGAAGTGTATCTACTAGTGGAAACTGTAGATAAAAAGGCAAAGAAAGTTATGGAAAGTTTTTGGCCTGGCCCTCTTACTCTTATATTTAAAAAGAGTGAGAAAGTATCTAAAAAACTAACAGGAGGGCTATCAACTGTAGCTATTAGGATGCCTAAACACAAGATAGCTTCGGAAATCATAAAATATTCAAAAGTACCTATTGCAGCTCCTAGTGCCAATCTTTCAGGCAAGCCAAGTCCAACAAATGCAGAACATGTTATTAGAGATTTGTATGGAAGAGTAGATATGATTATAGATGGAGGAGATACTGGAATAGGAGTAGAGTCTACTGTACTAGATATTTCCCAGGACATACCTACTATACTTAGACCTGGTGGAGTAACTTATGAAGATCTAATAAAAATATTTCCCAAAGTTGAATATGATCAAAGTATAATAAAGGATGATGAAGACATAGTTCCTAAATCTCCAGGACAGAAATATAAGCATTATGCACCAAAGGCTAAAATGATAGTTTTCTCGGGAAATATAGAAGATATTCCTTCTGCAATAAAAAAATATTCTAAAAAAGCAGAAGAAGAAGGAAAAAAACTGGGTATAATGGCAACTGAGGAGACAAAAAAAGAATATAGTGGTGAAAATATACTAGTAGTAGGAAGTAGGAAAGAAAAAGACACAATAGCTAAAAATTTATTTAAAGTATTGAGACAATTTGATGATTTAAATGTAGATATAATATTAGCTGAAGGAGTAGATACTACAGGTATTGGAACAGCTATTATGAATAGAATGAAAAAAGCTTGTGGCGGAAATATAATAAAGGTGTAAAGGAGAGAAGAATTTTGAAGCAAATTCTTTTTGTTTGTACAGGGAATACTTGTAGGAGTAGTATGTCAGAGGGACTTTTTAAAGATTTATTAGACAGAAAAGAAATAAGAAATGTAAATGTAAAATCTGCTGGAGTATTTGCAATGGAAGGAAATAGTGCTAGTAGGGAAGCTATAGAAATTTTAAAAAGAGAAGGAATAGATATTTCTAATCATAGATCTAAAACGATTGATAGAAAACTTTTAGAAGAATCAGATTTGATACTTACTATGACTAGTGGACATAAAAATATATTATTAAGAACTTATCCCCTAGTGAAGGAGAAAATTTATATTTTAAAGGAATATGCCTTTGGAGTTGAAGAAGATATAATAGACCCTTATGGAAAAGGTCTTAGGGCTTATAATGAGGCTAAAGATGAGATAAAAGAAGCTTTAGAAAAAATTGTAGAAAAAATATAGAAATAGGAGGAATATTTATGAAAGTAGCTATAGGTTCAGATCATGGAGGATATGAATTGAAAGAAGAAGTTAAAGTTTTTTTGGAAAAGGAAGGAGTAGAATATATTGATTATGGTACCAATTCTTTAGATTCAGTTGATTATCCTGAATTTGGAAAGAAAGTAGCAGAAGCTGTGAAAGATGGGGAATGTGATAGAGGAATAGTTATTTGTGGAACAGGTATAGGCATATCTATATCTTGCAATAAAGTAAAGGGCATAAGGTGTGCATTATGTAGTGATACTTACTCAGCCAGAATGTCTGTAGAACATAATAATGCACAAGTTCTTGCATTAGGTGGAAGAGTAATAGGGAAAGATTTAGCTTTAGAAATAGTTTCTACTTGGCTTAAAGCAAGTTTCCAAGGTGAAAGACATAAAAGAAGAGTGGATAAAATTTCTGACATAGAGACTAAGTATATGTTATAATGTATAAGGATTTTTAAGAGAAAAACTTAAACTATATGGAAGGAGTCTTGTTTATGGGAAAGGTAGTAATTTTAGATCATCCACTGATCAAGCATAAATTAACTTTTATAAGAGATAAAAATACTGGTTCTAAAGAATTTAGAGAACTAGTAAAAGAGGTTTCTATGTTAATGGCTTATGAGGTAACAAGAGATCTTCCTCTTGAAGATATTAATATTGAAACTCCTGTTGCTGAAACAAAATCTCAGGTAATAGCAGGGAAAAAACTAGGACTAGTTCCTATACTTAGAGCGGGATTAGGTATGGTAGATGGCATGTTGAATTTATTGCCAGCAGCTAAAGTTGGACATGTAGGTCTTTATAGAGATCCTGAAACTTTCAAGCCTGTAGAATACTATTGCAAACTTCCTCAAGATATTGAGGAAAGAGAGCTTATAGTATTAGATCCTATGCTTGCAACAGGAGGATCAGCAGTAGCTGCTATTCAATTTCTAAAAAATAAAGGTGCTACTAATATCAAACTAATGAATCTTATTGCAGCTTCAGAAGGGTTAGAAGAAGTTTCAAAAGCCCATCCAGATGTGGATATATATGTAGCTGGAGTAGATGAAAGATTAAATGAGGATGCATATATAATTCCTGGTCTTGGAGATGCAGGAGATAGACTATTTGGAACTAAATAATAATAAAAAGAAATCCACTTCAATATTGAAGTGGATTTCTTTTTGGATAATTTGGATAATTTACTAAAAAATATTGACTATAAATATATAAAGTATATTGGTATAATCAATATATAATAAAACATTATATTAAATATTTAATATAATTGTAAAATTTTTGAGAAAATAAAGGATTTTTGTGATATTTGTAGAATAAAGTACTTACATAAAAACATTTGTAAACAAATCTTCATAAAAAAATACATGCATTGTGGAAAAAAATATGTTAAAATATAAACGAGTCGATTGTAGAGGTATTATAAGACATCATGTCTAATTTTAATCTTTTAAAAAAACGTTTTCTAAATCCTGTCTAAATAATTTTTATTTTAAAATCAAATTAAAATGGGGGAAAGAATATTGAAATATCCATTTATTGAAGTCAATCTTGAAAAAATAAAACATAATACAAAAGTAGTATCCAATATATGTAGAAATCATGGAGTAAATCCAGTTGGTGTAACTAAAGTATCTAGTGGCTCTACTGAACTTGCAAAAGCTATGGTAGATGGAGGAATAGGTATATTAGGTGACTCTAAATTGGATAATTTAGCAAAGTTTAAAGATATACCTGCTAAGAAAATGCTTTTAAGGCTTCCAGGTATAAGTGAGGTAGAAAACTTAGTTGAGTTTGCAGATATATCCCTTAATTCACAAATAGAAACAATAAGGGCTATATCTAAAGAGGCTATAAAGGCAGGAAAGATTCATGAAATTGTTTTGATGGTGGATTTAGGAGATTTAAGAGAAGGAATTTTTTATAAAAATAAAGGTGAAATTCTTAAAACAGTTGAAAAAATATTAGAATTAGAAGGTGTTAAGTTAGTAGGGATAGGTACTAATTTAACTTGTTATGGTGCAATTATTCCTTCTGAAGAAAATATGGGTGAACTTGTAAAAATTAAAGAAGAAATAGAAAAAATATTTAATATAGAATTAGAGCTTATATCTGGTGGGAATTCAAGTTCTCTATGTTTGATACAAAATGGTGGATTACCAAAAGGTATAAACCAAATGAGACTTGGTACATCTATACTTCTTGGTTTAGTAGAGGTAACTTGGACAATGATACCAAATACTTATAATGATGCTTTTAAACTAAAGGCTGAAATTGTGGAAATACAAGAAAAACCTTCTATGCCTATAGGAGAAAAAGCAATGGATGCTTTTAGAAATGTTCCAACTTTTGAGGATAAAGGAATGATGAAAAGGGCTATATGTGCTATAGGAAAGCAAGATTGTGATCCTGAATTTATGATTCCAGACAACAAAGATATAAATATACTTGGAAGTAGTAGTGACCATTTAATTTTAAATATAACTAATTGTGATATGGACTATAAAATTGGCGATGTAATAAGTTTTACCCTTGATTATGTAGCTATACTAAGATGTATGACTTCTCCTTATGTAAGGAGAGTTTACATATAAATATTTTATTCATTAATCTCTAATAACTAAAATAAAAAAATAAAAGGAGAGATATCTAATGACCTTGTTAAAACTATCACCAGTGTTTCTAATGGCAGGATTAATGATTGGAGGCATTAACGCACTATTAGCCGCACCAATAGCTACAGTATACGCTGCTATTATAGCAAGAGTAACCTCAAAGGTTTCTTTTCAAGATAGTTTAGAAGCATCAGTTGACAATGTAAAAGAAATGCAATTAGTATTTTTTATTTTAATGATGGCTTATGCTATGGCAGAATGTTTTATGGCTACAGGAGTAGGAGCTGCTATTATTAATATAGCTTTAAAATTAGGACTTACTGGAAAAACGGTAGCTGTAACTGGACTTGTTGTAACTAGTATTCTTTCAGTAGCAACAGGCACATCTTGGGGAACATTTGCAGCATGTGCACCTATATTTTTATGGTTAAACCATATAGTAGATGGAAATCTTTTACTTACTACAGCAGCTATTGCAGGTGGAGCATGTTTTGGTGATAACATTGGACTTATTTCTGATACTACAGTAGTAAGCTCCGGTATTCAAGGAGTAGAAGTAATTGATAGAATTAGGCATCAAGGAGCATGGTCTATAATTTGTTTAGTTCTTGCAGCAATAATATTTTTTGGAGTAAGTGTTGGAATGGGACTACCTAATGTAAAAGGTAATCCAGAGGAGGCTATTGATCAGGTTCCAGAAGAGGTATGGGGAGTTTTACAAGAAAAAAATGCTTCTGCTGTAACTCTTTTAAATCAAGTAAAAGAAGGGGTACCATTTTACATGGTTATTCCATTAATACTTGTTATAGCAGTTGCAATTAAGGGAGTACCAACGCTAGCTTGTCTAGGTATTGGAATAGCAACATCTTTAATATTAGGATCGTTTGCAGGGACAGTTACCGAAATTACTCAAATTCTAGGAAAAGAAGGGTTAATATATACTGGATTTGCGGATGCAGGAAGTTGGGTTATAGTAATGATGATGTGGGTAGGAGCTTTTGGTGGAATAATGGCTAGAATGGATGCTTTTGCTCCAATATCCAAATTTATAGCAAGGAAAGCAAAGTCTGTAAGACAACTTATGACTTGGAATGCTCTTCTTTGTATTTTAGGAAATGCAGCTCTTTCTGATGAAATGGCACAAATAGTAACTATTGGACCTATTATAAAAACTATTACAGATGACAATGTAGAAGCTAGTGAAGAAGATATGTATAAATTAAGACTTAGAAATGCAACTTTTGGAGATGCATTAGGAGTATTTGGTTCCCAACTTATACCATGGC
Source organism: Anaerosalibacter massiliensis (assembly GCA_000751555.1). GTDB lineage: Bacteria > Bacillota > Clostridia > Tissierellales > Sporanaerobacteraceae > Anaerosalibacter > Anaerosalibacter massiliensis. Next base: position 199,520 of record CCEZ01000007.1, on the reverse strand, counting down.
ATGTGTATATAAGTTTCTACGTAGGGATCGCTACAGCAGTTTATCCATTGCATCAGTTTAAAAATACAGATATTATTAAATACAATTTTATGGCTATGATAGCTGTAATATCTATAGTAGTTCTAACTCGTACAGGATGGGATAGATTCATACCTAAATTTGCAATGCCATCAGAGCCAGAAGTAAAGCTGAAGAAAAAAGAATTAGCAGTAGAAAAATAATATAAATTTCAAAAAAACTATCTTAAAGTAATTAATTACTTTAAGATAGTTTTTTTAGTAAGTTAATTCTTTATATAACTACTATTTACAAGAGCTTTCTGTATTTTTGTTATAATTGTTGTGTTTATTTTAACAATTTTTGCTCAATTGACTTATATAGAAAAATAGGATAAAATCTTTAAATAGAAAATTTGAGAATTTAGTATTCTCTTTTAAATATAATAATATTTATTTAAATATAGGAATCTACATGGCTTAAATACTTATATCAACAATCATTTACTAGTACTTAGATGTATTCGCTTTCTCATTCTGGAAAGGGTTTGCATTTGAGTCCATATATAAATATTTATTAAAATTTGTACTAACTAAAATACTAACTAACTAAAAGGAGAGATTTTTAAATGGCTTTGTTAAGACTTTCACCAGTGTTTTTAATGGCAGGATTAATGATTGGAGGAATGGATGCACTATTAGCCTCCCCAATAGCTACTATCTATGCTGCAGTTATAGCACATTTTACTGAAAAGGTTTCTTTTGAAGAAATACTCGATTGTGCAGTAGATAATGTAAAAGAAATGCAATTAGTATTTTTTATTTTAATGATGGCTTATGCTATGGCAGAATGTTTTATGGCTACAGGTGTAGGAGCAGCTATAATAAATATGGCTTTAAAATTAGGGCTTACTGGAAAAACGGTAGCTGTAACTGGACTTATTGTAACTAGTGTTCTTTCAGTAGCAACAGGTACATCTTGGGGAACATTTGCAGCATGTGCACCTATATTTTTATGGTTGAATCACATAGTAGATGGAAATCTTTTACTTACAACTGCTGCAGTTGCAGGTGGAGCATGTTTTGGTGATAACATTGGACTTATTTCTGATACTACAGTAGTAAGCTCTGGTATCCAAGATGTAGAAGTAATTGATAGAATTAAGCATCAAGGAGTATGGGCTATATTATGTTTAGTACTTACTGCAGTATTGTTTTTTGTAGTAAGTGTTGGAATGGGATTACCTAATACAACAGCAAATGCAGCCGAGGCTATCAATCAAATTCCAGGAGAAGTTTGGAAAGCTTTAGAATCTGAAAACCCTTCTGCTATAGTCCTTTTAAATCAGGTAAAAACAGGAGTACCATTTTATATGATTATTCCTTTAATACTTGTTATAGTAGTTGCAGTTAAAGGATTACCAACAATAGCTTGTCTAGGTATTGGAATAGCAACATCTTTAATATTAGGATCGTTTGCAGGGACAGTTACCGAAATTACTCAAATTCTAGGAAAAGAAGGGTTAATATATTCTGGATTTTCAGAGGCAGGAAGCTGGGTTATAGTGATGATGATGTGGGTAGGAGCTTTTGGTGGAATTATGACTAAAATGGATGCTTTTGCACCACTATCTAATTTCATAGCAAATAGAGTTGAGAGTGTAAAACAACTTATGACTTGTAATGCATTACTTTGTCTACTAGGCAATGCGGCTCTTTCTGATGAAATGGCACAAATAGTAACTATTGGACCTATTATCAAAACTCTTACAGATGATAATGTGGAAGCTAGTAAAGAGGATATGTATAAACTAAGACTTAGAAATGCAGCCTTTGGAAGTTCATTAGGTGTATTTGGCTCCCAGCTTATTCCATGGCATGTGTATGTGAATTTCTATATTGGAATTGCATCTGCAGTTTATCCTCTGCACAAATTTCAAGCTACAGATATTATAAAGTATAATTTCATGGGTATTATTGCAGTTGTTTCCATGATAGTTTTCACTCGTACGGGTTGGGATAGATTTATACCTAGTTTTGATATACCATCAGAACCTGATGTAAAAATTAAAAAGCAAGGAAGTACTTCAGAAGAATTAAGTTTAAGATCATGTACAACTGAAGAAAGATAGATATAAAAAGAACATCCGAGATATATGTTAGATAATATTGAAAAATAAGTTTTGACTTGTTGAAATAATTATTATAAAATTTAAGAAGAAATTCTAATAGTAGAAAAATAATATAAAAAGTGGTAAAATGTTTATAAAAGATGGAGTATATACTCCATCTTTTTAATTTTTTTAAAAAGGATATTTAAAACTTATGTTGAACAATATAAAGATAAGCTTTGACTTATTAAAATAATTATTATAAAATCTTAAAAGGGAGTTCCGAAGGAGCGATAAATAATTATGGCAAGATTTTTGATTCCATTTATAGCAGCAACATTGATTTCATTTTTTATGACACCAGTTGCAAAGAAAGTCGCATATAAAATTGGAGCTATAGATATACCAAAGGATGGTAGAAGGGTTCACAAAAAGCCTGTTCCTTTACTAGGAGGATTGGCTATATATATAGCTACAGTTATTTCGGCAATTATATTCATACCGCTAGATAGGACTTTAGTTTCTATAATTATTGGTAGTAGCATAATAGTTGCTTCAGGGATAATTGATGATTCAATGGATTTAAGTCCTAGAATGAAGCTGATTTTTCAAATAGCTGCAAGTTTAGTCATTATATCTGGGGATGTGAAGATTGATTTTATAACTAATCCATTTTCAAAGGAAAATACCCTTATATATCTAGGATGGCTTTCTATTCCATTTACTATTTTTTGGGTAGTTGGAATAACTAATACATTGAATTTAATAGATGGACTTGATGGATTGGCAGCTGGGGTAGCTATGATAGCTAGTTTATCATTAGTCTTTATTGCTTATAATGCAAATGGTATAATGAATAGTTCATATATACATATTATGATTATATCGTCTATAATAGCTGGTGCATGCTTAGGTTTTTTGCCCTTTAATTTCAATCCGGCTAAAATATTCATGGGAGATACAGGAGCATTATTTTTAGGATTTATGCTTTCAACTGTAACGATAGAAGGAGTGATGAAAAGTGCAGCTGCTATAGCCATAGTAGCTCCTATAATAGTTCTAGGTCTGCCTATTTTTGATACTACTTTTGCAATATTTAGAAGATTGTTAAATGGCAAGTCCATAATGGAGGCGGATAAAGAACATCTTCATCACAAATTTCTTAATAAAGGATTAAATCAAAAACAGACTGTTTTTATAATGTATTTAATAAGTGGGTTATTTGGATTTTGTGCAGTAGCTGTATCTAAATTTAATAGTGGGCAAGTAGTAATTATATCAGGTATAATTATTTTACTTACTATAATATTTGCTGGGAAATTATGTGTTGAAAACAAAAGAAGAAATGGAAAGAAATAAAAAATAGGGGGATATAAATGGAAAAGATTAGAGTAATGACTGTATTTGGAACTAGGCCAGAAGGAATAAAAATGGCTCCTATTGTAAAAGCAATGGAAGATGTGGAAGAAATTGAAAATATAGTATGTGTAACTGCTCAGCATAGGGAAATGCTAGATCAGGTATTAGATATTTTCAAAATAAAGCCAGATTATGATTTAGACATATTTAAACCTGGACAAAGTCTAACGGAAATAACTACTAAGGGATTGGAAGGATTAGAAGAGATAATTATAAAAACTAAGCCAGATTTACTGTTAGTCCAAGGAGATACTACTACTGTATTTGCAGGTGCATTAGCAGCTTTCTATCAAAAAGTAAAAGTAGGACATGTAGAAGCAGGACTTAGGAGTGGAAATATATACTCTCCTTATCCAGAAGAAGCTAATAGAAAGCTTACAGGAATTGTAACTAATTATCATTTTGCTCCTACAAATGAGAGTAGGGAAAATTTACTTAAAGAAGGTTATCCTGAAGAAAAAATATTCATAACTGGAAATACAGTTATAGATGCATTATTCCATGTAGTGAAAGAAAATTATGTATTTAAGGATGAATTATTAAATAATATAGATTTTGAAAATAAAAGAGTTATTTTACTTACTTCTCATAGAAGAGAAAATATAGGTAGTCCTATGGAAAATATATTTAATGCAGTAGATGAAATAACAAAAAAATATGATGACGTGGAAGTAGTATTTCCAGTTCATTTAAATCCTAAGGTTAGAAATATTGCAAATAAAGTATTTGATGGAAATAACAATGTCCATTTAATTGAACCATTGGACTATGAACCTTTTACAAATTTAATGGCAAAAGCCCATATAGTAGTTACAGATTCTGGTGGATTACAAGAAGAAGCTCCTAGCCTAGGCAAACCTGTATTAGTTGTAAGAAAAGAAACTGAAAGACCAGAAGGTATATCAGCTGGAACTGCTAGATTAGTTGGAACAATTAAAGAAAATATTTTTAATGAATTAGATTTACTTTTGTCAAGTGAAAATGAGTACAATAATATGGCCAATGCAGTTAATCCTTATGGAGACGGGAAGGCATCACAGCGAATTGTTCAAATTATTTTAGAACAATTTAAATAGTAAAATGTAGAAAATTGTTTGAATTATATAATGAATATGTTATAATTAAGTAGAAAGAATCAAACAAAAACAAGTTATTTTTTTCACGAAGATTGTTATTTTAATAACGATATTTATGTAATATGGAATAGTAATATGGAATATATATTAAATGTATAACTCGATTTTTTAAAAAAACTTGGCATGTAGTTTGCATATATTATATGTGCCACTTGTGCAATGCACATATAATATATAATAAAATAAATATAATTATAAATGGGAGGTATACATTATGAAAGAAGTTGTTATTGCAAGTGCAGTTAGAACACCTATTGGAACTTTTGGAGGTTCATTTAAAAATGTAGCAGCAGTAGATTTAGGAACTGTTGCAGTAAAAGAAGCTATAAAAAGAGCTGGAATTAAAGAAGATCAAGTTGATGAATTAATTTTTGGTAATGTTCTTCAAGCTGGGTTAGGTCAAAATGTGGCTAGACAAGTATCAGTTCGTGCTGGAATTCCAGTAGAAGTACCATCCTTTACAGTAAATAAAGTTTGTGGTTCAGGACTTAAAACTGTTGAATTAGCAGCACAAGCTATAATGGCTGGAGATGCTGATGTAGTTGTAGCAGGTGGAACAGAAAATATGAGTAGAGCTCCATATTTATTAAATAATGCTAGATGGGGCCAAAGAATGGGCGATGGAAAAGTAGTAGATTATATGATTCATGATGGGCTTTGGGATATATTCAATGATTATCATATGGGTATTACTGCCGAAAATGTAGCGGAACAATGGAATCTTACTAGAGAAGAACAAGATGAATTTTCATTAAATAGCCAATTAAGAGCTGAAGAAGCTATTAAGTCTGGAAGATTTAAAGATGAAATAGTTCCTGTAGAAGTGCCTCAAAGAAAGGGTGATCCTGTAGTAGTAGATACTGACGAACATCCAAGATTTGGTAGTACTATAGAAGGAATGGCAAAATTGAGGCCAGCATTTAAAAAAGATGGTACTGTAACTGCTGGTAATGCTTCAGGAATTAATGATGGTGCAGCAGCATTAGTTGTTATGTCAAAAGAAAAAGCAGAAGAATTAGGAGTTAAACCATTAGCAACTATAGTATCCTATGCTTCAGCAGGAGTAGATCCAAGCATTATGGGAACTGGCCCAATACCAGCATCAAGAAAAGCATTAGAAAAAGCAAATCTAACTATTGAAGATATGGATTTAGTAGAAGCAAATGAAGCTTTTGCAGCCCAATCATTAGCAGTAGTTAAAGAATTAGGATTAGATTTAGAAAAAACTAATGTAAATGGTGGAGCTATAGCATTAGGTCACCCAATAGGAGCTTCAGGAGCAAGAATACTTGTTACATTATTATATGAAATGGCTAAGAGAGATTCAAAACTTGGTTTAGCTACACTATGTATTGGTGGAGGACAAGGAACTTCATTAATTGTTAAAAGATAATAAAAAAGTTAATAATATTAATAAATATTTAGAAGTTGTGAAAATAATATCTATAAATTTACAATGGCTGTAAACCTTATTACAGCCATTGTACAAGCTATTTTATTTAAATAGATTTGACAAAAAGCTACAAAATGTTTGAAAATAAATTAACAAATTGATATAATATAATATTGATAAGATTATAATGCATGTTTATAAGTTTTGTGAATAAATAAAATATATGGAGGTGCTCATCATGGATAAAGTAGTGACTATAGAAGAAGCTATTAGTCATATAGAAGAAGGTATGTCTGTTATGATTGGTGGTTTCTTAAGCTGTGGAACTCCTCATAAATTAGTAGATGCACTAGTTGAAAAGGGAGTTAAAGACTTAACTATAATAAGTAATGATACAGGATTCGTAGATTCAGGAGTTGGTAAACTAGTAGTTAATAAACAAGTTAAGACTTTATATGCAAGCCATATTGGAACAAATAAGGAAACAGGAAATCAAATGAATGCTGGTGAAATGGAAGTACATCTTATTCCTCAAGGAACACTAGCAGAAAGAATAAGATCAGCAGGAGCAGGTCTTGGTGGATTTTTAACTCCAACAGGAGTTGGTACTGTAATAGAAGAAGGAAAAGAAAAAGTAGAAGTAGATGGTGTAACTTATTTATTAGAAAAACCATTAAAAGCTGACGTTGCTTTATTACTTGGCCATAAAGTTGATAAAAAAGGTAATATTGTTTATAGAGGATCAACTAGAACTTTCAACACTGTAATGGCATCAGCTGCTGATTTAGTAATAGTTGAAGCTGAAAATCTAGTAGAAGTTGGAGAAATAGATCAAAATGAAGTTGTAACTCCAGGAATCTTTGTTGATTACATAGTTGGAGGTGACAAATAATGGATAAGAAAGAAAGAAAAGCTTTTATAGCTAAAAGGGTTGCTAAAGAATTACATGATGGTGATGTAGTTAACTTAGGTATTGGACTTCCAACAATGGTTGCTAGCTATGTACCAGAAGGTATGGACGTTACTTTCCAATCAGAAAATGGATTTGTTGGTTTAGGACCAGCACCAGAAGAAGGAAAAGAAGATAAGGATATAGTTAATGCTGGTGGCATGCCGGTAACTATAAAAGAAGGTGGAGTATTCTTTGATAGTGCTACATCCTTTGCTATAATTCGTGGCGGACATGTCGACATGACAGTTCTAGGTGCACTACAAGTAGACGGAAAAGGAAACCTTGCAAACTGGATGATTCCTGGCAAAATGGTTCCAGGAATGGGTGGAGCTATGGACTTAGTAGTTGGAGCTAAGAAGGTTATTGTAGCTATGGAACATACAGTTAAAGGCAATCCAAAAATATTAAAAGAATGTAATCTACCTCTAACAGCAGCAGGAGAAGTAGATCTAATAATAACTGAAATGGGAGTTATAGAAGTAACTGATAAAGGATTAGTTTTAACTGAAATAAACCCAGAATATACAGTAGAAGAAGTACAAAAAGCTACAGAAGCAGAACTAATAATTTCTGATGATTTAAAAGAAATGGAAGCATAAGTATATCTTAAAATATAAAGTTGGCAGCATTTAGTGGCTAACATTAGATGCTGCCAAAATTATTCTTTTAACAGAGGAAAAAGTCGAAAAAAAAGATATTTTAAGGAATAGATTGACATAAATATAACTATCTTAAAATATAAACAAAGGAGGATGGATTATGTTTAAGAAGTTTACTAATGGTTGCGTAAGCTTAGTACAGAATTATTTACCTGATGCATTTATTTTTGCTATATTTCTTACAATACTTACATTTATTCTAGGTATAATATTTACTGGGCAAAGTCCATTAGACATGTTAGTTCATTGGGGAAACAGTTTTTGGGACTTATTGGGTTTTTCAATGCAGATGGCATTAGTACTGGTTACAGGACATACATTAGCAAGTTCTCCACCAGTTAAAAAAGGTCTTAGAAAGATGGCTAGTATACCAAAGACTCCTACTCAAGCTATATTTGCAGTATCATTTGTTTCAGCATTAGCTTGTTGGATTAACTGGGGTTTTGGACTTGTTATAGGAGCTCTTTATGCTATGGAATTAGTTAAACAAGTAAGAGATGTAGACTATAGACTTTTAATTGCTAGTGCTTATTCAGGATTCCTAGTTTGGCATGGAGGAATTTCTGCTTCTATACCACTTACATTGGCAACTAGTACAGCAGATTTAAAAGGAATGACTGCAGGTGCTGTAACAGGAATAATACCTACTACTCAAACTATATTTGCACCATTTAATTTAGTGATTTCTTTTGCAATTATATTAACTTTACCCCTTATAAATAGAGCTATGCATCCAGAAAAGGGTGAAACTGTAACTGTAGATGTGAATTTATTAGAAAATAGTGCAGATGAAGAAGCTGCAGAAGCAGAATTATCTAAAAATGATACTCCAGCTGATAGAATTGAAAATAGTAGAATAATTTCTATAATAACAGGAATATTTGGACTTGTATATATAGTTTACTATTTCTCTACACATGGTTTTGACTTAAACTTAGATATACTTAATTTTATATTTTTAATCTTAGGAATGATATTCCATAAAACACCAAGAAGATTTATAAAGGCTGTAGGAGAGGCAGTAACAGGAGCAGCAGGAATAATACTTCAGTTCCCATTCTATTCAGGAATAATGGGTATGATGATTGGAGCAAACCCTGAAGGTGCTAGTCTTGCATCCCTTATTTCCGAATGGTTTGTAAGTATTTCAACAGTTAAAACATTTCCACTATTCTCATTCTTAAGTGCAGGAATAGTAAATTTCTTTGTTCCATCTGGTGGTGGACAATGGGCAGTACAAGCTCCTATTATGATGCCAGCTGGAAAGGCTTTAGGTGTACCAGCAGCAAAAACTGCAATGTCAATTGCTTGGGGAGATGCTTGGACCAATATGATTCAACCATTCTGGGCATTACCAGCATTGGGTATAGCAGGTCTTGGAGCTAGAGATATTATGGGATTCTGTATAATTGACTTGCTTTGGGCAGGAATTATAATAGCGTTAGGACTTTTCTTCTTATAGAATAATGTAAAAGGCGACTCTTTAGAGTCGCCTTTTTAGTCAGATATTGATATATGATTAACTATCGATTGATAAATTCTTAACCATATTAGATATTGAAAAAAATATCCATTATTATAAAATATAAGGTAGAAGCTAAACTGCATAAGCTACTTGGGGGTTAGAAAATGGTTGAGAAAAGTTGGATTAAAGAAATTAGAGAAGAGTTGGATATTGAAGGTTTAGGAATAAAGATCTATAATTCTGATAGAAGTCTTGTTTTAGAAGAAGGAAAAAACATAGAAAATTTTTTAAAAAAAGAATATGATTTAAAAGACTATAGGGTAATTATATATTTAGATAAAAAATTGTATAAAGATATAGAAGAATCTATGGCAGATCTAGTTTTTAAGTTAGTTGAAGAAAAATACAATAATGTATTCCTTCTTTCTGAAGCCAATAAATTAAAGTATTTTAATTTTAAGATAGCAGAGACTGTTCCTGATGCAGTTTTAGTATTTGATAATAATGGACGCGTAAGGTATTTTAACGAAAAGGCATTAGAGTTTATAGAAGTTCCTAAAGATGAAATAACTAATAAGCCTCTTCAGGATTTTTATCTTACAAAATTAAAGGTGGTTCAAGTACTTAAAACTGGTATACCAGTGTTTAATAAGGAGATATTTGTAAAGACTAAGGAAGGGAAGAAAAGAAGGCTTCTAAAGACTATCTTGCCTATTTTAGATGAAAACAAAAAAGTAATAGGAGCTTTAGATAAGATAAAAGAAATAAATACAGCAACTAAATTCATAGACAATATATCTGGATATAGAGCAACTTTTGATTTTGGAGATATTGTTCATAAGAGTAATAAAATAGCCAAAATTATTGATGTTGCAAAAGCTAGTGCAGATACTGATATAACAGTCCTTATACAAGGAGAAAGTGGTACAGGTAAGGAATTGTTTGCTCATGCTATTCACAATAATTCTTCAAGGGTCGGAGATCCTTTTGTAATATTAGATTGTTCTACGATTCCAAGTGAACTAGTAGAGTCTGAACTATTTGGATATGCTGAAGGTGCTTTTACAGGAGCAAAAAAAGGTGGTAAATTAGGAAAGTTTGAATTAGCTGATGGAGGTACTATTTTTTTAGATGAAATTGGAGAAATGCCTATAGACATTCAGGCAAAACTTTTAAGAGTTCTTCAAAGTGGCACTTTCACTAGGGTGGGAGGATATGAGCCTATGGAAATAGATATAAGGATTATTGCAGCTACCAATAGGAATTTAGAAGAAGAGGTCAGGAAGAATAATTTTAGAGAAGATTTATTTTATAGATTAAATATGCTTTGTATGGAAATTCCACCTTTAAGACATAGAAAAGAAGATATAATAGAGCTTACAAATCATTTTTTAGAAAAGGCAGCAACTAAATTAAATAAAAATGGGATTACTATAAGTAAAGATGTTTTAGATATATTTATAAATTATGATTGGCCAGGGAATGTAAGGGAACTTGAAAATGCAATATTTAGAGCTGTAAATCTGTGTTTTGAAGGAGAAATACTTCCTAAACATTTACCTGAAAAAATAGTGGAAAAAACTGAAATAGTAGTATCTGCAGAGAAGGATGAAATAGACGAAAAATCTTTAGAAGATATGGAAATAAAGCATATATTAGAACTTTTAGACAAGAATAATGGAAATAAAAAGAAGACAGCCGAGATGTTAGGAATTTCTAGAAGTACACTTTATAGAAAACTAAAGAAATATAATGTGCCATTATGATACATGTGTTGTAATGTTGATGGTACATATACAAAAACGATACACATTTTATAGAAATATAAATATATATTATATAAAAATCCTGTAGAATAGTTTGAAAATTATCGATATATATTATATATTTTATATATAATATATAGTATTTCATAAGATTTTTATATAAACTTTGTATAAAAAATATCAGGGTTGTGATTATATATAAAGAAATCTGGAGTGTTTCTATTGAAATATAATAAGAAAAGTAAAATTGGAGAAAGTATTGCATTAATAACTCAAGTAGGTCTTTCAATTATAACACCTATACTTGTAGGTGTTTTTTTAGGAAATATTTTAGATAAAAAATTAGGCACTGAAATGGTTTTTACTATTATATTCATTATACTTGGAGCTTTGTCTGGATTCATGAATTTATTTAAACTTGGAACAAGGAATACTAAAAAAAGGAAGTGAATTAAATGCTTCGGGACAAAGAGATAATAAAGATAATAAAAAGGACAATAGCTCTTAGTTTAGTAGTTATAGGCATACTATTGATAGTTATGAAAAATGGAAAAACATATGCTTTAGGAATGTTTTTTGGTTCTAGTATAGGTATATTGAATTTCATATTAATGGGTTCTACTATAAACAAGGCAGTTCAAATGGACTCTAAGAGTGCATATGGTTATTCAGTAAGGAATTATTTTATTAGATATCTTATCTATTTTGTAGTTTTGTCTGTGGCAGCATTAGCGGACTACTTAAGTTTTGTTACTACAGCTTTAGGGCTTTTTATGATAAAGATAGTTATACTTTCCAGTGCAGTTTATGATACTATAAAGGTAAGAAATAGAAGGAAGCTTAATAAAAAATAAAACTGAGGAAGGAGGGAGGAACTTGGAAATAAATATAGAGACAAATCTATTTGGAAAAGAAATATTTATACCTGATACTGTAGTAAATTCTTGGATAGTTTTAATAATCTTAACAATATTTGCCTTAATAGTAAATAATAAAATAAAAAAGGCAAGCACAGATGAGAAGCCCTCAGCATTTTTAAATGTAGTAGAAGTATTAGTAGAAAAAGTAGATGGATTAGTGAAAAGTACTATGGGACCAGATAAAATTTTCTTTGCACCATATATTTTAACATTAGTTATGTTTCTTTTAATAGCTAATTTATTTGGACTTGTAGGATTTACTCCTCCAACGTCTGATTATAGCGTGACTTTCACATTAGCTCTAATGACTTTCTTTTTGACTCAGTATTATAGCTTTAAAACTTCAGGATTTTTAGGATATTTTAAAAACTTTACTGAGCCTATGGCATTTCTTACCCCATTAAATATACTTGGGGAGTTGGCAAATCCAATATCCCTATCATTTCGTTTATTTGGAAATATTTTAAGTGGAGTTATTATAATGGGGCTTTTATATAGTGCATTAGGCTATTTGGCTCCAATTTTTACACCAATTTTACATGCATACTTTGATGTATTTTCAGGTGTGTTACAAACCTTTATTTTTTCCATGCTTACTATGATTTTTATAGGTGGAGCAATGGATTAAATTGTTTTAGAAAATTTTTAAAATTTTGGGAGGAGGAAACAATATGTTAGAAGGAATAACTAGTGAAGCTTTTATATTAGGATGTTCAGCAATAGGAGCAGGTCTTGCTATGATAGCAGGTATTGGACCTGGGATTGGTCAAGGTCATGCAGCAGGTAGAGGTGCTGAGGCAGTAGGAAGGCAACCAGAAGCTCAAGATGATATAGTTAGAACTATGCTTTTAGGTCAAGCAGTTGCAGAGACAACTGGTATTTATGGATTAGTTATTGCTATAATCCTTTTATTTGTAAGACCATTACTAACTGCTTATTTAAACTTGTAATTGGAGATGGGGATTCCCATCTCTTAGAATATACCCGATAAAAGGGAGGTTCAGTTTATGGAATTTGTTGTAAATGTAATACCTAAGCTATCTTCAATGATATTACAACTTATAGCCACAGTGATACTATTTTTTATATTAAAGCATTTTTTGCATGAACCTGTTTCAAAATATATGAATGAAAGACAAAATAAGATTCAAAATGATATAGATGATGCAAAATCTTTAAAGGGAGAAGCATTAGAGCTTAAAACTCAATATGAAATTAGTATAAATGAAGCTAAAGCTGAAGGGCAGGAAATAATAGAATCTGCACGAAAACGTGGAGAGGAAATAAAAGAGGATATAATAAAAGAGGCAAAAGTAGAAGCTGATGGAATTATTGAAAGAGCCAGAAAAGAAATAGAAAGAGAAAAAGAAAAAGCATTAGATGAAATAAAGGTTCAAGCAGGAGATATGGCAATTCTTATAGCTTCAAAGGTTATTGATGAAGAACTAGACACAAACCTACAAAATGACTTAATTGACAAGTTTATAGATGAGGTAGGGATGGATAAATGGCAAAATTAGTTGGGAAACGCTATGCATTGGCTCTTTTTGAAACTGGGTTAGAGTTGGATAAAGTTGAAGAATTTGAGAAAGAAGTAAGTTTTATAGGAAGAGTTCTTGAAAATGATCCTGAACTTGGTGTGGTTTTAAGTCATCCTAAGATTACTAAGGATGAGAAAAAAGATTTAGTAAATAAACTATTTAAAGAAAGTATTTCTCAAGAAATGTTGAATTTCTTATATATTGTTATTGATAAAAGAAGAGAAAGATATATTAATGAAATAGATAGTTACTACCATCAATTATACAATGAAGAGAAAAACATATTGGAGGTAACGGCAATAACTGCTGTTCCAATGAATAGAAAAGCTGAAGATAAACTTAAGACCATACTTTCAAATAAATTAGGAAAAAATATAGTACTAAAAAATATAGTAGATAATAAAGTTGTTGGTGGAGTAATGCTTAAAATTCAAAATAAAATAATAGATGGAACTGTGAAAGGACAGCTAGAGTCTATTCAGAAGAACTTAAAAAGTATGAAAGTATAAGGAAATAGAGGTGATAGTCCGATGGATCTAAGACCAGAAGAAATAAGTTCAGTAATAAAGGAACAGATTAAAAGATATGATAAAAAACTTGATATGGTAGATGTAGGTACTGTAATTCAAGTAGGAGATGGTATTGCAAGAATTCATGGTCTTGAAGGATGTATGGCTGGGGAGTTAATTGAGTTTCCAGGTGAAGTATATGGTATGGCTTTGAACTTAGAGGAAGACAATGTAGGATGTGTGCTTTTAGGTTCAGATAAGGATATTAAAGAAGGAGATACAGTTAAAAGGACAGGTAGAATAATGGAGGTTCCTGTAGGAGATGTAATGATAGGTAGGGTAGTAAATGCATTAGGTCAACCTATTGATGGAAAAGGACCTATAAACGCTACAAAATTTAGACCTATTGAAAGAATTGCTCCAGGTGTTATAACAAGAAAAAGTGTATCTGAACCATTGCAAACAGGTATTAAATCTATAGATTCTATGTTCCCTATAGGTAGAGGACAAAGGGAACTTATAATAGGAGATAGACAAACTGGGAAAACTGCTGTAGCTATAGATACTATGTTAAATCAAAAAGGTGAAGATGTAATATGTATATATGTAGCTATAGGTCAAAAAAGAAGTACAGTAGCTCAAATAGTAGATGTATTAGAAAGACATGGAGCCATGGATTATAGTATTGTAGTATCTGCTACAGCTAGTGAGTTAGCACCGCTTCAATATATAGCACCATATTCAGGTGTTAGTATAGGAGAAGAATTCATGGATCAAGGTAAGGATGTACTTATAATATATGATGATCTTTCTAAACATGCTATTGCCTACAGAGCAATGTCATTACTACTTCGTAGACCACCAGGAAGGGAAGCTTTTCCAGGAGATGTATTTTATCTACATTCAAGACTTCTTGAAAGGTCTGCAAAATTAGATGAAAAATATGGTGGTGGTTCTATAACTGCATTACCTATTATAGAAACATTAGCAGGGGATATTTCTGCTTATATACCAACAAATGTTATTTCAATTACAGATGGACAGATATTTCTAGAGACAGATCTTTTCTTCTCAGGACAAAGACCAGCTATAAATACAGGACTTTCTGTATCTAGGGTTGGAGGGGCTGCTCAGATAAAAGCTATGAAAAAAGTTGCAGGACAATTGAAGCTTGAATTAGCTCAATATAGAGAATTAGCAGCTTTTGCTCAATTTGGTTCAGATCTTGATAAGGATACAAAGGAAAGGCTTGATCAAGGTGAAAGAATCATGGAGATTCTTAAACAGCCTCAATATAGTCCTATGAATGTAGAGGATCAAGTACTTATTTTATATGCTATTATGAATAAGTATTTATCTGATATACCTGTAGAAAAAATAAGTCAATTTGAAAAAGAATTCATAAATTTTGTAAATAATAATTATCCTAATATAACTGAGGATATAAGAAAAACAAATGATTTAACGGAAGAGACAGAAGAGAAATTAAAAGAAGTTATAGTAGAATTTAAAAAGAGTTTTCAATAATTCCCTATTAGGGGGTGAAATATTTGGCTGAATCAACAAGAGATATAAAAAGACGTATTAGAGGAATTAGTAATACTAAGCAAATAACTAAGGCTATGGAATTAGTATCTTCTGCAAAACTTAGAAGGGCAAGGGAAAAGTTAGAAAAAACAAGACCTTATTTTAATACTGTACTGGAAAGTATTCAAGAGGTGCTTTCTAGTACAGGAAATATCAGACATCCTTTTCTAGAGCATAGAGAAGTTAAAAGATCTTTATATATTGTTATTACTGCTGATGGCGGTTTAGCAGGAGGATACAATTCTAATATTATAAGACTTGTAGAAAATAAAATAAAAGACAAAAAAGATAAAGTGGATTTAATAGTAATAGGAAGTAAGGGAAAAGATTATTTTAATAATAGAGGATATAATGTAATAGGTGAATTTATAAATATAACAGAAGAACCAAAGTTTAGTGATGCTGTGAAAATTGGGAAATTAGCTATGGAACATTATGAAAATAAAGGAGTGGATGAGGTAGTACTTGCTTATACAGAATTTATTACCACTCTTTCTCAAGATACTAAAGCAATTAAACTTTTACCTAATAAAGATGTAAATGAAGATAAAAAAGAAAAAACTTCTGTTATAGATTATGAACCTTCTGCAGAAGAGGTACTTGACTATCTAATACCTAAATATATTGAAAGTACTGTTTATGGTGCTTTAATAGAGTCTTCTTGTAGTGAACAAGGTTCTAGAATGACTGCTATGAAATCTGCAACAGAAAATGCAGAAGAAATGATAGATGAATTAACTCTTAGCTACAATAGAGCTCGTCAAGCTGCAATAACCAGTGAAATATCTGAAATTGTAGCAGGAGCAGAAGCTCTGAAATAGCAGGAAGGAGTGTAGATATGGCTAAGAATATAGGAAAAATAGTTCAAGTAATTGGGCCTGTAGTAGATATAAGATTTAGTGAAGAAAATCTTCCTAATCTTTTAAATGCTATAGAAATAGATAATGATGGAGAGAGACTTATAGTTGAAGTAGCCCAACATATCGGCGATGATACTATAAGATGTATCGCTATGGGATCTACTGATGGACTTAAAAGAGGAATGGAGGCAGTAGATACAGGGAAACCTATAGAGATACCCGTAGGAAGTGAAACATTAGGTAGATTATTTAATGTATTAGGAGAACCTATAGATGAAAAGGGAGGAATAGATGCTAAGAACTTTTCTCCAATTCATAAACCAGCTCCATCTTTTGAAGAACAAGAGACAGCAAAAGAAATATTTGAAACTGGAATTAAAGTAGTAGATCTTATTGCACCTTATTCAAGAGGTGGTAAAATAGGGTTATTTGGTGGAGCAGGAGTAGGAAAAACTGTCCTTATACAGGAGTTAATTAACAATATTGCAACGAAACATGGTGGACTTTCTGTATTTACAGGAGTAGGAGAGAGAACTAGAGAAGGAAATGACCTTTATTATGAAATGGCTGAATCTGGAGTAATAGATAAGACAGCTTTAGTATTTGGACAAATGAATGAGCCGCCAGGAGCTAGAATGAGAGTTGGACTTACTGGACTTACTATGGCAGAATATTTTAGAGATCAAGAAGGGCAAGATGTTTTGTTGTTTATAGATAATATTTTTAGATTTACTCAAGCAGGTTCAGAAGTTTCAGCACTTTTAGGCAGAATGCCTAGTGCAGTAGGTTATCAACCAACTCTTGCAACAGAGATGGGACAACTGCAAGAAAGAATTACTTCTACTAAGAAAGGCTCTATAACATCAGTTCAAGCTATATATGTACCAGCTGACGATTTAACTGACCCAGCACCAGCAACGGCTTTTGCTCACTTAGATGCTACAACAGTACTTTCTCGTCAAATTGCTGAATTAGGTATTTATCCAGCAGTAGACCCATTGGATTCTACTTCTAGAATATTGGATCCTTCGGTAGTTGGAGAGGAGCATTATGAAGTAGCTCGTGGAGTGCAGGAGGTTCTTCAAAGATATAAGGACCTTCAAGATATTATAGCTATATTAGGTATAGATGAACTTTCTGATGAAGATAAACTTATAGTTTCTCGTGCAAGAAAAATTCAAAGATTCTTATCTCAACCATTCTATGTAGCTGAACAATTTACAGGAATGGAAGGAAAATATGTACCTATTAAGGAAACTGTAAGAGGATTTAAAGAAATACTGGAAGGAAAGCATGATGATATACCAGAGCGAGCTTTCTTCATGGTAGGAACTATTGATGAAGTAATAGAAAAAGCTAAGGAGATGGAGGGTTAATATGACTAATTTTCCTCTTGAAATTGTAACTCCTGATAGAATGTTTTTTTCTGGTGAAGTAGAATCAGTTATAGTAAGGGGAGTTGATGGAGACTTAGCAGTACTTAAAAACAGAGCCCCATTAGTTACACCATTGAAAATAGGTAAGGTCAGAATAATAATAGATGGAAAAGAAAAAGTAGCAGCTCTTTGCAGTGGATATATTAAAGTTTCAAAAGAAAAAACAACAATTATATCAGATTCTGCAGAATGGCCTGAGGAAATAGATATAAAAAGGGCTGAAGAAGCTAAGAAAAGAGCTGAGAAAAGGCTTAAAGAAAAGCCTAGTGGAATAGATACAAAAAGAGCAGAATTAGCCTTAAGAAGGGCATTAAATAGGCTTGATGTAGCGAAAATGAAAAATATAGATAGCACAAAAAATATTGAGTAGTAATGTATAAAAAGTACCCTGTCATGGCAATACTCATACCATGAGGAAAGGGTGCTTTTTTAGTGTAAAAATGTTTTGTCCCCCTTTACATTTTTACATATATACCTTTTCCTCCAATTTATATATGGAGGTTATAAATATGAAATGGTTTAGAAATATTACTTTTTTAGGAATTATAATATCTTTAGTTTTAACAAATTTTAGTTTCAGTCAAGATAATTTACAAGGTTATAATTATCAAGAAAATATATTGATGGATTCTATTGAGAATATGGGGGCAGATTTTATAGAATTGGATATTCATTGCAGTGGAAAATATAAGGATGAATTTATTTCCAAAGAAGAAATAGTCCTTTTAGGAGAGGAATTAGGAGAAAAACTAGGTATATTAGAAGATATTACAGGTGAAATTATAGAAAAAGAAGGATTTATACAGTATAATGCTAAAAATAGTACAGAGGACCTAATAGATATAACTATATCGTCTTATAGACTTAAGAATAAGGATGAGGGTGAAACTACTATTTTTGTAAATTTAGTTAAAAGGGAGAAAAATGGTCAAATTAATGATATAATGGAGAATACGCAAGATATATTTGCTCAATATGGAATACAAGCAGAAATTACCACTTGCATTGTAGGAGGATTTAAAGGAAAATTGGATAGGAGTGATATAAATAAAAAGATTATAAAAGCAATTAAAAGGGTAAATGGTGTTATAGTAGACAATTATGATGAGGAAAATTTAGTAAGTATTACAGCTTATACTCCAATATTTAAAAATTATATATACTCAGGTAATAAAAAGATGAATTATAATTTAGCAATAAGGTATAATGAATATGAAGATAAGACTTGTGTGTGGATTGGCACACCAATTATTACAATTAGTTATTAAAGGACTAGGAGGGGATTTATTTGAGTAAAATTGTGGTAGAGAAGAGCCCTCCATTAAAAGGAACGGTTAGGGTTAGCGGAGCAAAAAATTCAGCTTTGCCAATTCTTGCGGCTTCTCTATTAGGCACAGAAGATATTGTTTTAGAAGATGTACCAAGTTTAAGGGATGTAGATGTTATATGTGAGGTGTTAGCATCTTTAGGATCAGAAGTAGAAAGATATGAAAATGGGAAAATAAAGATAAATTCTGCAAATTTAAATAAACATGAGACTCCCTATGAGTTAATGAGCAAAATGCGGGCTTCTTTTTTGGTTATGGGACCTCTTTTAACCCGCTTAGGAAAAGCTAAGACTTCTCTCCCTGGTGGCTGTGCTATAGGCACTAGACCTATAGATTTGCATTTAAAAGGATTTAAAGCCTTAGGAGCAGAGACAGATGTAGATCATGGCAATATAGAAGCCTATGCAGATAAATTAATAGGAGATAGAATATATCTTGATTTTCCTAGTGTAGGTGCAACAGAAAATATAATGATGGCAGCTGTTTTAGCAGAGGGTGAAACAATAATTGACAATGCTGCTATGGAACCAGAGATAGTTGACTTAGCTAATTTCTTAAGTAAATTAGGTGCAGATATCAAAGGAGCTGGAACTAGCAGTATTAGAATTAATGGAGTAGAAAGATTAGGAGGAGCTATTCACTCAGTAATTCCTGATAGGATTGAAGCAGGTACTTATATGGTAGCCAGTGCTATTACTGGTGGAGATATAATAATTGAAAATGTTATTACAAGCCATATTAAACCAGTTATTGCAAAACTTAGAGAAACTGGATGTGAAATATGGGAAAATGGAGATAAGTTAAGAGTTATAGGCGTAGACAGCCGTAATGCTGTAGATGTGAAAACTTTACCTTATCCAGGATTTCCTACAGATATGCAAGCTCAATTTATGAGTCTTATGAGTGTAAGTAAGGGGACTAGTGTTGTAATTGAGACCGTATTTGAAAATAGATTTATGCATGTAGATGAACTTAAGAGAATGGGTGCAGATATTAAGATCGATGGTAGAAGTTCTATAATTCAAGGTGTAGATTCATTAACAGGTGCTCCAGTTAAAGCTACAGATTTGAGAGCAGGAGCAGCACTTATTCTAGCTGGTCTTATAGCTGAGGGACAAACTACTATTGACCATGTGTACCATATAGACAGAGGTTATGATGGTATAGAAAAGAAATTAACTAAATTAGGAGCTAAAATTTATAGAACAGAATAATTAACATACTATCTTTTCCCACTGCATACAATGTAATTAGATTAGTATGACTAAACATTGGATAAAAGAGGGGGAGAAGATGAAAAAACTATGGATATATATAGGATTTATATTGATAATAACTATTGTTCTTCCAACTGTACTTGTAAAAACTTCTAAGTTTATTTCTCTTGAAAACAAAATAAAAATAAAAGAAATTAAAAAAGATGAGAAGAAGGCAAAGAAAGAGGAGTTTGATGGATACATAAAGGTATATGATACTAGAACTCAAGAAGTTATAAAGCTTTCTCTTGAGGATTATGTAAAAGGAGTGGTAGCAGCTGAAATGCCAGGAGAGTTTCATACGGAAGCACTAAAGGCTCAAGCAGTAGCTAGCAGGACCTATGCCCTTCATAAAATGAACAAGTTTGATGAGGGACATCCTGACCATTCTCAAGCTCCCCTTTGTACTGGAGTTCACTGTCAAGCTTTTCTTTCTATAAAAGAGTTGGAGGAAGTTCATTCTAAAAAGTGGATTAATAAATACTGGTCTAAAATTGAAGAGGCTGTAGAAAGTACTGCTGGAGAGGTAGTATATTATGAAGATGAAATTGTAGAACCTCTCTATCATTCAACTAGTGGTGGTATGACAGAAGATGCAAAAGATGTTTTTGCTAGTGAAAGCCCTTATTTAAAATCAGTATCAAGTCCCTATGAGGAAGGAGCGCCAAAATTTAAAGATGTAGCCACTTTTACTGCAGATGACTTTATAAAAAAAATGAAGACAAAATATCCTAGTGTAAATATTAAAAAGGATAATTTTCCTGAAAAGATTAAATTAGTAGAGAGATCAGAAAGTGGTAGAGTAAAGAAGATAATGATAGATGGTCAAGTAGTTAATGGTAGTGAAATTAGAGAAATTTTCAATTTAAATTCAACTAATTTTAAAATAATATATAATCCAAAGTCAAATATGATTGATATAGAAACTATTGGCTATGGTCATGGAGTAGGTATGAGCCAATGGGGAGCCAATGGTATGGCTAAAAAAGGGAAAAAATATAAAGATATATTGAAGCACTATTATACTGGTGTGGATGTAAGAAAATATAAAAAAGATTAAAGAAGATTAAGAAAGAATCATTCTGAAATAAAAGAATGGTTCTTTTTTTATTTCTATTTGCGGAAACTGGCATTATATTGAAAGAAAGTTCTAAGTCTATTATTTTAAACTTCGAGGCCTTACACTATATTAAAAGAAATCAAAGAAATAGTCCTCTACTTTTATCGAATTTTTTATTCAAATGAAAATGTTTAATTGTGTATTAAATATTTTATTTTGGCAATAATAGTATTAGAAGTTGAGACGGAGGTGTATGTATGAAAAAAAAATTCGATAAATTAACTCATAAGGATAGCTTTTATATTATTTTATTTGTTTGCGTCTGTATAGTAGGAACAGCAGCTGTATGGGCCTCAAAGAAAAATTTAGATAGGATGAAAAGTGAAAATGATCCTGTAGAAGAGGAAGATTTTTTAATATTAACAGACGAAGATAAGCATGGTGTAGAAGAGCCATCATTGGAAAGTTTAAAACAACAAGAAAAGAAAAGGCATGAGGAAAAACAAAAACAAGAAGAGGAAAAAGAAGAACCTAAAGAAGAAACAAAAGAAGAGCCTAAAGAGGAACCTAAAGAAAAGCCAAAGGAAGAGCAAGAAAACAATGTAATCCAAACTTTCTATATGCCAGTAGAAGGAGAAATAGGATTAGATTTTAGTACCGATAATTTAGCTTATTCGAAGACTTTAGAAGAGTGGACTAGTCATGAAGGAATAGATATTAAGGCCAATGAGGGAACAGCAGTAAAGGCTTGTCTTGACGGTGTTGTAAAAGAAGTATATGAAGATGAGTTATGGGGAATAGTTATAACAATTGATCATGGAAAAGGATTAGAGAGTAGATATGCAAATTTATCTACAAAAGATATGGTCAAAAAAGGGCAGAGTGTCAAAAAAGGAACTCCTATAAGTGGAGTAGGAAAACCTAAAGGATTAGAGATGGCTGATGAGCCTCATTTACATTTTGAAACAATATTCAATGGAAAAAAAGTAGATCCTAAAAAATATCTACCAGGTATCAACTAAAGTTCATAAGGTGTGAATAAAGGTTCTATTAGAGATTTAGTGTGCATAGATATTTAAAAAGACCCAATCCTAAAATAAAGTTCAAAGGGGGTTAAATATGTGAAAGACTATATAGAAGAAAGGGCTTTAGAGATTGCAAAGTATATAATAAGTGAAAAGGCAACCGTTAGACAAGCAGCCAGTGTATTCGGGGTGAGTAAAAGTACAGTACATAAAGATGTGACAGAACGTCTCCCTAAGATAAACCCTCTTGTAGCAAGTATGGTAAAAAAAGTACTAGAGCAAAACAAGGCAGAAAGACATATTAGAGGTGGCAAAGCTACAAAGATGAAATACAAAGCGGCTAGCGATTAAATAGGTCCCATTGGGTAGGTCCCATTGGGACCTTTTAAGCTATTTGTATATATTTTCTCCTTTATTGATACTTATATTTAAAAAGTTGAAGGAATTTTAAAATGAGTATAGAATTATAATATGATGACTAAAAATGAAAATAACATATGATTTATATATGATTAGAATAAAGGAGGAACAAAAATGGCTGCTTTTAGAACAGATTTGGGAATAGATTTAGGAACTGCGAGTATTTTAGTTTATGCTAAAGATAAGGGAGTTGTACTAAATGAACCTTCAGTAGTAGCAATTGATTACAATACAAACAAGTTTTTAGCTGTAGGAGAAGAGGCAAGAAAGATGCTAGGACGTACTCCAGGTAATATAGTTGCAATGAGGCCTTTAAAAGAGGGAGTAATATCTGATTATGGTGTAACTGAAAGAATGTTGAAATATTTTATACAGAAGGCTTCAGGAAAAACATTTTTCAAACCTAGAACCATAGTATGTGTTCCAAGTGGGGTTACAGAAGTTGAAAAAAGAGCAGTTCTTGAAGCTAGTACTCAAGCTGGTGCAAGGAAAACTTATTTGATAGAAGAACCAATTGCTGCAGCAATTGGTGCAGGTATAGATATAACCCAACCTAATGGAAATATGGTTGTAGATATTGGAGGAGGAACTACTGATGTAGCTGTTATTTCTCTAGGGGGAATAGTAGTTAGCCGTTCTATAAAAACTGCAGGAGATGATTGCGATGAAGCAATAACTAGATATATTAGAAAAAAACATAATGTAATAATTGGAGAAAGAAGTTCTGAAGCATTAAAAATAAACATAGGAACAGCTTATAAAAGAGAAAAAGAAGTTTATATGGAGATAAGAGGAAGAAATTTAGTAACTGGACTTCCAAAGACTATAAATATTTCTTCACAAGAAATGTTTGAAGCAATGGAAGAACCAATTTCAAGCATTGTAGATACGGTGCATACAGTACTTGAAAGAACGCCACCAGAATTAGCAGCAGATATTGCAAATTCTGGAATAGTGATGACAGGTGGAGGGGCACTTTTATATGGATTAGATAAATTAATATCAGAAAGAACTGGTATTAGAGTAAATATAGCAGAGGATCCAATTGCTTGTGTAGCTACAGGGACAGGCAAAGCTCTAGATTGGGTAGATGTCTTAGAAAATAGCTTATTAGATTCTGATTCTATAGTTGAAAGATAGTTCTAAAGTATACTTTAAAATTGACGATATATACCTATGAGTATTATGTCAAGGATGTGATGCAATGAATAGGGGATTATATATTAGTGCTACTGCTATGATGGCAAATCAAAGAAGATTAGAGGCAATATCAAATAACCTTTCAAATTTAAACACAACAGGATTTAAGAAAGATGTGGTCTTAACAGAGTCTTTCCCAGAAGTTTTGCTTTCTAAAATAAATGATAGACCAGATTTTAAACCTAGAATGGAAAATGAAATAGGTTATGAAACTAATGGGAATGTCCATAGAGCACATACAGATGAAGGCTATTTCATGGTTAGAACTCCTAATGGTATAAGCTATGTGAAAGATATTAGATTTATAGTTGATGATGAAGGCTATTTAAAAACTTTCTATAAAAATGAGCAGGATGAATACAGGACAAACGGAGAAAACTACATACTAGATCAAAATCGTAATCCCATTAGAGGTGGAGGAAATATTGAAGGATTACTTGAAGGTATTGTATTCCATCCAAATGCAAAAGTTATAGGAACTATGAGTCCAGGAGTGAAAGTAAAAAAAGTTGTAACAGATTTTACACAAGGAGAGCTTCTTGATACTGGAGGAGTTTTTGATTTAGCATTAAAAGGGAGTGGATTCTTTAAAGTTCAAGGTGAAGATGGAGAAACTTACTATACTAGAGATGGCTCCTTTACTGTAAATAATATAGGAGAGCTAATTACATCAGATGGGCATAGAGTTATGGGAAGTGGTGGGCCCATAATTATCAATGGAGATGATGTAAAGATTACAAAAGATGGACGAGTATTAGTAGATGGAAATATGGTAGGTAGTTTAGATATTGTAGATTTGAACAATAAAGAATTTTTAAGAAAAATAGGGGACAACTTATATAGGATGGCAGAAGATGTAGATGCTGAAGAAATACCTTTTAATGGAGAATTGTTACAAGGATTTTTAGAAAATTCAAATGTAGATTCTATAAAAGAGATGGTGGAGATGATATCTCTTTTAAGAAATTTTGAATCATGTCAAAAAGCTATAAGAGTACAAGATGAAATGATGGACAAATCAGCAAATGAAATAGGTAGAGTATAGGGGAGGAAGAATAATATGCGTTCAATGTGGACTGCTGCTACAGGAATGAGAGCACAACAGTTAAATATAGATACTATTTCAAATAATCTTTCTAA
This sequence comes from Anaerosalibacter massiliensis, assembly GCA_000751555.1. Taxonomy (GTDB): domain Bacteria; phylum Bacillota; class Clostridia; order Tissierellales; family Sporanaerobacteraceae; genus Anaerosalibacter; species Anaerosalibacter massiliensis. The sequence continues at coordinate 174,341 of CCEZ01000007.1, read as the reverse complement.
TGTAAATACTACTGGATACAAAGCTCAAAGAGCAGAATTTAAAGATCTTTTTTATACAAGTATGAGAAGAAACAATATAGTAGATGATGAAGGTAGACCAGTGAATTTAGAAGTAGGTCATGGTGTCATGCCTACAGCAACTAAGAGAAATTTTAAAAATGGTAGTTTCATTGAAACACAAAGTGATTATGATGTAGCCATAAATGGGGAAGGTTTTTTTGCAGTAGAACTTCCTAATGGAGATATAAGGTATACAAGAGATGGAAGTTTTAAATTAAGTATAGATAGAAATCAAGGAACATTAGTAACTACAGAAGGTTATAGAGTTTTAAATGATGCAAATAATGATATAGTTATTAGGAGTGGATTAGGAGATATAACTATTGATGAAAGAGGAAATATAACTGCAAAGGATGAGGCAGATAGGACAGTAAATTTAGGAAGATTAAAATTAGTTAGGTTTATGAATCCAGAAGGACTTTTAAGTGAAGGTTCAAACCTTTATAGGGCTACAGAAGCTTCTGGTGGAGAAATCCCTATAGGTGCAAATGAAATGGAAAGTAAAATAGCTCAGGGTTATTTAGAGTCTTCAAATGTTGCAGTAGTAGATGAAATGGTAAAAATGATTACTGCTCAAAGGGCTTATGAGATAAATTCTAAAACTATACAAACTTCCGATGAAATGCTTCAATTGATTGGAAATCTTAAAAGATAATTAGAGAAATAACGGGGTGAAGATATGGAGATATTTCCCAATAGTTTTATAATGCAAAAGACTACAGATGAGGATATTCTTCAAAAGAGAATTCAAAATGCTAGTGAAGATAAAAAAGATAAAGAACTGATGGATGTATGTAAGGAGTTTGAGGCCGTTTTTATTCATATGATGCTGAAAGAAATGAGAAAGACTATTCCAGACAATGGACTTATAGAAAAAAGTACAGCTACTAAAATATTTGAAGATATGTTTGATGAAGAGATGGCTAAAAAAATGTCTGATAGTGAAGAAGATGGGATAGGAATAGCTAAGATTCTCTATGATAATTTTAAAAATAAAAATGTAGTTAAGATATAATAAATATATTAATATATTGTAAAAAAAAGTAGTGGGGTTTCCACTACTTTTTTAGCTAAACCAAAGTCTAAGCCCTTTTTCATTATTTAGAGCTGTAAGTATCCTATTTCTAGCATCAGGAACCTCTTTATAGATTTTATGTACTAATTTGTTCATATCTTCTCTTTTGGTTTTTTTGTCAGCTGGACAAGGATTGTTTACTATAGGAATATTATTTTTTTCTATAGAATTTTTTATATCCTGTTCTGATACATATAATAGTGGACGTATAATATATATTTTTTTTCTATCTAAATAGGTTAAAGGAGGAAGAGTATTTATTCTTCCTTCATATAATAAACTTAAGAAAAACGTATCTATAGCATCATCACCATGATGGCCTAATGCTAGTTTATTAAATCCTCTATCTTTTAAAGAGTTGTGAATAGCCCCTCTCCGCATATTTGCACATAGAGAGCAGGGATTTTTTTCTTTTCTTGTATCAAATACTATATTTTTAATATTAGTTTTTTTCAAATTGAAAGGTACTCCTATACTTTCACAATAGCTTTCAATGGCCTTTGTTTCAAAGCCTTCAAAACCTAAATCAACTGTAAAAGCTTCCAATTCAAATTTCTCTGGACTAAATCTTTGATAAAGTTTCAATGCATATAAAAGAAGCATACTATCTTTTCCTCCAGATACACCAACTCCGATTTTATCACCATCATCTATCAAATTAAAATCTTCTATAGCTTTTCTCATAGGTCCCAAAATTTTTTTCATTATATCAACCTTTCTTATAGAAAGTAAGTAAAAACATATCAAAATATATTATACTATTGTAGTCCATATATTTCACTATTTATTTTTCTAAATTTGTATGCTTTTTTAGTTTATGCCAAGCCACGGATTTTGGGTTATTGACTTTCCTTCCGAAAAAGCTTTGAAGAAAATAGGACTCAATTTTTCATAAAATTCTAACGTAAATAATGGGTGTTTGCTAAATTGATTGAAAATCAATTTCACAGGTTTTATGAAAAAATTCGTCTCTATTTTCTAATCAAAGTCTTTTTTAGTCAGTTAAATCCAATAACCCAAAATTCTTAATTACGCTAATTCTTTAAACCAAAAACTCTAACTTTGAAACTTTTAGCTGTATTTTTTCAAATAGTACAATCTTTAAGCAAATAGAAATAAAAAATGAGCGACTTAAAAAAGTTTTGCTATGAAATAATTTGACCCAAAAATAAAATGCGTTAAAAATTTTTCACTGTTTGAGTGAAGTGAGTTTGAAAATATTTAGCATTTTCTATTTTATGAAGATATTATTTCATCAAAACTTTTTTTGAAGCGAATTTTTATTTCTATTTGCTGGAGCTGGTACAAGGTTAAAAGAAAGTATAAGCTAAAATAAATTGAACCGGTTATTGATAATATATAAAATAGTATATAATAAAAAATAAAATAGGGTATAAAAAAAGAAGGATTGAATTTTCAATCCTTCCTTTTTTACAAATGGTCGGGGTGGAGGGATTCGAACCCCCGGCCCCATGGTCCCAAACCACGTGCGCTACCAAACTGCGCCACACCCCGTAATTCCGACGACTATTTTATTATAGGAGATTTTAGATTATAATGCAATGCATAAAAAACAGCTAAAAGTTAAAATATAGCTATATATCTATTGATATCTCGTCAAATTTAATTATATCTAACTATTTCAAACTATTTTGTTTTTTGTAAAGGAATTTATTATAATGGGTAGAATATATTAAACTAGTAGTAGTGAGGGGGATTATATGTTGGATATATTAGAAACGATAAAGGATGAAATAACTGTAATATTAGTTGCTGCCATGCCTCTTGTAGAACTTAGGGGGGCTATTCCATTAGGTATCTCCTTGGGTTTTACACCATTAGAAAGTTTTATTTTAAGTATTATAGGTAATATAATTCCTATACCTTTCCTATTGAAACTTTTAGGACCAATAATGAATTATTTAGAAAAAACTGCTCTTTTTTCTGAATTAATAAAATGGGTTAAGAAAAGAACTCTTAAAAGAAGTAGAGAAAAAATACAGAAATATAGTTTATTAGGACTTTTTATATTAGTTGCTATACCAATTCCAACTACAGGAGCTTGGACTGGATGTATAGCTGCAACATTACTTAAAATAGATTTTAATAAAGCTTTAGCTGCTATTATAGGAGGAGTAATTACTTCAGGAATTATAGTATTTAGTCTAAGTTATAAGGTTATATCAGTTTTTTAGTCAATTGACTAAAAATTTTTAGTGTGATACAATTAAATAAATGAATACAAAATCTTGATACCTTATCAAGAGTGGTGGAGGGAATGGGCCCTATGAAACCCGGCAACCTGTAACTAAGTATAAAAGCTTACGACGGTGCTAAATCCCACAGAATTAAATTCTGAAAGATGAGGTGACAGTTTGTCTGCCTTTTCCTTTGGGAAGGGCTTATTTATTTTTTAGAATAAATTAAGCTATTATGCTAAATTTAAGGAGGTACTCTTATGAAAAAGTGGTTATTTACATCAGAGTCAGTAACAGAAGGTCATCCAGATAAAGTTTGTGATCAAATTTCTGATGCCATATTAGATGCTATTTTGGCAGAAGATCCTAATGCTAGAGTAGCCTGTGAAACTTCTGTTACTACTGGACTAGTATTAGTTTCAGGGGAAATTACTACAAATTGTTATGTGGATATACCTAAAGTTGTTAGGAAAACTATAAAAGAAATAGGATATACAAGAGCAAAATTTGGTTTTGATGCTGATACTTGTGCGGTACTAACATCTATAAATGAACAATCATCGGATATAGCAATGGGAGTGGATAAAGCATTAGAACATAAGGAAAATGGCGAAGACAAATATGATGAAATAGGTGCTGGAGATCAAGGCATGATGTTTGGTTTTGCTTGTAATGAAACAGAAGAACTTATGCCTATGCCTATAGCCTTAGCTCATAAACTATCTATAAGACTTTCGAAAGTTAGAAAAGATGGTATACTTCCCTATCTAAGACCAGATGGGAAAACTCAGGTAACCATTGAATATGAAGACAATAAGCCTGTAAGGATTGAAAATATAGTTGTTTCTACTCAACATAGTAGTGATGTAGATTTAGATACTATAAGAAAAGATATTATTGAAGAGGTAATAAAGAAAATAGTTCCAAAAGATATGATAGATGATAATACTAAATACTACGTAAATCCGACTGGAAGATTTGTAATAGGTGGACCAATGGGGGATGCTGGACTTACTGGTAGAAAAATAATTGTAGATACTTATGGTGGATATGGAAGACATGGTGGAGGAGCTTTTTCAGGAAAAGATTCAACAAAAGTAGATAGATCTGCAGCTTATGCAGCTAGATATGTAGCAAAGAATATAGTAGCAGCCGGACTTGCTGACAAATGTGAAGTAGGACTTGCTTATGCTATAGGAGTAGCTAGACCATTATCTATATATGTTGAAACTTTTGGAACTGGGAAAATTAAAGATGAAAAGATTGAAGAATTAGTAAGAAAGCATTTTGATTTAAGACCTGCAGCTATTATTGATAAATTAGATTTAAGAAAGCCTATATATAAACAATTAGCAAGCTATGGTCATTTTGGAAGATGTGACCTAGACTTAACGTGGGAAAAAACTGATAAGGCAGAAGTACTTAGAAAAGAAGGTCTTGAAGTATAAGGAGTTTTTTAAAGTCTATAAGTTTTTGTAAAAGACTTATTTAAAGTACGGTATTTATATATAAAGTAATATAAAAATTGTAAAAGTAGAGTAAGTAGAATGGCTTACTCTACTTTTTTTTATTTCCTTTTTTAAGAGTAATATAGAGTTGCTAGCAATATTAGAAGGCCGGTCTTCCACTAGGAGGATATGTTTGTATAGAGAAATAGAAAGTCTTGTAACTCTAGGTAAGAAGGGAGATAGAAGTTCTAAAGAAAAATTATTATTTAAATTGAAACCTTTAATCTTAAGCTCTATAAAAAGGTATTACAATGACTACTCTCAATATGATGATTTTATACAAGAAGGGTATGAAATAATACTCAGTTGTATTAAAAATTATGATAATTCAAAGGAAACAAAGTTTTTAGGATATGTGAAATTACAACTCAAATATCATTATTTAGATAAGCATAAAGAGAAAAGTCTTTTATCTTTAAATGAAACAATAGATGATGGTGAAGAATTTATAGACTATATAAAAGACGATGGATTCGGACCTTTAGAAATTGCTATAAATAATCAGGAACGAGAAAGTTTATATAGAGGTTTATCAAGTCTTAGTAAGAGACAAAGGGAGATTTTTATAAATTACTATATTAAAGGAATGAATATGGTAGACATTAGTAAAGAATTAGATATATCTTATAGGACAGTAGTAAATACAAAAACAAAAGCAGTAGAAAAAATGAAAAAAATAATAAATAAAAATATTTAATAATAGTAAGATTGTCACCTTATTTCTATATAAGAAGTAGAAGGAGGTGATAATATGGCAGTTACAGAACTAAAGGAATCTTCCAAATTAAAATTGGAACTAGATGGAGGAATGGATGGAGATAAACCTATAGTTAAATCTAAAACTTATTCTAGGATTAAAGTAGATGCAGCTAATGAAAATGTTTATGAGGTAGGAAAATCTCTATCAGCTCTTCAATCTATGCCTTTACTAAAGGTAAAGAAGGTAGAAGAGGTAGAACTACTAGAAGAGTAATCAAAAGAAAATAATATAAGGAGGTGATTTAATGGAGAATGCTAAATTGCAAATGATATTTAAAAATGAAGAAGATAGAAGGGTAACTTTTTCAGTAGATGATCCAAAGGATGATTTAACTGGAGAGGAAGTAAGAAATACTATGGACACTATTGTAGATACAAATGTATTCTTCTCTGCAGGAGGGAATATTATATTGCCAACAGGAGCCAGAATTATTAGAACTACTATTGAAGAAATGGAAATATAATTTGTAAGTGGTGGAGATATCTCCACCACTGTTTACTTAAATTAAGGAAAGGAGGTTATCATGGAGGAAATTTATACTCAGATAGCTAATTTAGGTTTTCCAATAGTTATATCTATTTATCTTTTGGTTAGAATAGAAGGTAAATTAGACGATTTAACAGAAAGCATAAACGAGCTATCTAAAGTTATAACTAGTATAAAATAAAAAATCCTCTCTTGACTTAGAACTAGTGTTCTATTATAATAGTCGAGGGAGGGATTTTTATGAATATAGGGAAATATGTAGAAGAAGAATTGATGGCTTTCATTCCCGTATATTTAAATATGAAAGGGAATTGTACAGCTATATATACTTATAAAAGTGGAGAGATTTATATAGATAAGAGCTTGAGGAGTTTTTTAAATTGCCTAGGTAAATATTTTTTAATAGATTTAAAGGAATCAAGAAAACATTATGGCAATTTATTAAATGTAAATAATTTAGTTCCTATTCCCTTCAATAGAGAAAATATATTTATACCAATTAAAACGAGAAAACCTATATCTAGAAATGATGGAGCTTTAGGCTATATAAATATAAATTATATAGATAAAATTGAAGAAGGACTAAATGGTGTAAATATTTTTTTAAAACCTAATTATAAAATCAAAAGTCTGAATACTTTGAAAACTGTCGAAAAACATATTAATAATGGAGAAATAGTAAGAAAGTTTTATGATGAAAGAGAAAAGGGAATATATGAGACTATAGCTTTTTATGATGAATACAATAAACCTGCAACTAAAGGAGATATAGCTATTTTGCGGGAGGAATTGCTTAAGATTAAAGAAACTTTAGAATAAGACAGGTTTATATATTAATAAATTTAGTATTATTATTAAGATGCTGTTTTAGTAGACCTTCTTTTCATATAGTGCTAGTTCACGGATTTTAAGTTATTAGACTTTTCTTCCGAGAAAGCTTTGGAGAAAATAGGATTTAAATTTTACAAAACCCTACTGTAAATTATGGTTATTTCCTAAGTTGATTAAAAATTAATTTCACGGGTTTTGCGAAAAACTTTGTCTCTATTTTCTACCCAAAGGCTTTTTAAGTCAGCAGACCTAATACCTTAAAATCCTAGGGATATTTCTTTATTTCTAACTATATTTATTCTAATAGTACAATATTAAAGCAAATAGAGATAAAAGGTGAGTGACTTAAAAAAGTTTTGCTATGAAATAATCTGAATAAAATAGAAAATGCGTTAAGAATTTTTCACTGTTTGAGCGAAGCGAGTTTGAAAATATTTAGCGTTTTCTATTTTATGAAGATACTATTTTATCAAAACTTTTTTTGGAGCGAATTTTTATCTCTATTTGCGGAAATTGACATTATGTGAAAAGAAAGTGTACATTCTAATATCTTAAAATCCGTAGATTGGCACTATTATAAAAGAATTATATTAAGATAATAGGACTGACTTAAAAAGTTTTGATTAGAAACTTTTTGGCAAGAAAGCTTATTATCTTAAAACCTGCAAATTTGCACTATATGAAAAGAAGATCTATGAATTAGTACAAATTAAAAAGAATATAAGCTATATTTAAGTAACGGCAATATTTTATGATATAATATTATTTAATATATGATGATAATTGGAGGAAAGTGGCTTGGTTACTGTAGAGGGAATTGTAGAGGAGATAATATTTAAAAATGAATCTAATGGTTTTATTGTTGCTATATTAGAAGCAGAAGGAGATTCAATAACAATTGTAGGATATGATCCATTTCTAAAAACAGGTCAATCAGTAAGGGTAGTTGGAGATATGGTATATCATCCAAATTATGGAGAACAAATAGAAATAGAAAGCATATCTACAATAACTCCAGATACATTAGATGGAATAGAAAAATATCTCTCATCAGGCCTTATTCCTTATGTAGGCAAAAAAACAGCTAAAAAAATAGTAGAGAAATTCGGCAAAGATTCTTTAGAAATAATAGAATACCATCCAGAACGGCTTAAAGAAATAGAGGGAATAGGGAAAAAGAAAGTAAAAAAAATCTCTGAAGCCTTTGAAGACCAAAGAGAATTAAGAGATGTGATGGTATTTTTGCAACAATATAATATAACTCCTGCTTATGGTATTAGAATATATAAAAAATATGGAAAAGACACTATAAATATAATTACTGAAAATCCTTATAGATTATCAGAAGATGTGTTTGGAATAGGCTTCAAAAAAGCCGATGAAATAGCTAGAAATATGGGAATAGCAATTAACTCACCCTATAGAATTGAAGCAGGAATAAAATTTAAACTTATGAAATGGTCAGGTAATGGACATACTTATGTTCCTCAAAATATACTCATAGAAGATACTAAAAAAATGCTTAGAATAGAAGAAGAGATAGTGGAAGAATCTATAAGAGATTTAGCTATAAGGAAAGAAATTCAATTAGAAAATATTGATGGAGAAATACTCATATATTATATGCCTTTTTATATGGCAGAGGCCAATGTAAGTAGGAAAATAGTAGAGATTTCAAGAGTAGAATTAGAAGAATTAGATATAGATGTAGAAAAAGAAATTGAAAAAATAGAAGATAGTGAGGGAATAGTATTTGCTAAAAAGCAAAAAGAAGCTATAAAAGAATCTGTAGAAAATGGAATGCTTATTATTACTGGAGGACCTGGAACAGGGAAAACCACTACTATAAATGCAATTATAAAACTTTTTGAAGAAAAGAAGCTCAAAATAGCTCTAGCTGCTCCTACAGGAAGGGCAGCTAAAAGAATGAGTCAAGCTACAGATAGAGAAGCAAAGACTATTCATAGGTTATTAGAATATTCTTTTATGGAAGAAGAAATGGGTTTTGAAAGAGATGAGGGCAATCCATTAGATGTAGATGTAGTTATAATAGATGAAGCTTCTATGGTAGATATAATTCTTATGAACAATCTACTTAAAGCTATAATGCCAGGAACCAGAGTTATATTTATAGGTGATATAGATCAGCTTCCTTCAGTAGGTCCAGGAAATGTATTAAAGGATATTATAAAAAGTGGAGTAGTTAAGGTAGTAAAATTAGATGAGATATTTAGACAAGCAGAAGAAAGTATGATAGTAGTCAATGCCCATAAAATAAATAAAGGAGAGTTTCCTTCTTTAAATGTAAAGGGAAAAGATTTTTATTTCATACCTAAATACAATCCAAAAGAAGTAGTTGAAACTATATTAGGACTTTGTAATAGAAGGCTTCCAAATTTTAATGGCTATGATTCTCTAAAAGACATTCAAGTATTAACTCCCATGAAAAAAGGAGATATAGGTACAAATTCATTAAATAAACATCTTCAAGAAATACTAAATCCTAAAGGATATGGGAAAAGTGAAAAGAAAATAGGAGATGAAATATTTAGAGTAGGAGATAAAATAATGCAAATAAAAAATAATTATACTACTGAATGGGAGATTATAGAAAATGGAGTAGTTAAGGAAAAAGGTGAAGGAGTGTATAATGGGGATTTTGGATTTATAGTAGACATAGATAATGATGCTGAAATACTTAAAGTACTTTTTGATGATGAAAAGGAAGTAGAATATGATTTTGGTCAATTAGATGAATTAAAGCTAGCTTATGCAACAACAGTCCACAAAAGTCAAGGGAGCGAATTTCCAGTAGTTATTATACCTATATCTAGTGGGCCTCCTATGCTTCTTACTAGGAATCTCTTATATACAGCAATTACTAGGGCAAAAGAATTAGTAGTACTTGTAGGTGAGGAAAGGTATCTTTCTATTATGATTCAAAACAATAGGATTACAAAGAGATATTCTGGATTAGATTTTAGAATGAAAAGAATATTAACCTATTTTTAGGAGGTTTTTATGAATTTTTTTAAAGGTATAAATGAGTTATTGTTTCCTGAAGAGGGAGTTTGTTTACTTTGTAATGTTGAAACAGATGATGTAGATAGATATATTTGTTCCTATTGTAGAAATAATATTGAATATTTAAATAGGGAAATAGATCTGTCATATTTAGAAAAAACAATTTATTCACTTTTTTATAATGAATTTATAAAAGAAAAAATATATCTATATAAATATGAGAACTATGGATATTTATATAAACCTTTAGGAGAGATACTACTTCAGACTATATATGGAAAAAATATTATGAAAGATATAGATATAATAACCTATGTACCTATACATAGAAGAAGGAAGGCTATTAGAGGATATAATCAATCAGAGCTAATAGCAGGGTATTTATCAAAGAAACTAGATATACCAATATCTAAAAATAATTTAATAAGAATTAAGTGGACAAAACCTCAGAACAAATTAAACAGACATGATAGAATTAGAAATATAGAAGGAGTATTTAAAATTAAAGATAGTATTGAATTTATGGATAAAGAAATACTTATTATAGACGATATTATTACTACAGGCTCAACTGTAAGTGAATGTGCTAAGGTTCTTTTACAAGAAGGAAAGGGGAGAAAAGTATACGCCTTATCTATAACATCTGGAATGAAATTATAGGAGGGATTTTTTATGGATGTAAGAAATTGTAGACGTTGTGGCAATATTTATATATATGATAATTTTAATATATGTCCTAGATGTAGAAAAAAGGAAGAGGAAGATTTTCAAAAGGTAAAAAAATATATAGAAGAAAATCCTTCTGCAAATATATCTGAAGTATCTGAAGAAACAGAAGTGTCAGCAAGAAAGATAATAGATTTTTTGAAAGAAGGAAGACTAGAAATAAAAGATGAGCATAATTCAATACTTTCTTGTGAAAGATGTGGAAAATCTATAAAAACAGGTAGATTTTGTAATAAATGTATTGGACAAATGGACAGAGAATTTAAACAAGCTATAGGCCAAAGGAAAGATCCATCTGAATTAGGAAGTGGGGATATGAAAGAAAGGATGAGAATAAAAGAAAGGTATAAAAATGGTAAAATTGAATAAAGGTCTAAAGAAACACCTTGTTATTTCCGATAATATAATTGAGATGGGAAAGAAATGGGGTGTTTTTATGAATGTAAATAGGGTAGATAAAGTATTTCAAATATATAAAAATAATAGTGCTAGGAAAGTAAAACTAAATGGAAACAAATGTAGAAAAGATGAACTAGATTTATCATCTAAGGCAGTAGAATATCAATCAGCATTTATTAAAATTAAAGAACTGCCAGAAATTAGAGAGAATAAAGTAAAAAAAATAGGAAATGAAATTAAAACTGGAAACTATAAAATAGATGGAGAAAATATTGTAGATAGAATAATTGAAAGAATAAATTTTGACAAAAGAATATAAAATGGGGTGATTGGGTGGTCACTTTTAAAGAAGAACTTATGAGGATATTAGAAAAACAATTAGATCTTCTTATAAACTTAGATAGAGTTGTAGTTGAAAAGACAGAGCTAATTATAGACAATGATGTAGATAGATTAAATGAAATGATAACTAAGGAAGAGAGATTGATAGATAAAATAACTTCCTTAGAATTGGAAAGAGAACATCTTTTAGATAGTTGGGGTATTACAAAAGAAATGCCTCTTTCTACTATAATATCTGAGATGCCAGGAGAAAAAAAAGATATAGAAATATTGAGAGAGAAACTTTGTAATATATTAATATCTATAGATGAAAAAAACAAGACAAACAATTTTCTTATTAAAGATTCATTAGAGTGGATAGAGTTCAATTTGAATTTAATGACCAATGCTACAACCCCTTATATTTATGGAAATGAAAATAAGAAAACAAGTTCTAAAAATAATTTTTTTGATAGGCAGGTGTAAAAATGTCTTTTGGAGGATTATATATATCTATATCAGGAATTGATGCAAATAAAAAATCATTAGACACAGTATCTCACAATATATCTAATGTGAACAGCCCTCACTACACAAGACAAAATACTATTCATGCTACAAATAGTTATACTAGTATAGGGTATGGTCTTGAAAAAGGTACGGGAGTTCATGTAGAAGAAATAAGACAGATTAGAAATGAATTTTTAGACTTTAGCTATAGATATGAATTAGAAAAGTATGGTTATTGGGATGCTACTAGCAGTATCTTAAATGAAGTAGAAATAATATTTAATGAAGTGCCTAATAGTGGACTTCAAAAGGTCATGAATGATTTTTGGGATGGATGGAATGAAGTATCTAAAAAATCAGGTAGTCTTACAATGAGAGGGCTACTGCATGAAAGTGGAGTAGCTTTTACTGAAACGGTAAATCATATAGATACTCAATTAGATAATCTTCAGTCTAGTTTAAATGAGGAAATAACGAAGGAAGTGAATGAAATAAACAAATCCCTTACGAAAATAGCAGATTTAAATAGTAAGATAAGATTTGCTGAAGGTGGAAATTCAAATATTAAGGCAAATGATTATAGAGACATGAGGAATCAATTATTAGATGAGCTATCAAATATTATACCTATAAATAGTTATGAAAAAAATACAGGTGAATTAGTAGTTTCGCTTGAAGGTAGGGATTTGGTTAATGGAGAATATGTAAATTATATAGATACTACAACAGTTAGGCCAAATAACAAAGAAGGAGAGAACAAACCTAATAAAGGTTATATATATATTTGTTGGTCAGATACAGGTGAATATATAGAACTAGATGAAAAAGGTAGCTTATCTGGATGTATAAATGCTAGGGATAATTTAGTAGAAGATTATAGGAGTGATTTAGATAAATTAGTAAAAACTATGGCTAATGAAATTAATAAATTGCATAGGAAAGGCTATAATCTCGATGGTGAAAATATGGAAATAGATTTTTTTATTAGTGATGATGATGAAATTAATTCTTCAAATATAAGAATAAATCCAAAACTTTCAAATTTCAACGAAATAGCGGTTTCTAAATCTGGAATTTCAGAAGATGGTGAAATAGCTGAAGAAATATTAAATTTAAGAGATAAAAAGATTTTAAATAATATGACTTTTGAAGAATATTATAGAAGCTTAATCTCTGATATTGCTAAAAAAGGAGAGTCAGCTAATAAATCCTTAGATATTCAAGGAAAATTATTAAAAGAAATAGATGAAAGACGACAAGCTGTTTCAGGAGTATCACTTGATGAAGAAATGGCAGATATGCTTAGATATCAACATTCATATATAGCTAACTCAAGAGTAATAAATGCTATTGATGAAATGATAGATAATATTATAAATAGAATGGGAAGATAAAGGTTTATGCCAATTATAAATTTTTTATGAAGGGACTGAGCAAAATATGTATGGTTTTAATTCAGCAGTTAAAGGCCTCATTGCTAGTCAAAGAGGCTTATATGTAACAAATCATAATTTAAATAATATAAATACAGAAGGATATTCAAGACAAATTGTTAAACAAAGAGCTACTGATCCTTTCAATATTTCAGGAGTAGGTTTTCTAGGAACAGGTACAGAAATTTATGATATAGAACGGGTAAGAAATTCTTATATAAATCTTAAATACTGGAATGAATCTGCCCCAATGGGAGAATGGGGAATTAAAAAGGATACATTAATGGAAATAGAAAAGCTCTTTAGCGAACCTTCAGATAGTGGTTTTGGAAAGTATATAGACGATTTTTTTGAATCGTTAGATAATCTTTCTAATAATCCATCAGAGGATTCTTATAGACAACCTGTAAAGGAAAGTGGTATAGCCCTTACTAAGCATATTAATGAAACAGCAAAAAGACTTAGTAATTTAAAAAAAGAAACTGAATTTATAATAGAAACAAAGATAAAACAAGTAAATGATATAGGAGAACAATTAGTTTCATTAAATAAACAAATACATTCTTTGGAAATTCATGGAAGAGCTGCTAATGATTTAAGAGATGAAAGAGAATTATTAATAGATGAATTATCAAAAATTGTAAATGTAAAGGTAAATGAATCTGACAGTGGAAAATATAAAGTAACTATAAATGGTATAACTTTTGTAGATCATGATTATATGACTACTATGAAATATGTACCTGAAGATGAAAATAATATTAATAGCCCTAAGGTATTAAAATGGGCTAATGGTAATAAAGTGAATTTAAAATCAGGTGAATTAAAGGGCCTTATAGATTTAGTTGATGGTGATGGAGAAAATGGAAGCTATAGAGGAATTCCTTATTATCAAAAGAAACTAGATGAGTTTGCTAAGGGATTTGCGGAAAAAATAAATGAGCAACATAGACTTGGCTATGGGCTAGATGGGAGTACTAATATTAATTTTTTCGATTATGATGAAAAAAATCCAGCCTCAACTATTAATATACATAAGGATATTATTGAAGATGTAAGGAAAATAGCTGCTGCAGGAGAAGATGGTGGAGTAGAAGACAATAAAAATCTACATAAGATAATAGATTTAAGGGAAGATAAAGATTTTTTCTCAGAAGGCATGTCTAAAGGTACTCCAGATGATTTTGTTAGCTCCATTTTATCTAGCATGGCGGTAGATAGCATGCAAGCGAATAGGATGGAAGGTACTCAGACAATAATTATGAAAAATATAGTTAGAAGAAGGCAATCAGAATCAGGAGTATCTATAGATGAAGAAATAAGTAATTTAGTTAAATTCCAACATGCATATGTATCAGCAGCTAAAATGATAACTACTTTTGATACAATACTTGATGTAACTATAAATAGGTTAGGGCTAGTGGGAAGATAAAATTTTTTAATTGAAAGGGGAAAATCTATGCGTGTTACTAATAATATGATAGTTGGCAATTTATTATATAATTTGAATCAAAATTTAGGAAGAATGGATAAGATAGATCAACAAATAGCTAGTAAAAGAAAATTTTTAGTTCCTTCAGATGACCCAATAGGAGCAAGTAAGAGTCTTAAATTAAATACTGATCTCTCTAAAATAAATCAATATAAAAGAAATGTAGAAGATGCAGAAGCTTGGCTAAATGAAACAGAATCGGCACTTGTGGGAATAGGAAGTGTACTAGATAGAGCAAATGAATTAGCAGTACAAATGTCTAATGAAACCTATTCAAAAGAAGATTTAGATAAGACAAGGGAAGAAGTAAGACAGCTTAAAAAACATTTAATAGAAATTGGGAATAGTACCTATGCAGGTAGACATATATTTACTGGGTATAAAACAGATAAAAAATTATTTGATGAAGATGGAAACTATATTGTAGATTTAAGAATGAATGATTTAAGTGAAGATAGTAAAAAAGAAATATTTGAATATAATATAGGAGTTTCTGAAAGAGTACAGGTAAATACATTAGGTGGTAAAGTTTTTGGTATAGGTAAATATGATAATGATGGAAACTTAATAGATCCAGATTATGAAAGTGATGTATCTATTTCAGATAAAAGTTATCTCATAGCTGTTTTTGATCAGTTTGAAGCAGCATTAGAAGATCCAGAAAATAATAAAGGAGAAATAGATAAAACAATAGGAAGAATTAAACAATCTATGGATCAAACTTTATCTGTAAGAGCTGAAATAGGCGCTAAGATGAGAAGACTAGAACTTACTAAAGATAAATTAGACTCTCAAGTTTTAAATACTAAAGAACTTTTATCTAATAATGAAGACATAGATATGGCAGAAGCTTCTATAAGACTTAAATCTGAAGAGAATGTTTATAGAGCAAGTTTAGCAGTAGGAATGAATATTATTCAACCTAGTCTGGTAGACTTTTTAAGATAAAAGTGAGGTGATTTTACATTGAATGGAATCACACCTTTAAATATGCAAACTACTTATCCAAAAGTTTATATAGATAGGGAACTTCCAAAAGTGATAGTAGATCAATATGAATGTTTTGCTGAGGCTGGGCTTAAAAATAATACTGATTTATCTAGGGAGTTTGTTGAATATGCTAGATCTCAATTTTTAGCAGGAGTAGATAAAATAGTATCTGAAGGCAATAGAATGGCAAGAATAGAAAATAGGATGCCAGATGCCATACCAGAAATTGCTTTTGACAATGCTATGGAAAATAAAGATTGGAATATAGATATAATTCCAAAGAGTAGACCAAAGATAGATGTAAAAGGACATTTAAATTTGGAATGGGAAATGGGAAAATTAAATTTTTATAAAGAGTCGGTATTGAATTATAAAAAGGGAAATGAACTTGGTAGTTATATAAATATGGGACTTTAATTGACAGGGGACATGGGGATGTCCCTTGTTAAGTTTTGATAACTTAAAATAAAATTAAAATTATCTTTAAGGAGGGAAAATGGTGAAGTTAAACACTAGGAACTTTGGAAAAATTGAAATAGATGAGGAAAGTATTATTGAATTTCCTAATGGTATTCCAGGCTTTGAAGATGGAAAAAAATATGTACTTATAAACAATCCGGATGAAGAAAATCCTTTCCAATGGCTTCAATCAGTGGATAATTCAGATTTAGCCTTTGTAGTTATAAATCCTTTTTTAGTGAAATTTGATTATGATATAGTATTACCAGAATCAGCCATAGAAATACTTAAGATAGAAGATGAAAAAGACATAGCCCTATATACTATAGTAGTAGTGCCAGAAAATATAGAAGAAATGACTACAAATCTTTCAGGGCCTATAGTTATAAATGTAAAAGAAAGATTAGGAAAGCAAATAGCATTGGATGACAGTAGATACTCTACGAAACATTATATATTTAAAAAAGAATTAAATAGTCAGGGGGCTTAATATGCTAATCCTTACTAGAAAAAAAGATGAAAGTATTATTATAGGGGACAATGTAGAAATAAAAGTATTAGAAATAAGTGATGGGAAAGTAAAACTAGGAATAGAAGCTCCTAAAAATATAGATATTATAAGAAAGGAATTATATGAAAATATAGAGAAAGAAAATAAAAAAGCATCAGAGATACATATAAGTTTAGATGAATTAAAAGAAATAATGAGTAAAGGTAAAAAAGATTAAAAGCTATAAGGTTTATGCATTAGGCTCTACTTTTAAGTAGAGCTTTTTATATGCCACTGAGATTTTGAATTTTCTATATTTAGAATACAAAAAGTCCCAGTGGTATTTTTGTTATGAATATTTTTTTCATAAATCATATAAAAATTTGAAAAAATGTTACATATATATTATAATTATGATAATGAAACTATAATTAATGTAGTGAAATAGTTACAATTAAAAAATGTATTATGAATTTAAATCTTGAATTTAAAGTAAAGAATATAAAATAATTGGTACACAAAAATATTTTATATGTTTTTAGTATTAGATTATATTAAAAATAAGGAGGAGTACAATGCCACTAAATATATTATTATGGTTCTTTTATATAATTATAGCTAGCTTAGTTATACTAATACCAGTAAAATTAGCAAATTATTTGTATCATGATAAGAAAATAAAGCTCAATAGATGGATTTTAGCCTTTGCCTCTCCTTTTATAATCATTATTCCGAAATTAATTTTTTCAAATATGCCAAAAATAGTCTTTATTATTTTAATTTTATTATTTATTTTTTGTACTGTTTTATTTTTTGAAACTACGAGGCTGTTTGTAGAGAAGAAAGAGATTAAAGGGGTAATAAATTATTCTACATATATTGAAAATCATAGTGAAATTAAAAGGAAATAAAGATTGAATAGGAGGTTTTGAATATGATAAGGAAAATATTAACTATTAATGGAGAAGTGTCTGAAGGAGGAATACGATATCATGCACAGATGCAATCTTCTTTATTTAATTTAACAGGCTTTGCAAAGAAAGGGAGTGACAATACTGTCATAATAGAGGTTCAAGGAGAAGAAGAGAGTATTAATAAATTTATTAAGAATATAAGGAAAGGTAATGGATTTTATAAAGTATCTTCAATTGAAGAAGAAAATACTCAAGTAGTTGAAGGTGAAAAAATTTTTGCAATTAAATAGGTAAGATAATAATTAAAACTAAGATTTTGTATTAATGTGCTCAATATAGTTATGAAGGAGGAAAGTTTAGTAGGTTATATTATAAAAAATAAAAAAGGAAGGTGTTAATATGAAGGTATTAATGGTTTGTTCTGGAGGAATGTCTTCAACTATAGTAGTTAAGGCGATATCAGAAGAGGCAAAAAAGCAAGATTTCCCTTTAGAAATAGAAGCAATAGGGACAACTCAGATTATGGAGGAAATGGAAAATGTAAATTATGATTTATTAATAGTAGCACCACAGGTTAAACACAGATTAGATTATTTTAAAGAAGTTGCTGCAAAACATGATGTACCAGTAGAATTGATTCCACCAATGGGATATACACCAATTGGTGCTCCAAAGGTGTTAAATGAATTAATTAAAAAACACGAAAAGTAGTTTTAAAAATATAGATGGATGATAGTTTATATATTTAATTGAGTAAAAAGGAGATGAAAATATGGAAAAGTTTATGAAGTGGATAGAAGAAAAGTTAATGCCACCAATGGCAACACTTGCTGAACAAAGACATTTAAGAGCTATTAGAGATGGTATTATTTCAACACTTTCCTTAATTATTGTAGGCTCTTTTTTCTTAGTAATTGTAAATCTTCCAATTAAGAGTTGGGAAGCATTTATTGAGCCACGTTTAGGAGATATAGTTTTGCCTTTTAGAATTACTGTTGGATTAATGGCTCTCTATGCATCCTATGGTATGGGATATAGCTTGGCTAAATCTTATGATTTAGATGGTATAAGTGGAGGAGTTCTTTCAATGGCTGCCTTCTTAATGACAAATATCCCATTAAACGTAGTTGATAAAGCCACAAATACTGAGTTAGGTTGGATAATTCCTATGGAGTATCTTGGTGGTGCAGGAATGTTTACAGCTATATTAACAATGATATTAGCAGTAGAAATTCTAAGATTTTGTAAAACTAAGAATATAACAATAAGGATGCCTGAGCAGGTACCGGCTTCTGTTGCAAGATCTTTTGAAGCTTTAATACCTGCTAGTGTTATTATTATAATAATTTGGGCAATCAGAGTTATGTTAGGTTTTGATATTAATAATGCACTTATGAAATTATTTAGTCCATTAGTAAAAATTGCAGGAAATACTTACATTGGTATTCTCATACCAACTTTATTAATTACTTTGCTTTGGGCAGCAGGGGTACACGGAGTTTCTGTTATTGGTTCTTTATTAAGACCGATTTGGCTAGTACTTTTAGAAGAAAATATGCAAATTGTTGCTAATGGTGGAGTTGCACCAAATATTGGTACTGAAGGTTTCTATGATTTATTTATGTGGATAGGTGGTTCTGGTGGTACTTTAGCACTTTGTGTACTATTTTTATTGTCAAAGTCAGCATACTTAAAACAAGTTGGAAAGTTTTCACTTGTTCCAGGACTATTTAATATTAATGAGCCAATAATATTTGGTGCTCCAATAATTCTTAATCCTATACTAGCCATACCATTTATTGTAGGACCTGCAATTACTGCTACTACAACATATATTGCTATGAAATTAAATTTAGTAAGTAAAGTTTCGGTTATGGCGCCATGGACACTTCCTTCTCCAATTAAAGCAGTAATTGCTACCAATGATTGGCGAGCTGCTGTATTGGCTATATTAAATTTTTTAATACTATTGGCTGTATATTATCCATTCTTTAAAGCTTATGAAAAGAAATTATTGGAAGAAGAACAGCAAAAAGAAGTGGCATAATATAATGTTTTATTAAAGAATTTTAAGCTAAATTAGGAGGGAATAATGTCTATAGTTATAAGAAATGGTATAGATAGGGTAGACAATATAAAAAAGGTTGTAAAAGGAAGAAGAGTTGGGCTTGTAACTAATCAAAGTGGTATAGATAAGAATTTCAACTATACAATTGATATATTCAATCAAAACTTTGATTTAAAAGTATTGTACTCCCCAGAACATGGAATAAGAGGTAATTTACAAGCAGGCGAAAAACTTGACCATTATAGAGATGAAAAAACCAATATAATGGTATATAGTTTATACGGAAAATATAGAAAACCCTCAAGTGAAATGCTTAATGAGATAGATGTATTAGTATTTGATGTAGGGGATGTTGGTTCAAGATACTATACTTATTTATATACAATGGCATACTGTATGGAAGCATGTAAAGAAAACAATAAAGATTTTATAGTTCTTGATAGAGTTAACATACTAGGTGGAGAAAATGTAGAAGGTAATATACTAGATACTAAATATAAATCTTTTGTAGGTCTATATCCTATACCTATAAGATATGGATTAACTATTGGTGAATTAGCATGTCTTATTAATGAGGAGTTTGAAATAGGATGCAATCTAGAAGTAATAAAAATCACTGGTTGGAAAAGGGATATGTATCATGATGATACTGATTTATATTGGTTTAACCCTTCACCTAATATCCCAAGCTTAGAAAATGCTTTATTATATACTGGTACTTGTTTGTTTGAAGGGACTAATATTTCAGAAGGAAGGGGAACTACTAATCCCTTTGAAATAGTTGGTGCACCTTGGATAAATGGTTATGAATTGGCAAATAGATTAGAAGAAAAAGATATACCTGGTGTTAAATTTAGGCCAATATATTTTACACCAACTTTTTCAAAATATAAAGATGAAGTATGTGAGGGAGTTCAGATTCATATTTTAGATAAAACAAAAGTAAAAAGTGTAGAAATTAGTTTATACTTGCTTAATGAAATAAAAAAGATGGATAAAGGAAATTTTGAATATATAAAACCATTTAAAAGAGATATGCATTATTTTATTGATTATTTATCTGGATCCAATGATATAAGAAAAAGTTTAGGTAAAGATGATCTAGTAGACGAATTAATAAAAAAGTGGAAAGAGGAGTCTTTACAATTTAAAAAAACAAAAGAAAAATACCATATTTACTAGTATAATCCTTAGTTCCTCATTTGCAAAAAAAGTTAGTTAAATGATAATTAAAAAATAATGTGCCATTAGGAGGTTTTATTTGGCACATTATTTTTTTTAGTAATTTAATAATATATCATTGAATTTTTAAGATATTTATATAAGATGCACGTTAACATATATTGCTATGAAATTAGATTTAGTAAAGAGGTTTCAGTTACCCACTATAGATACTTAATTTTTCAATTAAAGCAGTAATTACTATTAATGATTGGAGAGCTACTGTATTAACTATATTAAATTTTTTAACCCTATTGGCTGTATAATATCTATTTTTTAAAGGTGATAAGAAAAAATAGTATAATTAAAGCAGCCTCAGTCAATATTTTATGGCTAAGGCTGCTTGGTAATACTTTCTATTATTTATCTACTTCATCTACAGTCCATTCTTTCCATACATTACCTACTAATTCTGGATTAGGTTTCAATGTTGTTTTGCCTGGCTTCCAACCAGCTGGAGTAACTTCACTGCCCTTAGATTCTCTTACTAATTGAAAAGCTTTGATTTGTCTTATTATTTCATTTATATTTCTACCAACTGGGGGAGTAAGTACTTCAAATCCTTGAACTATTCCATCAGGATCTATTATAAACCTACCTCTTGTTTCCACTCCACTATCTTCATCATAAATTCCATATTTCTTTCCTACTGTTCCATCTTGGTCAGAACCCATAGGGAATGGAATATTTCCATTTACCATCTTAGATAATTCATATTCATTCCACATTTTGTGAACAAATACACTATCTACACTAATAGATATAACTTCTATTCCTAATTTTTGCAATTCTTCATATTTGTCAGCAACTGCTTAAACTTCAGTAGCTCAGACAAAAGTGAAATCCCCTGGATAGAAGCATAATAAAACCCATTTCCCTTTAAATTCTGAAAGACTTAAGTCAACAAATTTTCCTTGATGAAAGGCTGGTATAGTAAAATCTGGTGCAGGTTTTCCTACTTTAATCATATTAAAATTATCCTCCTTTATAATTTGATTTTCTTCTACCTTACTTTCTTTTACTTCTTCTTTTTCAATTTTTGGTCTCTGACATCCTGCTTTAAATTCCTCTGGCATAAAAACACCTCCTGTATAGATAAAACCTATAATGGTTATCAATTGTATAGAAAATACCTATACAATACTTATATATCCTTTGATAATAATATAAACTATAATTAAGGGAAACTTTCTTATGTAGTGGTACATAAAAATATTAATGAATTTATTACAATTATTAATAAGTTAATTGATTATTTTAATATATTATGATATTTTTTATTTAAAGAATTAAATATAAAATTAATTTTATAGGGGGATGAGAATGAAAAAATATCTTTTTAGATTAAAGGGGCTTTTATTTCTTAATTTGTTATTTGCAATACTTTTTTCTATTATACAAATATTTTTTGCCTTTATTCTTGGAAAAATTGTAGATGTTAGCGTTAGTGGAAATGGATTTGGATTTAAAAGAATTATATATATTGGGATAGGGGTCATGACAGCTGAAGCTATATTGTCATATTTAGTTAGGATTTTTAGAGGTATATTTATAAAAGAATCTATGTATTGTTTAAAGGGAGATATATTTGATAATATTATGTCTAAAGATATGGCTTCTTTTAATGCTCAAAATAGTGCTGATTATATTTCAACTATAAATAATGATACAAATTTAATTGAGTAAGATTATTTTTTGAATATTTTAGATAGTTTTCAATATATATCATTATTTGTTTTAGGAACTTATTCAATTTTTAGACTAAATATATACATAGCTATTGCAGCATTTATAATAGGGTTTATCCCTATTTTTATTCCTATAGTATTTCAAAAAGAAATGGGAAGAAGAAAAAGAGAATACTCTAATAGTTTAAGTGCCTTTACTACAAAGATTAAGGATATATTTTCAGGATTTGAAGTGATTAAAAGTTTCAATATAGAAGATAAAATAAGGAAAGATTTTTACAACTCAAACAATGTTGTAAGCGTAAATATATTTCTATTTCTTAAAAATAGTATGGGAGGTGAGAAATAGTGATTATAGAATTGGCTAAAAAAGAAGATTATATATCTATTCATAATATTTCAAAAGAACTTAATATAGAATATGCTAAAAATAAAGAAAAGGGAGTCCTATTAAGGATTATTCCTAAAGAATTTATAAAAAATAATATTGAAAAATTTATAGTTGCTAGAATTGATAAAAATATTGTAGGTTTTTTATGGTTTAGTACTGAATATCCTAAAGACATGCTAAAGTATACTGAGTTAATAGGTAGTATTGAAAATTGCATATATTCTGAACAGATAGCTGTTAAGGAAGAATTCCAAGGACAATATATTGGAAAGGAACTTTATAAATTTCTAAAGAATAGTTATAAAGAAAAAGGTATATTAGTGTTTGTAAATACAGCTCCAGAAGAAAATAGGGCCTCCTTATCTTTTCATCTGAAATTAGGATTTAAAGTTGTTGGAGAATTTTACAGAGAAGATTTCTGTGGATTTAAAGATTACAAAGCTAATTTATTAAAATTATAAAAAATACTTTATATATATATTATTGGGTAAATATATATTAAACTATTTATTTGAGGTGAATTAATGTGGATGGACTAAGTTTAACAAGAGAATATATTGATATAATTAAAGAAAATCCTGAAAGGTATTATGAAGATTATAAGAAAAAAGTAGAAGAGGTGGCAAATTCCAATGCAAGATATAAGGGCAAACCTATCCCTTTTTTATATCAACCTATGTTTTTTACCAAGAATGATATTGAAACTTTTAGTAATATAGGAAAAACTCTAATGTCTATTACCAATAAAGTTACAGAAAAATATATAAAATCCCCTGAATATAGGAAAAAATTCAAATATCCTAAACTATTAGAAGAACTTATATTGGTAGATCCAGGATATGATGTGAATATTCCTATAGGGAGATTTGATCTTTTTTATGGTGGGGAAGATAAATTTAAATTCATAGAGGTAAATACAGATGGTACCTCAGGTATGAATGAGGACAACATATTTTCAAGAATATTATTGGAAACTGAATCTATGGACATAATGAGAAAAAGGTATAATATTTCTTATTTTGAATTGATTAATACTTGGGTAGAGGAAAGTTTAAAGACCTATAGTAGATATTATAAAAAAGTTGATAAGCCTAATATAGCTATTGTAGATTTTAAGGAAACTGGAATAACAGCTGAATTTGAAACTTTTAAAAAAGCCTATATTGAAAAGGGATATAATGCAGTGATTGTAGATCCAAGGGATTTAAGATATAAAGATGGGGAATTATATTATGAAGATATGAGAATAGATCTTATATATAGAAGGATAGTTACTGTGGAATTTATAGAAAAATCTAATGAAATACCCGATTTAATAAAGGCTTATAAAAATGGAGCTGTTTGTGTCATAGGCTCTCTTAGATCTCAAATAATGCACAATAAAATTATATTCAAAATACTCCATGATGAAGATACTTTAAAATTTCTGTCAGAAGAAGAAAGGAAGCTTATAAAGGAGCATATTCCTATTACAAAAGAATTTGGTGGAGATGAAAAGATATTTAAAGAAGTTTTAAGTAATAAAGATAAATATATAATAAAACCTATAGATTCTTTTGCATCTCAAGGAGTTAATGCAGGTAGAGATTTTTCTAAAGAGGAATGGAAGGATATATTAGTTGAGTGTTGGAATGAAAACCATTTATTTCAAGAATTCATTGACCCTTTCACCAGACCCTTTGTACAATTTGAGAATGGCGAGCTAAAAGTTCGAGATTTTAAACTCAATATAGGAGTATATATGTATAATGAAAAATTTTCAGGAGTTTACACTAGAATAAGCAGAGAGAATATAATATTTGGAAGAGAAGGATATTTTTCAATACCTAATATGCTAGTTGAATAAATAAAAGCTTATAAATTATTTAAGATATCTCTAATATTTTTATATTAACGATTAATTATATTTATCTATACTAATAATATTATTATAGATAATATCAATTTGTCTTAACTAATATATTATTGTAAGATTAGTATGAATAAATATTAGGGGGATATATTTATGACAAAAGAAGAATTGTTAAAATCAGTTAAAGAAGAGGCTGAAGGATATTTTGAAAGAGGAGAGTTTTTCTGTTCAGAAGCAGTAGCACATACTATAAATGGTCTACTTGGCAAACCTTATAATGATGATATTGTAAAAATGGCATCAGGATTTCCAATAGGTATGGGGAAATCTGGATGTTTATGTGGAGCAGTAAGTGGTGGACAAATGGCCCTTGGTATGGTATATGGTAGAATTCATGGTGAAGATATGAATGAAAAAATGTTTCCAATAGCGGCAGAACTACATGATTTTATTAAAGAAGAATATGGTTCAACTTGTTGTAGAGTTATGACTAGACAGTGGGCAGGAGATAATTTTCAAAGCCCTGAGAGAAAAAGGCATTGTATAGAGATCACTGGAAAAGTTGCAGAATGGGTTGCTGAAAAATTAATAGAAGATGGACAAGTTAAAATTAAATAATAAAATGCCACCAACTAAATTGGTGGCATTCTACTATTTGACTGTTTCAGCTTCAGTAAATAGGAATTTTATATATTTATACAATACGTAAATTGTCATTCCAACTGCTACTATTTCTTCAAATTTTATAATATACTTAAGTATTGATAAGGGTTTTTCTATGTCAATTAAAAATGCATTTGTTAATTTAATAGAAGTTGCACTAATAACTAATGGAAAAGTGAAAGCTGAGTAGCTAGGATAGAATTGTAGTTTTAATAGTTTAGGCAATTGAAGCAATACACATAGCAAGGTAAATTGTGATAAAGCTAATAAGAAGTAAACAAAAAATATGTTTTTGTTTGGAAATGAATTCATGTATCCTGTTAAACAAAGACTAGCAGGTGCAGATAAAATTACAATTGTAGGTAATGCTGGCTCTGGAATTTCTTTTATATTTAAAACCCTCTTAAGTGTGATTGGCAGTAATATTAAATAAAGTATAAAGCCAAGCCAAAATAAGATTTGTCCAATATTCTCCATACGGAATACTGGAGCAGTCACAGTTCCTGCTACAATTCCAACATAAACTATGAACCAGCTAGGAAAAACTTTTTTGATATTAAAATTAAATACATGTTTTTTTGTAAAATAAATAATTAATATAATATGAAATATTAGTCCAATAATCCATAGGCTATATGCTAATGATGTTGAAAATCCGCTTATATACGTAGATAAAAGCATTATTCCCATAGTAAAGGCAGGGAAAACGCTGGCAACTACAATATTATCTAAACTTTTTAATACTTCTTTTGGATATTTAATAATTTTCATTAGCATCAAAACTAAAATAATTGCTGATAGTATGCCAAAGATATTTCTATATACAATACCATAGGACATTACTAGATTTCCAGTAGCTGCTAAAGCTAACATAAGCCCAACAATTGGTATTGGCATTTGTTTAACAATATTTCTCATCTATATCTCTCCATTCACTATTATATTTTAGTTATTGCAAATAAATATTGCTAAGTAATGCTATTCTACCATAGATTACCATATAAATGAGAATAAATCTAATAGAAAATATCTATATTTAAAATACTCTTATTAATATTTTTAAATTAAATTCCCCATATTCTATATTTATTAGAGTCATGGGGAAGAAAGGATTTATTTTATATAAGATGAAAGTTTATATATCATGAATATATCACTTAATCCACTTATTATCATACCTAAACCAATAATTATTGAAAATGCAGGAGAGATACTGGTAGGATTTATAATTCCATAAAACCCAAAGCAAATAGCTATAACTCCAAAAATTCCAGATATCCACCATTTTTCATAATCCATATTCTTTAAATTAAAGGCATGCTGGAAGTTCAGTGCTCCATGTAAAAACAAGAAAAATCCTAGAATTGCACCTAATATGGAAACTATCACCTTTGGTTTTATAAGAAGATAAATTCCTATTAATAAGATAATAACACTAGTGCTAAGATGGAAACTTTGTACTTTTTCAACATCATCAGATTTAACATATGTAAGTATCTTAGAAATTCCATATATACTTAATATTGCACCTAAAACTATGATAATAGCCTTGTTAGTAAAGTCTGGACGAACTATAAATAATAGACCAAATATAATATATAGTATTGCCATTAAAATAAAGCTTATTTTAGTTTGTTTAATAAAGTTTTTCATAAATTTTTATCCTCCTCAATTATTGAAGTAATTATTTTATACTTACCCAGTGGTATTTTTAGTATTCAAAAAATAACACAAATCTATTTCTTATGTATTGAAGTTTCAGAAGAAATATACAAATAAGGGAATCTATTTGATATAATATTTAGGAAGAGAAAGGAGTGTTTATTATGAATTTAAGGGAAATTAGATCTGTAGCAAGAGAAAAAATGAAAGGTTATTGTAGAGTTTGTCCAGTATGTAATGGAGTAGCTTGTGCTGGAGAGGTTCCAGGTATGGGAGGTTCATTGACAGGCTCTACCTTTAAAAATAATGTAGATGATTTAAATAAAGTTAAATTGAGATTAAAAACTATTCATAATGCAAAAGATCCAAATCTAGAATTTGAATTCTTTGATTCAAAACTAGATTTTCCTATAATAACTGCACCTATAACAGGAAGTGCTTTCAATATGGGAGGTGCTTTAACTGAAAGAGAATATATAGATAGTGTAGTAAATGGTAGTTTATCATCAGGAACTATTGCTATGATTGGTGATTCAGCAGATTTAACTATGTATGAAGATGGACTTAATGCTTTGAAAAAAGTTGAGGGAAAGGGAGTACCTATTATTAAACCAAGGGAAAACCAAGCTATTATTGAAAATATAAAAAAAGCAGAAAGTATAAATTCAATAGCCGTAGGAGTAGATATAGATGGAGCAGGGTTAGTAACTATGGCACTTAAAGGACAACCTGTTGGACCAAAAACTGTTGAAGAATTGAAGGAATTAGTTTCCTCAACTAATCTACCTTTTATACTTAAGGGTATAATGACAGTTGAAGAGGCTGAATTAGCTGTAGAAATAGGGGCAAAAGCTATAGTAGTTTCAAATCATGGAGGCAGGGTATTAGACCATGCTGAATCTACTGCAAAGGTTTTACCTGAAATAAGCAAAGCTGTAAAAGGAAAAATAATGATTCTAGTAGATGGTGGAGTACGTTCTGGGGTTGATGTATTTAAGATGTTGTCTTTAGGAGCAGATGGTGTATTAATAGGTAGACCTATAATCATCGGAGCTTTTGGAGGATATGAAGAAGGAGTTTCTTTAATTCTTGACAATATGAAAAATGAATTATATCAAACTATGATATTAACAGGTTGTAAAGATTTAGCTTCTATAGACAGTTCAAATATTTCAGTCGAATGGTAATTAACTATATTTTTGGTTAAAGAAATTATCAAGTTAACCTTTAACTTTAAGATGTAAGAAATCTATCTAGAGAAGTATTTTCAATGGGATTCAAGTAAATAAGTATATAAAAATAGCCTTAAAGTTAAAGGTTAACATTAGCATATTTAACCTTATAAAAGATTAACTACAGATGTAATTGTTTAGTTTCTCTATATTTTCTGTTTTCTAGCATTTCTTTTATTTTACTTACACTGTCTTCATTTTCATCGGAAAGATCTTCTTTATTTTCAATTTTTATTAATATCCTATCTAATTCACTATAATCAATTTCCAATGCAAATTCATCTGTAATTCCAGGGGCAATATCAGGGCTAGGTTTTTTATTTATTATCTTTTGTGGGATATTTAGCTTTTCTGCTAGTTCGAATACTTCAGTTTTGTATAAATGTCTTATTGGTTCAATATCACAGATTTCATCACCCCATTTAGTGTAAAAGCCTGTAAGATATTCAGTTTTATTTGTACAGCCGGCTACTGCAAAATTTCTTTTTTCTGCCTCAAAATATAACATTATAGCTCGAATCCTAGGTTTTGTTCTATAATAGGCTAAGCTTTCTGAAAAGCTTTTGTCTCCTTGGGTAGTTAGGTCTTGGATAAATGGTTTTTTCTCATTAGTCCATATATTTCTAGAATATTTTTTTTGAATGATTCTTGGAAAGGGAAAAGCAGGAGGCTTGAGAGAATAAACTCCTATTTTTCTGAGAACTCCGCTAATGTTAATAATCTCATATTTAATTCCTAGATAATCACATACTAAAATAGCATCAGAAACTGTATTTGGAGAGGAATCTCTTTCTGGCATTATTAGACCAAAGACTTTATCCCTACCTATGGAATCTACAAGTAGTTTTCCTACTACTGCAGAATCTATTCCTCCACTAATACCAATAACAACTCCTTTAAACATATTATTTTCTATATTAGTCCTA
Source organism: Anaerosalibacter massiliensis (assembly GCA_000751555.1). Classification (GTDB taxonomy): domain Bacteria; phylum Bacillota; class Clostridia; order Tissierellales; family Sporanaerobacteraceae; genus Anaerosalibacter; species Anaerosalibacter massiliensis. The sequence continues at coordinate 144,962 of CCEZ01000007.1, read as the reverse complement.
ATGAATTCTCTTATATCTATCATAGCACCAACTCCCTTATCATACTTAATATATTATTACCCTAAAAGATACTATAGTTATACTTTTTTAAAAATATACTTATTAAAATTAATATACTGGAGTAAGTGATAAATATAAAAATAGGGTTTAAAATTGTGGGAATTAGAAACTTTGGAGGTGTTTTTTTGTATATATATGAAATTATAGAACAGATAGTATCTGAAAAATGGAATTCAAATTTTCTAGTTTCAGGATTATATTTTACATTAGAGACATCTAATTTTATTTCTTCTCCTTCTTTATATTCTTCATAAGTACGAATGTTAAAGATAAGATTGAAGAATTAAGAGAATGGCTGAATATAGGGTTTGAAGATATTCAAAATGTAGTAGACTTAATTAATAAATTACCTGAAATTAAAGATTTGAGATTAGAACACAAAGAAGAGGTAGAAAGAGCAAGATTAGCTTTTGAAAAATTATCAGAAGAACAAAAAATCTTAGTATCGAATATTGATAAACTTATTAAAGTAGAAAAAAGAATAGTTGAACTTGAAGAATCAGAAACTCCAATAAACCCAAAGGACCCACAGGATACAAAGAATATAACAGATTTGACAGGTTCAAATATTAAAGAAGAACCTAAGAATCCTAAAGAATCAATAAAGCTAGAAATGCCTCAAGATAAGTTACCAAGGACAGGATATAATAATTGTATAGGTTTTTATATTAGTGGTTCATTATTAATGATATATGGTATAATATTAGGAAGAAAAAAGTTTTAAGATAATAAAAAGGCAAGGAATAAATCTTCTCCTTGTCTTTTTATTGTTTATCTCTTAAGTATGCAAGTTTATATCTTGTTTAAAACTAATACATATATTATACTAGACTTGATAATATTTAAAGGATTTAGCTACTGTATTTAAGATTACATAGGATAAGTTCATTTTATATTGGGAAATTTATGATTTTGGAGGTAATTTAATGAAAATTTATATATTGAATAAGGTGCTAGAATTTGATAATAATTTAGAATCTATAGATGATATATTTGAAAAGGTAAAAGATATTATTTCTACTTCAAACTATATATTGAGCCATTTTGAGGTAGATGGAGATGAAGTTCATGATGACTTTTATGATTATTTTTCCCAAAATATCAAAAACATAGAGGAAGTAAAAGTCATAACTAAGAATATAAAGGATATGACAAGAGATATACTTATATCTAATATTGAGTATTTAGGAGAGGCTGTTTTAGAAGTGGAACTATTAGCAAATGAATTTTATAAAGAGCCTAATAAAGAGTCTTGGAGCGAATTAGTTAAGTTGCTCGAAAGTGTCAGGTGGCTTGTAGATACTTTTTATGTAATAGATATGAGTGATGAGTTAAGATATATAGTTACAAGTTATGAAAAGTGGAATTTATATGCGAAGGATATATATTATCTAAAAGACATAATGGAAGGTTTTGGAGAAGTATTCAAAACTGATGATATAGCTTTTCTTCCAGAAATATTGTCGGATGAAATACTCCCTTTGTTTAAGGATATGAAGGACAAACTAGATACATTAGTAGATAGAGAAATAGATAAGAGTAAATTAAATTAATATTTTTAATAATAAAAAGGCAGAAAAATTTTTCTGCCTTTTTCATTTATTGTATCATTTATCTATATATATTGTTAATTTTTTCATTATATAAAATAATTTACATTTAGTATATATAAAACTATAACTAATTTTACTTTAGTATTTAAATTAGACTATATACTTTTTCATTTTTAGTATGCTATAATGGCTGTAATAAATTTATTTAAGAATATTCTATATATTTATCAGCTAATGAATAGGGAGGTGAGAAAATATATGATTTGGTTTCCATTTTTATGTTTGACAATAGGTTTAATAGTTGGAATTCAAAATTTGTCAGATTCTACTTTGAAAGTTGTAGATTTAGTAGTGAATATTGCTTTGATAGGGCTAATGATAACTATAGGTGCAAATGTTGGTACTAATAATTCTATAATGTCTAACTTAGGAACAATTGGATTAAATTGCGTAATAATTTCTTTATTTGCTATAGCTTGCAGTGCCTTTTTTACTGTTCTTATTGAAAAAACAATATTACCTCTAGAAGAAATTAGTAGAAAATTATCCTCGGAAAAAATTAATGTAAATGATGAGGTCAATATTTTGCAGGAAGAGAAAAAGAAGATATCTCCACTTATTTGGATTATGCCTATATCTATTATTGTTGGTGTTATTTTTGGTAGTACTATGCTACCTAATAATCTTATATTTGTTTTAGATTATGCTTTAACTATTTTCTTGATGATTCTTTATACTAGTGTAGGTATTAGCCTAGGTTCAAATCGCAGGATATTTAATTATATTAAAGTGCTAGGATGGAAGATTATTTTTCTTTCTATTGCAATTTTTACAGGGAGCATTATGGCAGGTATTTTATCTGGAATTATACTTAAAATACCATTACATATTTCAGTGATAGCTTCTAGTGGGATGAGCTATTATAGCGTTACAGGAGCATATATGACACAGATGTATGGAGCTGAAATAGGAACATATGGATTTATAGTTAATGTTATGAGAGAATTTTTTACAGTTTTATTTTTACCAATTTTAATTAAAATAAGTAAGGGAAGTCCAATTGCAGGAGGGGCTGCTGGTAATATGGATACTATGTTGGTTCCAGTAACAAAGTTTGTTGGACCAGAATTAGGATTGATAGCATTAATTACTGGAACTATTCTCACTTTTATTGTACCTGTTATATTACCTATATTATACAATTTTTTTTCATAAAACTATACTTAATAGGGATGAGTATATCAGCAACTATGATATATACATCCCTTAATTTGTGCTTAATTATATTAAGAATTGTATTCTACTGGTGCTACTAAGTAATCTCCATCTAGAAAATTTATCACCAAAAAGTACTCATCATTGTATTTGTAAACTAATCCATTTGTTTTTTCGGCAGAGTCTTCTGTATTTTCTAATATATTTGCAAATTCTTCTAGTTTTTGATTATCTTCTAAATCATCAATATATACTCCCATATATTCTAAGAATGTAATAGTCTTTTCTCTTAATAATTCTTTTGAAATCATGAAAATCACCTCTCAATTCTTCGTATGAGTAAGATACCCTGAATATTTTCATTTAATCATCATTTATTTTAAAGGTATTAAATTGTAAATAGAGGGAAAAATATTTAATGCTCTATTTAATTAATGAGGTGATTAATTTGTCCAATAGGGATATTATTGAAAAAGAAAATATTAAATTAAATGTTTATGCAAAGGACTGGAAAGGGGCTGTAAGAGAAGCTGGAAATCTTCTTTTAAGTAGTGAACATATAAATGAAGAATATATAGAAGATATGGTAAAAGCCGTAGAAGATTTAGGCCCTTATATTGTCATAGTTCCTCATATAGCTATTGCTCATGCAAGACCTACTAATGAAGTTTTAAAGAATGGAATGAGTTTAATTACATTAGAAAAGCCTGTAGAATTTGGAAGTGAAGATAATGACCCTGTAGACATGGTATTCGCTTTCTGTGCAAGATCAAAAGAAAATCATCTTGAAGCATTACAAGAATTAGTTGGTATTTTAGATAATGAAAAAAAGATTGAAAGATTAAGAAATATTGAAGATATAGAAGAGGCATATTATATTTTAAATAGAAAATAGGAGGGATATTTTTGTCTAAAAAATTAAAAATTTTAGCAGTATGTGGATTTGGAGTCGGTTCATCTATGATTTTAAAGATGAAAATAGAAGAGGTACTGAAGCAGAATAATATAAAGGCAGATGTATTTACTGCAGATGTAGGAAGTGCATCTTCAACTCCCTGCGATATAATATTCACTTCAAAAGAGCTTGAAAAAAATATTAGGAGTAAGGTAAATGTTCCAGTAGTAGCAATTAAAAATTTTATTGACAAGGTAGAAATTGTAGAAAATGGATTGCCAGTTGTTAGGGATGTACTAAATAGTTTTAAGGAGTGATGTTTTGAGATTTGTAATGTTTTTGATAAATGAAATATTTAGAGAAGCTTCCCTATTTTTAGGCATAATTGCATTAATAGGTCTATTACTTCAAAGAAAATCAGCTTCAGAAATAATTGAGGGAACATTAAAAACTATTATAGGTGTAGTTATATTGACTCAAGGTGTAAATATATTAGTTAGTTCCATGTTGCCTCTTAGCAATGGTTTTAATATATTATATGGAATAACTGGAGAAGCAGCCTTAAGACCAATAGGAGCAGATAAAATTATATCTGATTATGGTTCACAAATAGGGATTTCCATGTTAATTGCTTTTTTATTAAATGTTATAGTAGCTAGATATACTAGGATTAAGAATATATTTTTAACTGGTCACCATTTATTTTGGTTTGCTTTTATATTTGTAGCAGTGGGTGTTGAAACAGGGCTTACAGGAGGAAACCTACTATTATTTAGCACTATATTTGTTTCAATATATATAATACTTGTTCCAGCAATTTTAAGACCTTTTGTCAAAAATGTTACAGGCGATGATTCTTTTACATTAGGTCATCCTACTGGAATACTTTCAATAGTTTCAGGTATTTTAGGAAAAGCTTTTGGAAATAGGGAACGTTCAACAGAGGATTTAAAAATAAGTGAGAAATGGGATTTCATAAGAGAAATAACCATTACTTCTTCTTTAGTAATGTTTTTAGTTTATATAGTTATAGGAATTATACTAGGTGGAAGAGCACCTAGGGTATTTAATACAGATAAAAACTTTGTAGTATATGCATTGCTTCAGGGAGTACTTTTTGGAGCAGGATTAACTGTATTATTGACTGGTGTAAGAATGATGTTAGGGGAGATAATACCAGCTTTTAAAGGAATTTCTGATAAAATCATTCCAGATGCCATTCCAGCTCTAGACTGTCCAATCATATTCCCTTATGCACCTAATGCTGTATTAATAGGCTTTGTAGTATCTATGATTACATCAGTTATAACTATTATTCTTTTAGGAAGAACAACTTTATTTCCATATGCTATAGTACCACTTACAATTACATGTTTTTTTGAAATAGGAACAGCAGCAGTTATTGGAAATGGAACAGGTGGACTTAGAGGAGCTATTGTTGGATCAGCAGTAGCTGGAGTACTGATGATATTTTTAGTTGGATTTTCCATACCATTTTTAAAAAATACTGTAGCTGATTGGATAATAATATTTGGAGGAAATGATTTTTCGTTATGGTCCATTATTTCAGGAAGTATTGCTAGATTTTTTAAGTAGATAGGGGTGAAAATGTTGAAGAACTATGGATATGAATATATAGAATATGCTAAAGAAGTATTGGGAAAAATACAAAAAAACCAACAGGATAATATACATTTAGCTGCAGAAAAGATAGCTAATGGAGTAGAAAATGGTAATAGAATATTTGCCTTTGGTGCTTCTCATGCAGGAATAGTTGTGGAAGAACTTTTCTATAGGACTGGAGGATTTGCTTTAATAAACCCTATATTTAATCCAACTCTTATGTTAAATACAAGACCTGTCACTATGACTTCTAAGGCAGAAAGATTAGAAGGGTTTGGTAGGGAAATAATTAGAGAAAGTCCGTTAAGAGAAGGAGACATAATAATTATTCATTCTGTATCAGGGAGAAATTCTGTTATAGTAGATATAGCTTTAGAATCTAGATATAAGAAGGCCTATGTTATAGCTATTACCAATATGGAGTATTCTAAGAAGGTTTTGTCTAGACATTCTAGCAATAAAAAATTATTTGAAGTTGCAAATTTAGTTATAGATAATTGTGGGGACTTTGAAGATGCTTCTATGAAATTAGAAGGATTTAATCAAAAAATTGGGCCTACATCTACTATAGCAGGAGCAGCTATAGGTAATGCTATAGTAGTAGAAGTTTCCCAAATACTTTTAAATAAAGGGATATCTCCTCCTATATTTCATAGTGCTAATGTAGATGGAGGAGATGAATTTAATAAAAAAATATTAGAAAAGTATAGAGATAGAATTTTTTATATTTAATATATTATATTTTAAGTCTGAAGTTTTCAGACTTTTTTATATTTAAGAAAGGTTTACAAGTAAAATTTAAATATTCTATTTGGATATTGTGAATTAAAGGATGAAACTTTGATTTAATAGTTAATGTTGGAAAGGGACATACGATTATTCCAGCAAAAGCTAATGAAACTGTATTGGTAACTTTAGAAAGAGCAGGAATAGAAGCCCCGTCCCATTGTAAAAGTGGAGAATGTGGATATTGTCGTTCTAAACTTATATCTGGAGATGTATATATAAGAAAGGATAATGATAGTAGAAGGATAGTAGATAAAAAATATGGATATATTCATCCATGTGTTAGTTATCCTATATCAGATTTAGAGCTCACAATACCAGAGAACTAGATGCTACTAGGACATTCCTCACATATTAGTATATTATACACATTGCCCATGAAAAGGGCTAAAGTTTGTCCAGTTTTTTCCGATATTAGTAATAAGAAGTATATAAAATATATTAACCATGTGGGGGTGTCTTTTATGACAAAAAGATTATTTGCATTAACATTATCTTTAGTATTAATTTTTAGTTCCTTTGCAGTATTTGCAGAAACAGAAAAAGTAGATGAACTAGATAGAAAAGAACTAAAAGTTGAACTAGAAAATATGTTAAAGGACATGGAGGAAGTACTAGAAGAAGTTGATGAAGTAATTGAAGAACAAGAAAATTTAAATAATGATGGACTAGAGGATGCGATTGAGGAAGTATTAGATTCAAATGTTCAAAACTTTAGTACTCAAAGTTATAGTACTAATACTTTAAAGCCTGAAGGATTAGTAAAGAAACAAATAATGCTTAAAAAAGAATTTGTTGATAATTCAGTACAAGCAGCTAAACTTACTAAGGATATAAAAAATAATATTTTAGAAATCAATAGAGAATTAAGAAGTATAATCAAATCTGTTGATAGAAATATGAGTAAATCAGATTATATAAAAATAGCTAAATTGACAAAAGAACTTAAAGATGAAATTGAAGAAATAGACTATGTAATAGGTAGCATAGGAGCTGAATCAAAAGCTTATGTAAATTTTGTAGTAAATAAAAGGTATATGAGTGCTATGAAATCCTTTGAAAGAATAGTTTCACTTCAAGAAGAACAAATAGCATTATTAACTGTTTTAAATACAAACACTTATGAATTAAAAGTAATACTTAAAAATGTATAGAAAAGTTATAAAAAAGCAGCCACAGAAGAGGCTGCTTTTTTTACAAAGAATCAACATATTCTTTGGCATCTTTTAATGAAAGTCCCAAATCCATTCTCACTTTTTTAATAGCTTCAATTTTTTTACCTTCTTCAATAAGGACTTTTAATTCATCATCTATAGGTGGTTTAGGTATACCAATTTGTTCAGCGATCTTATATAAAGTTGAATTCATGCGTTCCAGATCACCTTTCAATGAATTAATATTATTATTGATAATAGTGATAATTAATGGTACTCCAATAAATAATAAAATTTTGATAATCATATATTCCATATATTTTTACAACTCCCTAAATCATTTAATAGATGTATTATACTATATAATATTATAATTTTAAATAATTTATAAAATATACAACCTTTTTTCATATTTTTATTTCAAATATTTATCAAACCAATTTGTCATTTCACTAAGTCTTCTAATTCTATGTTTAGGTTTTCCACTTCTGCTTAACTCATGATTTTCTCCACGGAACATGCAAAGTCTTGCATCCACTCCATGATATTTTAATGCAGTAAACATTTGTAGACCTTCTGCTAGCCAGCAGCGGTAGTCTTCTTCTGAGTGAATAAATAGTGTAGGAGTTTTAGCTTTATCTGCATATTTAAGAGGAGAGTGGAACCAAAGATTTTCTACTTTGTCCCAGGGAGTCCCAATTTGTTCATTATCTACAAAGAAGTATCCAATATCTGTAGTACTAAATTTAGAAATCCAGTTAGAAATACTTCTTTGACTAACAGCAGCTTTAAATCTATCTGTATGGCCTATGATCCAATTAGTCATAAATCCACCATAGGAGCCCCCAGTTACTCCTAGTCTATTACTATCTATAAATGGATATTTTTCAAGGACTATATCTGTAAATTTTATAAGGTCATTATAGTCAATAGTTCCATATTTTCCTCTTATATCTGCAAATTCATTTCCTCGTCCGTCACCACCTCTAGGATTAGTGAAGAATACTACATAGTCTTTATTAGTCCAGTATTGCATTTCATGATAAAATATTTCTCCATAAACAGTTTTTGGACCACCATGGATATTAAGTATTCCTGGATATTTCTTATTTGGATCAAAATCTACAGGTTTCATTATCCAACCCTCTAAAGTTATTCCAGGTTCAGTTTCAAAAGTAATTCTTTCTAGTTTAGATAATTTTCTAGTTTCTATTACCCATTCATTAAAGTTAGTGATTTGTTTTTCTTTATTATTTTCCAAGGTGTATAGTTCTTGCAATTTCATATTTTTTAAACCAATGAATAGTATATTTTCGTCATACACATCAAATCCATCAATAGAACCATCTTTAGTAGTTATTTTTTCGATATGACCATTTTTATCTATTCTATTAATATAAGAAGAGTTTATTTCTGTAGTGACAAAGTAGAGATAATTTTTATCTACTTTAAAAGATTGAATTTCTCCATATCTACAATCAGAACCTACAGAGTTCCATATACTATAGTCAAAGTCATTAGTTATTTTTTCCACCTTTTTTGAATCAATATCTATGGTATAGAAATGACTATTTTCATTTACTCCATAGGTTTTCATATTATTACCAGCAAATATTATTTTATCATTTAAAAAGTCTCCATAAGCATAGCTAAAAGGATCTTCATGGGTTATATTCTCTAAATTTTTTTTAGCTATATCATATAGATATAAATTACTTTTAATAGGAGCTTTGTCTTTAAAAGAATTAGCAATTATTAAAGCCATAGATTTTTCTTTATTTAATTTAATCAAGTCTACATTTGTATATTCATCGGTAATTGCTTCTACCTTATTTTTTTCTCGACTATATAAATATAGTCTATTTCTTTTTTTATTTGTAAATCCTTCACCATTTGACCAGAAAGGTATTTCATCCAATACTTCATAATCTTTTTCTTCTTTAATTTTCTTTATAGCTTCTTCTTTTTCATCACCTTCTAAATTATTTAAGTCTGGTTTATAATGGTCATATAATGCTGTAATTAGAAAGTTTTTATCATCTATTTTCTTTAGTTCAGTAACAATTAATGGTACTTTAAAAGCTTCTAGGGCTTCACCACCATGAATATTTATTTTATAATAAACTGTAAATTCTTCTCCAATTTCTAATTTCTTTTTATCTTTTGGATTTCTCATAGCTGGAAATAGAATATTTGAATTGTCTAGCCATATAAAAGATTTTTCTTCATCTAATGAAGTAAGTTGAAAGTATTTATTTGTCTTAGTATTATAAATCCATATGTTGGACAAGTATTTGTTTTCTTCCACATCCATTCTATGAACTATAAAAGCTGCATAATCTCCACTAGGAGAATATTTAAGTCCTGAAATAAACTTATATTTAGTAAAATCATCAAGTTGTAACTTTTTCATAATATCCCTCCATATATTAATTCTTAAATCTTGATTTTTTAAAAATAGTGCCAGTCCACGAATTTTAGATTGATAGGTTTTCTTCCGAAAAAGCTTTGGAGAAAATAGGACTTAAATTTCATAAAATCCTACCACAAATGATGGTTATTTGCTTAATTGATTGAAAATCAATTTCATAGGTTTTGTGAAAAACTTCATCTTTATTTTCTACCCAATGGCTTTTTAAGTCAACAGACCTAACAACTTAAAATCCGGAAACTTGCACTGTATTTTAAAGCAAAATAAAAATAACACAAAAAGAACCATACCTAATTTCTCATTTTTGATAATAATAGATTTTTCCATTTTCAATATGATTTTCTATTAGATTTTTATTAGTTAAATAGGTTAAAAATGCTGATATAGATGAAAAATATATATGGTATTGATTAAAATTTAAAACTGAATCATCTATTTCATTTAAAATTATAATACTTTGTAAAAGATCTTCTCTAGTATGAGGTTGTTCTAATATAGTTAAAATCTCCTCTGATATATTATTTACCCATTTTATATTTATATCTACTAAGCTCTTTATTTCATCCTTTTCATATAATTTATCTGAATGACTTATTACAAAAATATCTCCATCTATTTCCTCAACATATTTAAAAGTATTCAGTGTTGCTTCTATATCATATAAAAAAGGTATACTATATTTTTCAAGTATCTCTGGGCTAAATATACCATCTCCGAGAAAGCATACCTTATCTGGTGTGATGATACCTATTTGCTCTATAGAATGTCCCTTAAGGGGAATAGTTTCAAATTTTTCACCATCTATTTTTTCTACACCATATTCAAGAGTATAATCTACTTTTATGGGCTTATTACTTTTAGCTATTTCTTTTGTAGATGAAGCTCCATAGAAAGTATAAGGGAATAGTTCATTGTATTCTAAAAAAAGCCTTTCTCTTTCAGAGGCATAGGTGATACACCCTGGATAATTTTCTGTAAAATAATTATTTCCTCCAGAATGGTCTAAATGATTATGGGTATTTATAATATATTTAGGATGAAGATTGTTGGAAATTAATACATTTTCAATTTTTCTAGCTGCTGTGTTATTAATTCCAGTATCTATAAGAATGCAGTTTTTATTCTTATAGGTATAGACTCCTATATTAGTATTATGGGGAATATAATAGGTATTTCCTCTTATTTTGACAAGTTTCATTTCTGCACCACCTTTTTATCATATACTTATATTTTATACCTTATACTTATTATTATATAGTAAAATCTAAGTTTTTCATTTAAACCTAGTATTATCCTAGGATTTAAATATTGTATATAATAATAATAAGCTGGAAGAAAGGAGTGAAATAGGTGGAAAATTCTTATGTACATATATATACAGGAAATGGAAAAGGAAAAACTACTGCTAGTTTAGGACTTTCTGTAAGGGCAGCCCTTGCAGGAAAGAAAGTGTTTTTTTGCCAATTCATAAAAGGTATGGATTATAGTGAATTAAGGCTTTCAAACTATATTCCCAATATTGAAATACACCAGTTTGGAAGAGATTGTTTCATATATAATGATCCAACAGATGAAGATATAAAAGAGGCAAGGAAGGGGTTGAATATTTGTAAGGAAGTATTAAAAAGTGGAAAATATGACTTAGTAGTATTAGATGAATTGAATATTGCTTTATATTATAAATTATTTACTGTAGATGAAGCTATTGAAATTATCAAAAATAGAAAGTCTTCAGTAGAAGTAGTGATAACTGGAAGATATGCTCCAAAAGAATTAACAGAATTAGCAGATTTAGTTACAGAAATGAAGGAAATAAAACATTATTATACAAAAGGTATAATGGCGAGAAAAGGTATCGAGTTCTAAGGGGGACTATGGGTGAAAAAAAGAATTATAGTTTTAATGGCTGGAATATTAATAATTATATGTGGTTTTATTATAAAAAGTAGTAAAAGAGAAAATTTTAAGGAAAGAAAAGATATAGATGAAATAATTTGGTTTAATGAAAAAATAGCGGCTTATTTAAGAGAGACAGATGGAAAATATATTTTAGGAATATACAATGAAGGGAATAAAAAGAAAAATGAAATAGATTTAGTGGAAGGAGATTTAAATAGTATTAGTTGGTCTCCAGATGGAAAATATTTAACAGTAGATAAGGGATTAGATGAAGTTAAAGAAACTTATATAGTTTCAACAGAAAACTTAGAATTGTTAGGTAAAATATTTACTACTGGAAAAGTAATATGGTCCCCAGATTCTAAAAAGCTTTTAATAGGTGTTAAAAATAATGAAAAAAGCAATGGCAATATAGATTTAGCATTATATTATCTTTGGAGTGAAAGAGCAGAGCCTTTACTTAAAGCAAATAAAGAATTTAACTATTACCCTGATTATTGGAAAAAAGATACTATTGGATATATTAAAATATCTGATAAAAGTAAAGAAAGTCTTGAAATTAAATATGAACTATCATTAGAAGAAAAAATAATGTCAATAGTTACAGCAGAAAAAGAAATAAATAATAAAGAACTTAAAAAAATATTTTTATCTCTACCTAAATTAGATTTAGATAAGCTAGCAAAAATATATGGAGATGACAGTGATACAAAAGTTTTAGAGTGGATTTCCAAACAAGATGTAAAGGATATAGAAGATATTGAATCAATTATTAGAATTTCTTTAAACTTTTATGATAAAGAATATGATATTATTTCAAATTTAATGAAGGATATTTATTTAAAAGATAAAGTTACTTTCATAAAAGCTTTGTTCAAGGTGCCAGAAGCTATGGATGAAATAGCTTATGCTTTTAGAAGTTTAGAGCTTTATGAAAAAATAAATATAGACATGACAGAGGATTTAAATATGATTTTAGATTCAAATAAACTTACAAAAGAAGAGAAAAAATTTGCTATAGAGTTTCTTAATTTATATGCTCTTTGTGGTACATGAAATTAAAAAAATGGAGACAGACTGTCTCCATTTTTTTTGATTTCAATTTAGAATTTTTTAAATAATTCCTTCTTAGCACCACAGATTGGACACTTGTCTTCAGCACCATTGGCTGCTGTATATCCACAGATTGGACATACATAAACTTCATTAAAATCTACATCCTTTCCACTATCTACTGCATCTTTTGCTTCTTGATAAAGTTCAGCATGAAGTTTTTCTGCCTCTAATGCAAAATTCATAGATCTTATAGCTTGTTTTTCACCTTGAAGTTCTGCAACTGCTATGTAAGCAGGATACATTTGTTCAACTTCAAATAATTCACCATTTATAGCACCTTGTAAATTTTCGGAAGTACTGCCAAGTCCAAAACCTGCACCTGCTGTAACTGAAAAATCTCCACTCTCATCTTTCATTGCAGTGAAATGACCTGTAGCGTGAATTTGTTCTGCATAGGAAATAGCTTTAAATAATCTTCCTACATTTGGAAAACCATCTTTTTCCGCCTTATCTGCCCATACTAAATATCTCATGTGAGCTTGGCTTTCACCACCAAAAGCTGAACGTAAATTATCTGCTGTCATTGGATTCATAAAAAATTCCCCCTTGATATTTTAATTAGTTTATTAAATTTATATATCCAATCATAGAACCAGTTAATCTGGCAATTGGCTCTATGATTTAGAATCTAAATTGCTAGTTTTTATTGAATCAAATAGTGGTATTCTTTTTATTCCATTATTTAAATCTTCTCAAGATTACGTAAGCATTCTTTGCATATACCTTCATAATAAATTTTTTTATTGTTTATAATAAAGCCATCAATTTCTTTCCCATTTAAATTATTTGAGCTAATATGAAAATCATATATTTTATTACATTTTTCACATTTAAAATGTCCATGAGTTGATGTATTTATATCATATCTTGATTCTTTATCATCAATAGTTACAATATTTACTAAATTATTTTCTAAGAACAATTCTAAAGTATTATATACACTAGTTTTAGAAAGTGTAGGTATATCGTTTATTAAATATTTATATATATGATCTGCCGTAGGGTGAAGTTTATTATCCATTAAGTATTGTAATATTTTTATTCTAATGGTAGAAGGTTTAATATTATGTTCCTTTAAGCTTTGTTTTGCCACTTCTACAGTAAATGGCATCTGAATTACTCCTCTCAAATTAAAATGATTTTAATTTTGTAACGATTACAATTTATATTATAAATAACTATAATCTATTTGTCAAGTTATTTTCATAAAAAATAATTTATCATTATAAATAATTTATGCCCCATATTTTAAAAAGATAACATTATGGTTGTGAAAAGTTAAATATATTGTAGAAATAATTTTATACTTGTCATTATGAATAATAAGAAATATAGTATAATATGTTCTTACCTATAACTAATTAAAAAATAATTCATAGAAAAGAGGAGATTAAATATGCAAGAATATTTCCCAAAGGGAGTTTGTAGTAGGCAAATATTATTTGATGTAGAAAATGGAAAGTTAAAAGATGTAAAATTTATAGGTGGATGTAGTGGAAATTTAAAAGGTATATCTAGTCTTGTTGAAGGAATGGATATAGATAATGTAATAGACAGGCTTTCAGGGATTAGATGTGGTCTCAGAAAGACTTCTTGTCCAGATCAATTTTCAATAGCATTAAAAGATTATAAAGAAAGAAGCAAATAGCTGGCATTAGCTATTTGTTTCTTTCCATTTATTTAAATCTACTATTTTCCCTTTATTTTCAATACCCCTACTCTTGCTTTCTTTAAGTATGTTGAATACTGCTTTTCCTAAATTTGTAATAGATATAGTTGATATAGAATCTTTTTCAAAATAGGAAGCTTCTTTAAAGATTAGAAGTCCCATATAGTCAAAAATATGGATTATATTTTTGTCAAATATTGGAGTGTCTATTTCATTATATTTTATTTCAGTATAGTCATATATTGTATCTGGAGTAAGCAGATTTAAAGATTCTATTATTTTATATTTATATTTTTGTTCAGTATTTTCATATGAACAATTTGCAAATTCATTCCAAAGTAATGCATTCCATACGTAGTCTATAAATAAAGCCAGTTTTTCATATTCTTTTAAACTTATATATTGATTTTCCTTTTCATAAGGTATAATTTTATTATTATTTATAGTTAATATATAATGAGATAATGAAAATTTATAAAAAAGATGGATGAGTGGGAGATCTGATTGGACTATGTTTTTGGACATTTTAGCTATCATATTTTGAGTTATTATATTATTTAGCTCCAATAAATATTTACTTTTAATAAAACCTTCAGGTTTAGAAATACCTACATTATTATTTCTTATGTAAAATAAATATTTTTCATAAGAATTTAAAAAAAGTATAGATTTTTTATTTAAATTATCTTTAATAGGCTTGTCTAAAGACTTATTCCAATAGAGAGGCATATCTATTGGCTTTTTTGGCTTAAAATACATTTCTCTTTTTTTACTTATTTTAAGTATCTCCTCATAAGTTTCCCTATACTTTTCTTCATCTTTTTCATTATTTAAAAATTTAATATATTTTTTCAATGTTGCAATATAGGAGTTTAATTTACTCTTGCTAGATATGAAATTATCAAAAATACCCTTTTCAATTAATTCATTAAGGTTTATTTTATTTAAATCATAAAGAGTATAGTCTATATCATATAAAAAGTATTCATATATATTTATTAAATTTTTAATATGTTTTTCAACAGTACTTTCAGATAGACTTTTTTTAAGAAAAGATTCAAATTCTCCTAGTTCTTCAGCTAATTGGAGCTCATCCTCATCATCAAATCCTAAAACATCATATACGCAATCAGTATATATTTTATACATATTTAAACTATATTTTCTAAGATAATATTTCATTGAAATATTATCTTCTTTATCTTTTATTGAATCATAGTTAGAAAACACTTTTTCTAAGAATATACTTTTAGAAAAATCAGGGAGAAAGCTAAGATCTCCAATAAATTTTTCATATATAATTACCTTTGATATTCTTCCGAAAATAAGCTCTGATTTATCAACGATTTTTGAGAGCTCGGGCTCCCAAACAATATGATGTTTATTACATAAGAGATCTTTAACATACATTAAATCACCTTTTATATTTTTTATTTCAAATAAGCTTATGTGGGATTTATTTCTTTCTGAAAGTATCTCTTTTTCTAAATTACTTAAATTATTTGAATTATCTTCTAAGAAAAGTTCAATAAAATTTTTCCCGTATTTAGTCATATAGTCTAGACTAATCCAAACATTAAAGGCTGTATTTGTCCTAGTTTCATCAAAATCAGGATAATAAAATTCAATGGTTTTAATATTCATTTCTTTTTGAAAAAAACTATCTATATAATTAAGAAGTTTTCTTGTAGCATTTTCTTGAATATCCATAATCTGTTCATAATCAAGTTTCTTCATATATATCCCCCAAAATATTTAAAAGTTATTTTGTTTTCATATTACTATTATATCCTAAATAAAATTAATTTGCATAAATATAAAGGTGTAAAATATTCTTTAAATTTGGTATTATGTTCTTAAGTAGAATTTATAAAGGAGGTATTTAATTTGTTAAAATTTAAGGATTATAAATATAAAAGACCAGATATGGGGGAAATCAAGGAAGAAATTACATCTCTAATAGATGAATTTGAAAGGGCAAATTCTTCAAATGAGCAAAATGAGATAATAGGGAAAATAAATAGTATAAGAGAAGAAGTAGAATCCATGGAAAATCTAGTTTATATAAGACATTCAATAAATACTTTAGACGAATATTATAAGAAGGAACAAGAATTTTTAGATGAAAATATGCCTATATATGAAAGTTTAGTATCAAAATATATGAAGGCATTAGTTAATTCAAAATTTAGAGATGATTTGGAGAAAAAATGGGGCTCTCATTTATTCAATCTATCAGAGGTTAAATTAAAAACTTTTTCTGATGAAATAATTGAAGATTTAGTAAATGAAAATAAGCTTGTATCAGAATATGATAGATTAGTAGCCTCTGCTAAAATAAATTTTGAAGGTGAAGAAAGAAACTTAGCTCAAATGCAACCTTTTATGCAGTCAAGAAATAGAGATATGAGAAAAAGAGCTTATGAAGCTTATATAGAATTTTTTGAAGAAAATGAAGATAAATTTGATACTATCTATGATGAATTAGTAAAACTAAGAGATAGTATAGCTAAAAAATTAGGATTCAAAAATTTTGTGGAGCTAGGATATGCTAGAATGGGTAGAACAGACTATGATGCAGAAATGGTAGCAAATTATAGAAAGCAAGTATTTGAAGATTTGGTGCCAGTTGTAGAAGAATTAAAAGATAGACAGAGAAAAAGATTAGGTCTTGATGAATTTAAATATTATGATGAGCCACTAGAATTTTTATCTGGTAATGCCATTCCAAAGGGAAGTCCAGAATGGATACTTGAAAACGGAAAGAAGATGTACAATGAGCTTTCAAAAGAAACAGCTGAATTTTTTAATTTTATGGTTGAGAGGGAGCTTATGGACTTAGTAAGTAAGAAAGGTAAGATGAGTGGTGGATATTGCACTATTATATCTAAGTATAAATCTCCTTTTATATTTTCTAATTTCAATGGTACTAGCGGAGATGTAGATGTCTTAACTCATGAGGCGGGCCATGCTTTCCAATTTTATTTAAGTAGTTCCTTTGAAATTCCAGAATATCACTCTCCTACATTAGAGGCTTGTGAAATTCACTCTATGAGTATGGAATTTATTACTTGGCCTTGGATGGAACTTTTCTTTAAAGAAGATGTAGAAAAATATAAATTTAGTCATTTAAGCGGAGCAGTGAATTTTATACCTTATGGTGTGACAGTAGATGAGTTTCAACATTTTGTATATGAGAATCCAGAAGCTACTAAAGAAGAGAGAAAAACAAAGTGGAGAGAAATTGAAAAGAAATATCTTCCGTTTAGGGATTATGAAGATAATGATTTCTTAAATAGAGGTGGATATTGGTTTAGACAGGGACATATATTCCAAGTTCCTTTCTACTATATTGACTATACATTAGCCCAAGTATGTGCTTTCCAATTTTGGATAAAGTCAATGGATGGCAATGATGAATTTTGGGAAGATTACTTAAGACTTTGTAGAGCTGGTGGAAGTGATTCATTCTTAAACCTTGTAAGTTTAGCTAAACTTAGAAATCCTTTTGAAGATGGAACTATAAGGGAAGTAATGAAGCCAATAGAGAAGTGGTTAGATTCAATAGATGATACTAAATTTTAGAGAATTAGATATAGTGTTGTATGGACTAAAGGGACATATATCTTAGCTACTTTATAAGGGATAATATATATTGTCCCATGTCCATTTTTAGTTTAATATATCCATTAAAGACTCTATTTCTTCAAGTATTATTTTAAGATGATAATTAAATATTATATCTGTTTCTACCATTGCGTTTCTATCAGAATAAGGAGTTTTTTTATTGTATATACTTTCTAAAAGCTGTTTATTTCTTCTATTTATTATAGTATCAAAATCAATGTTAGATATAATATTTAAGTTTTCATAGATATTTCTAAAAGAAATATATGTGTCCTTCAAATGTCTACAATCTTTACTTTTACAAATCTTTAGTTCAACTTCTTCTTTTAATGTATCATAATAATTTTCTAATGTTTCTAAATTTATTCTTATATTTTCCAGTTCTTCATTTTCTATTTTTTTATTTTCCCATATTAAGCCTTTAATTAAACTCATACTTCTAGCAAGTATATCATTACAAGAAGATTCAACTTTATTTTCATATTTAGGGGGTAATATGAAAAAATTAACAAATGTTGCAATTATTATTCCTACAAAAGTATCTAATGTTCTATATATGCTATAGCTTAGTCTATTGCCTGTTTGCTGATTGAGGGTTATAGACAAGAATACTATTGCAGCAATAGAAGCTGATTTTTGCCACTCTAAAAGATTTAACAAATATATAACAACCATAATCCCTAGACCTATGACTATAGGGTTATTTGGTGAAATAAGAGAACAAAAAAGTCCTATTACAGCACCAAAAACTGTTCCTAGCATCCTGTTTTTTCCTGCCTTGAAAGAGCCCACAACAGAAGATTGCATAGCAATTATTGCAGCAATCCCTGCGAAAAGAGGATTTTTTAGATTTATAAGTTGTGCTATGAATATGGTTAAGGAAACAGCAATTGCAGTTTTAATAGTTCTCATGCCAATTTTCATCATACCAACATCCTTCCAGGAAGCTTTACAATTTAACTTTAAATATAATTATACCAGTCATTTATTTTGAGTACAAGGACATGAAAATTAGATTTGTTGTCATAATATATACTAGTAGATATTGGTTGAAAAAAATTAAATATGGTATAAAGTATAATTGAAAATTAAAGACTGGAGGTGTTTTTTATGAGAAAAAACAAAAGATGGATTAAATATCTTTTAATATTAGGATTTATATCCTTTTTTATATATCTTATATCTACTATAAATATATATGATAAAGAAAGTTTAATAGAATTCTTTACTGATGCAGAAAAGAGTACTAATTTTGCAATGTTTTTTACTATTGCTACAACTATATTAGTAGTATTTTTTGTTCCTATTTCTTGGCTAAATGCACTAGGAGCTTTCTTTTTTGGACTAAAGGGATTTATTTATATATTTATCGGAGGAATAATAGGTTCTATAGCTGCATTTTATATGGCAAGGGTTTTTCAGGACAATGTGATGAAAGTTGTTTATAAAGTATATAATAGGAAGGAAAGAAAGATAGGCTTAGATGAAGTAAAAGAAAAAATAGAACGCTTTGGAATGGGATATGTTTTTTTCTTAAGGAGTATGCCCTTTATACCTTTTAGTATAGCAAATTTTGTTTCTGGAGTTACATCTATTAAACTAAGAGATTATATATTTGGTACAATTCTAGGTCTTGGACCAGGTCAATTCATAACTACTTTCTTTTTTTCAAAGGCAGTGAGTATTAAAGATGATCCAGCAGGAGCTATTTTAGCAGCTATTATTAAGATAATCTATGTGGGAGTAGTACTTTTCTGGCAAAAAAAGAGCAAATTTAAATCTAAAGAATAACCTCTTTTAGTCGATATATAAAATGAGAGTAAGAGAGGGGGGATTGCTATGAAAGTGGGAGAAAGTCTGTCTACTAATGTAAATAATTATGGAATTAGAGGCGGAGAAAGAAGTTCCCAAAATACAAATTTAAATATAAACAAAGGACAAACACTCTTGCCAGATGAAAAGAAATATACCCAAGAGGAAATTATAGATGCAATAGAATCAGCTAATGAAAAATTTATTATATATGATAGAAGATTTGAATTTTCAATTCATGATCAAACTAAACAAATAATGGTGAAGGTAATAGATGTAAATACTAATGAGATAATAAGGGAAATACCTCCAGAGAAGATACTTGATTTAGTAGCAGCTATCTGGGAAATAACAGGTATAGTCGTAGATGAAAAAATATAGGTGGTGATTGTAATGTATAATAATTTAAGAGTAACAGGTTTAGCTTCTCCTTTTGATACAGAAGAAATGATAGGAAAGATAATGGAAGCAGAAAAAGTTAGATTGAATAAAGTGGAGCAAAACAAGGAATTATTAGTATGGAAAAGGGAAGCTTATAATGATTTAAATAAGGATTTTGCAAATTTCATATTGAATACCAGAAAAGAGTTTGGTCTTACTACAACTACTTCTACAGGAGCTATGGTTTCAAGTTCTTATAAAAACTTATCTTGGGTAAAGGCAGCTACTTCTTCTAATGAACAAGTGGCAACAGTTAGTACAACTGCTAAAGCAATGAATGGAAGTTATAATGTGGAAGTTAAACAATTAGCAGAGGGAGTTAAGATGGTAAGTAACAAGAATATAACTATAGAAGGTGGAACTAAGGACAATTTAGCTAGCCAATTTGGGTTAGATAAAGATGATACAATAAGGTTTTCTATAGAGACTAAGAATGGAGTTAAGGATTTTGAATTTACAGATTTAGAAAATACTAGTATGAAGGATATTGTTAATGCTATAAATTCAGCTAAGATTTTAGATGAAGATGGAAAGGTAGTTGGGAAGTTAGGCGTAAAGGCTTCTTATGATCCAACTATAGATAGGTTTTTCCTGCAAACAGAAGATACAGGTACAAAATCACAATTAACTATCAAAACCAATGACGATATAAGCGAAAAATTTATAAATGGGCTAAATATGACTAATAATGGTAAAGAATACAATATTGGTACTAAAGAAATAGGTAAAGATGCTATTATTAGTTTTGATGGTGCGGATAATATAATTGTTGATTCTAATCAATTTAATATAAATGGTATTGATTTTAATATAAAAAGTGAAGGTAAATTTACAACAACTGTAGATACTGATGTAGATGCTTTCTATGAAAAAATTGAAAAGTTTGTAGAAGAATATAATAAACTAGTGGAAAAATCCAATTTGCTTTTAACCCAAAAAAAATATAGAAGCTATCAGCCATTAACTGCAGACCAGAAAAGGGCAATGGATAAGAGTGATATTGAGCTTTGGGAAGAAAAGGCCAAGAGTGGTATTTTGAGAAGTGATGAGCTAATTTCAAGAACTATGGGAAATGCAAGAATTTTGATGTATGAGGAAATAGAAGGAGTAGAAGGAGAATTCAAACATTTATTTGAAATCGGCATTGGTACGGAAAGCTTTTCCAAAGGAAGTTTAGGTGGCAAGTTAGTTATAGATGAAGTTAAGTTTAAGAAGGCTATAAAAGAAGATCCAGATGGAGTGTTAGAGCTATTGTTTAAAGAGCCAAACTATGGTGAAGGTAAATTAGAAAATGTCACATCTTATACAGCAGAAAGAGAGCTTACAAGTGAGCAATTAAAAGTTAAAAGGAGTCAAAGTGGAATTGTAACAAGGCTTTATGACAATTTTATTTTAGGCATGCAGGATATTATTGACAAATCAGGTGTAGGTGATGATCCTAATTTATATAGAAATGTAAAGTCTAATATACTTATAGATTTTGTAACTGAATATGGTAGTATTAGTATTATAGATAAGGATGTTAAGAAATTAGAAAATAAAATTGAAGATTTAAATGTTTATTTATTTAATAAAGAAAATCAATATTATTCTAAATTTGCAGCAATGGAGAAAGCTCTTTCTCGTATGAATCAGCAAAGTATGTGGCTTATGCAACAATTTTCTAATTAAAGGGGAAAGGATGAATTAGATGAATCACAATGTCCTAAATCAATATAAACAAAACACTGTAAATACAGCAACGCCAGAAGAATTAACTCTTATGCTATATAAAGGAGCAATTAAATTTATAAATATTGGTAAAATAGGTATTGAAAATGGGGATACAGAGAAAGCTCATGAAGCTATAATTAGAGCCCAAGATATAATTATAGAATTAAATGCTTCATTAAATATGGATTATGATATTTCAAAAGAATTAAGAAATATTTATGAGTTTATGATAGATAGATTAGTTGATGCAAATATACAAAAAGAAACTAAGTCTTTAGAAGAGGTCCTAGAACTTTTGACTGAATTGAAAGATACCTGGAAAGAAGCTATGCAGAAGATTAAAAAAGTTAGATATGCAAACAAGTAGGTGTAAATATGACTAAAGAGTTAATAGATGAGATTGTAAATATAAGTGAAAAAAAGCTTGAATACTTGTATAATATGTTAGAACTTACAAAATTTCAAAGAGAATATATTGACGAAGGAAATATGATTAAGACTGATGAAATTTTAGAGAAGAAAGATGAGTTAATAAAGAAAATAGATAAACTAGATATAGAGTTTTTAATTAAATTTTCAGAGTTGAAAAAAAAGCATAATGTTGATGATATAAATGAATTAGATATAAATGTTTATCCAAATTTAAAAATATTAAAAGATATCATAAAGAACATAAGCTCTACATTAATGTCTATTTCAATTCTAGATGATGAAAACAATAAATATTTAAAAAATAGTTTAGAAAAAATAAAGTCAGATTTAAAAAAACTAAAAAAAGGGAAAAAAGCTTATAAAGGATATAATAAATCTATAGAGGAAAGTATATTTATAGATGAAAAAAAATAACTGTCATAATAGCAGTTATTTTTTTATATATTTTTATAATATAGCATATATGGTATTTTTTATTGCTTTTTTTATTAAAAAACACTAGAATAGGAATAAGTATAATTATCAAATAATTATCAATATTATCATAAAAGGTTGAATTTTTAAGAAGTATGGATTGTCCACTATTTATTAAGAAATCTATCCACAGGTTAAAACTAGCATAAACAGTTTTCCACAGAATTATACACATTATCCACAGAAAACCACTAATATAATCCACAATTACTCCACATATAATTGTTAATAAGTTTATAAATAATTATACAAAATAGATGAATAAGTTAATAAGTTGAATATTAATTTGTTATGAGAGACTACTTTGTGGGTAGTATATTAATAAGATATACAAGTAAAATTTTACTTGTGAAAGGAGTTGGGGTTTATGAAAATAAAAATCACTGGTAAGAATATGGATATAACAGATGCCCTAAAGGATATTACCTTTAAGAAATTAGGAAAGCTAGATAAGTATTTTCAAGAAGATGTGGAGACGAATGTAACTTTAAGTGTAGAGAAAAACAGACAAATAATCGAAGTTACAGTGGATCTTCCTGGAACCATACTTAGAGCAGAGGAGTATAGTGATGATATGTATACTTCTATTGATGAAGCAGTAGATGTTTTAGAGAGACAGATTAGGAAGCATAAAACAAAGCTTCAAAAAAGGTATCAAGATAACAAAACTATAAGATTTGAAAATATTAAACCAATACCCCAAGAGAATAGGGAAGAAGGACCAAAAATAGTTAAAATGAAAAGATTTGCTATGAAACCTATGAGTATAGAGGAGGCAATACTCCAAATGGAACTACTTAGACATAATTTTTTTATGTTTATGAATGGGGAAACTGACGAGGTAAATGTAGTGTATAAAAGAAAAGACGGAAATTATGGGTTGATTGAACCAGAGTTTTAATAGTATAATATTAAATATAGAGTATAAAATTGCAGGATAAAAATCCTGCAATTTTTTAGTATAGGAGGGATTTCATTGTTTATTGAAGTTATTATATTGTCTTTAATAATAGGCTTTATAAGAGGCGGTAAAATATCAAGGTTTAAAGGGGTTAATTTTAGGAGAATGTGGATTCTCATATTGGCTTTAATTATACAATACTTTTTAATAACTATGAATTTTGTTGAAGAGCTAAGTAGCTTTGAAAGTGTATTTAAATTTACTAGAGAATTATCTATTATATCCTATATTTTGTTATTTGTAGGAATACTAATTAATTTAAGATATAGATCCCTATGGATTGTTTTATCAGGTTCTATTATGAATTTCTTAGTTATGATTCTTAATGGATGGAAAAGACCTATTATTCTTGAAGAATTAGAATTATTAGGATTAGAAGATTTTGGTTTTCTTTTAGAGCAAGGAAAACTACCATTATATACTCCATTAGTAGAAAAAACTAAATTAGCTGTACTAGGAGATATAATGTTAGTTTCTAAACCATATCCTTTTCCACATGTATTTAGCTTTGGAGATTTTATAATATGTTTGGGATTATTTACATTGATACAGGAAATAATGATGCTTGAGGATAAGAAGACTGGGAGTATGGTTCAATTTGACTTCATGGGTAGATAATGGCATATCTTGTATCCTAAAATAATTAGTGATAAAATTGATGGAAAGATATGTTTTGTTTTTGAAAGGTGGTTAAGAAAATGAAAGCCTTGTTTGAAAAAATATTTGGCTCTTATAGTGAGAGAGAATTGAAAAAGATAGATACTCTAGTAGATGAAATAGAAGATTTAGAAGACAGTATAGAAAAACTTTCGGATGAGGATCTGAAAAAAAAGACTTTTGAATTTAAAGAAAGACTAAAAAAAGGAGAAACATTAGATGATATTTTGCCAGAAGCTTTTGCAGTAGTTAGAGAAGCATCTAGTAGAGTATTAGATATGAAACATTTTAGAGTACAACTTGAAGGTGGTATAATACTCCATCAAGGTAGAATAGCAGAGATGAAAACAGGAGAAGGAAAAACCCTTGTTGCAACTCTTCCAGCATATTTAAATGCTCTTACTGGAGAGGGCGTTCATATTGTTACAGTTAATGATTATCTAGCTAAAAGAGATAAAGAATGGATGGGAAAAATATATGAGTTTTTAAATCTTAGTGTTGGCTGTATAACTCATGATATGGATAGTGAAGAAAGAAAAGAAGCTTATAATTGTGATATAACTTATGGAACTAATAATGAATTTGGATTTGATTATTTAAGAGATAATATGGTTATCTACAAAGACGAAATGGTTCAAAGAAAATTAAACTTTGCAATAGTAGATGAGGTTGACAGTATTCTTATAGATGAAGCTAGAACTCCACTTATTATTTCAGGTTCAGGTGATAAATCAACAAAACTATATTATACAGCAGATAATTTTGTAAAGAGTCTGGAAGGGAGAATATTAGATCCAAATGAAAAAAATACGGATCCCTTTGATAGAGAAATAAAGGAAGAAGTTGTAGATTTCGTAGTAGATGAAAAAGCTAGAACTGTAACTTTAACTGAAAAGGGAACTAAGAAGGCAGAAAAGTTTTTTGGGTTAGAAAATTTAGCTAATCCTGACAATATGGAAATAGCCCATCATATAAATCAAGGATTAAAGGCAAAATATTTAATGAAAAAAGATATAGATTATGTAGTTAAAGATGGAGAAGTATTGATTGTAGATGAGTTTACAGGGAGACTTATGCATGGAAGAAGATATAGTGATGGACTACATCAAGCTATTGAGGCTAAAGAGGGATTAAATGTAAGAAGTGAGTCTAAAACTTTAGCTACTATTACATTTCAAAATTATTTTAGAATGTATGAAAAGCTTTCAGGTATGACAGGAACAGCTAAGACAGAGGAAAGTGAATTTAGAGAAATATATAATATAGATGTAGTTGAAATTCCAACTAATAAGCCTGTTGTAAGGGAAGACTATCATGATTGTATATATAAAACAGAAGAGGCTAAATTCAATGCAGCAATTGAGGAAATAAAGGAAAGACATAGCACAGGTCAGCCTATACTTGTAGGTACTATATCCATAGAAAAATCAGAAATATTAAGTAAGATGCTTAGAAAAGAAAAAATTTCCCATGAAGTATTAAATGCAAAACATCATGAAAGAGAAGCAGAAATTGTTGCACAAGCTGGTAGAATTGGAGCGGTAACTATAGCTACAAATATGGCTGGACGTGGTACAGATATAGTATTGGGAGGAAATCCTGAGTATCTTGCAAAAGCAGAAATGAAAAAGAAAGGTTATAGTGATGAAATTATATCATCTGTAGATAGTTTTATAGATACGAATGATGAAGAAATATTGGAAGCAAGAAAAACATATGAAAAGCTTTATGAAAAGTTTAAAGTTGAAACAGATAAAGAACATAATGAAGTTGTATCAGTGGGAGGACTTCATATCATTGGTACTGAAAGACATGAGTCGAGAAGGATTGACAACCAGCTTAGAGGAAGATCAGGCCGTCAAGGAGATCCAGGTTCGTCTAGATTTTATATTTCCCTTGAAGATGATTTGATGAGGCTGTTTGGAAGCAATAGGTTTGAAGGGATAGTAGGCAGTCTGCCAGATGATGAAGTATTGGAACATAAACTTTTGACTAAGTCTATTGAAAGTGCTCAGAGTAAAGTTGAAGGAAATAATTTTGCTATTAGAAAACATGTTCTTCAATATGATGATGTAATGAATAAGCAAAGGGAAGTAATATATAAAGAAAGAAGAAGAGTATTAGAAGGTGAAAATCTAAAAAGCTATATTATGTCTATGACTAAGGGTATGATAGACAGAGGTATTGATATGTATTCACAAGGTAGTGAGTTTGTAGAGGAATGGAATTTAGAAGGATTTGAAAATTATTTAGAGAGTATATTCTTACCTAGTGGATACTTAAATAAAGAAAACATTAAGAATCTAGATAAGGAAGAAATCAGAGATAAATTATATAGTTTGTCTGAAAAATATTATG
The DNA here is from genome assembly GCA_000751555.1 of Anaerosalibacter massiliensis. Classification (GTDB taxonomy): domain Bacteria; phylum Bacillota; class Clostridia; order Tissierellales; family Sporanaerobacteraceae; genus Anaerosalibacter; species Anaerosalibacter massiliensis. The sequence goes on along the minus strand of CCEZ01000007.1, from coordinate 118,086 downwards.
AAGAAAAAGAGAAAGAAATAGGAGAAGAAAGATTTAGAGAAATAGAAAGAATAGTCCTCTTACAAGTAGTAGACAATAAATGGATGGATCATATAGATGCTATGGATCAATTAAAACAAGGTATCGGTCTTAGAGCTTATGGTCAGGAAGATCCAGTAAGGGCATATCAGATAGAAGGGTTTGACATGTTTGAAGAGATGAATAGGAGCATCCAAGAAGATACTGTTAAGTATTTATACAATGTAGAAACTCCAGACAAAATGGAAAGAAAAAGAGTGGCAAAAGCAGTCTCAACTAATAAAGAAAATAGAGGAGGACAAAAACCTATAGTAAAGGGAAAGAAAATTGGCAGAAATGATCCATGTCCTTGTGGTAGTGGAAAGAAATATAAAAAATGTTGTGGCAGAAATGCATAGATAGGAGTGGTTTTATGGAGGGAATTCATGAATATAAAGAAAAAGTCTCATCAATGAAAGTTGAGCTAAAAGAACTTGGTGTTTCTCTTTGACATAGACAAAATGAAAGAAAGAATCAAAAAATTAGATAAAGAGGCAGCTAAAGAAGGATTTTGGCAAGATATAGAAAGTGCACAGAAAATTCTTCAGGAATCAAAAGCTCTAAAAGATAGAATAAGTGAATATGAAGGCTTAAAAGCTGAACTAGAAGATTTAGAAGTTCTTATTGAACTTGCCCTTGAAGAAGAGGAATTTTCATTAAATAAAGAAATTAAAAAGAATTTTAAGAGGGTTGCAAAAAAGGCTAAAGATTTAAAACTTACCACTCTTTTAAATGGAGAATATGATGGAAATAATGCTATCTTATCTATCCATTCAGGTGCAGGAGGGCTGGAAGCTCAAGATTGGGCAGAAATGCTTCTTAGAATGTATAGGCGTTGGGCAGAAAGCAAAGGGTTTGGAATAGATACTTTAGATATGCTTCCAGATACTGCAGGAGGTATAAAAAGCGCAACTCTCCTTATAAAAGGACTAAATGCTTATGGATTTTTAAAATCTGAAAAGGGAGTTCATAGGCTTGTAAGAATATCGCCCTTTGATTCTTCTGGTAGGAGACATACATCCTTTGCTAGCGTAGATGTTTATCCAGAATTAGGTGATGATGCAGATATAGAAATAAACTCTAGTGATTTAAAAGTTGATACCTATAGGTCCAGCGGTGCAGGAGGACAATATGTAAATACTACCGATTCTGCTGTAAGAATTACTCATATTCCTACAGGCATTGTGGTCCAATGTCAAAATGAAAGATCACAGCATAGTAATAGATTAACAGCTATGAAGATGCTAATGGCTAAACTTATACAGTTAAAAGAAGAAGAACATAAAGAGAAAATTGAAGATTTACAAGGTAAATATACTCAAATTGCTTGGGGCTCTCAAATTAGATCCTATATATTTCATCCTTATAATATGGTTAAGGATCATAGGACTAATTTAGAAATAGGAGATATAAATAGTATAATGGATGGAGATATAGATGTGTTCATAAATGAATATTTGAAACAAAAAACCCTTCAATAAGAAGGGTTTTTTAAAAGATGTATATAAAGGAATTATGTAATATTTATAGAATAATATATAATGGTAGACTTATAATGAATAATAATCTAGATAGGAAGTGATTAGATGGACATCTATAGTATTTTGATGGAGGAATTTAAACTGAAAGATTTCCAAATCAAGAATACTATCAGACTTATTGACGAAGGAAATACTATTCCTTTTATCGCCAGGTATAGGAAAGAAAAAACAGGAGAATTAAATGATGTAATACTAAGAGAATTAAATGATAGGTTAAATTACTTAAGAAATTTAGAAGAAAGACAAAATGAAGTTATACGACTTATTGACGAACAGGGAAAACTTACAGCAGATTTAAAAGAGGAAATTCTTGCAGCTAATACTCTTCAAAGAGTTGAAGATTTATACAGACCTTTCAAGAAAAAAAGAAGGACAAGGGCTACAAAAGCAAAGGAAAAGGGTTTAGAACCTTTAGCTCAAATACTTATTAGTGAAGAAATTGAAGAGGGAAGTTTGGAAGAAATAGCAGCCCCTTTTATAAATGTAGAAAAGGGAGTAAAGGATATAGAAGAAGCTTATAATGGTGCTATGGATATTGTGGCAGAGAGTGTATCTGATAATGCTGAATTTAGAAAGATAATAAGAAAGATATTTTTAGAAGAGGGAATTCTAAATGTAGAAGCAGCAGATGAGAAAGAATCAACTGTATATGAAATGTATTATTCATACAATGAAAAAGTAAAAACTATTCCTAATCATAGGATTCTTGCTATAAATAGGGGAGAAAAAGAGAAAGTTTTAAAAGTAAAAGTATCAGTTCCTGATGAAAAAATATTAAATATATTAAAAAGAAAAATAATAAAAAATGATAAAAAAATTACAACAAATTATCTGCATATGAGTATTGAGGATGGATATAAAAGGCTTATTTTTCCATCAATAGAACGAGAAATAAGGTCTATCTTAACAGAAAGAGCGGAGGAGGAGGGTATAAAAGTTTTTTCAAAAAATTTAGAACCACTACTTATGCAACCTCCTATTAAAGATAGAGTAGTCATGGGAATAGATCCAGGTTTTAGAACAGGGTGTAAAGTAGCTGTAGTAAATGAAACAGGAAGATATTTAGAAACAACAGTAGTTTATCCTACAGAACCTCAAAATCAAGTAGGAAAGACAAAGAAGGAACTTAAAAGGCTTATAAATAAATATGATATAGATATAATAGCTATAGGAAATGGTACTGCCTCTAGAGAAACAGAACAAGTAGTGGCAGAAATGTTAAGAGAGTTGGAACAAAAGGATATGTCTTACATAATAGTAAGTGAGGCAGGTGCTTCAGTTTATTCAGCTTCTAAAATAGCAAATGAAGAATTTCCAGATATGGACGTTTCATTAAGAGGTGCTATATCTATAGCTAGAAGACTTCAAGATCCATTAGCCGAGCTTGTAAAGATAGAGCCTAAACATATAGGGGTGGGTCAATATCAGCATGATTTAAATCAAACTAGGTTGAATGAAGCCTTAAGTGGAGTAGTAGAATCTTCTGTAAATACAGTAGGAGTAGATTTAAATACAGCTAGTGTTTCACTGCTTAAATATGTATCAGGAATATCTAATAGAGTAGCTGAAAATATAGTAAATTATAGAGATGAAAAAGGTAGATTTAAAAATAGAAATGAACTTTTACAGATTAAAGGCTTAGGTGGAAAGACCTTTATACAATGTGCTGGATTTTTAAGAATTCCAGATGGCGAAAATCCATTGGACAATACAGCCGTACATCCAGAATCTTATGAAATAGCAAAAAAAATATTAGATAAAAAAATATTAGATGACAAAAATTTAGAAGATTTATCTAGTGAACTTGAAGTAGGTATACCTACACTAAGAGATATTATTGAAGAAATAAAGAAGCCAGGAAGAGATCCAAGAGAAGAGATGCCAAAACCTATATTTAGAACAGATGTCTTAAATATAGAGGATTTAAAACCAGATATGATTCTAACTGGAACAGTACGAAATGTAGTAGACTTTGGAGTTTTTGTAGATATAGGTGTAAAACAGGATGGATTAGTACACATTTCAAAATTAAGTGATAAATTTGTAAAACATCCTATGGAGGTTGTTAAAGTTGGAGATATAGTTAAAGTGAGAGTTTTAGATCTTGATATATCTAAGGAAAAGATTTCTTTAAGTATGAAAGATGCATAAAATTTATTAAAGGCGGCTGTATTGGGACCTTATTGGGAGGTAATTCTATGGAAGAAACTAGGGAATTAGAATATAAGGAAAAGTTATTTTGTGGAATTATTAGTTCGAATTTTGGTAAAAAATATGTAACACCTCTAAAGAAACTTGTTGGCAATGTGTTAAATGATGATGGTGCACTTATATATATTTATAACGAAAAGAAAAATGAGCCTGATTTGAAAGATATGAAAAAATACTTTGAAATAGATATAGAGAAAAAATATGAAAATGGTCAATTAACATTTGTATGTGCAGAAGAAAAATTTTTAAATGATGAAGTACTTTTATTGGACAAGTTATTAGATTTTTATGAAAGTGAAATAGATTCTTATAAGAAAAAGGGATTTGAAAAAATAATAGTTTATACCACAAGAGATGTTTTCTATACTAAAAATATAAAAGGAAAAGATTTATGTACTCTTCATAGGAGAATGAAAAAAATTTGTAGGCAGAAAGATATAATGATAGTAATAAAATATATAATAGATGATTTTCATGAAAAAGATTTCTTGAGTCTTATTACTCTCCATGATTTATTCATTTTAGAAGATTCTAGTGGAGGGAATGTTTATACTTATTTAGAGCTTATTAAAACATCCCTTATAAATTTATCTATGAAACAGAGACAACAGGAAGAATATGAAAGAGAATTGAAAAGAATTGAGAAATTAAAGACTTTAGGAGAGCTATCTGAAAGTATGGCTCATGACTTTAACAATGTATTGACTACTATTGTAGGATTCTCACAGATGTGCTTAATAAAGGAAACTAATAAAGAAGTAAAAAAACATTTAAATACTATATATAAAACAGCTCTTGATGGAAAAGCTATGATGAATAAAATACAAGATTATATAAAGGGAAGTTATGATTCACAAAGAGATATACATGATTTAAATGATTTAGTTAGAGGAAGTATGGAAATGATTGACCATGGAGTTGTAAATTTAAATGAAAAAAATGCAAGTTCTATCAAGTTAGTAGAAGAGTTGAATTCAACTAAATCTATATATTGTAATGAATTTGAAATAAGGCAGGTAATATTGAATATTTTATTAAATGCTGTAGATTCTCTAGAAACTAAAGGTGTTGTTACTATAAAAACCTACGATGAAGGCAGAAATTCTTTTGTAGAGGTAGAAGACACAGGAATTGGAATTGAAGAGGAAATTTTAGAAAAGATATTTGACCCTTTTTTTACTACAAAAGGAGAGAAAGGAACAGGATTAGGGCTGAACATTGTTAGAAAAGTTCTAAATGAACATCGTGCAGAAATAAAAGTTGAAAGTGAAGTAGATAAAGGGAGCAAATTTACCATAGTATTTCCCAGCAATACAAAAGAAGAGTTATATGCAGCAGAAGAGGAAGAAAATTATAATACAGTTGCAAATATTTTAATTGTAGATGATAAATATATGGTGGCTAAATCTATAAAAGAGCTTTTGTCTTTGTTAAATATGAATGCAGATGTAGAAACTAGGGCAGATAATGTATTGGAAAGACTTTCAGAAAAAGAATATGATCTTGTAATTTGTGATTATTCTATGCCAGGTAAAAATGGAGTTGAAGTATCGAAAAGGATAAAATCTAGATATCCAAATAAACCTTTTATACTTTTGACAGGATGGTCAGAGGATATTTTAGATGATTATGATACCATAGACTGTATATTGAACAAACCTTGTACAGTAGAAGATTTAGCAGAGGCTATTGGAAAAGCTTTGGATATTATTGATGATAATAAAAATAAAAGTTATAATATGAATTAAGAAATTAAATGATTTAAGGGGGAAAATTTATGATACTTATTAAAAATGGTTATATCTATACTATGGCTGGAGAAACAATTGAAGGTGGGAGTATATTAGTTGATGATGGAAAAATAGTAGAAATAGGTAAGGATATTGTTGCACCATTAGATGCTAAAGTAATAGATGCAGAAGGTAGAATGATAACTCCTGGGTTTATAGATGCTCACTGTCATCTAGGCATGTGGGAAGATGGAATGGGTTTTGAAGGTGATGATGGGAATGAATGGGTAGAGCCAGTAACTCCCCATTTAAGAGCTATTGATGGAATAAACCCTATGGACATTACTTTCAAGGAAGCTTATGAAGGAGGAGTTACTACTGCAGTTACAGGTCCTGGAAGTGCTAATGTAGTCGGAGGTCAATTTGTTGCTGTTAAGACCTATGGAAAAAGAGTCGATGATATGATTGTAAAAGAACCAGTAGCTATGAAAATTGCTTTTGGAGAAAATCCAAAGAGAGTTCATGAGGACCAAAAACAATCACCTATAACTAGGATGGCTACTGCAGCTAAATTGAGAGAAACATTATTTGAAGCTAAGGAATATCTCAATAAGAAAGAAGAAGGCGTAGAAGATCCTTCTAAAATGCCAGAATATGATATGAAAATGGAAGCTATGATTAAAGTACTTAAAAAGGAGATACCACTTAAAGCTCATGCTCATAGAGCTGATGATATTTTAACAGCTATAAGAATTGCAAAGGAATTTGCTCTAGATATAACTTTAGACCACTGTACAGAAGGTCATTTAATTGCAGATATATTAGCAGAAGAAGGAAAACCTGCTTTAGTTGGACCATCTTTAACAGATAGATCTAAAATAGAACTTAGAAATCAAACTTTTGACACTCCAAGAATACTTAATGAAGCAGGAGTTAAAATTGCTATTATAACAGATTCTCCAGTTATTCCACTACAATATCTATCCCTTTGTGCAGGTTTAGCAGCTAAATCTGGATTAGATGAAATGGAAGCTTTAAAAGCCATCACTATTAATCCAGCAGAGATAGTAGGAATTTCAGATAGAGTAGGAAGTTTAGAAGTAGGAAAAGACGCAGATATAGTTATATTTGATGGAAATCCACTTAAAGATATAGATTGCAAAACTTTTGCAACTATTATTGATGGAAAAGTGGTATATAGAAGATAGACTATATAGAGAATTTTGGAAGAAAAATATATTAAACAGGTAGATTATTATAATAATCTACCTGTTTATGTATAAAAAATTAAATTTTGTGAATAATTATTCAAAAACAAACTGTTTTTATCTGAAAAGTGGTACAATATAGATAATAGTATAAAATTATGAAGTAAGGAAATGGTAAATAGGAAAACAAAATCTAAAAAAACAATATATTTATTGATTGTTATTATATTTATATTTGTATTTATAACTAAATTTTTTGCATATCTTATCATAAATTAGACAGGTTATGAAAATAAATATAATATTATTTGAGAAAGGAAAAAAATTATGTTATTTAGTAGCGTTGTATTTTTGTTTTTGTTCTTACCAGCAGTTATTTTTTGTTATTACATACCAGGGAAAAAATTAAAGAACACAGTACTATTAATATTTAGTTTATTTTTCTATGCATATGGAGAACCTAAATATCTATTAGTAATGCTTTTTTCAATTGTAGTTAATTATATATTAGGACTTTTTGTAGATAAATATAGGGAAGATAGGAGAAAAGTAACATTAATATTAAGCTTGGCAATTATAATAAATATTTTGATTATAGGTTATTATAAGTATTTTAACTTTCTAATAAGAAATATAAATACAGTATTTAAAACATCTATATCCATTAGAGATATAGTAATGCCTATAGGAATTTCATTTTTTACATTTCAAGGTTTAAGTTATGTAATAGATATATATAGGCAAAATGGTAAAGTTCAAAAGAATCCACTAAATGTAGCACTATATATATCATTTTTTCCACAACTTATAGCAGGGCCAATAGTAAGATATGAAACTGTAGCAGAGCAAATTAATGAAAGAGAAGAAAGCTTAGATGATTTTACATATGGCGTGGAAAGATTTATATTAGGATTAAGTAAAAAAGTACTTATAGCAAATACAGTTGGACTAATAGCAGATGAAGTTTTTAGTGCTTCTACATCAGATCTTTCAGTTTTATTAGTTTGGTTAGGGATTCTTTCATATACACTACAAATATACTTTGATTTTTCAGGGTATTCTGATATGGCAATAGGATTAGGTCGAATGTTTGGATTTAAGTTTTTAGAAAACTTTAATTATCCTTATATATCAAAATCTATAACAGAGTTTTGGAGACGTTGGCATATATCTTTAGGAACATGGTTTAGAGATTATGTTTATATTCCACTAGGTGGGAATAGAGTAAGTAAAGGAAAATACTTTAGAAATATATTCATAGTTTGGTTTCTAACAGGGTTGTGGCATGGAGCTTCATGGAATTTTATAATATGGGGATTGTATTATGGGTGTATTTTAACTATAGAAAAATTATTTTTGGGAAAGTATTTAGAAAAAATATGGAGACCTATTCAGCATATTTATACTATATTCTTTATTATCATAGGATGGTTATTTTTTAGAGCAGAAACATTGACTCAGGCATTAGAGTATTTAAAAATTATGTTTGGATTCACAAAGCATACATTTATAAATTTTCAGGCAATGTATTATTTAAAAGAGTATAAGTTTGTACTAATATTATCTATAATAGCTACACTTCCATTATATCCATTAATAAAAGGAAAGATTGAAGAGATATCCATAGGTTCTGCTAATGTTATGATAAAAAACTATATAAAACCAATTATATTAATAGGAATATTCATATTATCTATATCTTATCTAATTAATTCTACATTTAATCCATTTATATATTTTAGATTTTAGGAGCTGAAGTTTATGAAAGAAAAAACTAAGAAAGTGAAAAAAGTAAGTGATTATAATTTAGCGATTCTGTTTATAATAATTATATTTTTTATTCCAATATTAACAAAAATACATCCTCATACGGATATATCTTCTTTTGAAAATAGAACTTTAGCAACTGCCCCTATTTTTAATAGGGAGACTTTATTTAATGGAGAGTATTTTAATGATTGGGAAGAGTATTTATCTGATCATATAGTGGGCAGAAATAGGTGGTTAAAATTATATACTTATTTAAATATGAATATATTAAGGAAGAATAAAATTAACGATATAGTAATAAGTAAAGATGGGACGTTATTACCATTTTATGAACATAATAGAATTTATGATCCTGAAAGCCATAAGGCAAATATAAAAGAAATAGCAAATAATATAGAAGAACTTAGTAGCTATGTAGATGCGTATGGAGGAAAGTTTTGTTTTATCGGAATACCAGAGCAGTCATCTTATTATAAAGAAAGATACCCAAATTATTTTTATAATAATTATGAATTTCTTTTTAATAGCGAAAAAACAATGTTTTCATTGCTAAGAGAAAAGAATATAGATTTTATAAATATGGATGAAGAGTTTAAAAAAGAAAATAAGGATGATTTTTATCTAAAAACAGATCATCATTATTCTTTTAGAGGTGCATTTAAAACATATGAGAAAATAATAAATAAAATAAAAAATGATTTTGGATTAGATATTCAAGAGGCACTAGGTGAAAATGATATGGATATAATAACTTTAGAAAACCCTATTTTAGGAAGTAGAAATAGACAGCTATACTATTTATATCCAACGAATGAAAAAATAGAAGTAGGATACCAAAAAGAAAAGATAGATTATGAAAAAATAGATAATGGGGTAGAATCTCCTGAATTTTATCATATAGAAGAAGATCCTAAAGAAAGACCATCTTATGGTGTATTTATGGGAGGAGATTTAGCTGAAACAGTGATAAGAACAAATAGATCAAATCTACCAAATGCTTTGATATTTGGAGATTCATTTACTAATGCAGTAGAACCTTTATTATATTATCATTTTAACGAAACTAGAATATTGGATTTAAGATACTATGAAGATAAGAGTCTTTATAAATATATAGAAGAGTATAAACCGGATGTAGTTATTATGATAAGAGATGATTTAAATTATGGAAATAACGAAGGAAATGGCAATTTTAAGGGGAAATAGTATAAGATTGTTAAATTAATTGCGAAAATGAAATCTCCGAAATAGTTGACATAAACTTTATTTATATATATAATATAATTAAGAATAAATTGATCTTCAGGGCGAGGTGAAAGTCCTCACCGGCGGTTATAGCCCGCGAGCCAAGAGTTCTTGGTTGATTTGGTGAAATTCCAATGCCGACAGTTAGAGTCTGGATGGGAGAAGATTTATACTTAATTTTTCGTGAGAGTATATATGCCCCGAAGGTTATCCTTCGGGGTTTTTTGAATCCTTTCTGAGTCCCTGAAGAAATACTTAACTTGGAGGGATTTTATTATGGAATTAAAAAAAGAAAGAGGTAAAATGTCAGCTAATATGTTGACTAAGGTAGGAGTTTTATCGGCTATTGCATTTGTATTGATGCTATTAGAATTTCCACTATGGTTTGCACCACCATTTTTAAAAATGGATTTAAGTGAAGTACCAGCACTTATGGGAACTTTTGCCTTAGGGCCTGTAGCAGGAGTGTTGATTCAGCTTATTAAAAATATTTTAAATTTAGCTATAGATGGAACAACTACAATGGCAGTAGGAGAATTTGCAAATTTTGTTGTAGGAAGTATATTCGTTTATACAGCAGGATATATTTATCACAAAGATAAAAATGTTAAAAATGCAATTGTAGGAATGGCTGTAGGAACTGTAGCAATGACTGTTGCTATGGCAATTGCTAACTATTATGTTATGATACCTTTCTATGCTAAACTTTTTGGAATGCCATTGGATAAGATTGTGGCTATGGGAAGTGCAGTAAATAGACATGTAGTAGATTTTAAATCACTTATACTTTATGCAATAGTACCTTTTAATCTATTAAAGGGATTAATAGTTACATTAATTACATTCCTTCTATACAAAAGAGTATCACCAATACTCCATAGATAAATGTAAATATTAGGACTGTCCATAAAGGGCAGTCTTATTTTATTTTTATAATTTTAAATTTAGTACTTTCTTTTAACATGGTGGAGATTCTAGCAAATAGAGATACAAGGTTCTCTCCGAAAAAAGTTTTGATGAAATAGTATCTTCGTAAAATAGAAAATGCTAAATATTTTCAAACTCGCTTTGCTCAAACAATGAAAAATTCTTAACGCATTTTCTATTTTACTCAGATTATTTCATAGCAAAACTTTTTTAAGTCGCTCATCTTGTATCTCTATTTGCTTTAACATTGTACTATTAGAAAAAATTATGGATTTAGGGTTTTGGTTTATTGGATTCGACTGACTTAAAAAGTCTTTGAATAGAAAATAGAGAGGAAAAATTTGAGAAAAATCGTGAAATTGATTAAAAATCAATTTAGCAAATAACCATGATTTGCGGTAGATTTTTCTCAAATTTTGAGTCCTATTTTCCTCAAAGCTTTTTTGGAAGGAGAACCAATAAACCAAAACCCTGCATCTCTACTATGTTAAAAGAAAGTACTAAACTTATGAAAAATATTGTTCTAGATTTCACTTATTCAATAATATAGCTTAAATCTTTTGTAAATGCTATAATATAAGGTAGTTTATTATTTATGGGAAGGTTGATTTCATGGAAATAGTATTGAAAAATTTAGAAGATACTGAAAGGTTTGGGTATAGATTAGGTAGTATTCTTGAAGGTGGGGATATAGTTTGTCTTACAGGAGATTTAGGTGCTGGGAAAACTACCCTTACTAAATCCATTGCAAAAGGATTAGATGTAAAAGATTATGTAACTAGTCCTACCTTTGCTCTTATTAATGAATATAAGGGAAGAGTTCCAATATATCATTTTGATGTTTATAGATTAGAAGGAATAGAAGATGTAATAGATTTAGGATTTGAGGAATATTTTTATTCTAAGGGAGTTACAATCATAGAGTGGGGAAACAAAATTGAGAAATTTCTTCCAGAAGATATATTAACTATAGAATTGAATAGAGGCAAAAAAGATGATGAAAGAATAGTTTCTATTTATAGTAGTGGAAAAAGAAGTGAATCAATAGTAGAGGAGTTGAAGAAAAATTGAAAGTTTTGGCAATAGATACATCAAGTGTAGTAGCTACCTGTGCAGTATTAGATGATGAAAAACTTTTAGGAGAGTACACTCTAAATCAAGATATGACACATTCAGAAAGACTTATACCTATGATTAAAGTATTAATGGATAATTTAAAGTTGAAACCAGAAGATATAGATATTTTTGCAGGTTCAGTAGGACCAGGTTCTTTCACAGGACTTAGAATTGGGTTAGCTACCGTTAAAAGTCTAGCTCATGTGTTAGATAAGCCAGCTATAGGTATATCTACATTGGAAGCATTAGCATTTAATGTACCTTTTGATGGTATTGTCGTACCTATAATGGATGCTAGGCGAGAAAGAGTTTATACAGGTATATATAGATGGGAGAATGGAAAACTTTTAAATGAAATGGAACCTACCATTTTAGAAATAAATGAACTTTTAGATATAGTAGATTCTAATTATAATAAAGTATTATTTAATGGAGATGGTACTCTTATTTTTAAAGAAATAATAGATGAAAAATTAAAGGATAAAGTCTTGTATTCTCCAATATCATTAAATATGGCAAAGGCGTCAAGTGTAGGAGAACTAGCTCTTCTAAAATGGAAAGAAGATAAAGAGAACTTTGTGAAGAACTATTTTAAATTAGCACCAGAATACTTAAGAGAATCTCAAGCTCAAAGGCAATTGAATAAAAAAAGGTAGTGATTTTATGATTCCATTAATAAGAGATATGATTGAAAAAGATATTGAGGATGTGCTAGAAATAGAAAAGACTTCTTTTAGTACTCCTTGGTCCAAAGAAGCTTTTACATTAGAAATAACTAAAAACAATCTTGCTAGATATATAGTAGCAGAAGTAGAAAAAAGAGTAGTAGCCTACGGTGGTATATGGTTTATCATAGATGAAGGTCATATTACAAATATAGCAGTACATGAAAAATATAGAGGACTTGGAATAGGAAACAAAATTGTAGAAGGCCTTATATATAGATGTATAGATAGGGATATTAGGGCAATGACCTTAGAGGTTAGAAAATCTAATGAAGTTGCAAAATCATTGTATAAAAAATATGGGTTTAAAGAATGTGGAATTCGCCCAGGATACTATTCAGATGACAATGAGGATGCTATAATCATGTGGAAAAGTATATAAGGGCAATTGGAGGTTAGAAAATGGAAAAAAATATTATAAACTTAGCAATAGAAACTTCCTGTGATGAAACTTCCTGTGCAGTTTTAAAAAATGGGAGAGAAGTTCTTTCAAATATAATTTCTTCTCAAATAGAAATACACAGAAAATTTGGAGGAGTAGTTCCAGAAGTAGCTTCAAGAAAACATATTGAAAATATAAATATAATTATAGAAAAAGCAATAAAAGAGGCAAATATAAGCTTTAAAGACTTAGATATAGTATCCGTTACACAAGGACCAGGTCTTGTAGGAGCGTTATTAGTAGGTATATCTAGTGCTAAATCCATAGCCTATGGATTAGGTATTCCTCTTATAGGAGTAAACCATATAAAAGGACATATTTGTGCAAATTATATTGAACATAAAGATTTAAAGCCTCCTTTTACTTGTTTAGTAGTGTCAGGAGGACATACCTATCTAGTACAGGCCCATTCCTATACAGATTATGAATTAATAGGAAGGACTAGAGATGATGCAGCAGGTGAAGCCTTTGATAAGGTGGCTAGATCTTTAGGACTTTCATATCCTGGTGGACCAGTAATAGATAAACTTTCAAAGGAGGGAAATAAAGAAGCTATAGATTTCCCTAGACCATTTTTAGGAGATAATAGCTATGATTTTAGTTTTAGTGGACTTAAGACTGCAGTATTAAATTATTTAAATCATATGGAACAAAAAAAAGGAGAAATAGTAGTGGAAGATGTAGCAGCTAGTTTTCAACAGGCAGTTATAGAAGTACTTGTTGAAAAAAGTATAAGGTTAGCAAAAGAAAAGAATAGTAAAACCATAGTTTTGGCAGGTGGAGTAGCGGCTAATAGTGGATTGAGAAATTTATTCAAATCAAGAGGAAAAGAAGAAGGTATTAATATAAGATATCCTTCTCCAATTCTTTGTACAGACAATGCAGCTATGATTGGCTCCTGTGGATATTTTAATTATATTGATGGACAAGAATCTGATCTAGGGATGACAGTAGAGCCAAATTTAGAGCTAAATTATAAATAATCAACAAAATATTCACATTGTAGATTAATATAACAGAGAAATATGTGGACATTGTGGAAAAAACAAAAAAATCAAGAAAAATAGAGGGGGAAAGCTGTGGATAGAACTGTGGATATTGTGAATAACTTGTGGATTTATTGGGTAAGATAATATTTTAGCTTTTCTCCTCTAAATTTATTAGTTTATCATAAAGTTTTTCTACGAAGTCTTGATTTTTTTCTCTTTCCAAAGTTAATTTTTTTACTTTTTCAATATCATTATATATATTAGGATTAGCTAGTTTTTCATCTATTTCTCCTATTTTTTCTTCACTTAAAAGAATTTGTTTTTCCAAATCTAAAATCTTTTTTTTCATATTTCTTTCTTTCTCTTTTTTCTTTTTGATTTTCTTCTTTTCGAGTTTTATCTGAGTTCTTGTTTTAGTATTTTCTTCTTCATTTTTTTTAACTTGATTTTTCTTTTCTATATAATAATCATAATTACCTAGAAACTCTTCTATACCTTTACTAGAAAGTTCAAAAATTTTATTTGTTACTGTATTTAAAAAATACCTATCATGGGAGATGACAAATAGTGTACCATTATAGTTTTGTAAAGCTTCTTCTAATATTTCTTTAGAATCAATATCCAAATGATTAGTAGGCTCATCCATTAAAAGAAAATTTGATTTAGAAAGCATTAATTTAAGAAGGGCCAATCTACTCCTTTCACCACCACTTAAATCTCCTACTTCTTTAAATATATTATCTCCAAAAAATAAAAATTGGCTTAAATACGTTCTTATTTGATAATAGTCCAACTTTGGATTTTCATCCCATATTTCATCTATAATAGTTTTATTTAAATTTAAATTAGTTTGTTCTTGGTCAAAGTACCCTATGTTCACATGATGGCCTAGTGTGATTTCACCTTGAGTAGAAGAAACATTACCTAGAATAATTTTAAATAAGGTAGTTTTTCCAATACCATTTGGTCCTATAAGCCCAACCTTTTCACCTCTATATATATTGAAGTCTATATCCTTAAATAATTGGGTTTTATTAAAAGATTTTGCTAAGGATCTTATTTCTAAAACATCTCTACCACTTTTTATCTTAGGTTCAAAAACTAATTTTGTTTTTTTAGAGCTAGATACAGGATTGTCAATTCTTTTTATTTTGTCTAAGAGTTTCTGTCTACTTTGAGCTTGTCTAATATATCTTTG
The DNA here is from genome assembly GCA_000751555.1 of Anaerosalibacter massiliensis. Taxonomy (GTDB): domain Bacteria; phylum Bacillota; class Clostridia; order Tissierellales; family Sporanaerobacteraceae; genus Anaerosalibacter; species Anaerosalibacter massiliensis. The sequence goes on along the minus strand of CCEZ01000007.1, from coordinate 102,927 downwards.
TCCACCATAATTTAAAAAGCGTTCTATTATTTCTTCTTGACGTTCTATTTCTTTTTGTTGATTTTCATATTGTTTTTTTAATTGTTCCATTTGGATTTTTCTCTTTTTCATAAATTCAGTGTAGTTTCCATTATAGGTTTTAAGTTCTAGGTTTTCTAGATGAAAAATTCTTTCTACTACATTATCTAAAAAGTATCTATCATGTGAAATTATTAGAGCGGAACCTTTATAATCATTTAGAAATTTTTCCAACCAAGATATTGCTTCAATATCTAAATGATTAGTTGGCTCGTCCAAAAGGAGTAAATCAGGATTTTTAAGAAGCATTTTAGCTAAGGCTAGTCTAGATTTTTGTCCTCCACTTAAATTATTTACCTTTTTTTCCATATCTTCTTCTGAAAAACCTAAACCTTTCAGAGTACCTTTTATTTCACTTTTAAATCCATAACCATTCTGGTTTGAAAATTCTTCAGATAAAGTAGAATATTTTTCTAAAAATTTTTGCAAGGTTTCCGTTTCACCTTTGTTACTTTCTATGCTTATTTCTTTTTCCAAAGTTCTCAATTTTTTTTCCATATTTATTAAAGGGGTAAAGACCTTTAAACATTCTTCAAATATAGTATTTTCACTTTCTACTTGAGTATGTTGTTTTAGGTATCCAATTTTCAAGTTTTTTTGAGTATATATTTCTCCACCATCTTTTGGAGTTTCTTTAGCTAATATATTGAATAAAGTAGTTTTGCCAGAGCCATTTAAACCTACTATTCCTACTTTATCTCCTTCATTTATAGAAAAACTTAAATCTCTTAAAATTTCATTGGCAAGATAGAATTTGGATATATTATTACAAGATAAAATAATCATTATTTTTCCTCCTATAAAATAAGTTCGTTATAATCTATTTTACCAAAAAAAATAGTCCTATGAAAGGTGAAGGACTATTTCTTATCTAATTCCATAGCCAAGCTAGATAAAACTTTATCTACAAGATCTATATCACATAAACCTTCCTCTGTAAAATGGGTACAATTTTCACAGCTTTTAAAGTTTTCATTATAGAAATCAGTAGAAGATCTCATAGATGAATTATGATTAGCATTATATTCATCACAGTAAAGTGCTATTTTTCGTAATTGTTCTTTGCTGGCCATAAAAAAAACCTCCTTTGATTAAACTTTAGTTGAGTATTATTCAGACTAAATGTATAATATACTATATAGGGATACTAATTTTCTATATTATTGTTCGTAATATATAGTTTTTATATTCACTTTTTAAGAATTATTTAGCCACTTGTTATAAAATTGACATATAAATAACTGGATGGTATAATTATTCTGACCAGTACTTTCTTTAAAATTAATTTAAGAAAGGGAGTTTATACATGGATAGAGAAAATAAAGTTTCAATGACAGTCATAAGAAGACTTCCCAAATACTATAGATATTTAGGAGAATTATTGAACAAAGGGATAAACAGAATATCATCCCAAGAATTAAGTAAATTGACAGGTTTTACAGCATCACAAATTAGACAAGATTTAAATAACTTTGGAGGGTTTGGCCAACAAGGTTATGGTTATAATGTAGAAGAACTTCATAGACAACTAGGAAAAATACTAGGTCTTGACAAAGATTACAATACTGTAATAGCTGGTTCAGGTAACTTAGGGCAAGCAGTTGCTAACTATAAAGGATTTGAAGATGCAGGATTTAAAGTACTATCTCTATTTGACAAAAATCCTAAAATTATAGGATTAAAAATAAGAGATGTTGAAATAAGAGATGTTGACTTAATGGAACAATTTATAAAAGACAATGATGTAGAAATTGGGATCATAACTACTCCAAAAGAAAATGCACAAGATATAGCAAATATATTTATAAAAAGCGAAAAAATAAGAGGAATATGGAATTTTGCTCCTGCAGATTTAACAGTACCTGACAACATAGTAGTAGAAAATGTACATTTAAATGAAAGTTTATTTACATTATCATATTTTTTGAAAAACTATGATAATTATAATATATAATATAAATGTTAAGTAAAAATTTATATTATAACTGAAGCCTGTTATGTATTTTAGAAGAAAAGCATTATTGTCAATAATATGACAAAATTTGGTTTTTCTTAAGTTATAATTAGTCTAAAATGTGTTTTCTTATGAATTAGGAAAGGTCTATATACCTAATGTTGAGGGGATATAGGCCTTTCAATGAAACTTTATAAATATAATAATATTGTAGAATTTTGCAAATAAAAGATAAAAAATTAACAAAAATGTTGGACAAAAGATTAAAATGAATTATAATATTATCTGGAGAATATTTAGCCAATATTATAGGGAGGGATATATAATATGAATTTCACTTTAACTAAAGAGCAAGAAATGGTTAGAAATGTAATGAGAGAATTCGCTGAAAATGAAGTAGAGCCAATTGCAGCGGATATTGATGAAACTGGAAGGTTCCCAAAGGAAAATGTAGAAAAAATGGCTAGAGCACATATGTTGGGAATACCATTCCCTGAAGAATATGGCGGAGCTGGTGGGGACGAGCTAGCTTATGCTATAGCTGTAGAAGAACTATCAAGAAAATGTGCTACTACAGGAGTTATTTTATCGGCTCACACATCACTAGGTAGTTGGCCAATATATAAATATGGTACAGAAGAACAGAAACAAAAGTATTTAGTTCCATTAGCAAAAGGTGAAAAATTAGGTGCATTTGGCCTAACTGAACCAAATGCAGGTACTGATGCAGCAGGACAACAAACGGTTGCAGTACTTGATGGGGATGAATATGTATTAAACGGTTCAAAAATATTCATTACTAATGGTGGACAAGCAGAGATATATGTTATATTTGCTATGACTGATAGAATGAAAGGTACTAGAGGAATAAGTGCTTTTATTGTTGAAGCAGATACTCCAGGATTTAGTATTGGTAAGATAGAAGATAAATTGGGCATTAGAGCTTCTGCAACATCAGAACTTATATTCCAAAATTGTAGAATTCCAAAAGAAAATCTACTAGGTGAAGAAGGAAAAGGATTTAAAATTGCAATGTCAACATTAGATGGTGGTAGAATTGGAATTGCAGCACAAGCATTAGGAATAGCACAAGGAGCATTAGATGAAAGTGTTGAATATCTAAAAGAAAGAGAACAATTTGGTAGACCATTATCTAAATTCCAAGGATTACAATGGATGGTTGCAGATATGGGAACTGAAATTGAAGCAGCTAGATTATTAGTTTATAGAGCAGCATTTAATAAAGCTAACGGACTTCCATATAATAAAGAAGCAGCTATGGCTAAATTATTTGCAGCAAATACTGCTATGAATGTGACTACAAAAGCTGTTCAATTACATGGTGGATACGGATATACTAAGGATTATCCAGTTGAAAGAATGATGAGAGATGCTAAGATCACTGAAATATATGAAGGTACATCTCAAGTACAACAAATGGTTATTGCAGGAAATTTATTAAGATAATTAGATAATTAAAGGAGGAGGAAATTATGAAGATCATAGTTTGTTTAAAGCAAGTTCCTGATACAAACGAAGTAAAAATTGATCCAGTTAAAGGAACTTTAATTCGTGAAGGAGTTCCAAGTATAATAAATCCTGATGACAGAAATGCTTTAGAAGAAGCATTGAGAATAAAGGATGAACATCCAGATACATTAGTAACAGTTGTAAGTATGGGACCACCTCAAGCAGACGTAGCTTTAAAAGAAGCATTGGCTATGGGTGCTGATGATGCAATTCTTCTAAGTGATAGAGCATTTGCTGGTTCTGACACTTGGGCAACATCAACTGCAATAGCAGGGGCTCTTGATAAAATAGGAGACTATGACATTATATTCTGTGGTAGACAAGCAATAGATGGAGATACTGCACAAGTTGGTCCACAAATTGCTGAACATTTAGGTATACCTCAAATTACTTATGTAGAGCAATTAGACATTGAAGAGGGTAAAGTTATAGCTAGAAGAGCATTAGAAGATGGATATTATGTAGTTGAATGTGAAACTCCAGTACTTTTAACTGCAATTAAAGAATTAAATGAACCTAGATATCCTTCAATAAAGGGCATATACAAAGCTTATAGAGAAGAAGATAGAGTTAAAGTATGGTCAGCTAATGATTATGATGTAGATAGAGAAAATATTGGACTTGATGGTTCACCAACTGAAGTTAACAAATCTTTCACTCCACCTGGAAGGGATTCTGCATGTGAAATGTTAGAAGGAAATTCCAAAGAAGCTTCTAGAGATCTAGTAGTAAGACTTAAAGAAAGAAAGATTATATAGACTTGAGGACGGATAATTTTTAAATTAAAGGAGGATGTAGCTATGGCAATAAAAGTCATAAAAGAAAAATGTGTTGGCTGCGGAGCTTGTGTTACAGTTTGTCCAGCAGATGCAATTAATATGATAGATAAAAAAGCTATTATAACTGATAAATGTATAGCATGTGGTGCTTGTATCAACAAATGTCCTGTAGAGGCTATATTCAAAGAAGAAGGAAATAAAGGCGGAGTAAATATAGATGAATATAGAGGAGTTTGGGTATTTGCAGAACAAAGAGAAGGAAAAACTCTTAATGTAGTTAGAGAATTATTAGGAGAAGGAAGAAAAATTGCAGATGAATTAGAAACTGAACTTACTGCAGTTTTATTAGGACATAATATTGAAGATGAAGCTAATTTATTAATTAAATATGGTGCAGATAAGGTAATTTATGCTAATCATGAACTTCTTGGTGTTTATACAACTGATGGATATGCTAAAGTTATTTATGATTTAATCCAAGAAAGAAAGCCAGAAATAATGCTAATAGGTGCTACAAATATAGGAAGAGATTTAGGTCCAAGACTTTCAGCAAAAGTTCATACTGGACTTACAGCTGACTGTACAAGATTAGATGTAGATAAAGAAAACAGACGTCTTATGATGACACGTCCAGCTTTTGGTGGAAATCTAATGGCTACAATTCTTTGTCCAAACCATAGACCTCAAATGTCAACAGTTAGACCTGGTGTTATGGAAAAAGCAAAAATTGACGAAAATAGAGAAGGTATAGTTCAAGTAGTTAAGCCAGAATTAAAGGATAGTGATATCAAAGCTAAGGTTATAGAGACAGTTAAGAGTGATAAACCTGTAGTTGCCTTAGAGGAAGCTCCAATTATTGTATCTGGTGGTAGAGGACTAGGTGGAGAAGAAGGATTCAAATTAATAGAAGATTTAGCAGAAAAATTAGGTGGAGTAGTAGGGGCTAGCCGTGCTACAGTAGATTCACAATGGATCGAACAATCCCACCAAGTAGGTCAAACAGGAAAAACTGTAAGACCAGGACTTTATGTAGCTTGTGGTATATCAGGAGCTATTCAACATTTAGCAGGTATGCAAGATTCTAAATGTATAGTAGCTATAAACAAAGATCCAAATGCTCCAATATTTGAAGTAGCTGACTATGGTATAGTTGGAGATTTATATGAAGTAATACCAGAATTAATTCAAGCATTAGATAATGTAGATGATATAATGGAGGCTGTAAAGGCTCTTTCAAATGAATAAATATAAAAAATGAGGCAGATATCCCTGTCTCATTTTTTTATTTGATATCTTGCATTTAAAGGAAATGAGTGTTAGAATGTAATTAATAATAGAGATTTATTTTGAAAATAGAAAAGAAAACGATTTCAAGCTGGGTTTTCATTTGGTTTGTCTCTTCTTTCGCCTTTATAAATTATTTTTATCTCTCAATAAAAAGATATCAAAAATGGGGAGATAGCCAAGATTATATAAAATGTTTAAATATCAATGTTTGAGTGTCTAAATATACTATTATATTTGACACTATCTATATATTTAAGGGGGTTATTAAATGGCAAAAGAAAATTTAAATCCATTAGAAAGTGCTCAAAGGCAGGTTAAAGCTGCATGTGACAAATTAGGATTAGATCCATCTGTATATGAGATACTAAAAGAACCTCAAAGATTTATAGAAATATCAATTCCAGTTAAGATGGATGACGGCAGTGTAAAAACTTTTAAAGGATATCGTTCAGTACATAGTGATGCTATAGGACCAGCTAAGGGTGGAGTAAGATTTCATCCAAATGTAGATCCAACTGAAGTAAAAGCACTATCAGTATGGATGACATTTAAATGTTGTGTAACAGGTATTCCTTATGGTGGTGGCAAAGGTGGTATAACAGTAGATCCTTCAGAACTATCTAAAGGAGAATTGGAAAGACTTGCAAGAGGTTATATAGCAGGTATGCACAAGTATCTAGGTGAAAAAATAGATATTCCAGCTCCAGATGTAAATACTAATGCTCAAATAATGGCATGGATGGTTGATGAGTATAGTAAATTTGCTGGTAATGATGCACTGGGTGTTGTAACAGGAAAACCAGTAGAATGGGGTGGTTCAAAAGGTAGAAATGAAGCTACTGGATTAGGTGTAGCTGTTACTGCTAGAGAAGCTGCTAGAAAACTCGGTTTTGAAATGAACGGCTCAAAAGTTGCTGTTCAAGGATTTGGAAATGTAGGCTCTAATACAGTTAAGAATTGTCAAGGTCAAGGTGCTAAGGTTATAGCTGTTGGAGAATGGGCACCTAAAAAGGGAACTTATGCTATATATAATGAAAATGGTCTAGACTATAATGATATGGCTAAGTATATGGAAGAACACGGAAATTTAGTAGGATATCCAAATGGAAAAGAAATATCTCTTGATGAGTTTTGGGGTCTAGAAGTGGATATTATGATTCCTGCAGCTCTTGAAAATGCTGTTACTGCTGAAGTAGCAGAAAAGATCAATGCTAAGCTTGTATGTGAAGCTGCAAATGGACCACTTACAACTGATGCAGATGAAGTATTTGAAAGAAGAGGAATCACTGTTACTCCAGATATTCTAACTAATGCAGGTGGAGTTACAGTATCATATTTTGAATGGGTACAAAACTTATATGGATACTATTGGGAAGAAGATGAAGTAAAAGAAAAAGAAGAAATTGCTATGGTTAATGCTTTTAATGATATATGGGCAATTAAGGAAGAACATGATGTGACTATGAGGCAAGCGGCTTATATGCACTCAGTTAAGAAGGTTGCAGATGTAATGAAATTAAGAGGATGGTATTAGATAGAAAAATAAAAAGCTGATGAATTTTCATCAGCTTTTTATTTTTCTTATTATAGGGTATTATATAGTTATTATCTATTATATTAGGAAGGTGAATGAAATGGAATATAACATAACTGAAGATAATAATAAAGTTATAATTGAGGGAATTAGAGATTTCGATCCTGTACATATATTTGAATGTGGACAATGTTTTAGGTGGAATAGAGAAGAAGATGGTAGTTTTACAGGAGTAGCTTTTGAAAGAGTATTGAATGTAAAAGTAGAAAACGATAAAGTTATATTGTCTAATACAAATATAGAAGAATTTAATAATATATGGTATGATTATTTTGATCTCGGAAGAGACTATGGAAAGATGAAAGAGATTTTTTCACAAGATGAAATACTTAAAGAAGCAGTTAAATTTGGTAGTGGAATTAGGATACTTAATCAGGAACCTTTTGAAATACTTATATCTTTTATTATTTCTGCTAATAACGCAATTCCTAGAATAAAGTCATCTATTGAACGATTATCTAAAAGATATGGGAAACATATAGGAGAGTATAATGGAAAAGAATATTATGCTTTTCCTACTGCTGAAGCATTGTCTAAAGTTGATATAGAAGAATTAAAAGAAACTAAAATAGGTTTTAGAGCAAAATATGTATCAAATGCAGCTAAAAAAGTATATAATGAAGGAGTAAATTTAGACTATATAAAAACATTAGATACTACTCATGCAAGAGAAGAACTCATGAAATTTCAAGGAGTTGGTCCAAAAGTATCTGATTGTATACTACTATTTTCTATGGAAAAATATGAGGCTTTCCCTATTGATGTATGGGTCAAAAGGATTATGGAATATTTTTATTTAAAAGAAGATACTAGTATGAACAAAATACAAAAATATGGAGAAGAAAAGTTTAAAGATTTAGCTGGCTTTGCTCAACAATATCTTTTTTATTATGCAAGAGAACTTGGAATTGGTAAAAAGAAAAAATAAGGGTGAAAATAAATGTACAAGATTCTAGTTATTGAAGATGATGAAAAGATTTCAAAACTTATAAAAGATAGATTAGAAAGATACAGTTATATAGTATCTATAGCAAAAGATTATTCTGATATAAAAGGTGAATTTATAAAAGAGGAACCTCATTTAGTTCTTTTAGATATTAATTTACCTAATTATGATGGGTTTTTTTGGTGTAGGGAGATAAGAAGTATATCTAAAGCACCTATTATATTTATTTCTGCTAGATTTTCAGATATGGATCAAGTCATGGCCATAGAAAATGGTGGAGATGATTACATTATAAAACCTTTTTCTTTTGACTTATTACTTGCAAAAGTTAAAAGTGTCATTAGAAGAACTTATGGAGAATATGCAGAAAATGATTCAAAGGATATATACGAAGTAGATGGTGTTTATTTATATAAATCTCAAAATATAGTTGAATGGGAAAATAATAAAATAGAACTTAGCAAGAAGGAATTTTCACTATTATATATTTTAATTACAAACCTAGACGACATAGTTTCAAGGGAGACCCTTTTAAATGAACTTTGGGATGATATGAATTTTGTAGATGATAATACATTATCAGTTAATATTGGTAGACTTAGAAGTAGATTAGAAGACATAGGCATATATGACAGCATAAAGACAAAAAGAGGACAAGGATATTCTATGGTAAAGACTTGGTAGGTGATAGTTTGAATTTTAAAGATTATTTAAAAGATAGATTACTTTATATAGTATTTTATATTATTAGTGTATCTTTAGTTATAGTAATTATGATGTTAGATTTAATAATCAGGGGTGAAAGGCTTAGAATAGCAAATATTATTTATTCTTTTATCTTATCATTTGTATTTTTAGCATTTTTAATAACTATAGACTATATGAGAAAAAGAAAATTTTATAAAGCTCTTAATTATGGATTAGAAAATGATGAAAAATTAGAATATATATTCAATATTCCTAATAATGGAAGTAAGGAACATAAATTATATAAAGAGCTATTAATAAAAGATTATATGAGATATAAACTAATATTAGATAAATATAAAAAAATGTATAAGACTCAAATGAATTTCAATAATAGATGGATTCATCAAATGAAGACACCCATGTCAGTTATTAAACTTATATTGGAAAATGAAAATGACAAAGCTATTGATGAAAATACTAAAAAGAGTTATAAGAGTATAGAAGAAGAAATAGAAAAGTTATCTAATGGTTTAGAAATGGCATTATATACCTTACGTATAAATGATTTTGAGAAGGATTTTAAAGTAGAGGAAGTAAATATATTAGATATTGTTAGAAATGTAATAAATGAAAATAAAAATGCAATTATAGTAAATTCTATCTATCCTAAAATAGTTTTCGATAAAGATGTACTAGTTAAAACTGATAAAAAGTGGATAAAATTTATTATTAATCAGATTATATCTAATAGTATAAAGTATTCAAAAGTAAAGGAAAGTGAAGATAAATCTATAATTATTGATATTAATGAGGAAAATGATAAAGTTATACTTTCCATTGAAGATAAAGGGGTAGGTATACCTAAGCAAGATTTAGATAGAGTATTCAACCCTTTTTTTACAGGGGAAAATGGAAGGATTTATTTAGAATCTACAGGAATGGGCCTTTATCTTTCTAAAGATATATGTGATAGATTAGGCCACGGTATAAATATAGAGTCCATAGAAGGAGTAGGTACAAGAGTGGAAATAGTCTTTTATCATGGGAAAAGTATTTATAATTTATAGAGTATTATATCTAACAATACTGTAAGATATAATATGAAATTTGAAAGAGAAATCAATACAAGGATTTCTCTTCTTTTTTTATAATATTTATAGAAGGATTTAATCAAATTAATATCAGGAGGTTAAGAAATGAAAGTATTGGAAACCAAAGATTTATCTAAAATATATGGTAGTAAGGGAAAAGGTATATCAGTTAAAGCTTTAGACAGTTTTAATATGTCTATAGAAAAAGGAGAATTTGTAGGAGTTATGGGACCATCTGGAAGTGGAAAAACCACTCTTTTAAATATCTTAGCTACAATAGATTCTCCATCATCAGGAGAAGTGTTAATAGATGGCAAACATCCTCATAAATTAAATGAAAATGAATTAGCATTATTTAGGAGAAATACTTTAGGATTTATATTTCAAGATTTTAATTTATTAGATACACTATCTATAAAACAAAATATAATACTTCCGCTAGTATTAGAAAATATAAAAAAAGATGAAATTAACAAAAGGATAGAAGATATATCCAACACATTGAATATAAAGGATATATTAAATAAAAGAACCTATGAGGTATCAGGAGGACAACAGCAAAGGACTGCTTGTGCAAGAGCTCTTATAAATAACCCAGCAATAATACTTGCTGATGAGCCTACAGGAAACTTAGATTCTAAAGCATCTTATGATTTGATGTCATCCTTGGAAAAGATAAATAAGGAAAGAGAAGCGACTATAGTTATGGTAACCCATGATGCTTTTGCAGCTAGTTTTTGTAATAGAATAATAATGATAAAAGATGGTAAGTTCTTTACTGAAATAGTTAAGAAATCTAATAGACAGGTATTTTTCAAGGAAATATTAGATGCCCTATCTCTTCTTGGAGGTGGATACAATGAAAATATCTGATATGGCTGTCAATAATATTAAAGGAAATTTACACAGATATATAATGTATTATTTAAGTAATTCTTTTGCTGTAACAGTATTTTTCATATTTGCTAATTTTGTATTTCATCCGTCATTAGATACAAATAATATATCAGAAAGTGTAACTGCTCAACAAGGTGTGGCTAGTGGTCTTATAGCTAGTCAAGTAATAATAGTAGTCTTTTCAGTATTATTTGTAGGATATTCTACTTCCATATTTTTAAAATCAAGGGGAAAAGAGTTTGGTCTCCTTTCACTATATGGAATGACTAAAAGGCAAATAAAAAAATATGTACTTATAGAAAATACTATTATATCTTTTATATCCATAGGTACAGGTATATTAACAGGAGTTTTATTTTCAAAACTATTTTTTATGGTGATGGAAGTATTTTTAAATACTAGTCTTTCATTTAATATATCTTTTAAGGCATTAGGACTTACTGCTATAATTTTCTTAGCATTGTTTGAAATAATTAGTATTATTATGCTTTTCCAAATTAAAAATAAGGAAATAATACAACAATTAAAATCTAGTAAAATACCTAAGACAATACCTAAGTTTTCTAAATTTAAATCTATACTAGGAGTACTTTTAATTGTTATAGGTTATAGTATAGCTTGGTTTGTTCCACCAATGGGTGTAGTACTAGCTATGCTTCCAGTAATATTTATAGTTATAGTAGGGACATATTTCATATTTACCCAATTCAGTATAGCTATAGCAAATGGAATTTTGAAAAATGAAAATATGCTTTATAAGAAATCTAATTTAGTATCTTATTCTCAGATGATACACAAACTACAAGATACATCTAAAGTACTATTTCTAGCAGCTATACTTGGAGCATTTACCTTTACAGCTACAGAAACTGTTTATTCATTCTACACAGAAATTCCTAGGATGGCAGGAATAAATACTCCTCAGGAAATGGCTATAGCTCAAAGAGGAGAAGCTTTAAATGATGATAGTATTATTAAAAATGTAAAAGATACATTGGATAAAAATAATTTAAAAATAAAAGAAATACATGAGGTAAAAGGAGTAGTTCTTTACAGTGTTGAAAAAGAAGGGAATACATCAGAGTTTTTTGCATTGTCAAATACAGATTATAATAAATTAGCTAAATCTTTAGGAAAAGAAGAAATAGAAGTAAAGGAAAATGAACTTGTATATAACTATCCTTATGAAGAGCAAGAAGAGTCAATGTTTGCAGGATATGGAGGGGTTTTAGATTGGAAGGAGATAAAATTAAATATAGGTGAAGAAGTAAGGGAATTTAAATTATCTAAAGAAATTCATGGTGGAGTTATGGCTTTAAATAATGTTAGGTATTTTAATGCAATAATTTTAAATGATAAGGATTTTGAAATTGCATTAGAAAAAGCAGATAAAAATAATATAGTTAAATATAATGGGATAAGATTAGATGATTGGGAAGACTCTTATAAAGCATCTATTGAAATTGAAAAACAATTAAATACAGGAGAGAATTTAAGATATTACTCGAAAATTATTCCATATGAAGAAATGAAAAAATCTTTTGGTTTAGTCCTATTTATAGGATTCTTTATAGCATTTTTATTTTTTATAGCTTCAGGAAGTATAATATACTTTAAGTTGTTTAATGAAATAAAAAATGATGGAATAGAATATAACATCCTTAGAAAAATAGGAACTACGAAAAAGGAGATAAATAAAATAATAACTAAGCAAATAGCTATCATATTCTTTTTACCTTTTGTAGTCAGCACATTACATTCTTTCTTTGCCCTTAAATCATTATCTACTTTACTAATGAGAAGCTTGTTTGTTAATGGTGTTGTAGTTATGGTAGGATATTTAGTATTTCAAATAATATATTTCCTTATAATAAGGGGTATATATATAAGCCAAATACGATATGAGTAAGATATTGAATAAATATACAAATGAAAAATAAAATCCTTGTTGTTGTGAGGATTTTATTTTTTTATTATTGAAAAGTTTGTTCATATAGTATATTCTTTAATAAGTATAGAATAAATAGTGTGATATATAGATATAAAGTAAAGATAATTAGTGAAAAAATCATATATTTAACTATATTTATTAAATACTAGACTTATAGCCATAAAAAGGCTAATTTTAAGACTTGATTAACAAAATCATATTAAGTAACATATAAACTGTAAGTATTAGCACTCAGGAGTTGTGAGTGCTAATAAAAATTTGAAATAGAATAATATTTAAATATAAGGAGGGCCAAGCATATGAATATTAAACCATTAGGAGACAGAGTAGTAATCAAAATGATAGAGGCTGAGGAAAAGACTAAAAGTGGTATAGTACTTCCAAGCTCAGCAAAAGAAGAACCACAAATGGCAGAAATAGTTGCTGTAGGACCAGATATAACTAATGATGAAAAGAAAAGTGAGCAAGTAAAAATAGGAGATAAGGTTATATTCTCTAAATATAGTGGAACAGAAGTAAAACTTGATGATGTAGAATATACAATAATAAAATTAAATGATGTTTTAGCTGTTATTGAATAAAATTAAAGGAGTGTGAAATAAAATGGCTAAGGAAATTAAATTTGGTGAAAACGCACGTCGTTCAATGGAAAAAGGTATAAACCAACTTGCTGATACAGTAAAAGTAACTCTTGGACCTAAGGGAAGAAATATTGTTTTAGACAAATCTTTTGGTGCGCCATTAATTACTAATGATGGTGTAACTATTGCACGTGAAATAGAATTGGAAGATCCATATGAAAATATGGGAGCTCAACTTGTAAAGGAAGTTGCTACAAAGACTAATGATGTAGCTGGAGATGGTACTACTACTGCTACATTACTTGCTCAAGCAATAATTAGAGAAGGACTTAAGAATGTTGCAGCTGGAGCTAATCCAATGATTCTACAGAAAGGTATACATAAAGCTGTAGAAACAACAATAGATGAAATTAGAAGATTTTCAAATAAAGTTGAGTCAAAAGAAGCTATAGCACAAGTTGCATCTATTTCAGCAGCAGATGAAGAAATAGGAAAACTTATTGCTGAAGCTATGGAAAAGGTAGGAAATGACGGAGTTATTACAGTTGAAGAATCTAGATCTATGGGAACTACTTTAAGTGTAGTAGAAGGTATGGAATTTGATAGAGGATATGTATCCCCTTATATGGTTACAGATGCTGAAAAAATGGAAGCTGATTTAGATGAACCATTTATACTAATTACAGATAAGAAGATTTCAAATATCCAAGAAATACTTCCAATATTAGAAGAAATAGTTCAACAAGGTAAGCCATTATTAATAATTGCTGAAGATTTAGAAGGAGAAGCATTGACAACATTGGTTCTTAATAAATTAAGAGGAACATTTAATTGTGTAGCTGTTAAAGCTCCAGGATTTGGAGATAGAAGAGCTGAAATGCTTGAAGATATTGCAATATTAACAGGTGGAACAGTTATATCAGAAGAGTTAGGATATGAATTAAAAGATGTTACATTAGATATGTTAGGAAAAGCTAAAACAGTTAGAGTTGACAAAGATAACACTACAATAGTTGATGGTGAAGGAGATCAAAAGGCAATTGAAGATAGAGTTAGTCAAATAAGAGCTCAATTAGAAGAAGTAGATTCAGAATTTGATGCAGAAAAATTAGAAGAAAGACTTGCAAAACTTGCTGGTGGAGTAGCTGTAATTGAAGTTGGTGCTGCTACAGAAACTGAACTTAAAGAAAGAAAATTAAGAATAGAGGACGCATTAGCTGCTACAAGAGCTGCTGTTGAAGAAGGAATAGTTCCAGGAGGAGGAACAGTCCTTGTAGATAGTATAAAAGCTGTTGAAAAGTTATTAGATGAAACAGAAGGTGACGAAAGAACAGGAGTTAATATTATAGTTAGAGCACTAGAAGAACCTGTAAGACAAATTGCTACAAATGCAGGACTTGAAGGCTCAATAATAGTAGAAAAAGTTAAAGAAAGAGAAGAAGGAATTGGATTTGATGCATTGAAAGAAACTTATGCAAATATGATTGAAGATGGTATAGTAGATCCAACTAAAGTAACTCGTTCAGCTCTTCAAAATGCTGCATCAGTAGCTGCAATGGTATTAACTACTGAAGGTGCAGTAGCAGATATTAAAGAAGAAGACGATATGGCAGGAATGGCTGCAATGAACGGTGGAATGGGTGGCGGAATGCCAATGATGTAATCTTTTATGATTACAAATTAAGATAAATACAAGCTTATAAAAGAATATTATATAAAATTGCCAACATGAACTATTTTCCGTTGGCAATTTTCTTTTTTTGAGAAAGTGTTATAAAAGATAATATATAGTGAATTATCCATGTGTAGTGTCTGAGATTTTTAGATTTTTGGAGGTATATCTATAATATGATATAATTTGGTATAAATTAGTATATCGTGGATTTATAGCTTTTGGTGGAGAATTAATAAAGATACAGAAACAATCAAAACTAGATCATATGGAAAATGGCGATTTAATAAATACAAACAATGAAAATGAGTTAAGAGATGATTTGGAATATATTATTGAAAGATATAAGTAGAGTGCAGGATATAATCAATACATAAAATTAGATTTATAAAAAACAGAGCTTAAGTTTAGGCTTTATCTTGCTTTTATGAAAATATGATTATGATTCTATTTTGCTATTTGGTGCACATTATGGTATATTTGTCAATAGTAGGATTTTTTATAAAATTAGTAGTTATTTATTTTAATTGCTATTTATACGTTACTAAAGGAGGGGGATAGTTATGAAGAAACATATGAGATTTTTCTCATTTATTTTATCAATTGTATTTGTGTTTGGTTTTATTACTACCGTTAATGCAGAAAGCGCTATGGATGAGTATGTAGACGTCGATTTAAAATTGAATGATAAAGGTGACTATGAAGGAGAAATTGAGTTATATATTGACGATTCAGTTCAAAACGTTAGTGCACCACTTGAAAAAGGAACACGTACTTCTGCCAATGGTGCTACTGTAGGTTCTGTAAAATTTTATTTGAGTAAAGTCAAATCTGGAAAATATAAGCTTTCGATGTATTTTAAGCTTTCTGGTCGTTATCAAGCTCATTTGTTTAGTGGAGTTGTTCAAGTTAGGGATGGGGTAATTAATAGGGACATACTACATGAAAAGGCATATTATCGAAAGTTTAGTATGAGGAATGCCGGAACTGTTAGTTTAGGTACTATTAGCTTACCTGATAGAAAACATTATCAAGTAAGATTTAAATCAGGAGGGTTTGAGGTTCATACTGGACAATATGCTATAGCACATAATAGATGGTATAATGTATGGCCTAAATAGTATACTTAATATTAAGATTTAAAATATAAATAGAAAAACAGTGAGTATATGTTTCTCGCTGTTTTTCTATCAAATTAGGAGGAGAAAACATGTCTTATATGAAAGAATATAATTATAATGATAAGTTTCGAGTTCATGAAGATTTGTTTTTAAAAAGAATTGCAAATTCTATAAATAAGTATTCTGATAAAATTATATTTAATAAGAAAAATTATCTTTCAATAATAAATTATCTTGAAGAAAATTATTCTGTATATAATATAGATTCTAAAGAAATAGAGAAATATCAATTTTATGAAGATATAGATGTATTATTTGGAGGTGATGAAGAGGCATTTAGAAATGAATTAAATGATATATATATAAAATATGACTTAGATGTAAAAAAAATAAAACTTTCAAAATTTGTTTTAAATACTAAAGCAGATAAAAATGATGAAATATTTTTGTCTGAAAAAGAAAATATTATTGTAAGTTTGGACAAATATGAGTTTTTATATGTATATGTATTTATTGATAATATAACTGGGTTAATCCAAAGTAATTCATTTGAACTAGAAAATGAATTATATATTTATAGAGGCATTAATGAATTTGATTATAAATATGTAACAGATGATTTTATAAGATTTTTACAAGCGTTTGATGATCCAAATAAAATTGAACTTACTAATTTAAAAAGTAAGTATTAGAAGAATATTTTAGAGATGATGTTTAATAAATATATGTTTAGAGCCTGAGCCTAGGCTCTTTTTTGGTTTAAGAATACCACCCGTTAAGTGGGTGGTTCAAAAAAGTTTCCAGCGTTGAGCAGAAAAAACCTCCAGTGATATAATAAGTTTAGGTCTAGCCAACCAAACTTAAATCAAATATGTGAATATAAAGGAGTAGAGTTAATAGAAGCAGAAGCTTGTAAAGAGCATATTTATATGTTAGTCAGTATACTACCTAAATTAAGTGTATAGAGTTTTATGAGATATCTAAAAGGTAAAAGTAGTTTAATGATATTTGATAGATATGCAAATTTAAAATACAAGTATGGAGATAGAAGGTTTTGGTGTAAAGGATATTATGTTAGTACTGTAGGAAAAAACAATAGAAAATTATATACAAACACAATTACAAGAAGATATAGCCTATGATCAATTAAGCTTTAAAGAATATATAGATCCTTTTACAGGGAAAAAGATAAATAAATAAGGATAGTATTAAATCCCTTTAGGGATAGCGTGAAAAAGCACAGCGGTTGGTAATTTTTTTCTCCTAACTTACAAAATTGTAACCAAATTTAAACTAAATTGTAAGCAATATATGCTATTATTTATTAATCAAGTATATGTAGGAGGAAGAAATATGGCAAAAAACAAGACAGTATATAGATTTTTCAATATTATACCCATTTCTTTGTTTATAATGTTGATTGTCCTTGGAAAAAATGGAAATGTGGGGATTTCCTCAGAAAAAAATTCTTTAGTAGATAAGAAAAAACTTATACCTATATTAATGTATCATCATGTTGGAAAAGAAGGAGTAGAGGTTAATAAAATAACAATAACTAATAAAAGATTTGAAGAAGATATGAAATATTTAAAGGATAATAGATATACACCTATATTTTTCAATGAATTAGTTAGTTATGAAGAAAATGGGACAAGCCTACCAGAGAAACCTGTAATAATAACTTTTGATGATGGACTTGAAGATAATTATAAATATGCCTATCCTGTACTTAGAAAAAACAATATGAAAGCTACTATATTCACCATAGGTTCTAGAATAGGAATAAGGAATTTTAATAATGACACTAGGTACTCTTATTTCACTTGGAAAGAAGGAAAAGAAATGTATGAGAGTGGAATTGTAGAAATACAGCCTCATTCTTATGATCTTCATAATTATAAAGAAAATTCTAAGCATGGAGTAGGGGTACTTCCAATGAGTAGAGAAGATGAGGATCTTCATTATGATAGATTTTCTAAAGATACAGTACAAGTTATGAAACTTATTAAAGAAAATATAGGATGTGATTCTTATGTTTATGCTTATCCTTATGGGAAATATAATTCAACAAATGAAAGGGTTTTAAAAGATTTAAATTTTAAGGTAACCCTTACTACAAAAAGTAAATATGCAGATATATCTAATGGATTATATGAACTTAAAAGAATAAATGTACCTAGTCATAAAAAATTAAATCAACTTTTAATAAATTAGAAATAATTTTTTGTCTTATTAAAATGGCAAACTCTTTACAAAGAGTTTGCCATTTTAAATTATTTTTATTTTTTGCAGGATTTTTATTTTTTCTTTCGTTATAATTAATAGAGGAGAGGAGGGGAGGTATGGATTGGGAGAAAAATTTGGTAGAACAAACTTTACTAGGTAATGATGATGCATTTGCTAAAATAGTAGATATTTATAAAGGTTATGTATTTGCTATTATTTTAAATTTTATTAAAGATCATAATGAAGCAGAAAACATAGCTCAAGAAGTTTTTTTACAAGTCTATATTTCTCTTCCAAATTTTAAAATGGATAATTTAAAAGGATGGATTGGCAAAATTGCTGCAAATAAATCTATTGATTGGAAAAGAAAAAAGAGAAGTAAATATAAAGAAGAGATAGTAGAAAATACGGAAGATGTAATGTATAGAGAAAAATTTAATAATTATGAAACTCCAGAAGATATATTGATTCAGAAAGAGAATCAGGCAAAAATAAATAGATTGTGTAAATCCATGCCTACTATATATGAAAATGCAATTATAAAATTTTATTTTGAAGATAAGTCTTATGAAGAAATTGCTAGAGAAGAAGGTACTACTGTAAAGACTATAGCTTCCAGACTTTACAGAGGGCGTAATATGCTAAGAGAGAAATGGAGGGATGAAAGTGAAACATTATGATGAATTAGAATGGATTTTTTATAAGGAAAAGATTCTTCCAGAACAAAAACTCGAAAAAATGGAGGAACATCTTTATGAATGTGATGACTGTATGGACACTTTTCTTTCTCTCATAGATAATAAAGAAATAAATGGAGCAGAAGAAATTATTCCATTAAACTTTACTAGCTCTGTAGTGGATAATGTACAAAGAACTAAATATAAGATAATGACTAATAAGCAAAAATCTAATATGACATTTAAAAATATATTTGGATATTATGTAGCGGTAGCTGCAGTAGCTATTATTTTAACTTGGGGAGGTTTTTTTAGCAATTTAGTTGATACATTGCCTCAAGTTGCTAATTCAGCTGTTAATAAAGAAAAATTAAATGTACCAAATATAGTTTTTAATATGTCTGAGAAAATAGTAAATAAGACATCAAATTTTATAAATGAATTCCAATTTTTAAATGGTAAGGAGGAATTAAAATGAAAGAAAAAAGTAAGTTTATAACTTTCGTGTTGTCCTTTGTTCCAGGATTATCCCATTTTTATCTAGGGTTTAGCGATAGAGCAGTAGTATTTCTTATGACCTTCTTTGGAGTAATTTTAGGAACGGCAGGATTAGTGTTTTTAACAAGTAATGGTGATTTTTTTAGTATTTTAGTTTTTATATTGCCGATATTATGGCTTATTGGATTGATAGATGCTTTTTCTTTAAGGAAAAAACATATTTCTATGGAATATAATAATGGGGTAGAAGGAATGGAATATAAAAATCCAGATCAAATAAAAGAGTCAAATAAAAAAGCAATTGCTTTAGCACTATCTATAATACCTGGTGCAGGTCATATGTATCTAGGATATCAGAAAAAAGGATTATTGATCATGGGAAGTTTTTTCTTCACTGTATTTTTTATGGGGTGGTTAGGAGTAAGTTTATTCTTATTTGTACTACCTATAATTTGGTTTTATAGTTTTTTTGATGCCTTCCATTTAGTTGATGACAATGGTCTGGAAAGCGAAGACAATTCATTTACTTTGCCAAATATAAAATCAGAGTGGATAGGCTGGGGACTTATTGTTATAGGGATTATAGTTATTATTGAACGTATTGTATATCCTTTCATAGACTATGAAATACGCAACTATATTCAAACTTCTATTGTATCTATAATATTTATTGTTGGAGGAATTAAACTATTAGCTAAAAACAAGAAAATACAAAAAGAATCTAATAATGAAGATGCAGAAAATAATCATAGTGAGGAGGATGAGGAATGAAAAAAAGAAGAGTAGGAACAATTTCTATGGGGATTGTTCTAGTTGCCTTTGGAGTTCTCATATTTATAGCTCAGATAAACAAAGTATCAGCTATAAACTTATCAATTAAGTTTTGGCCTATAATATTATTCTTAATAGGTGGTGAAATTCTTTGGCATAGTTATAAATATAAGGAAGAAGACATAAATATAAAATATGATGTTTTTAGTATATTCATTGTATTATTAATAGTAATCATAAATTTAGGGATATATGGTTTAATGGAAACAGGTATAATATCTAAAGTAAGTTCAATGATTTCTGCCGAAACTTTTACATTTGAAATACCTTATGAAGAAATTGAGATTAATAAAAACATTGAAAAAATAATTATAGATACACCTAGACATTGTAATTTAAATATGAGTTCTGAAAAAAATAATAAAATAGTTTTTTCAGGTTCAGCAGATATAATAGCTGAAAATAAAGAAAAAGCTAAAAATCTTTTGAATGATAAATATATTAATGCAAAGGAATCAGGAAATACTTTATATATTTCATTTCCAGATACATCTATTCATAATAATAGATATAATAATTTCTCACCTTATGATTTTAATCTTTCAATACCAGAGGATAAAAAAGTTGAGATTAAAGGTCAAGGAGAGAGCTTAGATTTAGCATTAGATAATGTGAGTAATGATTGGATTATAGATGATATTGGTAGAGTTAAAATTAGATTGAAAAAAAGTATAAATGCAAGGATAGAAGCTTTAGTACATGATAGTCATAGTTTAATTGGAAATGCTCAATGGAAAACTACAGAAACAAAAAATGAAATAGAAGATACGGAAAAAGTTAAAGGAGAACTGAATTATGGAGATGGAAAAAATAATATATATATTTTAAGTAGTGGCGAAGTAGAAGTAAATGTATTAGAATAGAAGCCCTAAATTAATAGGCCTCCTTCCAGAAAGCCTATATAAAAAGAAGGTATATTCATATATGAATATACCTTCTTTTAGATTATCTTTTCTTGCTAGTGGCAAGTTAATGATATATAATTAATATAAAGAAATTCTGGAGAGATTTAAAATGGATAATAAAGAACTACTTGTGGCAATGAGGAAAATTGTAAGAGAGGAACTAGAACTAGTGAAAAAAGGTATGGATGGGCTGAAAGATGATGTATCAGGCTTGAAAACAGATTGACGGGAATAAAAGATGATGTATTAGTATTGAAAGCAGACATGATAGGAGTAAAAGGTGATGTAGATGGAATAAAGCTAACATTAAATGAACAATGACAGATATTAAGAGTATTAGAGCATAAATTAGATGTAGTTAAGGCCGAACAGGAAAATGGAAAGTATGATATAAATAAATTATTAGGTAAAGTTGAAGAAATAGAGAAAGTTATTAGCATAGTAGAGACAGCAATTACCCGTAATTGGAATGAGATAATAAGGCTGAAATCTATTATATAATGCTTATTTAAGCCCTTTGCTTTAAGCTTTTGTTAAAAATTAAGTGTAGGAAGAGTTCAAAGGAGCAATTTGTTTCTTTAAGAAGATGATAAATCATCTTCTTTTTTGTATTTATTTCAATAATAAACTTCTTGACATATGCCCTAATCTTTGTTAATTTATAAAGAAAAACATTAATATATTAGTTTCATATGGGGAAATTTAAAACTGTTGTGGTATACTGTAAATAATAAAAAAAGAGGAGGAGTTTAAATGGAAATTGTTGGAGAAGGTTTGACTTTTGATGATGTTTTATTACTTCCTGGGAAATCTGATGTTTTACCAAAAGAGGTAAATATAGGTACTCAATTAACTAAGAAAATAAAATTGAATATTCCTCTAATGAGTGCAGGAATGGACACGGTGACAGAGGCAAGAATGGCTATTGCTATGGCAAGAGAAGGTGGGCTTGGAGTTATACATAAAAACATGTCTATTGAAAAGCAAGCCTTAGAAGTAGATAGAGTTAAAAGATCTGAACACGGTATAATTACTGATCCTTTCTATCTTTCACCTACTCATAGCGTGTCAGATGCGTTAGAACTTATGGAAAGATATCATATATCAGGAGTTCCTATTACAGATGATATAGGAAAGTTAGTAGGAATAATAACTAATAGGGATATTAGATTTGAAAGAGATACTACTAAGAAAATAGACGATGTAATGACTAAGGAAAATTTAGTTACAGCTACTACAGATATTTCCATGGATGAAGCATTAGAAGTTATGAAACAATATAAAATTGAGAAGCTACCATTAGTTGATGAAGATTTTATACTTTCTGGACTTATAACTATTAAAGATATTGAAAAATCCATTGAACATCCAAACTCTGCAAAAGATGAAACAGGGAGACTTCTAGCAGCAGCAGCAGTTGGAGTTACACAAGATATGATGGATAGAGTAAGTGCACTAGTTAAAGCAAAAGTAGATGTAATTGTTGTAGATACAGCTCATGGCCATTCTAGTGGTGTAATAGAAGCAGTTAAGAAGATAAAAACAGAGTTTCCAGATGTTCAAGTAATAGCTGGAAATGTAGCCACAGGAGAAGCAACATTAGATTTAATCAAAGCGGGAGCTGATGCAATAAAAGTAGGTATTGGACCTGGTTCTATCTGTACTACAAGGGTAGTTACAGGAATAGGAGTACCTCAGATAACTGCTGTTATGAATTGTGCAGAAGTTGCTAAAGAGTATGAAATACCTATTATTGCTGATGGTGGAATAAAATATTCAGGAGATATTACTAAAGCTATTGCTTGTGGAGCAAATGTTGTAATGGTTGGTTCACTATTTGCTGGAACTGATGAAAGTCCAGGAGAAGAAGAGCTTTATGAAGGAAGAAGATTTAAAGTTTACAGAGGAATGGGTTCTATGGCAGCTATGAATGCAGGAAGTAAAGATAGATACTTCCAAGAAGGAGCTAAAAAGCTAGTTCCAGAAGGTGTAGAAGGAAGAGTACCCTATAGAGGACCATTAGGAGATGTAGCTTATCAACTAATGGGAGGATTAAGAGCAGGTATGGGATATGTAGGTGCAGCTAATATTAAAGATCTACAGAAAAAATCTAAATTTGTAAAAATAACTGGAGCAGGACTTATAGAAAATCATCCTCATGATATTCTAATAACTAAAGAAGCTCCAAACTATAGTAGAGGCTAGTTAAAAGGAGGCTTAAATTTGATACTGATATTAGACTTTGGTGGAAAATGTAGCAGAATTGCAGGTAGAATCGTTAGAGAATCTAAAGTATATTGTGAAATATATCCTTATGATATTTCAATGGAAAAAATAAAGGAAAAAAATCCTCAAGGAATAATCTTTACAGGAAATGCAAAAGAAGAGGTTAATAAAGAAATTTTTAATCTAGGCATAGGTATAATAGGGTTAGACTCTAAAAATAATCTTTTAAGTGAAAAATATAATATAAAAACCTATGAAAATGAATCTTATAATGATGATACTAAAAAAATAATAAAGGATTTTCTATTTGAAGAATGTAAGGTAAAACCTTATTGGGATATGAAAGATTTTGTTGATAAATCTATAAAAGGAATAAAAGAACAAATAGGAAATGGAAAAGCTATATGTGCCTTGTCAGGAGGAGTTGACTCTTCTGTAGCAGCTGTATTAGTTCATGAGGCTATAGGAGATAATCTAACATGTGTTTTTGTAGATCATGGTCTTCTCAGAAAAAATGAGTTTGAAGAAGTAGAAAGTTTTTTTAGAGAGAAATATAATATGAATTTAATAACTGTAGATGCAAAAGATAGATTTTTAAATAAACTTAAAGGAGTAACAGATCCGGAGAAGAAAAGAAAAATAATTGGAGAAGAATTTATAAGAGTATTTGAAGAAGAACAAAGCAAACTAAATGATATAGATTATTTAGTTCAAGGTACAATATATCCAGATGTAATAGAAAGTGGTGGCGATGAAAATGCAGTTGTTAAAAGTCATCACAATGTTGGAGGACTTCCAGAGGATGTAAACTTTGAATTAGTAGAGCCTTTAAGACAATTATTTAAAGATGAAGTGAGGGAAGTAGGCACTATATTAGGTATTCCGGAAGAAGCTGTAAATAGACAGCCTTTCCCTGGACCTGGACTAGGTGTTAGAGTTCTAGGCGAAATAACAGAAGAAAAACTTGAAATTGTAAGAGAAGCAGATTATGTTTTTAGAGATGAAATTAAAAAAGCAGGTCTTCATAAGGAAATATGGCAATACTTTGCTATTCTCCCAAATATAAAGAGTGTAGGAGTATATGAAGGAAAGAGAACTTATAACTATACTATAGGTTTAAGAGCAGTATATAGTATAGATGGTATGACTGCACAATGGGCAAAAATACCACTAGAAGTCCTTGAAAAAATATCTAATAGAATAGTAAATGAAGTAGACCATGTAAACAGAGTAGTCTACGATATAACTAGCAAACCACCATCTACTATTGAGTGGGAATAGGTATAAAGCTGTATTTTTAAAGGCTTGTAGAATTTAAATTGTAGGTTAAATTAAGATAGATGGCTTTGATTTTTGACACTAAATATGGCAAAAGACAGCCATCTATTTTTATTTTTGAAGGTGTTATTTAAGATGGAAAAAGTGAAAAAGGAGCCTATAATCAAAAGATGAAAAAATCTATTAATCAGTAAGGTATCAAATATTAATTATGATGACTTATATTTTCTATATGAAAATGACTGTAAGTTAAGAAACATATCACCTATTACAATCAAAGGATATGAGTTTGCACATAAGAAATTTAAAGATTTTGCAGGTAATAATCTAAAGTGTGAAGATATAACTCAGGATTTAATTAGTGAATATATTCTACACCTAAAAGATAATCTTAAACCTCAAACAGTGAATTCTTATATATTTAAGATTTCACCTGTAATAAAATATGGGGAAGAAATTAACTATAAAATAAAGAAATATAGAGATAGTTAAATCTATTCCTATAAAAATTAGTATCAGTGGACTTAAGCCTAATGTAACGGTATAATAGAGACATTGGAGGAAAAGTATGAAATATATAGGGAGATTAAGGATAATGAGAAAAATAACAAAAATTTTAACAGAGGTAATAATATTATCAAGTTTAGCAACATCAGTAACAACTACATATGCAGCAGAATTAACAGACATCTCAAACCGTTGAATCTATGATATTTGATAATTTGCCATAGGTATTATTAAAAACTTGAAGTTTAAGAGGAAGCAAGTTGTTTTAATAAAATTGTTTTAAATAAAAAGGTATTATCAAAAATTGAGCTAATGTTTTTGATAATACCTTGCAATAATTGGAGGAATTAATATGAAAACTAATAATACGGAAAATTTAAACAAAATTTTCCGCAAAGATATTATTATAGATTTATTCATATCAATTTTATTAAGTGTAATGTATATATTTGCATTCAAGATGGACTACATGGATTCAGTTAAAACAATAGGTGTATTATTTTTAGTCCCTTTAATTACAATGATAATTTATAAAGTACTAAAAAATATGGATAAAGAAGAATTTAATAAGATTAAGATTTATACATTTATTTCTTCATTTTTCCTATGGTTTACCCCATCTATATATTTAAATTTATATAGATAGAGGTAAAACTATGAGTTTTCAAAGGATAATAGTTCTCATAATATTTTCTTTAATTTATTCAATCGTTATAACTAAAATATATATTTTTACAAGAAGAAAATGGAATGTTAAAATAAAAGAATAACTATTACTATTACAATTCTTAATAAAGATTCAACCATAAATTAAGATTAATAATTTTCGTTACATTGATTCTTAGTTTTATTTACATAAGATATAGCGACAAAGAGACATGAAGTATTTAACTATATTCACTGATAAATACTTTTATAACAAAAATATTGGATTGTAGGGCTATATACCTATACTTGCCTTTTTAATTTTTAGAAATAGTTCCAAAATAGATATGTGTAATATAATTAGAATTTTAAATTTTATAATATTACCTACACTAACTATATATAGAATCAAATATATAGCATTTGCTAGTGATTTACCAAAGAAATATAAAATTATAATACCTTGTCTATATTAGGTATTTTAGCTTCGGGAATAGGTGCTATATACTTTGCATTTTATGAAACTATTAATAAATTAAATTCAATAAGCTCAGGAGTTGCGTTATTAGGCATGTTTGAGTTAGTCAATTTTATGTCTAGTATATACAATAATAAATTTTCTAATTAAAGAACTAAGATTAAACTTATGGAGAGCAAGCACTATGCTTGCTATTGTCAAATTAACCTTAGATAGTATCAAAAATGTAGTGTCAAAAATCTAAAAACTCAAAAAACTCAAAAATGCTTTTGACATGTTTTTAGATGAAACTTAATCTAATTATATGTTAAAGAAGGACATAAGCAGTGATAAATAAAGTATTCATAAAAATCCTCCTTTTATCAATAATTATATCTTATGTTGATACGTAACTTTATTCTAATTAGTATCCATAGTACTAAAATGGTTCTATAAATTTTAAAAACTATAATAAACCACAATAATTTAAATAACCATAATACTACAACCATTGAAAAATACAGCTTATAAGTCAAGCCAAAAGTATAAAAGTCGAGTGGGAGTAGTACCAATTGAGAATTAAGAACAGAAAAGTCTTTAAGCCGTAAACGATTAATAATAGATGAGTTGCATAATTAAAGGAGATGACGTTATTATCTCCTTTAATTTGCTTTATAAATGATATATTAATACCTTTTTAGATATGTTTTTACTAAAAGGATAAAACTTTCCAAAAAAAGAAACAATCTAAGTCTCCTTAGGTTGCTTCTTTATGAGAGTAAATAAAAATGAATAAAGTATAAATTTTTAAGTTTTATTAATACTCTTCTCTAACAGTAAGTTCTTCGCTAACAGTAAATCCAAATCCATCTTCACGGATTCTCTTTACTGTTTCTTTTACAAATTTGTCTGCATCTTCTATAGCTTCTTCAGCTACCATAATACCTTTTTTAGTTATTTCTCCTTTACCTAACATTTCAGCACCTAAGATTAGAGGGATTGCTGTAAGTGGAGCCATGTTTCCTGCTACTCTTCCTACATAAGACATGTCTTTACCATCTTTTTTGCCGTGTAGTTCTGTGGCTGCACATGCAGTAACTCCCTTTAAGAATTCCTTAAGTTCTTCTTCTGTCATTACTGGTTGGTTCGCCTTTTGTGCTAATAATACAGCTAGTGCAAAGTCACGAGGTGATACAGGATTGCCATTGATATCAAGTGGGTAATTAGATGTAAGACCTGCTAAGCTAAGATCCCTAAAGCCTTCGTATGCTGAGAATGGCTCAAGGCTGAATCTTACAGATACGTTTTGAATTCCTGGTGAGTATCTAGGGAATGTAAATACCTCAGGATGGCCTATTCTAGTAACTTTACGAACACCATAAGGTTCTCCAAAGTCGAAATCCCATTCTTCACGGAATGAAGGTTCGTTTAATATTTCTCCATCTTTAATATATGGAGCGTTGTGTACACATTCTAACATATGTCCAAGCACTGCAGGACCACCGGGTTCTTTCTCATCACATGCAAAGTAGAATATAGCTTCATCTAGTGAATCGAAATAGCGTTGTTCTGCACTACATGCTAGTACTGATAAAAATCCTGGGCTTGCGCCAAGACCCATTATCATGCTAAGACCTTTTTCTTCAGCTTTCTTTGGTAAGTCTGATTCAAATATTTTATTGAATGCTTCGATATCATCGCAGAAGTCAATATAGTGTTTGCCAGCTTTTATTGTAGTTTCCATAATCTTATATGCAAGAATATGGTAAGGACCTGTACAGTTAGCAACTACGTCACAATCCTTTATAAGTTCATATAATGCTTCTTCGTCAGAAACATCAACTTGTGCAGCTTTAACTATTGGTGAATTAAGCTTTTCTACAATTTTCTTATTTTTTTCAAGATTACGAGATGAAATTATTACTTCATCGAAAATACTGCTATGATTGATTAAATCTTTAATTCCATAAAGCGCTTGAGAACCTGCTCCACCTAATACAACTAGTTTCATAATAATCCCCCTTATATTGTTTTGATGTGTTTTACCATCATCTAATTGTTAGTATTATATCACCAACATTTGTAAAAGTCTAATAAATTGAAAGTAATTTTCATTTATTTATAAAAATTTTAATTAACATCAATTTTCCATTCCAACTCTTAAATTTGGGTGTATTTGGAATACCATCTGACATTATTTTATAATTAATCTATGCTTCCTTCTTTTACTGTACATAAAAAACTTTTTAGTTTTACTTCTATATGGTATAATAGCTTAAAAATTGGTTTTAAACATATTGTACGGGGAAGGAGCAATACTATGATAATACGAAACTATGAAAAAAAAGATTGGAAAAGATTAAATGAAATTCACGATGAAGCGAGAAAAATAGAGCTTAATAATGCAGGTATTCCAGATGCTTATTTATCTTTAGAAGAAACTTATGAAAATGAAGATTTGTTTGATTATGAATTATTAGTAGCGGAGGATAAAACAGATCTAGTAGTAGGGTTTGTAGCATTTTATGAAGAAGAAATAGCTTGGCTATATGTTGATCCAAAATATCATAGAAAAGGAATTGCTACGAAATTATTAAGCGAATCAATTGAAAAAGCAGGAAATCATATATTTATTGAAGTTCTAGAAAATAATATAGAAGCTATTAACCTTTATAAAAAAATGGGTTTTACAGTTGTGGAGAAAAAAACTGGAAAAATGGTAGGAAATGAAAGTTTTGAAGTAACAGGATATATACTAGAGTACAAAAAACAATAGATTTTATTGAAATAAAAGTGTGTAAGTTAAATACCGAATAAAAAGTTTATTTTATATGATATGTCAGAACTTTTTGGGACATATTTACCGAACAATTTATATTAATTCCTATGAATTTATTTGTAATTATAAAATTATTTATTTTGCCCAGTCAAGGGTAAATAAACTCGTTATGCTTGCCTTTGACATAGGTTCTATTTTATTTTCTCAAGGTCTTTTTACATTAATCTATTCCAATCCTTATTTTTAATTATAATATTAGAATTCCATCCAGCAGCAAAATTTTTGAAATTAATAGTATGTATTTTATCTTTATTGTTATGATATATAATTTTTAAATTATTGAAATCCCTAGAACTAGCATTATATTTTAAAGTGAAATATAAATTATATTTTACAGCAGATCTTGGTGGTATAACAAAAGTATAATTGCCATTATTTGCAAGAGCTATCTTTTCTGAATCTTTATTAATAAAATTTAATTGTGTCATTTTATTAATAAATTCATTGTTATTATATATTGCAATATTAAAGTCCCTTATAATAATTGTTTCATTTTTTGTATTTATAAATTCAACCCAAATAGGTATGTGGAGTGAATTGTTTTTTACTTGCATTGCAGTGAAGTTATCTATTTTACTATAGACAATCTTTGTATAGATTTTAGAATCATCAATCTTGTTAGATAATTTGCTTAGTAAAGCAAAAACAATACTTCCGAGAAGACTTAAAAAAGCTCCTATAAAAAGATAGTAAAGTTCATTGTTACTAGCATTATTATTTTGATAATTAGTTATATTTTCAGAATTATTTTCTATTAAATCTTCAGAATAAACTTGAAACTTTGTTTGTTTATGATTATGTTCTTTTATCATATTTTGACTATGTACAGTAGTCGTTGATCTAATTAAAGTAATTGAAATTAAAAGAAATAATAATTTATACTTAAATTTATATTTGTCTGAACTCATAAAATAACTCCATCATCTGAATATAGAATACTTTCAACTTCTTCTAAAGTTTGTTTTATATCTTCAGATTTATACCACCTATGAAAAATACACATTATAAATTAGAATAAATGTATAAAAGTCGAGTGGGAGTAAAAATGAAAGTCTTGAAATCTTTAGAAATAAAGAGTTCAAGACTTTTTTGTTTGCTAAAAATACTAAAAAAGTTTTATTTTAGTTGACTTTTAAACTAAATCTATTATATACTAAATATAGTTTAAAAATAAACTATATTAAAAGGAGTTTAATAAAATGTCATTTTACAAAGAAGAAGCCAATATTTTTTATATTTACTTTCAAATAATAAAAAAATATAAAAAATATATGGAAAAATCACTACAAGAATTTGAATTGACACTAGCAGAAATAGATGTGTTAACATTTTTAATTAATAATATGGATAAAGATATTACAGCAAGTGAAATTAGTATGAATAGAGGAATATCCAAGGGATTGGTATCCCGTGCTGTCAATCTGCTTAAAGATAAGAAGTTAATTGAGACAAAGGAAAATTTAAAAGATGGCAGGTCAGTATACTTAAAAATCACAGATGAAGAAGATAGCGTAGTTAAAAAAGTAAAAGAGATAAATGAAAGATTTAAAACACAATTGATTAAAGGTATGGATATTAAGGATTTGAATTTATTTTTAAAAGTAAATAATAAAATGTTAAACAATATAAAAGATATAGAATAAGGAGATGTAGAAAATGCATGAGAAAAATCCATTAGGGACAGAAAATGTGAAAAGCTTATTATTTTCATTAGCAATACCAGCTATTATAGGTCAGTTAATAAGTTTGCTTTATAATATAGTAGACAGAATGTATATAGGGCATATTCCAGAAATAGGGGGAGATGCTTTAACTGGTGTAGGAGTTACAGCACCACTTTTAATTATAATATCAGCATTTTCCGTATTGGTAGGTATGGGAGGAGCACCAAGAGCTTCTATTAAAATGGGACAAAAAGACAATGAAGGCGCAGAAGAAATTATGGGAAATTGCTTTGTGTCTTTAATTGGAATATCAATTATATTAACGATCTTCTTTTTAATATTTAATGAGAAATTATTAATTATGTTTGGAGCAAGTGAAAAGACATTACCCTATGCGCTAGAATATATGAAAATATACACTTTAGGAACAATTTTTGTTCAATTGGCAGTTGGAATGAATCCCTTTATAAGCTCTCAAGGTTTTGCAAAAATCAGTATGATCACAGTGTCAATTGGGGCTATCATAAATATAGTACTAGATCCTATTTTTATATATGGATTTAAAATGAATGTAAAAGGGGCGGCATTGGCAACAGTTATATCTCAGGCAGTATCAGCTATTTGGGTAATCCGCTTTTTAAGAGGAGATAAAACCAATCTAAAATTAAAAAGAGAAAATTTCAAAATAAATAGACATATAGTGGGACCAGTATTATTGTTAGGATTATCCCCTTTCGTAATGCAGATAACAGAAAGCTTTATTATTATAGCATTTAACTCTAGCTTACAAAAATTTGGTGGAGATGTGGCAGTAGGTGCAATGACAATATTGTCAGCAGCTATGCAATTTACATTTTTGCCACTATCAGGATTGACTCAAGGAGCACAGCCAATAATGAGCTATAATTATGGTGCTAAGAATAAAGAAAGAATGAAGGATACCTTTAAATATTTATGTATCTCAACAGTAACTTATAGTATAGTGTTTTGGCTATTTATTATGATAGCAGCACAATTATTTTCAAAAATATTTACAAATGATAAAGCTATAATAGATATGGCTACACAGGGGCTTAGAATATATATGGCAGGAGCCTTTGCATTAGGAATACAAATAGCTTGTCAACAAACATTTATTGCTTTAGGAAATGCTAGAACTTCGCTATTCCTAGCATTACTTAGAAAGGTATTTTTACTTATACCTCTTGTACTCATACTGCCTAATATTTTATCAAATAAGGTTTTTGCAGTATTTTTAGCAGAACCAATATCAGATATAATAGCAGCAACAGTAACGGGAATATTGTTTTATAGAGATTTTAAGTCAACCTTGAGAAATATGCCAAATACGCCATCTTATAATTAGAAGTATAAACTAGTTTATATCCTTTATTAAATAAGGAGTTAAGGATTTTTGTTTTAAGACATATCTGTGCTATAATAATCAGAAAAACAAGACATAATTGGAGGAAAATTATTATGAAAGATGAAGAAGATATGAATAAAGAGGAAAAAAAGGAAGATGCAAATCTAGCTATGGGAATAGGTATAGGATTAGCTTTAGGGTCAGCTTTTGGTCTTCTAATGGATAATATTGGTATGGGAATAAGTATTGGATTAGCCATTGGTATAGCTATAGGTATTGGTTCAAGTAAGAAGAAATAATAAATATAAATGATCGAGTAAGAGCAATAATGAAAAGTCCTAGAACCTTTGAAAGTAGGGGGGTTGGGACTTTTATTAATAAAATGATATAACTTTAAATATATGATAATATAGTATTATAAGATAAATAGAATTGAAGTGGGATAAAACTATCCATTTATTATAAATAAAATATAATAATATTGGAGGGAATTACAGTGCAAGCAAATCCTATAAAACTTTTAAGATTATTAGGAGACAATGATACGGTTTTTAAAATTCCTGTATATCAAAGAAATTATGAGTGGAATAAAGAACAGGTAAAACAATTTTTTTATGATATAGAAAAGATCGCAGAAAGTAAATTTCAGAAGACACATTTCATGGGAACTATAGTATATGTTCAAAAAGAAATAGAAAATCTCATGACAGAAAGAATACTTATAGATGGACAACAAAGAATAACTACCTCCATACTATTATTAAAAGCTATAGTAGATTACATAAAAGAAGATGAAACAATAGAATTGAATTATGAATCTATATATGAAAAATATCTTATAAATAAACATGCTTCAGAAAAATCTAGATTAAAACTTAATCCAGTAGAGAAAGATATGTATGCTTATATTGAACTTATGGATGACAATAGAACAGAATCTAAAATTTATGAAAATTATAATATATTAAAAGAACTATTAAATAAATCAGATCATTCTGTAGAAAATATATATAAAGCTATGATGAATATAAATATAGTGTATATATCTTTAGATAGAGAGGAAAATCCACAGGTTATATTTGAAAGTTTAAATTCTACAGGATTGTCCCTTACTCAGGCAGATCTTATAAGGAATTTTATTTTAATGGGATTAAATTATGAAGAACAAACAAAACTCTACAAAAAATATTGGATAAAGATTGAAGAAATTTTACCTAATAATATAATATCTGACTATGTTAGAGATTTTTTAACTATGAAAGAAGGACATGCTCCTAATAAGAGTAAGGTATACGATGCTTTTAAAAATTATTATTTTGAGTATAACTATAACTCAGAAGATATTCTTAAAGAACTATTAATATATGCACGATATTACTATAACATAAGAAATAGTAATACTGATTTTCCAGAAGTGAATATACATTTAGAAAGTATAAATAGCATAAGATCAACAGTAACATATCCATATTTGTTGGAAATTTTCGATGATTTTTATAGAGATAGATTAATATCAGAGAGTGAATTTGAAGATGCATTAAAAATTATAGTATCTTATATATATAGAAGAAATATATGTAATATACCTACAAATGTTTTAAATAAAATATTTGCTGTAATGCCAAGAGAAACTAAAAAATTAAGATCAAAAGGCTTGGATTATATTGATGCTATTGTGGATTTTTTAATGAGTAGAACAGGAAGTGGAATATTTCCAAGAGATGATGAATTTAAAAACAATTTTTTGACAGGAAATATGTATAGTAAGTCACATGGAATGTCTAAATTAGTTTTATATAAAATAGAAGAATATAGACACAAAGAAATTGTAAATATAGATGATTTATCAATAGAACATATACTGCCACAAAAATTGGCAGCTGAATGGAATATAGAATTAGGCAATCAAGCTTTTGATATACATAGAATATATAAAGATACTATTGGAAATTTAACACTAACAAATTATAATTCAGAAATGTCAAATAAAAGTTTTCAACAGAAGAAATATTATTATGAAAAATCTAATATCATGACTACAAGGAATATAGCTAAATATGAGACATGGACGGAAAAAGATATTTTAGATAGAGGTGAAAAATTATTTAACATAGCTAAAGAAGTTTGGAAACTACCAAAAGATGATTATCAAAATATAGGGAAAGAGCGACTAATAGCTAATGAAGAGTATTCTATAAAAGATAATGTAATAGTAACAGGGTACACTCCTAAATCTATAATTTTTGATGGGGAAAAAGTTAGTGTAAATACATGGAAAGCTATGTTTGTACAAACATGTAAATATTTATATGATTTAGATTCTGAACTCTTTAGATCGCTATTGAAAAAGAATAATTTTAAAAATATTTTATCATATAACAAAGATAAATTAAGATCACCTGAAGAGATAAAGCAAGGGATATATATTCAAACAAATTACAGTTCAAAGGACATATTAAATTATATAATAATATTTACAGAAGAATTTGGTATATCAGAACTAGTTTACTTTGAAGTTAGTTAAATTAAGAGTTTATAAAATAGTTTGTGCTTTTAGTATAAGAGCCGTAGCTCTATTCTGACAAGAAATATTGAATCATATATAAATGTTAAACTTGTATTTTTATTTTAGTTTGCCAAAGTTTTAGGATAATACATAAAATCTTATAGCTTTGGCAATAATTCTTATAATGGATAAGTGGGCTTAATAAGTAAGAATCAATACTCCTATCGGTTATTTTGATAACTATTTCAGCAGATATTTCAATTCCATAAATATCTTTAATTTGATCGTATATGTCTTTTTGTTTTATTCCAAATATATTTCTTTCATCTCCTGCAAAGTATCCTTAAAAACTTCTTTTAAATATAAATAAAGATTTCCGGCTTTTTCGAATTTTCATTATTAATCATTTCTCTTAGGAATTTTTTGATAATGTACTCATAAAAAAGCTCTTTTCTGGTTTTTTATTCTTATTTTGATTCTTCCAGAAAAGAGCTTTTATTTACACTACCTATTAATATTAATTATTTATATACCTTGGCTGTTTCATTATAAATTTTAGTAATAGCTTGTAGAATTTCTTTATTATTAAAGTCTTTATGGTATAAGATACTGGTTTCTCTGACCATACTTAAGTTCTCAATAGGCAAAACTGTAATCTCACCATTTTTTAGTTCATCAAGACAGACACTTCGTGCAAGTATGGATATACCGAAGCCTTGACGTACCAAATCTTTTATTGTAGCAATATTATCAACTTCTAATATTACGTTGAATTCTTTAATGGATATATTTAGACTTTCAAGATGTGCAATAAATAAGTTTCTTGTACCGGAATTTGGAAGACGGAGTATCATCTTTTCTTTTTTTATATCGTTAATTGTCACCATATTTTTCTTTGAAAGGGGATTATTATTTGCAACTACAAGGACTAGATAATCTGTATCAAGTAGCAAGGAATTTATATCTGTATCGTTTATTTTTCCCTCTACAATAGCCAAATCTATCTCATAATTTATTAGCATATTATAAAGATTATTTATGGACTCAGTAATTATCTTTATACTTAATCCCTTGTTTAAATTGCAACATTTAGCCAAAACCTCTGCTACAAAATTACTTTCGGCAGTATGTGTAATTCCAACAGTTAGGCTTGTTATATGACGTTTTTCATCTATTAGATTTTGTTGTAGTTTGTTATACAAGGATTTCATTCGCTTTGCATACATAACAACGATCTCTCCATCGGATGTTAGTTTTAGTTTACCTTTATTACGGTTAAATATTTTAACACCTAATTCTTCTTCTAATTTATTAATGTGGTGGCTAACTGCAGGCTGAGTTAATGCGAGTTGTTCAGCAGCATGGGTAAAGTTAAATGTCTTAGCCACCATAAGTAGGGTCTTTAATTTAGGATCTAACATAAAAAATCACTTCCATTCCATTTTTTTATCACCATCAAAATAACTATAATTTTACTTTAGATTTAATTAGACATAACATAATATCAAAGTCTTAAATGATTATAAAGTATATTCTTAATTTTGTTATTTTATAAAAAAGTCGGTTTTCATAAAAGGGGTGATAATATATGAATATTCAATTTAATAATCTTAATGATGTAACAATAATCCTTATTTGTTTATCTATAATGTTGTTTTCTGGTTTCTTAGTAACCCGTATTACAAAGATGCTAAAACTCCCTAATGTAACAGGGTATATTGTTGCAGGTATTTTAATAGGTCCTTATGTTCTTAATATTATTCCTGCAGAAACAGCAGAAAACATGGGATTTGTAGGAGATATAGCTTTAGCTTTTATTGCTTTTGATGTAGGAAAATTTTTGAGGAAGGAAATTTTTCAATCAACTGGTACAAAAGTCATTGTCATTACTTTGTTTGAATCCTTATTTACAGGTTTTGTAGTTACTATATCTATGCACTTTGTATTTAAATTAGATTGGAATTTCTCCCTATTATTAGGTGCAATTAGTACTGCTACAGCTCCAGCTAGTACAATGATGACTATTAACCAATATAAGGCACATGGGAAATTTGTAAATACGTTATTACAAGTTATAGCTTTAGATGATGTTGTCTGTCTAATTGTATTTAGTGTAATTATTGCTATTATTAATGCAAATGAAACTGGTGTAATTTTATTTGATACGGTTATATTACCTATTATGTTAAATATAGCGGCATTGGGTATTGGTTTTTTATCTGGTATGATTTTAGATAGGCTTCTTATACCAAATAGGAGCGATGACAATCGATTAATATTAACCATTGCACTGCTTTTTGGTATTTCGGGGCTATGTTCAGCTTTTGATATATCCCCACTTTTATCATGTATGGTATTTGGAGCAACGTATATTAATACAACACAAGATAAGAGGTTATATAAACAAATAAATAACTTTACTCCTCCAATATTATCACTGTTTTTTATAATTTCAGGGGTAAGGTTAGATATAGGTACTCTTTCAACATTAGGGATTGTTGGTGTATCCTATTTTTTAATTAGAATCATTGGAAAATATATAGGAGCATTTTTAGGTTGTTATGTGACAAATATGGATGAGACAATTAGTAATTATTTGGGACTTGCACTTATTCCACAGGCTGGTGTTTCTATTGGCCTTGCATTCCTAGGACAGCGAATACTTCCTGTAGATATAGGGAATCAAATGATGACAATTATCTTAGCATCTTCAGTTCTATATGAATTGATTGGGCCAGCATCTGCTAAGGTAGCACTAGCATTATCTGGGGCGATTGAGGAAGATAAGATTAAAACTTCAAAAGAAAAAGAAAGATATCTCCAAGTATATAAGAGAATATGAAGAAAGTGATTTCAAAAAACTAAATAAATCATAGAGAATCCATAAAGTAGAATTAATAAGCCCCATAAGCTTTGAACAATCAAGGCTTATAGGGATATTTTTATTATTTAAAACCTAATAGCTTTTTTGATGGCAAATGGTCGAATCTAGAATTATCTTCATAATTTTTTAGTATATTTATAAAATCATTCATTGCTGAATCTATGAATTTATCTTTATGGTATACAATTTTAAAGGTTCTATCTAACAAATGTTTTGAACAGCGGAATATGGTAATATCCCCATTTAATATTTCTTGTTCAATTAATCGAATGGATATAACAGATGCAAAATTATTTATTAAGATAGCATTTTTTATAGAACCAGGACAATTACTTTGTAAGACTACATTAATAGGGATTTTACTTTTCTGTATATAATCTTCAAATAATTCTCTAGTTCCACTTCCTTTTTCTCTAAAGATAAAATTTGTATTCTTAAGATCTCCAATTGTAAGTTCATCTTTCTGGGCTAATTCATGTTTTGAATTACATGCAAGTACTAAAGAATCTGTTAAAAAAGGTATGCTTATTAAATTAGGATCATTAACATTTCCTTCAATCATAGCTATATCCAATTCAGAGGTTAGTAGTTTCTTTTCAATTGTTCTAGTGTTACTAATGCAAGATGAGGTTTGTATATCTGGGTATATTTTTTTAATATCATTTATAGCATCTGGTAGTATACAATTACCTATTGTAATAGTAGCTCCTATATTTAGGTTCTTTTTTGAAGACATTTCTAACATTCTTTTTTCAACATTGTCAAATTCAGTAAGAATATTTTTAGAATAAAGTAATAGTTTTTCACCTGCTTCTGTTATGTATAGCTTTTTTCCTAATCGTTCAAATAATAGAACTTCATAATGATCTTCCAATTCTTTTATTGCTTGGCTAACAGTTGGTTGAGATAAGAATAGTTGATCAGCTGCATCACACATTTTACCTGTAGTAGCGACTGCAACAAATATCCTCAAGTGTCGAATGGTCAAAAAATCGCCCCCTTTCAATATGGGAAACAATGAACTTTTATGATAGGTTTTACCTATTGATATGATAAGATAATACCATTTTACTAAGAAATTAACAAGTGCTATACTTGAGTTAGTAGAATAATTAACAGAGTTTTTATAATATTAATTAGTTTTCTCAAAAAAAGGCGAGGTGGTCAAATGAAAGTTCTCATACTAGGAGGAGTAGCAGCAGGAACAAAAGTTGCTGCAAAACTTAAAAGAGAGAATAGGAATCATGAAGTGAAAATACTTACAGATAGTAAAGATATTTCTTATGCAGGTTGTGGATTACCTTACTATGTAGGAAAAGTAATTAAGGATAGAGAAGAGTTAATAGTAAATACTCCAAAAAGCTTTTCAGAATTGACCGGGGTAGAAGTGATTACAGAGACCAAAGTTACTAAGATTAATCCAGATGACAAAACTGTAGAAGCTTTAGATTTAAATAGCAATGAAAACAAAGAATATACATATGATAAATTAGTAATAGCAACGGGAGCAAGTCCAATTAAACCACCATTAGAAGGTATGGATCTAGACGGAGTATTTTTCATGAGGACTCCAGAAGATGCTATAAGATTAAGAGATGAAATAGAGGAATTAAAGCCTAGAAGAGCTACAGTAGTAGGTGGAGGATTTATAGGGTTAGAAGTTGCAGAGAACTTAGCAGTGCAAGGGATGATTACCACTGTAATTGATATGGCAGAAACTATTCCGCCAGGCTTTGATAAAGAAATGACAGATTATATATTAAATCATTTAGCTGAACATCGAATAATGGCATTTACAGGTACTAAATTAGATTCTATTATTGGTGAAAATGGTCGAGTTAAACAAGTGAAAACTGATAAACATAAGATGAATACAGATATAGTTGTTTTATCTATTGGTATAAGGGCAAATACTCAGTTCTTAGATGGTTCTGGCGTAGAGTTAATGCCAAATGGAACAGTAAAAGTTAATGAATATTTAGAGACTAATATTCCAAATATATATGCAGTTGGAGACTGTGCAACAGTATCTAATAGAATTACGAATAAACCAGCTTGGTCACCTATGGGTTCAACAGCTAACATTTCTGGTAGAATTGCAGCTATGAATATAAATGGAGAACAAAATAAATATAATGGAGCTTTAGGAACGGCAGTAGCTCAATTACCAGGATTAAATATTGGCAGAACTGGATTAACAGAAGATGAAGCTAAAAAAGCGGGTTATGAAGCTATTAGTGTAGTAACAGTAGTGGATGATAAGGCACATTATTTCCCTGGTTCATCATTATTTATAATAAAGATGACAGCTGATAAAGATACAAAGAAGCTTTTAGGAGTCCAAGCCCTAGGCCTAAATGGTTCAGCAGTAGATAAAATTATAGATATAGCAGTTACAGCTATATCCTTAGATGGTGATTTAGAAAAAATAAAAGATTTAGATTTAGCTTATGCACCACCATTTTCAACGGCTATACATCCATTTGCACATACTGTGAATATATTGTTAAATAAAATATCTGGTGATTTAGTAAGTATTACACCACAAGAGTATGCAGAAGGTAATTTTGATGATTACAAGATTATGGATGCAGCAATAATTCCTGAATTACCAAATGTACCTCATGTAGATTTAAATAAATTAGATAGAGAGGTAAAGGGCTTCGATAAAGAAGACAAGATACTAATTTCCTGTAATAAAGGAAAAAGGTCATATTTAGTACAAAATAGATTAAAACATTATGGATATGAAAATACTGTAGTACTTGAAGGTGGAAGCATAGTAAATAAAATAAAGTAGGTTTTTATTTAAATTTATAAAATTAAAGGGGGAATCATAGTGGCAAGTTTAACAATTAGTCCAGAAGAACAAAAGAGAGTAAAAGCATTAGGTTTTTTAGCTAATAAAGGAACAGATAATTTTTCGGCTAGAATAATAACAGTTAATGGAAAAATCAGCTCAAAGCAATTAAAATGTATATCTGAGGCAGCAGAGAAATATGGTGATGGTACTATAACATTTACATCAAGATTAACTATAGAGTGTCCAGGGGTTCCATTTGATAAAATTGAAGACTTTAGAGAATATATAGCTAAAGAAGGTCTTTTAACAGGAGGGACAGGTTCAAAGATAAGACCTGTTGTTTCATGTAAAGGGACTACATGTCAATATGGTTTAGTAGATACATTTGATTTAACAGAAGATATACATAATGAATTTTACTTAAATTGGCATGACGTTTTAACGCCTCATAAATTTAAGATTGGTATGGGAGGATGTCCAAATAGCTGTATAAAACCAGATCTAAATGATTTAGGTATATATGGACAATTAGAACCTAATTATGATCCAGAAATGTGCATGGGTTGTGCTAGATGTGGTGTTGAAGATGTTTGTCCTATGGGAGCAGCAAAGGTTGTAAGCGGAAAATTAGAAATAGATAAAGAATTGTGTAATAACTGTGGCCTATGTGTAGAAAAATGTCATTTTGATGCTATACCAGATGGAGAAACTGGATATCAGGTTACTTTAGGTGGTATGTGGGGTAAGAGGAAAAATCAAGGTAAACCAATAAGCAAAATGTTAAGAACTAAGGAAGAAGTAATGGATGTAATTGAGAAAACTATGTTAATATATAGAGAGCAAGGTCAAACAGGTGAACGTTTAGCAGATACTTTAGAGAGAATGGGTTTTGAAAAATTTGAAGAACAATTGTATAATGATGAAATATTAGAAAGAAAAGAAGAAATATTAGAAGCTCAATTACACGTTAAAGGTGGAGCAACCTGTTAAGAAAGGAAGATTTATAAGTAAAGATAGTATAAGGAGATTAATTTAAATAAATTATAGAAAATCGAGTAAGCATAAAAAAGTGGAGATTACCTCCACTTTTTTATGCTTTTGAACTTGTTTTTTTATTTTTAGAAAGTTTATTTATTGCTTCAATCAATAGAACTATAGAAAGTATAAATAGTAATACACCAAATACTACAAGTACAATTTGGCCACTTGCAATATTATCTTTAATAAGTATTATCAATGCTGCTAAAGTTACAGCAAACATAAATCCCATAGGAATAGTGAACATTTTATTGTTTTTTCCTAAATTGCCTAACCAAACTGCTAAAGCCATAAGAGATAAGGCAGCTAGTAGTTGATTTGCAGAACCAAATAGTGGCCATACAGCATCCCAACCTTTAAATGCTAAAATTCCTGAAAGTAAAACTGTTATACCTGTTGCTACAAATGGATTTGCTAAAGTTGATTTTTTCCCATTCTTTGAGAAATCCTCAAAATATTCTTGGAAGACAAATCTTCCAAGTCTTGTAGAAGTATCTAAGCTTGTCATAGCAAATGCTGATACAGCTAATGCAGCAAAACTAGTCCCTACATGATCAGGTATTCCAATGCTAGCCATAAAGTTACCTACACCATTTGAAAATACATTTACAGGACCACCATCTCCAAGTAATTGTGAAAGTTCACCCTTACTTATATATCCTGCTGTTATAATAGCAACTATAGCAATAATACATTCTATAAGCATTCCTCCATATCCAATAAGTTTTGCATCCTTTTCCTTATCCAATTGTTTAGAAGTTGTACCAGAACCTACTAAAGAGTGGAAACCAGATATAGCACCACAGGCAACTGTTACAAACAATATTGGAAATAGAGGCGTATTATCTACATTGAAACCTACAAATGGTTCAAGTTGTAATTTTGGACGAGTAACAAATATTCCTAAGATTGCTCCAATTACTAAAGCATATAATAAAAATGAGCTTAAATAATCTCTAGGTTGTAATAATATCCATACGGGAGCAATACTAGCTACAAAAATATATCCTAAAAGTATAAAGTTCCAAGCTGTTTTAGAAAGTGCAAGAGGAAATTTCATTCCTAACCATACAGATACGAATAACAATATAACTCCAATTACAGTACTAAGACCTAAGGAAACATTTTTTCTATATACGAAAAAACCAAAACAAATAGCTAAAAGTATAAATAATAAAGATGCAGTGGCTGCAGATGGCACACTTACAAAAGTGTTTGCAGTTATATTAGTAAATGCAGCAATTATAAGTAATAATGTAAGCCATGCGAAAATTGAAAACAATTTTTTGCCTTTTTTGCCCATATTATCTCCAATAATTTGTCCTATGGATTTTCCACCATGTCTTATAGATGCAAATATAGAACCATAATCATGGACGCCACCAAAGAAAATCCCTCCAATAAGAATCCATAACATAACTGGAACCCATCCAAAAATAGCTGCTTGAATAGGGCCTACTATAGGTCCTGCTCCAGCAATAGATGAAAAATGATGCCCTAATAATACAGGTGCTTTAGCAGGCATATAGTCTATTCCATCTTTTTTAGAATGGGCTGGAGTAGCTTTTTTATTATCAACGCTCCATTCTTTTGTGAGATAACTACCATAAGTTTTGTAGGCTATAATCATTAAGATTATACCAAGAATTACAAGCCAAATTGAATTCATAATGCATTCCCCCTTTTAGTTTTAGATTATCTATATATAGAGAATATTCTCTATATTTCAGTATTAAAGGGATCGAAATAATGATTTATAAAAATTTTTAGATTTTTTACCATCTTTATTTACATATATATTCATACTATTTAAATCTATTAATATAGCATGGATATTAGACCAGCCTCTAAATCCAAAAGCATAGTTTTTACGAAACTTAAATTTTTCCCCTAGCTCAATAGCCTTATCAGTAAACCCTATTTCAGTTATATACACTCCACTAATAATTGTCGACATATGTTCTTTATGAGGATGAATAAATTTATCAGATGTATATTTCAATAGTTCTAAAAATTCTTTTATATCTTTTTCATCTACAAAAGTTTTTTTAGCTTTTACTAAACAATGTTCATGGTTTTCATAGGTATCAATAATTATATTCTTACTTCCAATATATCTTTCATTTCTAATTACAGATTTTGCATATATAGGAAGGCATTCATTATTAATTTCATAATTTTCAGTTATATCAAAATAACTATTTA
Source organism: Anaerosalibacter massiliensis (assembly GCA_000751555.1). GTDB lineage: Bacteria > Bacillota > Clostridia > Tissierellales > Sporanaerobacteraceae > Anaerosalibacter > Anaerosalibacter massiliensis. The sequence goes on along the minus strand of CCEZ01000007.1, from coordinate 59,201 downwards.
GAGCATTTTTTAGTTTAAATATGTATTCTGAGCTATTCATGAAAGTCTCCTTTATAATAAATTTTTTGGAATATAATTAGGAATGTTACGAAAAGATTTAATATATAGATATTTTATGGTATGTTTATACTATTTTGGATAATAATATATATTTTATTTATATACTATCACTAATTCTGCAAATGTCAATAATATACTTTACTAAAATGGTAAACTTATATAAATAAAGTTTATTATTTTTTTCTTATGAATTTGTTTATGATTAGATATACTAGGCCTATAATTAATGCAAAAGGTAATATATAAATGACTATAATGATAATATTTTCCATTGTTAATTTTAAAAAGTAAAGAGAATTATTGAAAGTATTTATTATTTTTTCACCGAAACTTGTTTTAGTAGTTTCAATATTTGAAAATTTATCAACTTCAGTTATATTTATTATTAAAGTGCTATAGGAAATTTTATTGTCCATATCTTTCATTTCATTTGTAATACTTTCTTTTTCATATATAACCTTATTTAACTCATCTTCTAATTTTATAATGTCGTCTATTTTTTCTGCCCTTTCAAGTATTTTAAGAATCCTTTCTTCTTTTATTTTTAGGACATTTAACTTGCTTTCTGTATCATAATATTCTTTTGTAATATCTTCTTTTGAGGTACTTTGAGATATGATATTTCCAATCTTATTAATTTCATTTGTAAATTTATCAACACTATTTTTAGGCATTCTAATAGTATATTGAGCATACTTATATATATTGTTATTTACATGGTTGTTATATGAAATATCTGAGTTTTCAATATAACCTTTGTATTTATTGACTATATTGTTTAGATGATTAATACTATTGTCAAACTCTTTTGTTTCCATTGATATAAATAAATTTGTAATTATTTTTTGGGAGCTACTTTTATTATCTACCTTATTTTCAGTAGCTCCATTGTCTAAAGCTATTTCATCATCCTCAGTACTGTTTTCAACAGATTTTGTATTTGAGGCCATTTCATGATTTACAATATTATCTCTAGTAGATTTGTTTGTGTTTTTTGGGATTAAAGTTAAAGAAACAGATATAACAATAAGGACAATTAAAGAAATTACTATAATACGTTTTTTCTCCCACATTTTTTCACCTCCTATTTCATTATTTATATTTTACCATATTTTACATGGTAGGTATAGATTAATACTCCTTTTTAGATCTGGCTTCAGCTACTATCACATACTATATAGTAAACAATTGTTTAAGAAATGAATATAATAATTTACTATATAGTAAACATTAAAAATACTTTTATTAAATCCATTGACATACGTAAAAAATATTGATATTATAATCATAGATAATTTAATCGTTACTCGTATAATTTCTAGAATATGGCTAGAAAGTTTCTACTAATGACCGTAAATCATTTAGCTATGAGTGAAAGTGTACCTAGGGTTCCGAAGAATAATTCTTGTCTGGACCAAGCGGTACAAATATTGGACTAACAATATTACACCGAAGGGAGAAAAGCCCAGACGGGTAGGTTTCGCTACACCTGCCTGTCTGGGCTTTCAATTTTAAAAGGAGGGTTTTCAGTGGAAAGTATTGAAAAATTGTTTGTAGAGAAAAGAATAGGGTTTGATATAGAAGCAAAGCAACTTTATAAGGACTTAAAAGAAAATTTGAATATTAAAGATTTAGAAAAAGTTAGGATACTTAATTATTATCAAATCAAGAATATCTCCAAGGAAGAGTATGAAGAAGCAATACACAGCATTTTTTCACAACCAAATACGGATATAGTTTATAAAGACAATTTTCCTATAAATAAAAATGAAATATATTTTAGAGTAGAATACCTTCCAGGTCAATATGATCAAAAATCAGATTCAGCAGAACAATGTTTAGAAGTATTAACAGAACATAAAGGGTGTAAGGTTGGTAGTTCTAAAATAATAATATTATGTGGCGATATAGAAACAAAGGAAATAGAAAAAATTAAAAATTATTATATAAATGGTGTAGAATCCAGGGAGGTTCCTTTAGATTTAGAAACTATTGACATAGAATGGAATACTCCAGAAAAAGTAGAAATAGTTAATGGATTTATAAATAAAAATAGAGAAGATATAGAAAAACTAATAGAAGATCTAGGATTTGCTATGGATGTTGAAGATTTATTATTTTGTCAAGAGTATTTCAAGAACACTGAAAAAAGAGATCCTACTATTACAGAACTAAAGGTAATAGATACTTACTGGTCGGATCATTGTAGGCATACAACTTTCAATACTGCTATTGAAGAAATAAATATTGAAGAGGGATTTTATAAGTCTATATTTGAAGAAACATTAAAAGAGTATATAAATACTAGAAAAGATGTATATGTAGATAGAGAAAAATCAATATCTCTGATGGATATAGGAACTATTATGCAAAAAGAATTATCAAAAAAAGGCTTACTTAAGGATTTAGAAAAATCAGAAGAAATAAATGCCTCAAGTATTGAAATAGATGTAGATGTTGATGGAAGAAATGAGAAATGGTTGTTAATGTTTAAAAATGAGACCCATAACCATCCAACAGAAATTGAACCTTTTGGTGGTGCAGCAACTTGTCTTGGTGGATGTATTAGAGATCCTCTTTCAGGAAGAAGTTATATATACCAAGCTATGCGAATAACAGGAAGTGGAGATCCAACGCAGAATATTGAAGATACTTTAGATGGTAAATTGCCTCAAAGAAAAATAACTATAAATGCTATGAAAGGTTATAGTTCTTATGGGAATCAAATAGGGGTTCCTTCAGGATATATAAAGGAGATTTATGATGACGGATATATTGCAAAGAGGATGGAATTAGGTGCAGTAGTAGGAGCAAGTCCTAAGGAAAATGTTGTAAGAGAAAAACCAAAGAACGGAGATTTAGTGCTACTGGTAGGTGGAAGGACTGGAAGAGATGGACTAGGAGGTGCAGTAGGTTCTTCAAAAGAACATGATGAGGAATCTTTATATACTTGTGGTGCAGAGGTTCAAAAAGGAAACCCTCCTATAGAAAGAAAAATACTAAGGCTTTTTAGAAAACCAGAAGTTAGCAAAATGATTAAAAGATGTAATGACTTTGGTGCAGGAGGAGTTTCAGTAGCTATTGGAGAGCTAGCAGATGGGCTTTATATAGATTTAGATACTGTACCAACTAAATATGAAGGATTGGATGGTACAGAAATAGCTATTTCTGAATCTCAAGAGAGAATGGCAGTAGTTATAGATGAAGAAAGTTTAGATGAATTTAAAAAATATACAGAGGAAGAAAACTTGGAGGTTACAGTAGTAGCTTATGTAACAGATACAGATAGACTTGTAATGGAATGGTGTGGAGAAACTATAGTTGATATTTCAAGAAAATTTTTAGATACAAATGGAACAATAAAAACAACTAATGTATTTATTAATCAACCAATAGAGAAAGATTATTTTAAAATTGTACCAGAAAAATTAGAGGACAATTTAGAAGATATTAAAAAAGCTTGGATTTTAAATATGAAAGATTTAAATATAGCAAGCCAAAAAGGACTAGTAGAAAAGTTTGACCATACTGTAGGTAAAGGAACAGTCCACATGCCTCTTGGTGGGAAATACAGACAAACTCCAATAGAAGGAATGGTGGCTAAAATACCTGTATTGGAAGGACATACTAATACCTGTTCTATAATGACTTATGGATTTGATCCAAAACTTTCAAAATGGAGTCCTTTCCATGGTGGACTTTATGCAGTAATCGAGTCTATAGCAAAAATTGTAGCAATAGGTGGAGATTATAAAAAGACTAGACTAACTTTCCAAGAGTACTTTGAAAAATTAGGAGAAGATGAAGAAAGATGGGGGAAACCCTTTAGTTCAGTGTTAGGTGCTTTTTTAGCTCAAAAGAAAATTGAAGTTCCTAGTATTGGTGGAAAGGATAGTATGTCAGGCACTTTCAATGATTTAGATGTACCTCCTACTCTTGTATCTTTTGCAGTAAATACAGGAAAAGCAGATAAGGTTATTTCTCCAGAGTTTAAGAAAAGTGGAAGTTTTGTAGTATTAGTGCCATTAGAAATAGATGAAAAAGGTATGCCAAATTTTGAACAGTTGGACAGAAACTATACTAGAATATATGAACTAATAGAAGATAAGAAAGTACTTTCTGCTTCTACAATTAAAGCAGGTGGTATTGGAAGAAGTATAAGTGAAATGTGTTTTGGTAATAAAATAGGATTTAGATTCAATGAAAATATAGATAGAAAAGAAATATTTACTCCTAGATATGGTTCTATAATACTTGAAATAGATAAACTAGAAAATATAAAGAAATTATTTGAAGGAATAGATTTTAAAATACTTGGTGCTACTCACGCTAAAGAGTATATTGAAATTTCCCAGGAAAAGATATACTTAGATAAATTAATTAGAGAATGGGAAGAACCATTAGAAAAAGTATTTCCAATAAGGAATAATAATATTAAAAAAATAGATATAGATGCTAATTATATTAAAGGACCAAAGGTTCACTTTGAAGGTAAGAATGCAAAACCAAGGGTGTTTATTCCAGTATTTCCAGGTACAAATTCTGAATGGGATATGCAAATAGCCTTTGAAGAAGCTGGAGCAGTAGTAGAAACATTTGTATTTAAAAATTTGAATGAAGAAGATATTAGATATTCAATAGAAAAAATGGTAAAACTTATAAATAGTTCTCAAATAATTGCTATTCCTGGTGGTTCTGTTGTAGGGGATGAACCAGATGGCTCTGGCAAGTTTATAGCTACAGTTTTTAAGAATCCATATATGAAGGAAGCTACAATGAATCTCCTAAAAAATAGGAATGGACTTATTCTAGGAATAGGTAATGGATTTCAAGCTTTGATAAAACTAGGACTTTTACCTTATGGAGAAATAAGGGATATAGATGAAAATTCACCAGTCCTTACTCTTAATAATATAGGAGGTCATGTTTCTACAATGGTAGATACAAAAATAGTTTCAAATCTTTCACCTTGGTTCAGCAATACAAAGGTGGGAGAAATATATACATTGCCTATTTCTCATGGTGAAGGGAAATTTGTAGCTAATAAAGATGAATTAGAAAAGCTTATAAGTAATGGACAAATAGCTAGCCAATATGTAGATTATAATCCAAACGGCTCTGTATTAAATGTAGAAGCTATAACTAGTCCAGATGGAAGAATATTAGGTAAAATGGGACATTCAGAAAGAATTGGTAGAGATATTTGTAAGAATATTCCTGGAGAAAAGAACCAGAGAATATTTGAAGCAGGAGTAGGTTATTTTAGATAATTGGCCTAGCCAATTATCTAAAGTATTCTAAATTAAATAATATAGGAGGGATGATTTTGAAGGTTGCTGTTTTAATGGGAAGTATATCTGATGTAGATATAGTGAAAAAAACAGTTAAAGTGTTAGAAGAGTTTGGAGTAGAGTGTGAAGTAAAAGTTATTTCTGCTCATAGAACTCCTTTTGAAGCTATAGAATTTGCAAAGACGGCTGAAGAAAATGGAACAGAAATAATAATTGCAGCTGCAGGAAAAGCAGCTCATTTAGCAGGGGTTTTAGCAGGAGTTAGTATTCTACCTGTAATAGGTTTACCTATTAAGTCATCTACTATGGATGGTTTAGATTCTTTACTTTCTGTAGTGCAGATGCCAAAAGGAGTTCCAGTAGCTACAGTAGCCATTAATGGAGCAGAAAATGCAGGTATTTTAGCAGTACAAATGCTGTCAATAAAATATGAAGATTTAAAAGAAAAACTTAAAGATTATAAAAAGAAAATGGCTAGAGAAGTTAAAGAAATGGATGAAGAAGTAGTGAATAAACTTGACTAAGACCTGAAAGGGTGAGGAGTTTGTGCGGAGTTATTGGAATATACGATAGGGAAAATAAAGATATTTCTAAAATACTATACTATGGACTTTATGCTCTACAACATAGAGGACAGGAAAGTGCAGGTATTGCAGTAAATAACAATGGATTTATAGACCATTTTAAGGATATAGGATTAGTCCATGAGGTGTTTCCAAAGGAGAAATTAAACAGATTAAGAGGAAATATAGGAATAGGACATGTAAAATCTGGAACAAGTGGCGAGGAGAAAAGCTCAATAAATGCTCAACCTTTGGTAGTTGGATATAAAAAAGGAGCATTAGCTCTTGCAAATGATGGAAATTTAATAAATTCTAATGAATTAAGAGAAGAATTAGAGGACAATGGAGTTATATTTTCAACTAATACAGATACAGAAGTAATTGCTAATTTAATAGCTAGATTTCACAAAGACGATATAGAAATAGCCATACAAAAATCTTTAAAAATGATCAAGGGTTCTTATTCATTAGTACTTATGACCTTAGATAGACTTATTGGAGTAAGAGATCCTTATGGAATCAAACCATTATCTATAGGAAAGCTTGGTAATGATTATATTATATCTTCAGAAACTTGTGCCTTCGACACTATAGGAGCTAGTTATGTAAGAGATGTAGAACCGGGTGAAATGGTAGTTATAAAGGATGGAGAATTGAAATGCATAAAAAGTAATAGAAAATATAATAAAAAACTTTGTTTATTTGAGCTTATATATATGGCTAGACCAGATAGTAAAATAGACGGAAAAACTATTTATCTAGCTAGAAGAAAGGCAGGACAAATACTTGCCAAAGAATGTCCAGCAGATGGAGATATAGTTATTTCAGCACCAGATTCAGGAACAGTTGCAGCTATAGGATATGCAGAAGCTTCAGGGATACCTTATGATGAAGGATTAATTAAAAATAGATATGTAGGGAGAACTTTTATACAGCCAAGTGAGGAATTAAGAGAACAAGGAGTAAAGATAAAACTAAATGTACTAGAGGAAAATGTAGAAGGAAAGAGAGTAATACTTGTAGATGATTCTATAGTAAGAGGCACTACAATGAAATCTATAGTAGGAATGCTTAAGAAGGCAGGAGCAAAGGAAGTTCATTTAAGGATTAGCTCACCTCCTGTAATTTTTCCTTGCTATTTTGGATTAGATACTACTAAAAAGAAGAGCTTAATTGCTGATGATAGATCAGTTGAAGAAATAAGAGAAATAATAGGAGCAGATTCCCTTAAATATCTATCATTAGAAGGACTTATAGATGGTGCAGGAGGAGAAAATTTATTTTGCACAGGTTGTTTTGATGGAAACTATCCTATGGATATTAAATAGGGTTCAGAAAGGAGAAAGGTATGAAATTAACTTATAAGGAAGCAGGGGTTAATAAAGAAGCTGGATACAAAGAAGTACAACTTATAAAAAAAATTATAAATAAAACCCATACAGAAGGAGTGCTTTCAAACATAGGCGGCTTCAGTGGACTATTTGCTATAGACAATGAAAAATATAATGAGCCAGTATTAGTATCTGGAACAGATGGAGTAGGTACCAAACTTAAAATTGCCTTTATGCTGGACAAACATAATACTATTGGAGAAGATTGTGTGGCCATGTGTGTAAATGATATTTTATGTCAAGGAGCAAAACCATTATTTTTTCTTGATTATATAGCTACAGGAAAACTTGTACCAGAAAAAATGGCAAAAATAGTTGAAGGTGTAGCTAATGGCTGTGTAAAAGCTGGGTCTGCTCTTATAGGAGGAGAAACAGCAGAAATGCCAGGTTTCTATAAAGAAGGAGAATATGATATAGCAGGATTTGGTGTAGGAATAGTTGATAGGAAAAAAATAATTGATGGTTCAACTATTGAAGAGGGGGATTTAATAGTAGGGCTTCCTTCATCTGGAGTTCATAGCAATGGCTATTCCTTAGTTAGAAAAATATTTTTTGAAAATGCTAAATTAGATATAGATAATTATATACCTGAACTTAAAACTACTTTAGGAGAGGAACTTTTAAAACCTACAAGAATATATACAAATCCACTATATGAATTAATAGAAAAGTTTAATATTAAAGGAATTAGCCATATTACTGGTGGTGGATTTTACGAAAATATTCCAAGAATGCTTCCAGAAGGACTTACAGCAGTTGTAAATACTAGTGAAATTGAGATACCATATATATTTAAACTAATTCAAGAGTATGGAAAGATAGATAGAGATGAAATGTATAGTACTTTCAATATGGGTATAGGAATAGTTTTTGTTGTAAAAAAAGATGAAATAGATGATGTATTTTCATTTTTAAAAGCAAAAGATGAGAAGGTAGTACTTCTTGGAGAGATAAAAAAAGGAGAGGAAAGGATATTATTATGTCACCAATAAAAATTGGAATTTTAATATCTGGTGGTGGAACTAATCTTCAATCTCTAATAGACAATATAAAAAATAAATATATAAATGGAGAAATAAAATTAGTTATATCCAATAAAAAAGAGGCTTATGGATTAGAAAGAGCAAAAAAAGAGGGAATTGAAACACTATATATAGATAGAAAAAGTTTCAATTCAGAAGATGAATATAATGAGAAAATAATTGAGGAATTTAAAGATAGGAATATAGAATTAGTAGTATTGGCTGGATATTTAAGAGTTTTGTCTAAGGAATTTGTAAAGGCTTATAAAGGTAGAATAATAAATATTCATCCATCATTAATACCTAGTTTTTGTGGAAAAGGCTACTACGGAGAAAAAGTCCACAGGGAAGTGCTAAGATATGGAGTAAAAGTAACAGGAGCAACAGTACATTTTGTTGACGAGGGAACGGATACAGGACCTATAATACTTCAAAAAGTGGTAGAGGTAAAAGATAATGACACAGTGGAGCAATTGAAGGAAAGGGTTTTAAAAGCAGAACATGAGATTTTACCTGAGGCTGTAAAATTATTTTGCGATGGAAGAATAAAATTAAAGGATGGAAAAGTAATTATATTGAGGTGATAATATGAAAAGGGCTCTTATTAGTGTTTGGGATAAGACTGGTATTGTGGAATTTTCAAAGAAATTAAAAGAATTAGGTTGGGAAATAATTTCTACAGGTGGAACTAAAAAGATTTTAGAAGATGCAGATATAGATGTAATAGATATTTCAGAAGTAACAGGATTTCCAGAGGCTTTTGATGGAAGAGTAAAAACCCTCCACCCTAATATTCATGGAGGATTACTCCATATAAGGGACAATAAAGAGCATGTAAAGACCTTAGAAGAATTAGATATAAAACCTATAGATTTAGTAGTGAATAATTTATATCCATTTAAAGAAACTATTTCAAAAGAAAATGTAACCCATGAAGAAATAATTGAAAACATAGATATTGGAGGCCCTTCAATGATTAGGGCTGCGGCAAAAAACTATAAATATGTAACTGTTGTAGTAGATCCAATGGACTATGAAATTATAATAGATGAATTGGAAAGAAAAGGAGAAGTTAGCTTAGAAACTAGAAAAAGTCTTGCAAGTAAGGTATTTGAATATACAAGTAACTATGATAGCTTGATATCTAATTATTTCAATCAAATAAATAATATAGATTTTCCAGAAACTATTACATTAACTTTTGAAAATAAGAGGAATTTAAGATATGGAGAAAACCCACATCAGAAAGCAGCATTTTATAGCGAAGTAGGAGATAATAGTGGAACCATTACAGGAGTTAAACAATTACATGGAAAAGAACTTTCTTTTAACAATATAAATGATGCAAATGGAGCATTGGAAATACTTAAGGAATTTGAAGAACCTACAGTAGTAGCAGTAAAGCATGCTAATCCTTGCGGTATAGGTAGCGGAAAGAATATTTTAGAAGCTTATAAGAAAGCTTATGAGTCTGATAAGGTATCTATCTTTGGCGGAATAATAGCTGCAAATAAACAAGTAGATGAAGAAATGGCTAAATTGGTTAATAGCATTTTTATTGAAGTAATAATAGCTCCTTCCTATACAGAAGAAGCAGTAAAAGTACTTAGCTCCAAGAAAAATATTAGAATTTTGGAATTGAAAGATATTATGAAAAATGATTATAAATCTTATGATATGAAAAAAGTCCTAGGTGGTTTATTAATACAAGAAAGAGATACATCCCTTTTAAAAGAAGATATAAAAGTTGTAACTGAGAGGAAGCCTACAGAAAGTGAAATGGAAGAATTATTATTTGCTTGGAAAGCAGTTAAAAATGTAAAAAGTAATTCAGTAGTTCTTGTGAAAGATAAAGGAACAATAGGAATTGGGATGGGTCAAACAAACAGAATATGGGCTGTAGAACAAGCTATAGAACATGGTGGAGAGAAAGTAAGGGGTAGTGTACTAGCATCTGATGGATTTTTCCCATTTGGAGATTCTATAAAAGCTTTAGCTAAAGCAGGAGTTACAGCAGTTATTCAGCCAGGTGGTTCTATTAGAGATGAGGAATCCATAAAAGCAGCAGATGAAAATAATATAGCTATGGTTTTCACTCATATGAGACATTTTAAACATTGATTATTCTATTATAAAGGAAGGGATAAAAATGAAAGTTTTAGTTATAGGCAGTGGGGGAAGAGAGCATGCACTTTGTTATAAACTTTCCAAAAGTAGTAGAGTATCAAAAATATATTGTGCTCCAGGTAATGGCGGAACTCTTCAGGTAGCTGAAAATGTGAATATAAATCCAAAAGATACAGATTTATTATTGGATTTTGCATTAAGTAAATCTATAGATTTAACTATTGTAGGACCAGAAGATCCTTTAGTTAATGGAATAGTAGATAGATTTAATGAAAATGGACTTAAAATATTTGGACCAGAAAAGAAATCAGCTGTTTTAGAAGGCAGTAAAATAATATCAAAAGAGTTTATGGAAAAATACAATATTCCAACAGGAAAATATAGAGTATTTAAGGATGTAAATGATGCAATTAATTTCTTAGATGAAATAAGCTACCCAATAGTTGTAAAAGCAGATGGCCTTTGTGCAGGTAAAGGGGTGATTATATGTAAGAATAAAGATGAAGGAATTAAAGCTATTGAAAAGATAATGATAGACAAAAAATTTGGCTCTTCAGGAGAGCAAATTATAATTGAAGAATTTTTAGAAGGGGAAGAAACTTCTTTACTTTGTTTTGTATCCCAGAACAATATATTTCCTATGGAAAGTGCTAGAGATTATAAAAAAATATTTGAAGGTGATAAAGGACCAAATACTGGAGGAGTAGGCTGTTTTTCACCTAATCCAATAATGACTTATAAATTAAAAAAAGAAATAGAAAATACTATACTTAAAAATATAAAAATAGGATTAAAAAATGAAGGAATGAATTTTAAAGGTATTTTATTCATAGGTCTTATGTTGACTAAAAAAGGTCCTCAAGTATTAGAATTTAATGTAAGATTTGGAGACCCAGAAACAGAAGTAGTACTTCCTAGATTAGAAAGTGATATTCTGGATATACTTGAGAAAACTATGGATGGTAGTTTAAAAAGTGAAGATTTAAAATGGACAAATAAGGAATGTATTACAGTAGTAATAACATCTGAAGGATATCCAGAGGAATATAAAAAAGGAAAAGAAATAAATGGATTAGAAAATTTGGATAAAGATATAATAGTTTTTCATAATGGAACTAAAGTGGAAGATGGAAAGTTAGTAACTAATGGAGGAAGAGTTATGTCTATAACCTGTTTAGGAAATACTCTAGAAGAGGCTAAAAAGACAGTTTATAGAAATATAGATAAAATAAAATTTGATGGTATGTGTTATAGAAAAGATATTGGAATTATTGAAAATAATATTTGATTGGAGGATTAGTAAGTGGAGAATTTTTTTGAGCTTAAAGAACATAATACTGATGTAAAAACAGAAATACTTTCAGGAATTACAACTTTTATGACTATGGCCTATATTTTAGCTGTAAATCCTTTAATTCTTTCAGAAACAGGAATGGATAAAGGTGGAGTATTTACGGCTACAGCTTTGTCAGCTGTTATAGCTACATTAATAATGGCTCTCTATGCTAAATATCCTTTTGCTTTAGCCCCAGGAATGGGTCTTAATGCTTTTTTTGCTTATACAGTTGTTTTGAAAATGGGATATTCTTGGCAGTTTGCATTAACAGCAGTATTTATAGAAGGTATTGTATTTATACTATTGTCATTTGTAAAAGCAAGAGAAGCTATTTTTGATGCTATTCCTATGAATTTAAAAAAAGCAGTTTCAGTTGGAATTGGATTATTTATAGCTTTTATAGGACTTAATTCAGCAGGGATAGTAGTTCAAGGAGAAGGAGTACCGCTAGCGTTAGGTGCTATAACCAAACCTGAAGCATTGTTAGGATTGATTGGACTTATAATAATGGGTGTTTTATTAGCTAAAGATGTAAAAGGAGCATTACTTATAGGAATTATAGCTACTACTGTTATAGGTATACCTATGGGTGTTACTTTGCTTCCAGAAGGTGGAAAGATAATAAGTTTGCCACCATCTTTAAGAGAAGTTGCATTCCAGTTTGAATGGGAAAATGTGTTGAGCAAAGATATGATTTTAGTAGTATTTACTTTCTTATTTGTAGATATATTTGATACTATTGGAACATTGACAGGAGTTTCTTCAAAAGCAAATATGTTAGATGAAGAAGGAAAACTTCCGAGAGTTAGCAAAGCACTATTTGCTGATGCTGTAGGTACAGTAGCAGGTTCATGTTTAGGAACTAGTACAGTAACAACTTTTGTTGAAAGTGCATCAGGAGTAGCTGAAGGAGGAAGAACTGGTCTTACGGCTTTATCTACTGCAGGTATGTTTGCTCTTTCACTATTATTTGCACCACTTTTTACAATGGTACCAGCATCGGCTACAGGTCCAGCACTTATATTAGTAGGACTTTTTATGATGAGCCCAATAAAAGAAATAGATTTAGATGATTTTACAGAAGCTATACCAGCATTTCTAACTATTATTATGATGCCTTTAGCATATAGTATTGCTGAAGGAATAGTATTTGGAATGTTAGCCTATGTAATTTTAAAATTACTTACAGGTAAAGGCAAAGAAGTATCTCCTGTAATGTATGTTTTAAGTGTATTATTTATAATAAGATTTTTAATATAGATAAAAAAATAGGCTTGCTATATTTAGTTTGTAGCAGGCCTATATATTTTCAAAACAGAAGAAATCTGGTATACTAAATTATAATAGTTAAGAATATATGATTTATTTGAGAGTAAACATAAAGTTATAGGGTATTAAATATGAATGAAGGAAAAGGTTATTATAAAATTTGTAGAAAGAAATTATAGAATTATTAGAAAATATAATTATCTAAATTATTTAAGTTGTAAAATTAATAAATTTACTACTATACTTGTTTAATAAGCAAAGGATAATAAGTTCTTGGACAATATAATACGTTTAAACGTAAGAGTTCCCTATTTTTAAGCGAAGTAAAAGTGGGGAAAGTTCAAGGCTTATAATTATATAAATTAAATGATCTTAATTTTTAAGATTAATGAGGGGGTATATTATGAAAACTGATGTTCAAATTGCTCAAGAGTCAAATATGAAGCCTATTAAAGAAATTGCTGAAGGATTAGGGCTGGGAAAAGAAGATTTGGAGTTGTATGGGGATTATAAAGCTAAGGTTTCTCTAGATGTATTAAAAGAAAAGGAAAATAACCCAGATGGAAAATTAATATTAGTTACAGCTATAAACCCAACTCCTGCTGGAGAAGGAAAAACTACAATGAATATAGGACTTAGTATGGCATTAAACAAGATAGGAAAAACTGCCATATCTGCTCTTAGAGAACCTTCTTTAGGACCTAGTTTTGGAATCAAAGGAGGGGCTGCAGGAGGAGGATATGCTCAAGTAGTACCTATGGAAGATATAAACTTGCATTTTACAGGGGATATTCATGCTATAACTACAGCTCACAATTTACTTTCAGCACTTTTAGACAATCACCTTCATCAAGGCAATGAACTTGGAATAGACCCAAGAAGGATTGTTTGGAAAAGGGTAGTAGACTTAAATGATAGGGCTCTTAGAAATATAGTTGTTGGATTAGGGGGAAAAGCCCATGGTGTACCAAGAGAAGATGGATTTGATATAACAGTAGCCTCTGAAATAATGGCCATTTTGGCTTTGGCAAATGATTTAGAAGATTTAAAGAAGAGATTAGGGAATATTTTAGTAGCTTATAATTATGATGGGGAACCAGTATATGCAAGGGATTTAAAAGCAGAAGGTTCTCTTACATTACTTCTTAAGGATGCTATTGAACCAAATTTAGTTCAAACATTGGAAAATACTCCAGCATTTATCCATTGTGGACCTTTTGCTAATATTGCACATGGTTGCAATAGTGTATTAGCAACAAAGATGTCTTTAAAGTTAGCAGAATATACTGTTACAGAAGCAGGATTTGGTGCAGATCTAGGTGCGGAAAAATTCTTTGATATAAAATGTAGATTTGCAGATTTGAAACCTGATGCAGCAGTGATAGTAGCAACTGTAAGGGCATTAAAATTACATGGTGGAGTTTCAAAAACAGAATTAAACGAAGAAAATTTAGAAGCATTAAAAGCAGGATTTGAAAATTTAGAAAAACATATAGAAAATGTAAAAAGCTATGGTGTTCCAGCAGTAGTAGCTATAAATCATTTTCCAACGGACACAGAAAAAGAACTAGAACTTGTATTTAATAAATGTGAAGAATTAGGTGTAGAAGTAGTGCATTCAGAAGTTTGGGCAAAAGGTGGAGAAGGTGGAATAGAATTAGCTAAAAAAGTAGTTGAAGTTGTTGAAAATACTCCATCGAAATTCAAGATGTTGTATGATGAAAATGCTACTATAGTAGATAAAATAGAGAAAATATCAAAAGATATATATGGTGCTGACGAAGTAGACTTTACTCAAAAAGCAAGAAAGGATATTGAACAAATTGAAAAGCTTAATCTTGATAAAATGCCAATATGTATGGCAAAAACTCAGTATTCTCTATCTGATAACCCTCAATTATTAGGAAGACCAGAAGGATTTAAAATTACAGTAAGAGAAATTAAAATATCTGCTGGAGCTAAATTCCTAGTGGCTTTAACAGGAGATGTAATGACTATGCCAGGTTTACCAAAAGTACCAGCAGCAAATAATATGGATATAACTGAAGATGGAAAAATAAAAGGATTATTTTAGCTGAAAAATAAAAAGAGCTATCGTAAAATGATATGCTCCTCTTATGGTAGAAAGATTAAACAATGAAAATCTGAATATCATAGGGGGATAATTTTGCGATAGCTCTTTTTTCAAAAATATTTAAAAGAATTTAAATTTTTGTCATAGAGAAGGTATTTGAAGAAAAAAATAGAATAATGGATGTAAAGAAATAAAGGAGGGATTTTTATGGACTATGAATCAAGGATAAAAAATGAACAAGTAGATGGATTATTCGAAGCTGTATTAGAACTTGAAAATGTGGAGGAATGTTATCGCTTCTTTGAAGATATATGTACTGTAAAGGAAATACAAGCCATTGCACAAAGACTTGAAGTGGCTAAACTACTTAGAATGAATAAAACTTATAATGAAATTGAAGAAAAAACAGGTGCAAGTACTGCTACTATAAGTAGAATAAGTAGATCATTGAATTATGGAGTAAATGGTTATAATTTAGTATTAGATAGGCTAGGCTATCCTAAATTAGATAATAAAAATAGCTAAAAGGTATAATGTATAGTCGGTATATTCGACTAAAAAAATGTTTTATTTACAAATATGTATAAAGATGATATAATGTAATTAAAATAAATATTGTGGTGAGAAAATGAGAGTGTATCTGGAAATCTGGAGACAGATTTTTGGTACACTTTTTTGTTTTTTACTATAGTAAAAAAAAGTAAATTCCTTGAGGAGGTATTATTTTGGATACTAGTTTTTTCAAGCGATTAGAATCGAATCCTATTATAGCAGCTGTTAATGATTTAAATAATTTAGATAAAGCTATTAGTTCTCCATGTGAAAACATTTTCTTACTTGCGGGAAACATTGTAAATTTAAGAGATATAGTTAATAAAGTAAGAGAAAATAATAAGGCAATATATATACATCTAGATTTAATAGATGGAGTATCTAAGGATCATTGGGGATTAGAATATGTAGCTAAAAATATAAATCCTCATGGAATAATTACTACTAAAAGCAATCTCATTAAATATTCACAGGATCTAGATATTTTTGCTATTCAAAGACTTTTTGTACTAGATTCTCTATCCTTAGACACAGGCATAAGGAATATAAAAAACACAGAGCCTAATGCTGTTGAAATACTTCCAGGGATAATGCCTAAGATTGTAAAAAAAGTAGTTTTAGAAACTAGAAGACCAATTATAACAGGTGGTTTAATAAAGGATAAGGAAGATGTAATTGGAAGCTTAAATTCTGGAGCAGTAGCCATATCAACGAGTGATGAAAAAGTTTGGTATATGTAAAGAAAGGAGAGATATAAATGTATGATATAGCCATAATAGGTGCAGGTATAATAGGTACATTTATAGCAAGGGAATTATCAAGATATAATTTAGACATTGTTATTTTAGAAAAAGACAATGACATATCTAGTGGTGCAACTAAAGCTAATACAGGTATAGTTCATGCAGGCTATGATGCAAAGCCTGATACAAAAATGGCCTATTTTAATGTAAAAGGAAATCCTATGTTTGATAAAGTATGTGAAGAATTAGATGTAACTTTTAAAAGAAAAGGTTCTCTAGTATTAGGTTTCAACGAAGAAGATATGGAAACTATTGAAGAACTTTATGAAAGAGGAAAGAAAAATAAAGTACCTAATCTAGAAATAATAGATAGAGAGAGAATAGAAGAATTAGAACCAAATATAGGGAAAGATGTAGTTAGAGCTCTTTATGCCCCTACAGCAGGAATTATAAGTCCTTGGGAATTAGCTATAGGATTAGCTGAAAATGCCATGGATAATGGTGCAGAACTTATGTTAAATACTGAAGTAAAAGATATAGAAAGTATGGATAATGGATATAAAATAAAAACTAATGAAAAAGAAATAGAAGCAAAGTACATTATAAACTGTGCTGGTGTATATGCGGATGAAATAAGCAGAATGGTAGGAGACAATAGTTTTAAAATAACACCAAGAAGCGGTCAATATTATTTACTTGATAAAAATGCAGGGAGAATAATGAATACTGTAGTATTCCAATGTCCTAGAAAGTTTGGAAAAGGAGTAGTAATATCTCCTACAGCTCATGGAAATATAATAGTAGGTCCAGACAATGAAATATCACCAAATAAGGATGCTACTGAAACTACTGGTTATAGATTGGAAATGATTAAACAAACAGCACAAAAGAGTATAGATGGAATACCTTTCAATAAGAATATAACTAATTTTACAGGCATAAGGGCAGAACCAGATACAGGAGATTTTATTATAGAAGAATCTAAAGTAGCAAAAGGATTTATAAATGTTGGAGGAATTAAATCTCCAGGTCTTACATCTTCTCCAGCAATAGCAGAATATGTAGTTGAAATAGTTAAGAATATATCGGCTGGTTTAGAAGAGAAAAAAGACTTTAATCCTAGAAGAAGAAAGGTAATAAGATTTGCAGAATTATCAAATGAAGAAAAAGCTGAACTAATAAAGAAAGACCCAAGCTATGGGAAGATAATTTGTAGATGTGAAACTGTAACAGAAGGTGAAATAATTGACTGTATAAATAGAAATGCAGGTGCTACTACTGTCGATGGAGTTAAAAGAAGAACCAAGGCTGGATTCGGAAGATGTCAAGGTGGTTTTTGCATGCCTAGAGTAATGGAAATATTAGCTAGAGAGTTAAATAAAGATATGACAGATATAGTTAAAGATAAGACAGGTTCTTATATACTCACAGGAGAAACAAAAGAAATCGAAAATGAAGAAAAGTAAGGGGGCAGAAAAATGAAGAGCTATGAAATTGTAGTCATTGGTGGAGGCCCAGCTGGTTTAGCAGCAGCAATTGAAGCTAGAAAAAATGGTGTGGAAAATATATTAGTTATAGAAAGAGATAAAGAGCTTGGTGGAATACTCCAACAATGTATTCATAATGGATTTGGACTTCATGTATTTAAAGAAGAATTGACAGGTCCACAGTATTCAGAAAGATTTATCCGTGAACTTAAGGGAATGGGAATCGAATATAAATTAGATACTATGGTACTTCATATAGACGAAAATAAAAATATAGAAGCAATTAATAAAGAGGATGGATTTATAGAAATAAAAGCTGAAGCTATTGTATTAGCTATGGGCTGTAGAGAAAGACCTAGGGGAGCCATAACTATTCCAGGAACAAGGCCATCAGGAATATTTACAGCAGGTACAGCTCAAAGATTTGTAAATATGGAAGGTTATCAAGTTGGTAAAAAAGTAGTTATATTAGGTTCAGGTGATATTGGCCTTATAATGGCTAGAAGAATGACTTTAGAAGGAGCAAAAGTAGAAGCAGTAGTTGAATTGATGCCTTATTCAGGTGGACTTACAAGGAACATAGTTCAATGTTTAGATGACTTTAATATACCATTACTTTTAAGCCATACAATAGTGGATATAAAAGGGAAAGATAGATTGGAAGGAGTAGTAGTAGCAAAAGTAGATGAAAATAGAAAACCTATACCAGGAAGTGAAGTAGAATATGAATGTGATACATTACTTCTTTCAGTAGGTCTTATTCCAGAAAATGAATTATCTAATCAAGCTAATATAGAAATAGATCCTATTACTAATGGACCAATAGTTAATGAATCTATGGAAACTAGTGTAAAAGGTATATTTGCCTGTGGGAATGTAGTACATGTCCATGATTTAGTTGACAATGTAACTAGAGAAAGTAGAAAAGCTGGTAAATATGCAGCAAAATTTGTTAAAGATGAACTAAAAGAAGATTCTCATATTGTAGAAACTATAGCAGGAGAAGGTGTTAGATATATAGTACCACAGCAAATAAGAGTGGAAAATGTAGAAGATGATATAACTTTATTTATGAGAGTTACAGATATATTTAAAGATGCCAAACTAGTACTTGAAAATGGAGATAAATCTATAAAGGAAATAAAAAAGATACAATTTACTCCAGGAGAAATGGAAGAAATAAAAATAAATGCATCTGACTTGAAAGAAGACATAGAAAGTTTAAGAGTATCTGTCCAAAAGGGAGGTAAATAAAATGGATGTATATGAAAAGGTTTGTATAGTTTGCCCTAGAGGATGTAGATTGACTATAAGAAAAGATGAAACCAGCTTAAAAGGTTACAGTGTAGAAGGCAATACTTGTAAAAGAGGAGCAGAATATGGAATAAAAGAAGTAACCAATCCAACAAGAGTTATAACAAGTACTGTCAAATTAAAAAGTGACCATTTAAATAGACTTCCAGTAGTAACTAAAGGTGGAATACCTAAAGGCAAAATGATGGAATCAATGAAGGTTATAAATAACATAGAAGTGAAGGCACCAGTAAAAGAAGGAGAAATAATAATCGAAAATATACTAGATACAGGAATAGATTTAGTATCCTCTAGAACTGTAGAGCAATAAAAAAATAAAAGCTATGTGCAAATTAAATTTGCACATAGCTTTTATTTTTTTAAGAAGATAATAAAAATGACGCAAAAATGACTTATATATAAAATATAATTCAAAAAAGAGTTAAAAAAATATAGAAACATTCTTTTCCCTAAAAAATAAAACAGTACAGATATTAATAAATAGCCATTTGACAAATCTAAAACAATTGGCATTGATATTGCAAGTTATATAGGTAGAGATAAAACATTAAGGAAAATTTCATTTTTATTAAAAAGGGGGAAAGAAAAGAAATGGCAAAAGCATTAGATGGGGTGAAGGTTATAGAACTATGCCATGCTTACAATGGTCCATTTTGTGGAATGTTGTTAGCAGATCATGGTGCAGAAGTATTGAAGATTGAACCACCAAATGGGGATCAATTGAGAACATGGGGACCTTTTGATAAAAAAAGTGGGGAAAGTGGCTTTTTTGCATTTTTAAATAGGAATAAAAAAGGTATTACTTTAAATTTAAAAAACGAACAAGCAAGAGAAATGTTCTATGAACTAGTAAAAGAGGCAGATGTGGTTATTGAAAACTATAGGGCAGGAGTAGCAAAAAGATTAAAAGTTGATTATGAAACTCTTAGCAAGATAAATCCTAGGTTAATATATGGTTCTAGCTCTGGATTTGGTCAAACAGGACCATGGTCAAATAGGCCTTGTTATGATATTGTTGCTCAATCTATGGGTGGACTTGTAAATATAACAGGTTTTCCAGAAGGAATACCTACTAAAGTAGGAGCATCTATTGCAGACAATGTTACAGGTACATTTCTTTGTGTAGGCATACTTTTAGCTCTTTATTCTAGAGAAAAAACAGGTAAAGGTCAACATGTTGATGTTGCTATGCTAGATACAATATTTAGCTTACTAGAAAACTCCATTGTAAAATATACTGTAGGCGGATATATACCAGATAGGCAGGGAAATATTGATCCATCCATTGCTCCGTTTGATATTTTTAAAGCAAAAGATGGGTATGTTGCCATAGGAGTAGGAAATGATAATTTATTTGAAATCTTCTGTAAGACAATTGGACATGAGGAGCTTCTTGAAAATCCAAAGTTCAAAACTAATGACCTTCGATGTCAAAACTATATAGGAGATTTGCAAGATACAATCCGAGATTGGGTAGGTAAAAGAAATAAACAAGATATAGATGATTTATTTGGTAAGGTAGGAATTCCATGTGGTGTAGTATTAAATATGAAAGAAGCTATAGAGCATCCTCAAATTAAAGCAAGGGATATGATGGTAGAAGTGGATCATCCAACTATGGGCAAAACAAGTTTCCAAGGTGTAACTGTTAAGTTGTCAGAAACACCAGGAGCAGTAGAATCTCCATCTCCACTTTTAGGGCAGCATACCCAAGAAATATTTAATTTAAGTGATGAAGAATTTAAAGAGCTTAGTGAGAAAGGTTTTTTCTAGGAAATTTAGAATAAGGAACAAATTAATTATAGAGATAATTAAAATGAAAATAGTTATTCTCTGTTTTAAAAAGTTTAATCAGGAGCCTATAGTAGGTGAAAGTTGGGGTAGAAAAGCATTTTAAAAAAATATATGTAACCAACTTTGGACTTATAAGATCTCAGAGTTGGTTACATATTAAATGGAGATATGAAAAGGGGAGAATCTTATGGATGACAATGATAAGAAAGAATTGTCTTCGTGGCTACAGTATTTTTTAGTTGGGGGTTCAGTATTTGCAATGCATTTTGGAGGATCTAGTATGGTGTGGCCAATGACCTGGGGGAAAGAAAGTGGAAATCAAATGTTTCTTGCTTTTCTTGGTATTTTTATTACATCATTATTTTTAGTATTCATGGGCTATTTGTCTTTAGTAAAATCAAATCGTTCAATGCTTTCTATGGCAAGGCAGGTTTCAAATAAATTTGCAATTATCTTAGGTATGATGGTTATGTTAGTACTAGGACCATTATTTGGCGTACCAAGGATGAGTGCAGCAGCATGGGATGCAATATTGCAAGTTTCTAAATTTAAACCAGCAAATATATGGCCTGCTTTAATTTTTTCAGCTGTCTATTATCTTATTACTTATTGGTTTATTTCAGAGAAAACTGGAATTGTAGATAAATTAGGTAAGATTTTATTACCTGTATTAATAGTATCTGTTACAGTCATTATTATTAAAGGCATTGTTAATCCCATTGGACCACAGATGGCTCCTGAATATGATATAAATCCTTTTGCCTATGGTTTCAAAAGTGGATATGCAACGGCAGAAATTTTATGTGCCTTAATATTTGGAGATATTATTATAAATGGTTTAAAATCCAAAGGCATTGGAAAAGAGTATTTAAATAAAAATCTTAAAATTGTCTGTGTAATAGGAATTGCATTATTAACTTTTACACATTTTGGACATATGTTATTAGGTTCTTTTGCAGATAGTTTAGGAGATTTAAAATATTCTGCTCTCTATACTGAAGTAGTTTTAAAACTTTGGGGTCAAGTAGGTGGAATCATTTTTAATATTGCATTAGTATTTGCCGCATTAACAACAGCTGTAGGAATGTCTGCTGGATCAGCAGAATTGCTCAGTGAGATTTCAAAAAATAAGGTTCCATATAAGAAATCTGCAATCTTTATTTTAATTGTAAGTGCCATAATATCTACCACAGGTTTGACTACAATTGTAGAAATAATAGGGCCATTGTTAGATATTGTTTATCCAGCAGCAATTGTAATGGTGCTATATTATGCCTTAGTGCCAAATTTAGATAATAAACCAAGGATTTTATCAAGTTATCGAGTAGCTACATTTATTGCATTGACATGGGGAATAGTTGAAGGAATTGTTACATACGGACATATTTTTAATTTCAAAGTAGATTGGTTAGAAAAGTTTATAGAAAAGGTACCAGGGGCAAGTTTAAATCTAAGTTGGCTTACTATAGTTATTATATCAGCAGTTATTACTATGTTATTATATCGAAATAAAGAAGAGGCAAGTACTAATTGAATTATTTATTATAAAATACAATTCAAAAAAGGGTTAAAGAACAGAGGTATTTAAACCATCTAAAACAATAAAACAGTATAGATATTAATAAATAGCCATTTAATTATTTTAAGAATAATTGGCATTGATATTGCAAGTTATATAATATGAAAAAAATTAATATGACCTATAAATCTAAGGGGCAATTATTTGAGATTATATTAAGGAAAAACCGTATCTTAAAATTGTTGTAGGAATGTTTATAAAAAGAATGATTCTTTTCGTAAAAAAGAAAAGAAAAATAGTTTAAATAAGGGGGATAAAAAATGAATTTTGATTTAAGTGAAGAACAACAGCAGTTAGTTAAGACGGTAAGAATGTTCGCAGAAGAATATTTATTACCAGGTGTAATTGAAAGAGACGAAAAAAGTGAGTATCCAATGGATGCTTATACCAAAATGGGTGAGCTAGGGCTAATTGGTATTCCTTATTCTTCTGAATACGGTGGCTCTGATGCAGGATACATGGAATATGTTTTAGCAGTAGAAGAAATTTCTAAAGTAGATGCAAGTATGGGAATCTCTTATTCCGTTACAACATCCCTTTATGGTGGGCCACTTAATAATTTTGGAACAGAAGAGCAGAAGAAAAGATTTCTACCGCCTGTCTTATCTGGTAAGACATTAGGAGCTTTTGGATTAACGGAACCAAATGCAGGCTCTGATGCTGCAGGGGTAGTTACAACCGCTAAGAAAAAAGGCAATTACTATATTTTAAATGGATCAAAATGTTTTACTACAAATGGACCTTTAGCTGGGTACTATTTTGTTGTAGCAAGTACTAATCCAGAGGCAAAGACAAGAGGACTTTCTGCTTTTGTAGTAGACATGAATACACCAGGAATTACTGTTGGGAAAATAGAAAATAAAATGGGGATTAAATCTGCACAAGTATCTGAAGTATTTTTTGAAAATGTAAAAGTTCCAGCAGAAAATCTATTAGGAAAAGAAGGTGAAGGATTTAAGATTGCTATGAGTACTCTTGATGGAGGGAGAATTGGAGTAGCAGCTCAAGGTCTAGGAATTGCAGAGGGAGCTTTTGAAATTGCAAGAAAATATATGATGGAAAGAGAACAATTTGGAAAACCAATTTATAAAAATCAATACTTATCATTTAAAATGGCAGAACTAAAAATAAAGATTGAACAGGCAAGATTATTATTGTATAAAGCAGCAATTGAAAAAGATAAAGGTAGGCCTTTTGGTATTCCAGCGGCTATGGCAAAATATGCATGTACAAATATAGCAATGGAAGTTACTACAGAAGCAGTTCAAATGTTGGGCGGAAATGGATATATGAAAGAATATCATGTAGAAAGAATGATGAGAGATGCTAAAATTACTCAAATCTATGAAGGAACCAACGAAATTCAAAAGATGATTGTTGGAGGTTCTTTATTTAGATAATAAAGATTGTTCTTCATAGGAGTACTTAAATAAAAAAATTAAAGGGGGAAGAAAAATGATTGGTAAAAAAGTTGTTTTAAGAGTGAGGATGTCAGCTAGGGATGCACATTATGCTGGAGAATTAGTAAATGGGTCTCGTATTTTAGACTTTTGGGGTGATGTAGGAACTGAATTAATGATTCGTAATGATGGAGATGAGAGTTTATTTATTAGCTATAAAGATGTAGAGTTCTTGGCCCCAGTTTATTCTGGAGACTTTATGGAATATCATGGATGGATTGAGGAACGTGGTGGTTCTTCTAGAGTTTGTAAATTTGAAGCTTATAAAGTTATTGAATTAGCTAAAGATGATAATCTTGCATTATCTGCAGCAAATGTATTAGAAGAGCCAGTTCTCTGTGGAAGAGCAACAGGAACATTAGTTGTTAGAAAACCTCTTCAAAGAGGAGCTCAAGACGAGGCTTTCAAATAAGTATTTAAATTTATTGAAAATGTAAAGGGGCTCGCCCTTACTATAAATAAGATATAGCAAGGGCGAAATCCTTGATTTTATATAAATAACATGCTATCATAATGCAAAGAATAAAACTTTGAGAGGAGTAGTCTATGAGAGAAGTATACAAAAATATTTATTTGGCAGAACTTCCATTGCCAAATAATCCTTTAAAATACCTAAATTTTTATATTATTAAAGATCAAGGAAAGTCTATGATTATTGATACGGGCTTTAACCGTGAAGATACAAAAGAAGATATAATGAAAATTTTTAAAGAATTAAATTTGAAACCAGAAAACACTATTCTTTTTCTAACCCACTTACATTCAGATCATACAGGGTTAGCTACTTATTTAGAAGAAATGGGTTTAACTATATATGCAAGTAAGATAGATGGTGATTTATTAAATAATAGTGTAGAAAAATTAGATTCAATGTGGCAAGATACAATTCAACAGGGAGTTTGGCAAGGATTAGAGGAAGATCAATTGGATATTGAAGATCATCCAGGATTTAAATTTCGTCCGACAGCTCATATAAATTTTATTCCTGCAATTCCAGGTGAATATATTCAAATTGGAGAATATAATTTTGAAATTATAGATTTAAAAGGTCATACACCAGGAATAGTAGGTCTTTATGAAAAAGAACACAAGATACTATTTTGTGGAGACCATATACTAGGAAAAATAACTCCAAATATTACATTTTGGGGTTTCCAATATGGTGATATATTAGGAACTTATTTAGAAAGTTTAGATCATGTTTATAATATGGATATTGATTATTTGTTTTCTTCCCATCGTTTTTTAGTAGACGATCATCGTGAAAGAATTGAAGAGCTTTATGATCACCATGATAAAAGATTAGACGAAGCAAGAAAAGCTTTAAGAAAATCTGGAAGATCTACTGTGAGAACAGTAACAAAGCAATTACAGTGGGATATTAAAAGTAAAAACTGGGATGAGTTTCCAAAAGCACAGAAATGGTTTGCAGCGGGAGAGGCCCATGCTCATTTAGAACATCTTAGAGCTTTAGGAGAAGTAACTATGGAAGAGGAAGATGGTGTTCTTTACTATTCGATAAAAGAATAAAAAATAAGGGAAATTAACTAGTTTCCCTTATTTTGAAAATTTTTCATATCTGATTTTTTCCATTAATTTAGGCTCTTTCTTTTTTACAATGCTTGTTAATTAATCTATGTGCTGTGCTTTGTGAAATTTGTAGATAGTCTGCTACTTTATATGAGCTTTGTAGCTTATCATATGCATATCTAATAATTTTACCTTCAAAGGAATTTATCTTTTCATTTAGACTTGTTGCCTCATTATATTCTGGTATACTTTCGTAAAAAATATAATTATTTTGATTAACTATTTTCTTCGTTTCCTTAATAATATTGTTGGGAAGTGAATGTTTGTGAATGATTTCATTTGGTGATGAAGCATCTACCACTAAAAACTCTAACAAATGTTCTAGTTCTCGAATATTTCCAGGCCAGGAATGTTTTTTAAATATATCTAAGACTTCTTTAGATAGTTGAACTTCCATATCATATTTTTTGTTGAATAATTCCAAATAATAATCTATTAGTTGGATAATGTCTTCTGGTCTTTCCCTTAAAGAGGGAATATAAATAACACCAAGTGCTAATCGATAATAGAGATCTTCTCTAAATTTTCCTTCTTTAATTAATTTCTTCAAATTTTTGTTTGTTGCTGCAATAATACGAACATCAATAGTTTTTGGATAAACACTTCCAATAGGTATGTAAGTTTTTTCCTGTACCAATTGTAATAGTTTAGATTGGGTTGTAATAGGTAGTTCTCCAATTTCATCTAAGAATAGTGTTCCAGTGTGAGCTTGTTGTACAAGGCCTTCTTTCCCTCTTGTAGAAGCACCTGTAAAGCTTCCTTTTTCATATCCAAACAATTCAGATTCAATCAATTTTTCTGGAATGGTTGTACAATTAATAGTAACAAAAGGTTTATTAGCTCTTAAACTTAAATCATGTATTTTATTAGCTAAATAGGTTTTTCCTGTTCCTGATTCACCTAATAAAAGTAAATTTACATCTCGAAAGGATAATTTTCTGATTGTAGCATTTAATTTTTTCATAGATTTACTTTGAAATTCTATAAAATCCTTGTCATCTAAAGTGTTAAAATATTTTAATTTTGTTTCATAATCTTTAATTTCTTGATTTTTTTGTTCTAATGCTCTTTTTAACTGAGTCTGTTTACTAATATCTCGGCAATTTTCCACCACATATATAACTTCATCTTTATCATCTAAAATAGGTTTTATTGTATTCATAATAGTTTTACCAGTTGCAGTATGTTGTTCAAATGTAATAGTTTGCTTTGATTCAATGACACGATGGACCAATATACGGTCAACAATTCCTTGTTCTTCTAAAAACTGGACATCCTTTCCTAAAACCTCTTGTTTACTTAATCCATAATGTTTTTCAAAGGCTTGATTACAATATAAGACAATTCCTTTGCCATCAGTTACAAAAATCTCATCATAAGAATTATCTAATACATATTCTAAAAAAGCATTCATTTCTTTTTCTATTCTAATAATAATAATGTTATATTTTTCACATTTTGAGATAAAAACTTGATAATTTTTTAATTCTTTAAGATGAGAAGAAATATTAGTATTTAGTATTTCCTTTTCACTTAAAATACTTTTCATAACTGAATTATAGTCGATAATATTTCCATCATTGTCTGTAATAATAATCCCTGAAGAATAGATACTAGCCATTTTTATCTACCCCTTTTTTTAGATAAGATATAAATCTTATCCTTGTAATTTTCAGCATAATCTAATGTTGAATTATTATGAATTTTAAGAGCAATCACCCTTTCATAATAAAGTTAATTATTTTATTCTATTAAATAGAAACTTGTTTTATTAATAAATTATAAAATATTAATGCTAAGGGGTTTTATGTACCAGGAAAGTTGTCGTATAGAGAAATACAGAAGTTATATTAAAATATGTCGTTCATCCCGATTAGAGTGTCGTTTGTCCAAATCTATTGAAATGATAAATGTATGATGATATTTTTTGAGTAAATAGGGTTTAATTTAAGTTTAGGATTCTTAATAAGGAGTTATACCCTAATTTCTAGATTTAAATAAATCTAATATAAGGAGGTATATAATGCAAATGAGAAGAAGTTGGTTTATTAAAGGTATTGCCTGTTTGTTATGTTTATCTATTTGTGTATTGCATCCAGGTATGGTTAGAGCAAATGATGAATATAAGCATATTTTACCTAAGGAAAACAGTAATGTTGTGAATATCTGTGAAGAGAATTATAACGCTAAAGTTATAACAGAATTTACTAATGACTTTATGGCTAAATATTTAGTTGAAGAAAATGGTATTGAATATACTCTCTTATATGATTTGGTAAATAAAAAAGTAACAGTAAATGATAAAACATATACTTTACAAAGTTTTCAATCAGCTGCAGAAGAACAAGCTTTAACTATTAGTAATGAAGTAAAAGCTGGGAAAGTGGCTACAGTAGTTGCATCAACAACAAATATAATTGATATATTATCTAATTATAAAACAGTAGATACAGTAGATATGGGCGAAAATATTTTATTGTCAAAAACGGATAATATATCCACATCAAGTATTCCTCCTAAAACAGGATATTTAAAGGAAAGATATGTTGGAGAGTATAAAAAATCAGGGGTTTTATACGGCTTAACAGCTGCAGCTTTGACAATAATTGCTGCTTTTGCATTTAAGGGAAATGTAAAAATAACTGAACAATTTGTTAGAAGTACATTAAAATCAGCGGTATCAGCTGGTTTAATAGCATCGATAACAGAAACTATTCATGGTAATCAATATTATAAAAAATATCAATCTATGCATTCAACTAAACCAGCTGCTCGTGAGAGAAGATTACCATTTGCAAGTATACAAGGGCATAGGTTTTATGGGAAAAGTTATACTTGGTATTTCTGGTATTCTAGACCATATTAAGATTTTGACTAAAGGAGATGATTCATATAAAAGAATCAACTGAGAATTTTATTTTTACTATTATAATGATTTTAAACTTTATTGCTTTAAGTCCTTTTTTTAATCACTATGTAAATATACTAGGTTATATTCCTATTTTCTTACTTATGGCACTAGAATCTATTATTTTGGCATTTATATGCAAAAAAATTATAGGATATTATAATAGAAATAAATATTAGGTATAAATTATAAAAATATTAGGCTACTAATCTCATATATATACGGATTGATATCTATGAATTTAAAATTAAAGAAAAACATTATTTAATTAAAA
Organism: Anaerosalibacter massiliensis; assembly: GCA_000751555.1. Lineage (GTDB taxonomy): Bacteria > Bacillota > Clostridia > Tissierellales > Sporanaerobacteraceae > Anaerosalibacter > Anaerosalibacter massiliensis. Next base: position 30,367 of record CCEZ01000007.1, on the reverse strand, counting down.
ACATAGTGGAATTAATTTTATTTTCTATAATTATGTATTCATATTTAGTCGAAATAACAGATGTTTCTATTATTAAAATATATTTCTTTATTTTCTGGAAAAGAAATATATAGCTGTATCGTCCCAAATATGAAAGTTTAAAAATATATTAATAGCATCAATTATATTTATTATAATTTTTTCATTATAACATAAACAGATTTCAATCTACTTTACTATTTTAATAATTAATATATTTTTAGTTATTTCCATTTTGAGAGATTATGATAACCTAAAATAGATAATAATACTAAATTATGCTATAATTCACCTATAATACTATCTCGAGTTTTTAGAGAAATTTCCGAAATTAAAAGTTGAAAATAAAGATGAAGTTTTAATTTTTGTTACTGGCAAATATTTATATTTCTTTTTTAAATATTTGCCAGTTTTCTTTTATTAATATGAGGATTCTCTTTTGTACCATTGAAATAATTTGTCTTTTACTTAGTTAATATACTAATATTTTTCAAACTTTGCATATTTTCTTTAATATTATTTTTTTCTAGAAGAATATAAAATATATTTAATGATGAAGTAAAAAAGAAGGAAAACAAAGTTATATATAGAATATTAGATAACATGGACAGTTATTATTGGTATAGGAGTGATTATATGGCTAGAATATTGATAGTTGAAGATGATTTATTAATTGGAAAGGGATTGAAAGCCATAATAAACTCTATAAATAATAAGATAGAAATAAATATAACTGGTTATGCAAAAAAAGCCTTGAATTATATAAAAAATGCTAATTATGACATGTTTTTATTGGATATTCAACTTAAAGATTACTCAGGATTTGAACTAGCTAAAGAAATAAGGGGTATAGATCATTATAAATTAACCCCTATTGTATTTATCACTGCAATACCTACAAGAGAGTTAATGGCGTTTAAAGAAATACATTGTTATGATTATATAGTAAAACCTTTTCAAGAGGAAGAAGTAAGAGATACTTTAAAAACTATAATCAATCATGGAATAATGACTAAAGAGAATATATATCTTAAATTAAAGCAGAAAGACTATTTCTATATCATAGAGCAAGATGAAATAATTTATATTGAGGCTAGAAATAAAAAGATATTTATTATAACAATAAATGAAACTATAGATTTATCTACTTATACTTTAAAGCAACTATTGGACGAGTTAACTACTAATTTCGTACAGTGCCATAGAGGATATATAATTAATCTTAACTATATTGAAAAAATTGATAGGACTAATGATGATATTTATCTTTGTGGTATTGAATTACCTATTCCAATTGGAAGAAAATATAGGAATTATATAGGGAGCAGAATTTATGAATTTAGTTGAACTAATTATAATATCTGTGTTTGATATAGTAGAGTATGTTATTATATCAAATAAATTAATAAATTATAATAAAATAGATAAGTTTTTAGCTACAATCTATATTTTAGGAGCATCAATAATTACAGGAATAAGTGGAAGATATATATCAATGCGTTGTAATTTTTTAATTGGAGGATTTTTAATTTGTTGTATAATTTGTCTACTATATGATATAAAGATTATAGAAACTATATATGTATATGTACTAAGTACAATTATAATCATATCTATACAGCTTTTTAGTATAGTTTTGTTAAAAGTTTTCCTAGGAAATATAAATTATGAATTTGTTTATGCGATGATTTCAGAGATTATATCATTAATTATGGTTATTTTTATAGTTAACCATATTCCAATAAATTTAATGTTTAAATTTGTTATGGAAAATAATAAGGTATTTAAGACAATAATATTAAATATATTAGTATTGTTAGTAGCTATATTGTTATATTGGCATATGGATATTAGTGGATTTTTAAAAAATATAATTATTATGGCAGTTTTTTCTGCAGGGATTATATATGTTAATTTAGTTTTTATAAAAGAAGGACTAAAAAATGAGCAGGATGAAAAGCAATTAAGAAAATATGAGGATTATCTTCCTATTATTGATGAATTAATAGATGAAATAAGGAGAAGACAACATGAATTTGATAACCATGTTCAAGCTTTAAGGATGCTTACAATTACAAGTACGGATTATGAAAGTATTGTTAATTCCATGAATAATTATATGGATGATCTGAAAATGGATAATAATTTAATAGATTTAATTAAGCTTGATAATAAAGTGTTGGCTGGTTTTTTATATAGCAAAATAAAAAGTGCAGAGAAGTTGGGCATAAATTTTAATATAATAATAGAAGATTATGGATTTAAAACAAAATTGAAAGATTATGAATTAATAGAGATTGTAGGAAATCTAATAAACAATGGATTTGAAACAAAAGTGGCAGATAATATCATTATACTTAAACTTAAAAAAGAGAAAAATATGGATGTTATGGAATTAAAAAATAAACATCCATATTTAGACATTAAAAGTATAAATAAAATGTTCAAATTAGGAAGTTCTACTAAGTCAAATAGTGGAAGAGGTTATGGACTCTATAATATTAAAGATCTTGTTAAAAAATATAATGGTAAAATAGAAATTTTTAATGATAAGATGAATGAAGAAAATTATATAGTATTTAGAGTGCTATTTGTTAGAAATGGACTCTTTTAAAGAATTAGGACATTCTGGTTCACCCCAAAATAAAATAGAAGCAGTATTGGAAATCGCTAAAGGTGCTAATAAAATTAGTAAGTTACACAAGATGTTAAATGGTTTTCTGAAAATGGATTTTCTTTTTTTCATAAATATTAACCTCCTTCGCTATTAGTAATTGAATAGATTGCAATGTTATGACCCATATAGAGTTAATAAAGTATGGGCTTTTATCTGCAAAAAAACAAATTAAAAAATGAGAAGATAATAATATTATACTAATAATTTTAAATTGTTTTTTCTTTTTATAAGAATAGCTAGGTCTAGATTCATGAGTAATAGGATCAAATATAATAATTGTAAATAGAGAGAATATAAATAGAATTGATATAATTGTAAAATTAAGTGAAATGAAATCTTTTAAAAATATAGATATATAGAAAAATAATCCACTAAATATTAGACATTTGCCATATGTTTTAAAGTGTAAACCTCCTGTAAATGTTCTAATCAAGAACAAAGCCAAAAATGAATAAATAAAATCAGTCCTCTTCCTTAATATTGAAAACAAAGCAAATAAAATAAAAAGTTTTGAAAGTTCACTGAAAATAATTTCTAAGGAATACTTCAATTTAATACTATCAAGCTCAGATAAATTAAATTCCTTTTCAAAATACCTATGTAATTTATCAATTAAGAACATTTTAATCACCTAAAAATAATCTATATTGACATAATTTTATCATAAATTATGAATTAATAAATACCAAATGGATGAACGACACTTTAATCGGTATAAATAACATAAACAGTTATTTATACCGATTAAAGTGCTGTTTGTCCAAATTTATTGAAATGGTAAATATATGGTGATAATATTTTTAATAAACAGGATTGAAATTATTTAAAGTATTTAAAGGAATAGTTACATTTTAAACTTATGATTAAAAATATTTATAATTTTTGATTTAGAACTAGTGTAGAAATTATTTAATATAAAGAATATTAAGTGATGTTAATATAATTTGTAGACACGATTTTCCAATTGATTTAGGAAGTTAGTATACAAGCTTTTAATTTGAAGAATATATTAAATATCTTAAGATATCTTATTCTTTTAGTGATAAGGTTAACCCTTATGAGTGCGAAACCTACCTTTAGGTGTAATGCTTCTACAGAATCCTTCTATTCAGTATTAAAGAAAGAAGAAGTTAATTGGTTAAATATTTTGACCTTGCTGCTGCTAGATTAGCAGGATTTGAATATTACAACAAAGAAAGAATACATAGCTCTCTAGAATATATTACTCTTCATCAATGGCAAGATAATGCTAGGAGGATATCTTAAAATTTGCTTGAAAAAATGTGCCTACTTTATTTACATAAGTCCAAAGTTATTCAGCGGTAATGAGGATTAGATTTGACACTTATAAATAAATAATTAGAAAACTTTTATTTGATTTTAAAAGATAGAGAACATATTATCCAACTTTGTTGGAAATATGTTTTATATATGACGTGGAATTGCCAATAGAATGAGGTGAATATATGAAAGTTTATACCGTTCCTACGGTTACGACAGTTACTGATGATGATTTATATTCAACTTCTTCCATGGGATCAGCAGTTGTAGAGGGGGTAGCTAGTGGAGTAGTTGGTGGAGTAGTTGGTGCAATAGTTGTTGACATGATTCCAGGCCCTGTCATACCAGGATAGAAGTGAATATAGTAAAGGAGGTAGTGATATGAAAATTTACACCACACCAATGCTAATCAGTAATTATTTAAATGATGAAATCTATACAACTTCTTCCATAGCTGAAGCAGTTGTTGGTGGAGTAGCAGGTAGTATAGCGGGATCTATCGCCGGCGCCATTGTTGTAGATATGATTCCAGGTCCAGTTATCCCAGGATAATTGGATTACTAAGTAACAATAGAAAGTATACAAGAGTTTAGTCCAATGGTCTTTTAAGTTATATTTATTATTTAATGGCCATTGAGAGAGTAAGACAATAAGATTAGTTGGCAATTCCTATGTCATAAATTAAAGTTATAGAGGTAGGTGAAAAAATGAAGAATAGTCGAATAAAATGGGAATGTAATAATTGGTACAAGACTGAGGAAGAATTAGTCCAAATTATTAACCAATCAGGAAATAGAATATTGCTCAATAAAAAGCAATCTTTAATATGGGATAATATAAATTATCAAACATACTTTGAAGATTTATTCAAATCTATATCAATACAAATCAAAATAGACAAAAAGGAATTGGAAAAAGTATTGAAATTATTTGAAAAGAATAAATTAATATCAATATTAGATGAAGATAGTATTTTCGGTACTATTTTCGGATAATTCTGAATCAATAGCAAAGTTAGATAGTTGCTTAGGCCTTTTAATGGAATTTATGTAAATAAAAAATGGGGGGATAGGAGTATGAATAATAGTAGTGGTATAGATATATTATTTATTAATCTGCCTACTAACAATTGGTATAAGGATAAAATTGCAAAGTCTAATAGTATGCCACCTTTAGGTCTCTTATATGTTGCAACTTATGCACAAAATCAAGGGTATAAAGTTAAAGTTATTGATTTTGCTGTAGAAACCATGTCGCAAGAAGAATTTATTAATTTATTAGAACGAGATAAACCTAAAATAATTGGATTAAGTACATACAATGAAACGTGGAATGCTCAAAAAGTTATGTGTAAAATAATAAAAAGTATATTACCACAATCAATAGTTTTTGCAGGTGGAGCATTTGCAACCTTTTGCTATGAAGATGTTTTGAGTGAATCTGAAACGGACTATGTTATTAGAGGTGAAGGTGAGATTATTACATTAGAATTATGTGATTATATTTTTGGTAAATCACATAATGATGTTAGGTATATAAAAGGCATATGTTATAAAGATTCCAAAGGTCAAATTATCAATAATGGTATTGCAAATAGGATTAAAAATTTAGATGAACTTGGTATTATACCTGACAGAACACTAGTGAATCTTTCTAACTATATCATGCCTTATACGATTAGCACAGCTAGAGGTTGTCCGGGGGAATGCATATTTTGCTCATCAAAGTCTTTTTGGGGAAAGAAAGTTTATATGAGATCTGCTAAAAGTATTTTTGATGAAGTAATGCACTTGCATAACAAATTTGATACATTAATATTTTATATTACTGACGATACTTTTACTGCTTCCTATAAACGTGCAGTCCAATTTTGCGAGATGATTAAGGAAACGGAAATAAAGTTTGTATGGGGTTGTGAGTCAAGGGCTGACGTTATGAATGAGAATTTAATGAAAATAATGACAGAGGCTGGGTGTAAAAAATTACAAATAGGGTTAGAAAGTGCAGATAATGACATTTTAAGAAAAATTAAAAAGAATGTATCAATAGAGCAAATTGAAAATGGCGTTCAATTAGCAAACAAGTATGGCTTGCATATTACTGCGTCTTATATTGTTGGTCACGCATACGACACTCACGAAACGATAAATAAGACCATCAATTTTGCTAAGAAAATACAAAGAGAGTATGGAGCTCATGTAGTTGGAAGTGTTAATACACCTTTCCCTGGAACTGAACAATATGAAAAGAGAGATGAGCTAGGAATTAAGATATATGAAAATGATTGGAATCAATATATTCTTAGTAATCCTATAATTAGTACACGAAATATTAATCGTAATGAGTTACGCAAGTATCATAATATTATCACCGACGTAATGAGTTGGAATAGAAATTGATAGTTAATAAGGAGATGATACTTTGAGAAAAGTTAAACAAGAAGATAAGTTGTTTTTCAATAACAGTGATTTTCAAATGATAGAACATGAAGAAGAATTTATTTTTACGTCTAGAAAAAGGTTTAAATGGTTTAAAACAAGTAGAACGGGATATGATATCTTAATGAATTTAGATTCTAAGAATACAATCAAGGAAGTTATCCAAAAAATTTCTTCCGACTATGAATTAGATTGTAAAATAATTGAAAATGACATAATTAATTTTTGTTCACATTTGCTTACAGAGAAATTGATAGAGACGAATGTTAAAAACGTAGTTGAAGAAATTAACACGACATTAAGGACGGTTTATATTGATGTTACTAATGTATGTAATTTAAAGTGTTATTATTGCAATAAGACTATAGAAAAAAATGAGAGCAATGCAAGTTTTATGAGTATGACAAATTACAAAAAAATTTTAGACACAATATCATCCAAAACTAGTGATAATCTTCCTATACTTTATATTACCGGTGGTGAGCCTCTTCTACATCCAAATATTATAGAGATGTTAGATTATGCACATTTTAAGGGCTTTGAAATTTTCTTGTGGACTAATGGAACTATGATTACAGAAGAAAATATAGATCAATTGAAAGAGTATTGTAATTCAATTATAGTTTCAATAGATGGTAGCAACTCTTTAATAAATGATGCAATTCGTGGAAGTGGTACTTTCGATAAAATAATACAAACATGTAAAATCCTTGAGGATAATAAAGTACCTTTTTTATTGTCTTCTACACCTAATAAGAAAAATATAGATGACTTAACTAAAATCTATTCATTAGCATATAATTTAGGAGCAAGGGGATTTTTCCTTAATGAACCTGTATTTATTAAGGAAGATGGAAAAGATATCTCTGAATTCTTCATTAAGGATGTATCTTTGTTTAATAAAGTTGACGAAGGTTTAGTTAAACAATCTATACTTGTTAGATCTTGGAAGAATAATCAATTGAAGCGACATAATTCAAATGAAGATGGAACTATTTATTTTAAAGACATTCAAAAATGCTTTAACAATCCAATTCGATTAGACAAGAAAAAATCATGTGGTGTATGTTTAAATGAAATTAGTATTAATGTAGAAGGTATTGTACATCCATGTCATAATTTACATTTCAACAGATTTAAATTGGGCGATATAGGCAATTATTATAAGATAAGAAATGAATATGAAAAGAACGAACTAAGAACCTTAGAAGAATGCAAGGAGTGTTTTTATTGGATATTTTGTTTAGGTGGGTGTAAAGCAAGAGCCTTATTTTATAATGAAAACATCAATTTTAAAAGTCCAGATTGCAATAAACTAAAACAAGAGTATTATAATTTTCTCATTAGTCCTCTTCAACCAAAATCAGAGGAGCTGTAATGAATATCTTGTTGAATCAATTGATTAATAAGCATAGCAATTTCTATGAAATGGTAGATGCTAAATATAAGGATTATCTGTGGAACTTAAGACTGATTAATGTAGAAAGTCTTTGGAATAAAGGAGTCGAAGATAAATTAAAACAAATCAAAATAGCTATCATAGATTCAGGAATAGATCATTCACACAATGACTTAAAGAATATTGAGCGACAAGGATTTAACTTTATTGATAACAGTTTAGATTTAAGAGATGATTTTGGTCATGGAACTAAAATTAATGGGATAATTGCAGGGTCTAGAAATGGAGAGGGGATTTGCGGAATTGCAAGTGAAGCAAATATTTTTAATTTAAAAGTGATTAATCATTCTGGAACAGGAAGGGTTAGAAATATTATAGAAGCCTTTAGATGGTCAATTGAGAATAAAATGGATATTATCAACATGAGTATAGGACATCCAGCCGATATAGACAGCGAGGGTGACACTTTTAAAAGGCTCATATTAGAAGAACGTAAGATAATAAGGGAAGCTATTGAGTTAGGGATAGTAATAGTTGGAGCAGTTGGAAATGTTCCTGGAATAGCAAGTCAGGTTCCTGCGTGTTATGAAGGAGTGATACCAGTAGCATCTTATGGTGTTTTTAATACGAATCCAATAAAATTCTATCCATCTCAACTAAATAGCAATTATGATAGTAAGACAATCTTTGCTCCAGGAGAACATATTTTAACAACCATTAAAGGTAATTCATATGGCTATGATTCCGGAAGCTCGATGTCTGCTGCACATATAACAGGCATTGTAGGATATTTGAAAGCGATGAATAATCGTTTAAATTCTAGACAAATTCATAAAATTTTGATTGAGACAAGCTCAACACTTGAGACTAACAAATCACATATAAATATCGTTAATACAGAGAAGGCTATTGAGCAAGTTGAATTAATAGTCTGCTAAGGCTTTGTTATTTGATTATATTGGCAAAAAAATCTTTTAGAATGGGGGTGGTCTAATGAAAATCATAGAAAATTCTGATGTATTACTCATTAACGTTCCTACAAGTAGGTCTGCAAAAATAAATAAAGTTTCTGCAAGAATGCTATCAATGCCACCGTTGGGATTATTATATATCGCATCTTCTTTATCAAAAACTGATTACATTGTTAGTTTCGTAGATTTAGCTATTGAAAGCATCAGTATGCAAGATTTTACTAACATTTTGATGAAAGCAAATCCAAAGATTATTGGAATTTCTACTTATTATGAATCATGGTCAGCAATAAAATCATTAGTTAGAGTTATTAAATCTTATAATAATAATATAATAGTGGTAGGTGGAGGTGTGTGTGCAAATTTTTGCAACTACCAAATGATCGAAGAACTACGATTTGACTATATAAGTCTAGGAGAAGGTGAAAACTCTTTTTTACAATTATGCAATTCGCTATTGAGAAACGGAAACTTATATGAATGTGAAGGAATTAGTTATAGAAAGCAAAATGGGGAGATAGTAAGAAAAAGGCCTATTAGAATTACTGATTTAGATAGCTTACCTTTTCCAGATAGAAGTTTATTAAATCTAGAAAAGTATGTTTATCCATTTACCATATCAACAGCTCGTGGATGTCCTGGTAGATGTGTTTTTTGTTCTTCGTATTCATTTTGGGGGAAGAAAGTTTATTTTAGGACTGTAGAGAATATTATTGAGGAGATTAAATATATGGTTTTAAATTTTAAAGCAAAAGAGTTCTTTATAGTTGATGATACATTCACAATGATGCCAAAAAGGACAAAAAAATTTTGTGATTTATTACTAGAATTAGAAACTTTTTTTATATGGGGCTGTGAATCAAGGGCTGATATCGTTGATAAAGATTTGCTTTGGTCTATGTATTTAGCTGGTTGTAGAAAAATTCAATTTGGTTTAGAAAGTGCTCATGATAAGGTACTACGTTCAATAAATAAGAATATTACATTTAAGCAAGTGGAAAATGCAACTAAATTAGCACATGATATTGGATTTGATATTAACATTTCAGTAATTATTGGACATGCAGAGGACACGAAAGAAACCATAGAGTATACTTTAGAAAAATCTCGACTATTAAAAGAAAAATACAATGCAAATATGCAATTCAGTATCAATACACCTTATCCAGGAACAGATTTGCACCAAAATGCTGTTGAGTATGGAATAGAGGTCTTAACTGACAATTATGATTTTTATTCAACAGATAATGCAATTATTAATACTAAATATTTAACTGCTGATGATTTACGTTACTACTACAATAGCGTTTTGGGAATTAGAAAAAGTGTATGATTAATAGCCAGACGAAAAGGAGGATTTTTGGTGACAGATAATATGATTATTGCAGGGGTTTTAGGCTTTATATTTAGTAGTATGACTGTATTTATAATAAAATATATTAGAAAGAAAAAGCAACATTAATTTTAGATGACAATATACTCAATATATCCTATTGGCATAATATCATTTAGAAAGTGAGGGGAGAAAAATCAACAAAATTATTTTCAAAAATGTTTGCAAACATTTCGAAACAACAAAAGCATTGAATGATTTAAATCTTATTATCAATACAGGTGAAATATATGGATTATTAGGACATAATGGGGCTGGGAAGACAACTGCTTTGAGACTTATGCTTGGATTAATGGCAACAACTTCTGGTGAGATTTCTGTTTTCGGCTTAAATCCAATTGAAAAAGGAAGGCAAATAAGGGCCAAGTGTGGAGTATTATCAGAGCATGTTGGCCTTTATGAACCTCTAACAGTTTATGAAAATTTAAAATACTATTCGGAAATATATGGAATTACAAAAAATGAATATGACAAACGAATGGATGAGCTTTTAGAATTATTTGAGATTTCAGACAAAAAACACTCACCAATCAAAGGTTTCTCAACAGGCATGAAAAAGAAAGTTGCTTTAATTCGTGCAATATTGCATAATCCCCCTATTGTTTTATTGGATGAGCCTACAAATGGACTAGATCCTGTAAGTATAGAAAAATTAAGAGAAACAATTTTAGATCTGTCTGAAAAATATGGAACTACCTTTATTATTACTACTCATAATCTAGATGAAGTAGTTAGAACGTGTGATAAAATTTCTATTTTAAAGCACGGAAAAGACATTGTTACAAAAACGATTCAAGAATTAGAAATGGAAAGTCAATTAAACGTAATAATACAGTCAACCCAAAACTTAGAAAATTTAAGCAATGAAATAGAACAGACAATGAAAAGTATTAAGTCAATTATCAATTATGAACTTAGTAAAAATGAAATTTTGATTACAACGGAGAAAAACGTAACATCTGAAGTAATAAAGAAATTATCTATTAAAAATATTAACATTGAAAATGTTATTACAAAATCCACAGGTTTATTAGATTTATACATGAAAGTTGAGAGCGATTCCTATGAATGAAATAAAAGCAATTGTACGAAAACAATACTATGAATTTTTATATGAGAAGAAAAATACGCTATTTTTAATTATGATAATTGGAACTATTTCTGGGCTTCTAATGCCAGTTCTTTCCCATAATTTATCAGAAAGAATTCAGATGACAATTGTAGCTATTTTCACCATTACCCTATTAAAACAATGGTCGGCAGAAAGTTTCGCCTCAGAAAAAGAAAATAATACTCTTGAATCAATTTTATCTACATCAGTAGATTTGAAAAAACTCTATTGGATTGAATTGTTATTCAATTTGTTACTAGTGTCTTTAGTAGAGTACATGCTCGTTATAATATTCAGTATAACAAATCATATTATAAACGTTCAACTAATACTAAGTATATATGAAGCGTTATTATTAATTTTATTACTATTTAATTTGAAGGTTTCTATTGCTATAGTAGTAACATCTATTTCATTAACTTCAAAAGATGTAAGAATAGCGAACAGTAGAGCATCTAAACATTTATATATAGCTATTTTCTTAATATCTATCGTAGTTACATTAAATACAAAAACCATATCATATCTAACTAGTATATATGTGTGTTTAGTTTTCATTATGTTATTAATAAATCTTATTCTAATAAAGTATACGAATTCAAAACTTAACAAGATTTATTTTGAAGATGTATTGTTTTAATACGGTTCTGCAACTAAATGAAATGGAGGTGTAATAATGAGAGAATCTATAATAGTATTTAATCATGAGTTGCGTTATTTTTTAACCTTGAAGCAGATGAAAAGAAGTATTTTTATCCAATGTTTAGCTCCTGCAATTTTTGCTTTACTGAATGCTTACTTTTATAAAACTATTGATTTAAGAATTGCAGTTATCATCATGATAATTGGAATACCTCGAATTCCAATGTCGTTAACAGGATATTCTATTGCGGGAGAGAAAGTATATCATACTTTTGAATCTATACTTTCAACACCTATTCCAATTAAGGCGTTATTTATAGGAAAATCTATTTTGCCGATTGGAATTTCGTTGATGATGTTTATTTTTTCTTCTTTAATAACTTTAATTATGACAAACTTATATGCTAAATATGCGTTTGTGGGATATACCTTTACTTTGTTTAACTCGACAGAATTACTTATAATTTTTGGCAATGGATTATTAATTGTGACTCTCATAATATTTATTACTGGAGTAACCACTTTGTTGATGAAAGTACCAAGAAATGGCTTGTTTATAACTTCTATGCTAACATTTCTATTTGGAATTCCATATAGTCTTATACTATATAGAAAGGGTAATGATTTTCTTTTATCAATTATTACTTTAATACTACTATTATTAATTAATGTTTTTTGTTATTTATATCTGTTAAAAAAGATAGATACCCATACATTGTTTCTAAAGGCAATATAAAGTTCTAAAAGAGACAAGGAAGATAGTATAATAACAATAAAATCAATAATTCTAAAGGCTATTTAAATGTAAGCACCAAATTCATCTCACATTTTAAACTAATAACTTCTATAAAATAATACCTTTAAGCACTAGATATTTAGGGAGATTATCTCTAATGACTGAAGAAGAAAGAAAACTTTGTTAAAAAAGATAGCTAGGATAGAGGAGGAAAATGAAATATTAAAAAAAGCAATGGCCATATTTATAAAGAAATAAGTTCAATATATAAATTTATTATAGTAGATATTTAAAAAAATACAGACAAATTATCTTTTTTCATATTATCTTCTGTAATGATTTCACTTATAGTATTTACTATATCTTTTTGTATTTCATTTTATATAAATAAAAACAAATGAGCAAACTTTATAACTAGCTACTTTTGAATACTTTGCAGATGGGAAAAGATACATTTCTGAAAATTCTATTAAGATGCCATTATCTGCAGAAGTCGAAGATATTATCAATATAAAATATTTTATAAACAATCTACTGCTCTATATACAAAAATAAATAGACATTTTTATTTATTTTTGGTTATATCTATTATTTGTTTTTTTAGGGACTATGCTATTTTAAAGATTATAGATTAGTATTGAAGGTTTATAAAAAATTAATTTTTATAAAAAAGATTTAAAAATATATGGAATTTAATAGAATAAATAGTATAATACAACATATATAATATTTAAAGAAGTATTATTTTAATATGAGAGGGGTGATACCGTTGTTTTATTAATTTTTAAAACTATATAATGCTTGTATGAAATATATTAGATTTTAAATCTTAAGGGATAGAGATTTGTTTTTAAAATTAACAATAGTAAAAAAATGGGGGGATAATAAAATGAAAAAATTTTTAAGTTTGTTTATGATTGTAGTTGTATTGACGACTTTATCTACATCAGTATCAGCTGACAAATTTTCAATGAAGGATTCAAAAGTAGTAGAAGGTGAACTGATTGTGTCTATAGAAAAACCTGTTGGTAAATATTCAATACAAAGCTTTGATAATCAGGTAGAAAAACACACAGATACCTTAAATGAAACAGGTTTCGAAGTTAAAGATTCTTTATTGTCGTCTGTATTTGATGGAGAAGTTACGATTAGTAGTAAAAATAATGATTTTATATCTGAAGTAATAGAGGAAGTAGGGTATATATATTTAGTTAAATATGAAGATACTGGGGAAAGTATTGAAAAGGTAATACAGAGATTAGAAGACAAACTTACAGAAAAAGGATTGAAAGTTAAATTAATTGAACCTAATTATGTAGTCAAAATGGATGGACAAATAGACAGCTTGCAAGATTTTAGAAGTATAAGAACCGAAAAAATACATGAAGATCAAGCTTGGCATTATGAAATGATTAATATTCCTAAAGCTTGGGAAATTTCATCAGGTAATAGGAATGTAAAAATGGCAGTTCTTGACACAGGAATAGACTATAATCATAAAAACTTAAAAAATTATGTAAATAAATCCCTAGGTAAAAACTTTACTTCAAATGATACCTCTGATTTTATGGATAGACAAGGTCATGGAACACATGTAGCAGGTACTATAGCAAGCTATGGTGAAATATCAGGTGTAATGCAAGAAGCAACTTTGGTACCAGTAAAAGTTTTAGGAGATAATGGTTCAGGATCTACTTATAATATAATGCAGGGATTAATACATGCTACAAATGAAGACGTAGATGTTGTTAATATGTCTATAAGAGGATGGAACTATAGTGAAGGGATGGACAATGCTTGTAGAACTGCAGAGTCAAGAGGAGTAATTGTTGTAGCTGCAACAGGAAATGATTCTATGAGTCAAATTGGCTATCCAGCTAGATATGACAGTGTTCTTTCAGTAGGAGCAGTTGATTCTAGTGGTAGAAGAGCCAGTTTTTCTAATTATGGAGAAGGCGGTGTAGGAGTAATGGCACCTGGAGTAGATATATATAGTACTTTTTTAAATAATAAATATATGTATATGTCTGGAACTTCAATGGCGACTCCACATGTAGCAGGAGTTGCAGGTTTGATTAAGTCTGTAAATAGAAATATATCTGCAAGCAAAGCTAAGGAAATTATAAAGAATACTGCTAATTATGCAGGTGATCAATATGAATATGGATCAGGTATTGTAGATGCATACAAAGCATTAGAAGCTGTATCAGGCCATTAAAATTAATGTTAATTTTAAATACTTTTTAAATAAAAAAACCCTAGCTACTAGGTAACTTATAGTAGCTAGGGTTTTTTTATTCTTTACTATCATCAGATTTCACTTATTGTCTTAAGCTTTCAATATTTATTTTATAGGACATATCCAAGTATTTTTTCATATCATTGTATTGAAATAATGACCTTACCTTTATTTTCTATAATCTCTGATTCAATATCAATTCATCATGATAAAAACCATCAAATTGTTTAAATAGACTATAGGTTGAATTCGGTTTAATATTCTTTTTATTTAGTAAATATTTAGAACGATCTTTTTTAAAAATAATCTGTTCCCCTTGAATTTTCCAATAATCAAATACAGGAGATTTGGATAATGTTTTAATGTAATTATCATAGATATCTACCGCTTTCTTATGTTCTCCTTCTTTTTCAAAATAATAGGCTATATGTAATAATAATAATCTATGTTGCTCTGTTTTTTGTTCTTTTATAATCTGATTTTTGTTTTCATAATAATAATGTATATAATCTATTATTGATTTTGGCAATTCATCCATTATACCAATAAGATATTCATCAATAAATGTAGTAGCACAGGAAATTGTAAATAAATCTGTCTTTTTATCATTTGCTCTTTTTTCAAAGCTCTTTAAAAGAATTTCTCTCAAACATCTATTATTTACACGTGTATTTTTATAATCTATTGAGAACATGGAATATTGATATATCATTAATGCAGCAAAAAAATCATCATTTTTATAAAAGGAATAAGCTCTTAAATCTCCATATGCATTTTCAGATTTTATAAAACAACTGAAAAATAATAATATATTGATTAACAATAAAGTCCCACCTGTTATTAATAAATATGGATGATTTTTATTATATTTTAAAAATCCAATGAAAATCACCAAAATGCCTACTAATGCAAGAAATAAGGTAACTATTGGAGCAGCAAGTATGGCATTTGCATAACCTTCTTGTGTTTCTTTAAATTCTTTTTCATTAGAAACTACAGTTAAATTTGGAATTGCTATGCCGCCAACTCCAATATTATTACGATTTAATTTCAATCTCCATTTTTCTCCGTCAAATATAAAAGAGAATATAGATATGTTAAGCATTCTCATCTGTATTTTATTAAAAATAAAAGCAAAAAAATGTCCTAATTCATGTAATGCAATAGAGATATAAAAAGTTAATATTATTATTGCTAGTATAGGAAATACATTTAAGTTCATATCCTTGGAAATATTATCAATAAGCATCATAAATCCAAAACCACCAACTGCTCCTAAAAATGCACTACCTATAATTTTCAATATTTTCTTTGTCGATTGATTTTTCAATATTATAAATACCTCCTATGATTATGTACTAAATTTTCTAATAAGAATTATATCATAAATGTTTAAAAAAATATTAGCAGAAGTTAAAACAATATATTTATAATATTGCGATATACTAAAAATAGGATAATTAAATGAGATGAGATACAGTCTTGTCTTAGAAAATTTGAAAGATATCTGCACTTTACTTTTATTTCTGACAATATAAAGTTAATTATACTTAAGAAGGGTTAGTTGAGTTAGGAATAAAAATATCTAAAGGAGATGATTTATATAAAAGAATCAACTGGGAATTTCATTTTTACTATTATAATGATTTTATACTTTATTGCTTTAATTCCTTTTTTTAAAATCAGATTATTAGATTGTGGGTTATAAACATCAGCCATATAAATGCATAAATATCATGGAACTTTGTAGTTTTAGGATTTTTCATATAGTACACATTTGAAATCTATGTGTTAATCTAAAAAAATAGAAAATAAAAAATGATTAGCTATTATAATAGTTAGTCATTTTTTATTTTCTAAATACATGGCAATTTGATATAATATAAGATAAAATGGCTTAATATATTATTTTAGTGTACTATAGGAGGTAAAAATGCTAACAGGAGAAATTAAAAATAAAGTAGATAGGATTTGGGAAACTTTCTGGACAGGAGGGGTTACCAATCCATTAACAGTAATAGAACAATTTACATATTTAATATTTATAAAATCATTAGATGATAAGCAAGTGCAAAGTGAAAAAGAAGCAAATTTATTAGGGGTAGAACCAAAAAATATATTTGATAAGGAACATGAAGATTTAAGATGGCATAATTTCAAGGAATTTGACGCTGAAAGAATGTATGATACTGTAGCAAATAAAGTTTTTCCATTTATAAAAAAATTAAATGGAGATTCTAGTTCATCCTTTTCAAAATATATGGGGGATGCTATGTTTCAAATTCCAACGCCTTTAATGCTACAAAAGATAGTAAATGGAATAGATGAATTGGAACTAGAAGGAGATATAAAGGGAGATCTTTATGAATATCTATTATCTAAACTTTCTACATCAGGAACCAATGGTCAGTTTAGAACACCTAGACATATAATCAAAATGATGGTAGATCTAGTGAAACCGACACCATCAGATATAATAATAGACCCTGCCTGTGGTACATCAGGATTTTTAATAGGGGCTAGTGAATATCTAAAAGCTAATCATGGGGATCTATTTAATTCAGAAGAATTAAAATACCATTACAATAATACTATGTTCAATGGTAATGATATGGATAGTACAATGCTTAGAATTGGTACTATGAATATGCTTTTACATGATGTGGAAAACCCACAGATAGAATATAGAGATTCACTTTCTAAAAGAAATACAGATAGAGAGAAATATACATTAGTATTAGCCAATCCACCATTTAAAGGCTCGTTAGATGAAGAATCAGTGGCAGATGATTTACTTAGAATATCCGATACTAAAAGAACAGAAATACTATTCTTATCACTAATGCTTAGAATACTTAAAAATGGTGGTAGATGTGCAGTTATAGTTCCAGATGGAGTACTGTTCGGAAGTACAAAAGCACACAAATCTATAAGAGAAGAAATAGTGGAAAAGAATAAATTAGAAGCAGTTATATCCATGCCAAGTGGAGTATTTAAACCCTATGCCGGAGTAAGTACAGCCATACTTATATTTACAAAGACAGGTATAGGTGGAACAGATAATGTATGGTTCTATGATATGGAAGCAGATGGCTATAGCTTAGATGATAAGAGAGAGAAGATAGAAGATAGCGATATAGAAGATATTATAGAGAGATATCATAACATAGAAAGTGAAAAGGAAAGAGAAAGAACAGAAAAATCTTTCTTAGTACCCAAAGAAGAGATAGCAGAAAATAACTATGATTTATCCATAAATAGATATAAAGAAATAGTATATGAAGAAGTAGAATATGATGAACCAGAAAAGATAATGGGATATGTGAGGGAATTAGAAGAAGAAATATATGCTGGATTAGATAAGATAGAGAAGTTGGTGAAGTAGAATGGAATGGATAGAGTTAGGGGAATTGGCAGAAATTCAAACAGGAAAATTAAATGCAAATGCTGCTGTAGAGAATGGAAAATATCCATTTTTCACATGTGCTGACGAAATTTCTTATATAGATGAGTATGAATATGATAAAGAATGTATATTAGTAGCGGGTAATGGAAACTTAAATGTAAAGTATTATAATGGCAAATTTAATGCCTATCAGAGGACTTATATAATTGAATCAAAAAATACAGATAGGCTAAATACTATGTATCTATTCTATTTTATGAATGTCTATATGGATAAACTAAGAGATTTATCTATAGGTGGAGTTATAAAGTATATAAAATTAGGACATTTAACAGGAGCAAAAATCCCAGTTCCACCAATGGAGATACAAAAACAAATAGTAGAAGTATTAGATGAAGCACAAAGATTAATAGACAATAGAAAAAAGCAGATAAAACTTTTAGATGATTTAATAGAATCTATATTCTATGATATGTTTGGAGATCCAGTTAAGAATGATAAGAGATGGGAAGTTAAGAAGTTAAAAGAGGAATCTGTATGTATTGTACCTGCGAGGGATAAGCCTAAAAGTTTTACGGGTAATATTCCTTGGATAACTATAAATGACTTAGAGCAGAATGGATATACATTAGCATCAAAAGAAAGACTGGGCTTAACGATGGAAGAAATCTTAGAAGTGAATAGAAAGGTTGTTCCCATAGGTTGTGTTTTAATGAGTTGTGTTGGAAATTTAGGTATAACTTCTATAAATGGTATTGAATTAGTTATAAATCAACAAATTCATGCATTTGAATGTAGTGAAAATTTAAATAACAGGTACTTGAAACATTATATTCCTAAACGAATTGATTACTTAGATAGAGTTGCTAATAGCACAACAGTTAAGTATATAAACAAAACAAAGTGTGAAAATATACCATTATTACTCCCCCCACTACCACTACAAAACGAATTCGCAGAAAAAGTACAAGTCATAGAAAAACAAAAAGAACTATTAGAAAAATCACTTAAACTAATGGAAGATAACTACAACAGTTTAATGCAAAGAGCTTTCAAAGGAGAGTTATTTTAATCTGGAGGTGAAACTGTGGTTTCTAATTTTGAATATCTTAAAAAAGAAAAGAAATATGATAAATTTGTAGATGCTTGCATTGAAGCTGAAAGACTTATGAATGTATCCTATTCTGCTACGGCTACATTTGCAAGAAGAGCCTTAGAATTAGCAGTTAAATGGGTTTATGCTAATGATGGGGAATTAAAAGTTCCCTATCAGGACAATTTAGCTTCTTTAATATATAATTATGAATTTAAATCTTTAGTAGAGCCAGAAATGATAGATTTGCTTTCTTATATACATAAATTAGGCAATAAAGCAGTTCATACAACCTTGGCTGTAAGGCGGGAAGAGGCAGTTTTATCTCTAAGGAATTTATTTACCTTTACATCTTGGATAGACTATTGTTATTCTGAAGAATTTCAAGAAAGAGAATTTGATGAAAACTTATTAGGAGATAACAATAGATTTAAAAAGACAGCTCAAGAGAAAGAAGAATTATTTGAGATATTAAGCCAAAAAGATAGGAAATTAGAAGAGATAGTTGAAGAAAATAAAAGACTTAGAAAAGAAAATGAAGCTAAGAGAAGAGAAAATCAAAAGAATAGAACTTATAAAGTAGATGAAATATCAGAATTTGAAACTAGAAAAATGTATATTGACCTTAATTTAGAGTTAAATGGTTGGAAAATAGGTTCTGATTGTTTAGAAGAAGTAGAAGTTAAACATATGGACAATTCTTCTGGAATAGGTTTTGTTGACTATGTATTATATGGGGATGATGGAGATCCATTGGCAATAATTGAAGCTAAAAAGACTAGTGTTAGCCCAAGGATTGGTAAAGTACAAGCTAAGATGTATGCAGAAGCATTGGAAATAGAAACAGGTACAAGACCTATAATCTTCTACACTAATGGGATAGATTATTATATCTGGGATGATACGGATTATCCTGAAAGAAAAATCGCAGGAATTTATAGTAAAAAAGATTTGGAATCCCTTAATTTTAAAAAGAAAAATAAAAAGTCATTAAAGAACCCTGATATAAAAGATGAAATAACCAATAGGCCATATCAAAAAGAAGCCATAACTAGAGTTTTAGAAGCTTATGAACAAGGACATAGGAAAGCTTTACTTGTGATGGCTACAGGTAGTGGAAAGACTAGGACAGCAGCTTCTATAGTAGATATTCTAATAAGAAGGAATTGGGTTAAAAACATATTATTTTTGGCTGATAGAACAGCTTTGGTAAAACAGGCTAAACAAAGTTTTAATGAGTATTTGCCATCTTTATCTCTTTGCAATTTACTTAATAATAAAGATGATATAAATAGTAGAATGATATTTTCTACTTATCCAACTATGATGAATGCTATTGATGAAGTTAAAAGTGAAGATGGGAAGAAAATGTTTACTAATGGACATTTTGATTTAATAATCATAGATGAAAGCCATAGAAGTATTTATAAAAAATATCAAGATATATTTGATTATTTTGATGCTAATTTATTAGGACTTACAGCAACACCTGTAGATGAAATAGATAGAAATACCTATAGAGTATTTGAATTAGAAGATAATAATCCTACCTTTGCTTATGAATTAGAAGAAGCTATAAAGGATGGATATTTAGTAGATTATGGACAACCTAAAGTCTATGATTTGAAACTTATGAGAGATGGAATTAAATATAGTGATTTATCAGAAGAAGAAAAAGAACAATTTGAAATGACCTTTGATGATTTCGAGGATATATCTAGTGAAGAATTAAATAGATCTTTATTTAATAAGGATACTGTAGATATAGTTATTCAAGAACTTATGGAAAAAGGTATTAAGGTTGAAGGTGGAGACAAATTAGGTAAGACTATTATATTTGCAGCCAATCAAAAACATGCAGACTTCATAGTAGAAAGATTTGATGCACTATATCCAGAATACAAAGGACATTTTGCACAAGCTATATATCATAATATAAATTATGTAGATAATTTAATAGACAATTTTAAAGACAAAGACTCTTATCCACAAATAGCAGTTTCAGTAGATATGTTAGATACGGGTATAGATGTACCAGAATTAGTGAATCTAGTATTCTTTAAGAAAGTAAGATCTAAAGCAAAATTTTGGCAAATGATAGGTAGGGGAACTAGACTTTGTGAGGATTTATTTGGTCCAGGACTTGATAAAGATGGATTTTTAATATTTGATTACTATAAAAACTTTGAGTTTTTTGAGATTAATAAAAAAGGAATGGAAGGTAATATTCAAAGGTCTTTGACAGAAAACATATTCAATATAAAAATAGATATAATAAAGGCCTTAGAACATTTAGACTATCAAGAATCAGATCTAATAGGATATAGGAATGAATTAATAGATAATGTATTAAAAGATATATCTAATATAAATAGAGATAGATTTAATGCAAATATGAGAATTCATTTAATAAATAAGTATTCTGATAAGGAATCCTTTGAAACTTTAAGTGAAAAAGATGCCTTAACTTTAAAAGAAGAGATATCTCCATTAATAACTCCTACAGATGAAGATGAATTAGCTAAAAGATTTGATTATTTAATGTATACTATTGAATTTGCATATTTAGAAAAAAGGCCAATGAATAGACCTAAAGGTAGGGTAATAAGTACTGCAGAGAAATTAGAAACTAAAGGAACTATTTCTCAAGTAAGGGATAATAAAGAAATAATAGATAAAATCCAAACAGAAGAGTTTTGGGAAGAAGCTAATATATTTGACTATGAATTAGTCAGAAAGGCTTTAAGAGATTTAATTAAGTTGATTGATAAAGAAAATAGAAAAATATATTATACTGATTTTAAAGATGAAATAGTTGAAGTAAAAGATGGAGAAGCCATTTATAATGTCAATGACTTAGGAAATTATAAAAAAAGAGTAGAGCATTATTTAAAAGAATATGAAGATAATTTGCCAATATATAAATTAAAAAACAATGAAAAATTGACTAGAAGCGATATTAAATATTTTGAGAAAATACTTTGGAAAGAGATAGGAAGTAGAGAAGAATATGTACAAACCTATGGAGATCAATCTTTACTAAAATTAGTTGCAAGTATAACAGGAATGGAAAGAGCAGCAGCAGAAAAAGAATTTTCTAAGTTTTTAAAAGATGAAAACCTAAACTCAGACCAGATAGATTTTGTAAATAGCATAGTAGATTATATAGTTAAAAATGGTAGCATAGAAAAACCAGTACTACAACAATATCCATTCAATAAAAATGGTGGAGTGATAAATTTATTTAAAGATAGGATGGATGTAGCTAAAGATATAGTAGCTGTTATTGATAAGGTTAATGGTAGGTTGGAGTCTATAAATTAATCCAAATTATGAATTAAAATATAATAAGTTTTATATTGGTTTAACAAATAAAGGAATTGCAGGTAATTTTGTACTTTTTAGACCACAAAAGAAAATCACACGTATGGAAATAAGGCTTAATAAGAGTCAAGAAATAGAAGAATATATTGAAAATAGTGGGATTGAATTATTAGATTATTTTTCTAAAAGTAGAAGATATCGAATTAATTTAAAACCAGGAGATGTAGAACAATATAAGGATTCATTGATTAAACTATTTAAGAAATCTTTAGATATAGATGATGAAAGTGAGTAAATCAATTCTCAAAAAGATTATCGAGAGATAGTGAAAATACTTAATATGTATATTCTATAAACAACTCTGTTTTCCTTTGAAGAAATTATAGAATTTCAACAAGAAACCAAATTATAATTAATTTTATCTTAAATTGATGTATCAAAACTTGCTAATATTCTAAGAAAACTTAGTAATTCTAAAAGCCTTTACTTTTCGATACTTTCAGCACACATATTTATTTGTTGGAAGTAATCCATGAAAGTTTATTAACATAAGGGGTTCATGAAATAATGGGAAAACTTTAGTATCATGTATTTTATTGAAGAAGATATTAGATTAATATTCGGTTCAAATATCAGTATAAAGGTAATCATAAAATATCCCACACTTTTTGAAGGTGTGGGATATTTTATGGTTATCTACAAACTTATTACATAAAAACAAAGGACTATTTTGTTTTCTAAGTTATTGGTGAATATTGTGACAATTCAACATTACATCCATATTGTTTTCTGAATATACTAGACTGCTATAAATAAAAATTTATATACAACTGCAATAATACTAAAGAAATATATTATCCAAAAGTAGATATTTAAGTATACTTTATTCACTAAATCCATACTCTTATGTTTACAATAAACCAGAAGACTATGTAGATGAAGATGGTAATATACCTGTAGTTGCAGGAACTCTTTTGATAGGAGCTGGAATAGGGGTAGGAAAGCAAATAATAACAGACTTTGCTGTAAATATTATAAATAAAGAAGTTAAAATTTCGTCTTGGGCAAGATATGTAGGTAGTGTAGTAGGAGGAACTGTTGGTGTATGAACGGGATTGATTTTCTCTCCATTTGTTAGTGGAGTAGCAGGAAGTGCTTCTGCAACCTTTACGGAGAATGTGATAGAAAATATTTTCGGAAGAAAATCTTATTCTGGTACAGAGGTTGCTAAGGCTACAATAATAGATGGTATTTATGGTGGTGCTTTTGCTTATGCAGAAGAGAAGGTTAAGTCTTTGGAGCTAATAAAGAAACATAAGAAAACTCCAATAGTAGGAGATGTTTTAACTAAAGTTGACAGAAAGTTTGCTTCATACAAAGCTCAGATTACTAAATGGGAAAGGAAACAAATAAAAAATATTTATAAAAATACCATTATAAATGGTTTTATGTATGAAATCTATTCTGATGGCATAGAAACGTCGATTGAGATGGTTGGTAAAAGTGCTTATGATAATATAAAATCTTCAATAAGAGAGCAAGAGAATAGAGCTAAAGTTGGAAAAACTATAACTCAATCCCCACAATAAGGAGGAAAAAATGAATAAAAAATGAATAAAAAATGAATAAAACATATATATGTATTTTATATGCAACATCCTTATTAATATTAATATTATCAATAATATTTGTAAAGAAAATGATTTTTAGAGAATTGTTTATAAAGCCAGATAAAAGTAAAGTTTATGGACAAGAGTTTATAAGAAAACATAATAAAAAGTTAGATATAGTATTAAAAGTGATAACTGTTATAGGTTTTATTGTGTTATATAATGGTTTAATTATACCAGCAGTTAAAGATGTTCCTTATGTATTAAATAATGAGTATAAGACTATAGAAGGTAAAGCAGTAACACATTCATATGGCGGAAGAACAGACAGGCCTATACGAGTAACTATAAGAGATGATAACGGTAATGAGGAGAGATTAGTATTCTTCTTTTGGGATGATGTATACGTAGGAGATAGATTTAAGATAATATATTTGCCAAAATTGAAAAGAGGAACAGTATTAAAAAGTGAAAAAAATTATTAAACAATCCCTCAATGTAAAGTGGAATTCTACTTTACATTGAGGTGTTTAGTATAGAATAAAAATGATATGTTCTTGAAAAAAGAGTTAGTATGGTTACAATGAAAAATGGAAGTTGGTGAAAACTGAAATCTACATTTTTTAGAATTCTAAAAGAGACATATTTAATAGTGAAAATCCTCAGAATTTAAAATTAAATTTTTAGAAAGTATGGGTACAATGATTTCAAAGGAGGAGGAATATGGATATAATTGGAATGGTCCTTATTTTAATTACATTTATCGGTTTTTTAATATTTGTGAAAGATATGACGGCGACATTAAATAACTTGATTTTAGGGAAGTCTGTTAAGGAACCTTTAAAGATTGCGATAATAGGAGTGAGTATATTAATTATTATATTTATTTTATTGATTATTGATGCTCGTCATTTCAATATATATATGAATGGATAAATAGAATTAAGATGTTGGAGTTTTTGAAGGATGATTTTATTCTGCAAGTTTTGCCTTATAATTCTCAGCAAAAATTAGAGTATATAAATTTTAGTTAATATATCATTAAGTGTCTAATTATATAGGTAATCGCCTATTTATATTTTTAAAAGCTAAACTTCTGAGTTTTAAATATAAAAAAAACAGAGAAACTCTAAATAGGAAATTACGTTGCAAAAGAAGAAAAGGTTCAAAATGGGGAAAATAAAGAAATCAAATTAGTCTTGGAAACTATTTATAAAATTGATAAATCAAATTACTAGAATATGAATTATTAGACAGTCTGTATTTATCTATAAATTAGTATAGACTGTCTTTTTCAATATCCTATATTAAGCAATTCTTTAAAATATTTATATACACATGTAGGGTATTTAATACAAGATTGAAAATCAGTATTACTAGGATTTAGTGGTAGCCATATGTATTTACTTGGCTATAGATACATATTATAAAGTGAAGTTGTTTATTTATTTATTAAAGTAAGGGTACTTGCTTATTTTGAAGATGATGCAAAAGGTTCTATAGAAGAAGGTATCTTTCCATATATGGTAATATTTTCAGATAATATATTTCAAATTTTCGAAGACTAAATAAAAAACGTAGAGTTATAAACGACAATATTTAATGGTGAAGCAATAAGTTTAGGTAAGTAACATAATTTTTCCTACTATTATAAAAATGATTTTTATATGTAATATTTTGTTATAATATGTATAAAAAAATGTTGATAATAGTTAAATTTTAAGATATGATGTATCTACATTAATATAAGATTTGACTATAGTTTCTGAAACTTTTAACATAATTGCCTCAAGATTTATTAGAGGGGGTGAGTTATTGAATTGGTGGTTAATATTATTTATAATTAGCTTAGTTATTGAATTAATTACTCTTTCTTTAGTGAGTATATGGTTCTCAGCAGGAGCTTTAATGGCAATATTTTTGGAGTATTTGGGAGTAACATTGATGTATCAGGTAATTGGATTTATAATAACATCATTAATGACCTTTTTTATTTTTAAACCTATGTTAATGAACTTTATTAAATCACCAAAGGTTAGAACTAATGCAGATAGGCTAATTGGAAAAACAGGTAAAATGATAAGTGATACTAATGAAACATCTAGAGGACAGGTAAAAGTTGAAGGACAAATATGGGGAGCAACTCCTAAAGATAATAAATATTTAAAGGCTGGAACAATAGTGAACATTGTAGGTATTGAAGGAGTTAGACTAATAGTTACTAAAAAATAAAGGGGGCATGTATATTTATGTTTGGTTTAATTGTACTTCTTATAATAATAGCTATAATAGTGTTAAATATTAGAATTGTGCCACAAGCAACTGCTTTTGTAGTAGAGAGGTTAGGAGCTTATAAAGATACTTGGGAAGTAGGATTACATGTAAAAACACCATTTCTTGATAGAATTGCTGCTAAGGTCAGTTTAAAAGAACAAGTAGTAGACTTTCCACCACAACCAGTTATTACAAAAGACAATGTAACAATGCAAATTGATACAGTAGTATATTTTAGTATTACGGATCCTAAGTTATATACTTATGGAGTAAATAATCCATTAATGGCTATAGAAAATTTAACTGCTACAACATTAAGAAATATAATAGGAGATTTAGAATTAGATGAAACATTAACTTCAAGAGATGTAATTAATACAGAATTAAGATCTGTCTTAGATGAAGCTACTGATCCATGGGGAATTAGAATTAGTAGGGTAGAGCTTAAAAATATTATACCTCCTGCTGAAATTCAAGATGCCATGGAAAAACAAATGAAAGCTGAAAGAGAAAGAAGAGAAAAAATATTGAAAGCAGAAGGAGAAAAGAAATCAGCAGTATTAATAGCAGAAGGAAATAAGGACTCAGCTATATTAAATGCACAAGCAGAAAAAGAAGCTTTAATTCTTGAAGCAGAAGCTGCAATGGA
Organism: Anaerosalibacter massiliensis; assembly: GCA_000751555.1. Taxonomy (GTDB): domain Bacteria; phylum Bacillota; class Clostridia; order Tissierellales; family Sporanaerobacteraceae; genus Anaerosalibacter; species Anaerosalibacter massiliensis. Next base: position 3,106 of record CCEZ01000007.1, on the reverse strand, counting down.
AGCAGCTATTAAAAGGGCAGAAGGTCAAGCAAAAGCTATATTAAAAGTTCAAGAAGCTACTGCAGAAGGACTTAAAATGTTGAAAGAAGCAGAGATTGATGATAAGGTTATATCTTTAAGAAGTTTAGACACATTTGCAAAGGTTGCAGATGGTAAGGCAACTAAGATAATAATACCTTCTGAAATTCAGGATATGGCAGGACTTGTTACATCTATAAAAGAAATTGGAGCAGAAGAAGAAAATAAAACAGAATAAGTACAAGGCAAATTTTCGAACTTACTAATACTATGAATAATATTAAAAAGGGGCTATCAGGAAATAGATAGCTAGTAGAAAAACAGTGTGGTAAATTCATCTACATTGTTTTTAATAAAAAAAGGAGATGGATAATAATAACCATCTCTTTTTCCGTTATATAATATGATATTATATAACTACAATGAACAATAATTTATATTATACCGAATATTGTAGCATTTGATTGTAGAAGAATAGAATTAAGAAAGATATCTTCAAAAATAAAGAAATTTCTTAGTGTAGAGGTGGTGCTCTAAGAATAAAAGAGATGTCAAGAGTTTTATGTCTAGAGAGGATGATGTATATGATAAGAGATAATAGATTTTATATTGCAGTGAAAGCGGTAATATTTCATAAGGAGAAATTTTTAGTTATTAAACGATCAAACATGGCGAGGGGAGATCACTATTACTGGGAGTTTCCAGGAGGAAGGTTAGAGTTTGGTGAATCTGTCCTAGATACCTTAAATAGAGAATTACGAGAGGAAGTATCTATTTCAGCTGATATAATACGTCCATTAAGTATATGGAATTTCATGAAAAATAAAAATACAGAAATTGTTGGAATAACGTACCTGTGTAAGACAGATGTAGATAAGGTGAAACTTTCCTTTGAACATGAAAAATATGCATGGATTACTAAGGAAGATTTAAGCAAATATAATATACATCCAAGTGTACTCTCGGATATAAGTACTTGGGATTGGGAGAATATTGTGGGTGAAGTCTAATGTGTTCTAATGAAAATGAATTATATAAAATAAGTTCATTTCGAGAATATTGCGAAAAGAAAAACTTAAATATGAAATTTTTTACATACTGTACTGATTACATATTCATAAATTCAAAATCGTCAACTGCTCCTAAAAGTGCACTGCCTATAATTTTAAATATTTTCTTTGAGAATTGATTTTTCAATATTATAAATACTTCCCAATTAATTCATCATATTTTTTTCTGTATTGATTTGATTATTTTACATAAGAAGTAAAAAAACATGGGCAATAAAGCAATCATAACAATAAATTTTAAAATATCTATCATTAAATCCATTATATCTTAACCTCAATTCTATTTTAAAAAATTAGTGGTCTTTTATATAAGGTTAAAATTTCAACTAATCATGTGAAACATGGAGGTACGGCAATTAAAGACTATTTTCATCATATACCTGAATGATAAATTCAAAGAATAATTATTTCCAATATCTCATTTAAGACCATGTATATTTTTAATACATGGTCTTTCCATTTATCCTTAGTTATAATAGAATATAGGATATGATTATTTTATAGGAAGGTGAAGAGATGAGTTTTGTTGAAGGGTTAAATGATAGACAAAAGGAGGCTGTATTACATACGGAAGGACCTCTTCTTATATTAGCAGGGGCAGGCTCAGGTAAGACTAGAGTGCTCACCCATAGGATAGCTTATATGATAGAGGAAAGAGATGTTTTCCCAAACAATATTTTAGCTATTACTTTTACTAACAAGGCTGCCAATGAGATGAAAGAGAGGGTAGGTAGTCTTGTAGGAGATAAAATAGATGATATTTGGATAGGAACTTTCCACTCTATATGTGTAAGAATTCTTAGAATGAATATTAATAAAATAGGATACGATAGAAGTTTTACAATATATGATAGTGCGGATCAAAGGACTCTTATAAAAGAATGTATAAAAGAACAGAATGTAGATAAGGAAATGTTTAAGGAAAAATCTATATTGGGAGCTATTAGTTCATTAAAAGACAGAATGATGAAACCGGATACCTATATTAATGCAAATATTGGGAACTATTATGATGAAAATGTAGGAAGAATATATGCTTTATATGAAAAAAAATTAAAGCAAAACAATGCATTGGATTTTGATGATTTAATTTTAAAGACTATTGAATTGCTTGAGAAGAATTTAGATGTATTAGATTTTTATCAAAGAAAGTTTAGGTATATATTTGTAGATGAATATCAAGATACAAACAAGGCCCAGTATGAACTTATAAAACTATTGTCTGGAAGATATAAAAATTTATGTGTCGTAGGAGATGATGATCAGTGCCTTATAGAAGGTATGACAGTTGATACACCAAAGGGAAATATACCTATAGAAAAACTAAAAGAGGGAGATGCAGTATATTCACCTTCTGGTTGGGGAGAAGTAATGGAAGGTAGTATAAATAAGGTGATTAATAAGAAATATAAAGGGTCTGTAATAAAAATTGAAACAGAAAGTGGTAAAACTATTAGGACAACTCCTAATCATATTATGTTTGGAAAACTAAATCCCAAATCAGGTATTTATATAGTTTATTTAATGTATAAAAAAGGATTGGGGTATAGGATAGGTCAAACACAAAGTGTCAGAACAATAAAAGACAAATATGTAAATGGCTTAATGGTTAGAATAAATCAAGAACATGGAGATAAGGCTTGGATTTTAGAAATCTGTTCAAATAAAGAGAAAGCTTGTTTTTATGAACAACTTTATTCTTTTAAGTATGGAATACCTACTACTGTATTTCATGAAAAAGGTAGGAGTATATCTTTGACTCAGAAAAGCATAGATAAATTATTTAGTGAAATAGATACAGAGAAAAATGTTATAAAATTAATGAATGATCTTTTAATATTTGAAGAATATCCTCATCATAGACCCAATGCTGTAATAAGAGGTGGAACATTAAGACGTACTGTTAATTTAAGTTTTTTTGCAGGTAAGAAAACAGGAAAGGCTTCAGGTTGGCATAGTCATAGAATTCATTTTAATACAACTGGAGATGAATTAAAGGAAAAGTGTATAGAGGCGGG
>CCEZ01000006.1 GCA_000751555.1 Anaerosalibacter massiliensis | reverse complement strand
TAACTAAAAAACATAAGTAATAATCCTGCAGCTACTGCTGAGCCTATTACTCCTGCAACATTTGGCCCCATTGCATGCATAAGTAAAAAGTTTCCTGGATTTTCTTCTTGCCCTACTTTCTGTACTACTCTTGCTGCCATTGGTACTGCTGATACTCCTGCTGCTCCAATAAGTGGATTTATCTTTCCTCCACTAGTTTTGTACATTATCTTTCCAAAAAGTACTCCTGCTGCTGTTCCAAGGGAGAAAGCTATAAGTCCTAGTACAATTATCTTTATTGTATCTGGAGATAAGAATGTTTGTGCTTTAGCCGTAGCTCCTACTGTAACTCCTAAGAATATAGTTATTATATTTACAAGTTCATTTTGTGCTGTTTGTGAAAGCCTTTCTACTACTCCAGATTCTCTAAATAAATTCCCCATCATTAACATTCCAATAAGAGGTGCTGCTGATGGAAGAAGTAGTACTACAAATACTGTTACTAATATTGGAAATATTATTTTTTCTTTCTTTGATACGGGTCTTAATTGTTCCATAACTATTTTTCTTTCTTCTTCTGTAGTTAAAGCCTTCATTATAGGAGGCTGAATAATAGGTACTAATGCCATATAAGAATATGCTGCAACTGCTATTGGTCCTAATAAATGAGGAGCAAGTCTACTAGTTAAATAAAGAGCTGTAGGTCCATCGGCTCCTCCAATTATTCCAATACTTGCTGATTCTGGTCCTGTAAATTTTAAAGCTATAGCTCCTATAAAGGTTATAAATATTCCAAACTGGGCTGCCGCCCCTAATAATATGCTTTTAGGATTTGCAATAAGTGGTCCAAAATCTGTCATAGCTCCTACACCTAAAAAAATAAGGGGAGGATATATTCCAAGTTCTACTCCTTGATATAGATAATACAATAGTCCTCCTAACTGACCATCTTTAGGTGATTCCATTAATCCTCCTAAAGGAAGATTTGTAAGGAGCATTCCAAAAGCTATTGGTACTAACAATAAGGGTTCATATTCTTTCTTTATAGCTAAGTAAAGTAGTATAAACGATATAATCATCATTATTATTTCTTTAAAAGTTATGGCAGCAAATCCTGTACTCAATAGAAATTCTTTCAATATTTCCAGTAGCATTTAATATACCTTCCTTTCCCAATGAATTTGTTCCAGAAGTTATTCAATAGATACTAATTTATCTCCTGTACTTACTGATGCTCCTTTTTCCGTATGCATAGCTGCCACTTTTCCATCTCTTGGAGATAGTATTTCATTTTCCATTTTCATAGCTTCAAGAATTAACAGTACTTCACCAGCTTTTACTTCATCTCCTTCATTTACATTTATACTAAGTATAGTTCCAGGCATAGGAGCTTCTATAGATTCCGCTCCTTGTGGAATATTTACTTCTTGTTTAGGTTGTGGCTTTGGCGCTGCTTTTGGTGCTGGGTTTGGTTTTGGCGCTTCTACTATTTTAGAAGATGCTGCACTATTATTTTTACTATTAGATATTTCTTCTACTTCCACTTCATATTCATTTCCATTAACCCTTATTAAATAATTTTTCATTTTCAAACCTCCTATAATCTATTAAATATTTGTTCTTCCCTTCCTACCTTTGACCAAATTGGAGTGTTTTGAGAAACTCTTTTGATACTTTTTATTTTCACATTAGATACATCTACACCTATACTAGCCGCAACAGCTGCCGCTATCACTGCAACTAATTCTTCATCATTTAAGGACTCTTCAGCTTTTTCCACTCCTTTTTCACTATTTACTAAATCAATATTTTCAATAGTTTCTTTACTTTTTTTCTTATCTTTTTGTGAAAAATTTTGAAGACCTTTAATTAAATAAGATATTATAAGCAAAGCTAAAAATACTATTACCATACTAAAAACAGTAACCATTAAACTTTGTCCCATAGTTACTTTGTTACCTAACAATTCAAATCACCTCTTTATAGGGGAATATTTCCATGTTTCTTAGCTGGATTTGTTTCCCTTTTACTTTGAAGCATATCAAAAGCAGATGCCAATCTTTGTCTTGTAGTACTTGGTATTATTACATCATCTACATATCCATGACCTGCTGCAATATATGGATTTGCTACTGTATCTCTATATTCTTCTATTTTTTCTGCCCTTGTTTCTACTGGATCTTCTGAATCTTTTATTTCATGTTTAAATATTATATTTGCTGCTCCATCTGGTCCCATAACAGCTATTTCAGCATTTGGCCATGCAAATACTTGATCTGCACCTAGTTCTTTATTGCACATAGCTATATAGGCTCCGCCATAGGCTTTCCTTATTATTACTGTTACCTTTGGTACTGTAGCTTCGCTATAAGCATAGAGCATTTTAGCACCATGTCTTATAATTCCACCATATTCTTGTTCAGTTCCAGGTAAAAATCCAGGTACATCTACTAAATTTAATAATGGTATATTATAAGCATCGCAAGTCCTTATAAATCTTCCTGCCTTATCTGAAGCATTTATATCAAGACAACCTGCTAGTATTTTTGGTTGATTAGCTATAACCCCTACAGTCTTTCCATTGATTCTCATATATCCTGTAATAATATTTTGAGCAAAATATGGTTGCACTTCAAAAAAATCTCCGTCGTCTGCTATAGTAGTTATTATTTCTTTCATATCATAAGGTTTATTTGGATTTTCTGGTACTATTTCATTTAATTTATCCTCTATTCTATTTATGTCATCTTCTGTTTCCACATATGGTGGATCTTCTAAATTATTAGAAGGTAAGAAACTTAAAAGTTTTTTTATTCTTTCAATACACTCTTCTTCACTACTGTCTACAAAATGAGCTACTCCACTAGTTCTATTGTGAGTCATAGCTCCTCCTAGTTCTTCTTGACTTACCTCCTCTCCTGTTACTGTCTTTATTACTTGTGGACCAGTAATAAACATCATACTAGTTTTTTCTACCATGAATATAAAATCTGTAATAGCAGGGGAATAAACGGCTCCGCCAGCTGAAGGACCCATGATAGCAGTTATTTGAGGTATTACTCCTGAAGCTTTAGTATTTCTATAAAATATTTTTCCATAGCCTGATAGTGCATCTACACCTTCTTGAATTCTAGCTCCTCCAGAGTCATTGAATCCTACAATTGGTGCTCCCATCTTAATTGCCATTTCTTGAACCTTACATATTTTTGCTGCATGCATTTCTCCAAGAGAACCACCTAGTACTGTAAAATCTTGAGCATATACAAATACTAATCTTCCGTCTACAGTTCCATAACCAGTTACCACCCCTTCACCAGGTGTTTCTACTTTCTCCATTCCAAAATTATTACATCTATGTTTAACAAATGCATCTATTTCAACAAAACTGTCTTCATCAAGTAACATATCTATTCTTTCCCTTGCTGTATGTTTTCCTTTTTCATGCTGTTTTTTTATTCTCTTTTCTCCACCACCAAGCTTTATCTTTTCCTTTGTCTTTACAAGTCTTTCAAGTTTACTATCCATTTTTAGCCTCCTTTTTGCATTAATCCCTTTCACATAGTTCTATTAAAACACCATAGGTATCCTTTGGATGTGCAAATGCAATTTTAGCTCCTCCTGCTCCATAGCGAGGTTTTTCATCAATCATCCTTATACCTTTTTCCTTCATTTCTTCTATTGCTTTTTCTATATTATCAACTCTATAAGCTATATGTTGTATGCCCTCACCTCTTTTTTCTATATACTTTGCTATTGGACCGTTAGGTTCTGTGGACTCAAGTAATTCTACTTCCGTATCTCCCATGGGAAGGAATGCCACTTTCACTTTTTGTTCTTCTACTACTTCCGTCCCCTCACATTTTAATCCTAACATTTCTTCATAAAACTTTAGAGCCTTTTCTAAATCTTTAACAGCTATGCCAATATGATCTACTTTTTCCACCATATTTCTAACCTCCTTATAATTAAATTAATTTAATTATATTGTCTCTAGCAGTATATGGATCTAGCTTTCTAGAGACAACATTATCTATTATTGCATCAAAACTAGATTCTTTTTTCATTTTTGAAAATATTATCTCCATAAGTTCTTCTTCCACAAGATTTAGTATTTCCATCTTTGTATTACGTTTCCTTCTCTTTTTTAGCTCCCCTGTTTCTTCTAAATATTCTCTATGTCCAACTATCTCATCTACTAAACTTCCAATACCTTCATTTTTCCTTGCCGATACTTTTAAAACTGGTGGTCTATAATCTTCTCCTTGGTTTAAATCTAGATTCATTTCAATTTCAACTTGAGTTTTATCTGCTCCATCTATATCTGATTTATTTATAGCAAATATATCAGCTATTTCCATTATTCCTGCTTTTATAGCTTGTATATCGTCACCTAAATTAGGGACCATAACCATAAGTACTGTATCTGCTGCTTTGACTATATCTATTTCTGATTGACCTACCCCTACTGTTTCTACGAAAATATAGTCTACACCATAAATATCTAAAACCTTTATTGCACCTTGAGCAGCTTTAGAAAGTCCTCCTAATGAACCTCTAGTCCCCATACTTCTAATAAATACATTTTCATTTAAAGATAAATCATTCATTCTAATCCTATCTCCAAGTATTGCACCACCGGTAAAAGGGCTAGTAGGATCTATAGCTATAATTCCTACTTTTTTTCCTCTGTTTAAAAGCTCTCTTGTAAGTCTGTCAGTAAGAGTACTTTTTCCACTACCAGGTGGTCCAGTAATTCCTATAACATAGGCATTACCAGTTTTATGATAGTTATTTCTTATGATTTCAAAAGCCTTTTTTTGATTATTCTCCATTATAGTTATGACTCTAGCACAAGCTCTTTTGTCTCCATGAAGCAATCTTTCTTCTAAATTCAATTTAAAGCACCACCTATACTATCTTTTTATATGATTCTCTATATATTTAACTACATCTTTAGTAGAGGTACCTGGCGTAAATATTGCTTTAACTCCAGATTTTTTTAATTCTGGTATATCATCTTCTGGTATAACCCCTCCACCTATTATTAATATATCATCTGCTCCTTGTTCTTTAAGAAGATTGACTACTTTGGGGAATAGATGGTTATGTGCTCCAGACAAAATACTCATGGCAACAACATCTACGTCTTCTTGTATAGCTGCAGCTACTATTTGCTCAGGAGTTTGCCTAAGTCCTGTATATATAACTTCCATTCCTGCATCTCTTAAGGATCTTGCTATAACTTTTGCTCCTCTATCATGTCCATCAAGTCCAGGTTTTGCTACTAATACTCTAATTGGCATATCCATTTTAGTCCCTCCCTATAAAATTACAGATTGTTCATATTCACCAAATACAGATCTTAAAACATCACATATCTCTCCTAATGTAGCATAGGATTTAACTGCTGATAATATATATGGCATTAGATTTTCATCTGTTTTTGCTAACTTCTTTAGATTTGCTAAATTTTTCTTAACTTCATCATTATTTCTTGTAGATTTCAATTTATTTATTTTTTCCTTTTGGAGTCTTTCTACTTCAGGATCAACTTTTAATATATCTTCATGATGTTTTTCCTCTGTTTGGAATTTATTTACCCCAACTACTATTCTTTCATTTGATTCTACTTCCATTTGATATTTATAAGAGCTATTTTGTATTTCTTTTTGTACATAACCTTTTTCTACTGCTTGTGGCATTCCTCCTAATTCATCTATTTTTTCAATATATTTCATAGCTTCTTCTTCTATTTGATCTGTTAAAGATTCTATATAATAGGAACCTGCTAATGGATCTATAGTTTCAGTAACTCCACTTTCATAAGCCAAGACTTGTTGAGTTCTAAGGGCAATTCTTACAGATTCTTCACTTGGTAAGGCTAATGCCTCATCTCTAGAATTAGTATGTAGAGATTGAGTTCCTCCAAGAACTGCTGCCAATGCTTGAACAGTTACTCTTATTATGTTGTTATCTGGTTGTTGAGCTGTTAATGTACATCCTGCTGTTTGTGTATGGAATTTAAGTTTCATGGATTTTTCATTTTTAGCTTTGAATCTATTTTTCATTATCTTAGCCCAAATCCTTCTTGCCGCTCTATATTTAGCTATCTCCTCCAATAAATTGTTATGAGCATTGAAGAAAAATGAAAGTCTAGGTGCAAAATCATCTACATCTAATCCTGTCTCAATTGCTGCCTCTACATATGCAATTCCATCTGCTAACGTAAAAGCTACTTCTTGTATAGCAGTAGCTCCTGCTTCTCTAATGTGATATCCACTAATACTTATGGTATTCCACTTAGGAACGTTTTTAGAGCAATATTCAAATATATCTGTTATAAGTCTCATAGAAGGTTCTGGAGGGAAAATATAAGTTCCTCTTGCAATATATTCTTTCAATATGTCATTTTGAATAGTACCTCTAAGTTTATCTTGAGATACACCTTGCTTTTCAGCTACTGCTATATACATAGCTAAAAGAACACTGGCAGGAGCATTTATAGTCATGGAAGTACTTACTTTATCTAATGGAATTCCATTAAATAAAATCTCCATATCTTTTAATGAATCAATGGCTACTCCAACTTTTCCTACTTCTCCTGCACTTAGAGAGTGATCTGAATCATAGCCAATTTGAGTTGGAAGATCAAAAGCTACACTAAGACCTGTTTGTCCTTGTTCAAGAAGGTATTTATATCTTTTATTTGACTCTTCTGCTGTAGCAAATCCTGCATACTGTCTCATAGTCCATAACCTACCTCTATACATTGTAGGTTGAACTCCTCTAGTATATGGATATTTTCCAGGGTACCCTAGATCTTTTTCATAGTCGGAGTTCTCCATATTTTCAGGAGTATATAATCTGTCTACTTCAATATCTGAAACTGTAGAAAACTTTTCTTTTCTTTCTGGAAATCTTTTAATTGCTTTATCTACTACTTCACTTTCCCATTTCTTTTTAGATTCTTTAATATTAATTATTTCATTGTCGTTAAACACTTACAAAACCCCCTTATATTATAATTTTAAGGATTTATCCTCATAGTACCTGTTTCTAAAAACCTATTATGCCATGATAAAGCCTCACCAATAATATGAGGAGTATGCTTATACTTGGAGCATTTTAAAGCTCTATTATAATAGTCTTTTAGCATTTCTTTATATTCTCCCGTAGCACAATTTTCAATTATAGTTTTAGCTCTACCTTTAGGGCTCAATCCCCTTAAATCTGCAACTCCTTGCTCTGTTACTATGATTTGAACATCATGTTCTGTATGATCACAGTGAGATACCATTGGTACTATGCAAGATATATTGCCATTTTTAGCTGTTGTCTGTGTTACAAATATGGAAAGATAAGCATTTCGTGCAAAGTCTCCCGAGCCTCCTATTCCATTCATAAGTCTGCTTCCCATTATATTACTAGAGTTTACATTGCCGTATAAATCCACTTCTATTGCTGTGTTTATAGCTATTATTCCTAACCTTCTTATTACTTCAGGATTATTACTTATTTCCTGTGGTCTAAGTATTATTTTTTCTTTATATTGATCTATATTGTTATAGAAATTTTCTAATCTTTCCTCTGACAAGGTAAGAGATGTAGAAGAAGCTGTATTCACTTTTCCACAATCTATTAAGTCTAATACCGAGTCCTGTAAAACCTCAGAATAAACAGTTAAATTTTCATAGTTCGAATCTACTAATCCCCCTAATACTGCATTTGCTACACTGCCTACTCCAGATTGTAATGGAAGGAGATTTTCTGGCAATCTTCCAAATCTTATTTCCCCTTCTAAGAAATCTATTAAATTATTTGCCATCTTTCTAGAATCTTCATCTATGGCAGCTAATTTCTTATTGGCATCTTTTATATCTGTAATAACTATACCTACTATTTTCTCAGGATCACATGGTATATAAGATGTACCAACTCTATCTCCTGTTTTTAGTATTGGAATAGGCTTCCTATTTGGAGGATTTTCAGGACTATATATGTCATGTATACCTTCTAATCCTAAAGGCTGACTAGTATTTATTTCTACTATTACTTTATCTGCCTTTTGTACATATACATTGGCATTTCCTATAGATGTAGATGGAATTATTCCTCCTTCTTCTGTTATAGCTATAGCTTCTACAAGTGCAATATCTATCTTTTCTATAAATCCATATTTCACCCATTGAGGTAAATGACTTAAATGTATATCTGAAAACTCTATTTCCTCGTTATTTATACTATTTCTACAAGAAGTATTAGTTTGATAGGGAAATCTCTTTTTTATTACTCCAGCTCTTGATAATGCACCATCAAGCTCATCTCCAACTGAAGCTCCTGTCATTAAAGTTATCTCTACCTTATCGCCTTTATCTGCCCTTTTAGCTAAAGCTAAAGGTACTGCTTTCGGATAACCTGCTGGAGTAAAACCACTAGTTCCTACAACCATTCCTGTTTTAAATATATTTGCAGCTTCTTCAGCTGAAATTATTCTATCCCTTAGTTTTTCACATCTTATTCTCTCCTTTGTCAACATAACCCCTCCTTCTAATTATTCAAATCTGTAATTTAATTATATAATTGTTGCACAAACTGTGCCAATTTTATTTTACAATAAAATGCTAATTTACTAATGTTCTATTTATTCATAAATAAAAAATGGTAAGTCTTGAACTTTCACGTTCAAAACTTACCACTAAACAAAATACTATTTACTTTTCCAAATCATACTTTCCCATTTTCCTCCTTATAGTCTGTCTAGATATATTTAATTCTTCAGATACTTTAGATATATTCCAATCATGTCTTTCTAAAGAGCTCAGTATTACTTTTAGTTCTGCAATTTCAAGTGGAGATAATTTCTTTTTTTCTTCATAAAAATAACTTTTTATTTCATTAGGCAAATCTTTTATATAAATTGAGTCTCCTTTATTGAAAATAGCCATTCTCTCTATAACATTTTTTAATTCTCTAATATTTCCTGGCCAATTGTAGTTTAATAATATATCCATTGCTTCTTTATCGACTTTTTTAATCCCTTTATTTAATTTTAAATTATATTCTTCTAGAAATGAATAGATAAGCAGTGGAATGTCTTCCTTTCTTTCTCTAAGAGGTGGAATGTATATAGGTATTATATTTAATCTATAATATAAATCATCCCTAAAATTTCCTTTCTTTACTTCTTCCTGCAAATTTTTGTTTGTAGCTGCAATAATAGTTGTATCAAATTCTTTCTCTTCTAAAGAACCTATAGGTCTATATTTTTTCTCCTGTAATACCCTTAGAAGTTTAGCTTGTAGACTTAAATCCATATCACCGATTTCATCCAAAAAAAGAATTCCTTCATGAGATTTTCCTATTAATCCTTCCTTGCTTTCACTAGCTCCTGTAAAGGCTCCCTTTTCATATCCAAATAATTCACTTTCCTGAAGATTTTTAGGTATAGCACTGCAATTTAAAGGCACAAAAGCCTTATCTTTCCTCATTTTTTCATGAATGAGTTCAGCTACTACTTCTTTACCTGTCCCACTTTCTCCTTGTATTAAAACATGAGTACTCATTTCTAATTTAGAAATAACTTCGATTATGTCTTTAATATTCTTAATAGGAGCACTTTCCCCTATAAATTCTGATTCATAATTCAATTTATCTAATTCTTGTTTTTTTTCAATATATCTAGCTGCTTTTTTAACAGCATTATTTATTTCTGCAAGAGAAAAGGGCTTCATAAAATAATCATAAGCTCCTATTTTCATAGATTTAACTGCTAATCTAACTTCACTTAAATAGGTTATCATTATAACTATACAGTCTGGATCTACCTTTTTAATTCTCTTAAGAACTTCTATGCCATCTATGCCTGGTAATTTTATATCTACAATTGCTAATTTAGGAGAGTGGGATTTAAATAATTCTAATCCTTCTTCGCCTGTTTCCGCTACTAATGACTCAAAGCCAAGTTTTCCCAAACTTACCTTTAATGAAAAACGAATACTCTCTTCATCATCAATTATTAATATCTTCATAGAATTCCTCCAATTTAGCCAACTATTTTTTTAATTCTATAACAAACTCTGTACCTTTACCTATCTCACTATTAACAAAAATATGGCCATCATGTTCTTTAATTGTCTTATAGGTACTGGAAAGACCTAGTCCAGTACCTTCCTTCTTTGTAGTATAAAAAGGTTCAAATATTTTTCCTAGATCTCTCTTTTTTATTCCCTTGCCATTATCTTTAATATTTATAATTATTTTTTCCTCATAATTTTTGATTACCATGAAAATTATTCCACTTTTGCCTACTGCTTGTATACAATTAATTATTATATTTATAAGTGCTTGTTTTATATTTCCTTTATTTACATTTACTATAGACTTTTGTTCATCCATATAATTTTCCGAAAGTCTAATATTTTTATTGATAATTTCTGGCCTAAGTAAATTTATGACTTCTTTCATAAGTTCAACTATATTTGTTGGTTCTTTGTTTAAACTAGTGTCCCTTGAAAAACTCAGGAAGTTTACAATAAGATCATTTAATTCTCTTATTTCTTTATCTAAAAAGTAAAATATCTCTTCCCTTAGTTTCTCATCTTCCCAATTAGTGTCTAAAAGTTCTAACAAATTACTTATTCCAGCCAATGGATTTCCAATATCATGAATAAGTGCTGCAGATAATTCTCCTAGAATATGCATTCTATCTAATTTTTTTAATTCTCTATCCATTTTCTTTTCCCTGGAAATATCATTAAAGAGATAAATTATGCCAATTACCTTTTTATTTTCATCAAAAGCTAATGATATAGAAATATTTATTGGTATGTATTTTTTATCACTTCTTTTTAGCTGTCTTTCTAAAATTAGAATGTCTTCATCATTTTTAATATTTTCCACAAAATCTTCTAAGCAAATTTCTGTTTTCTTAAAAAAATCAAGAGAATTTTTTCCTATGTAATCCTTAGATTTAAATCCTGTTATCTCTTCTGCTGCTTTGTTAAATAAAGTTATATTACCTTTTTCATTTACTACTAATATCCCACTTCCTAAACTCTTTAAAATATTGTCTAAATACTGTCTAAAATAGTTTTCTCTATTATAAGATTCTTTAAGCCTATTCATATTATTCTTAAGTTTAACACTCATATCATTAAAGACTTCCGCTAACTCTCCTATTTCATCATTGGAGTTTATAGAAATGGGAATTACACTTTCACAAGAACTTCCTAGCACTCTAACACCTTTGACTAAAGTTTCTATTGGTCCTATTATTCTCTGGGCTGATATTAGTCCAATAACTATAGTTGCAAAAATAAGCATAAAAGATATACTTCTTAATTGTTTTTTTAGCCAAATCATCTCCTTTAATATAGCAAATTCTGATTGTTTCACAGCTATTGTCCAACTAACTTCATCTACAAAGCTCGTGGTACTATAATATTTTTCATTATTTTTTTCATAACTTAGTAGTTGAGACTCTCTATCTTTTATAACATCATATAATTCAATTTCATTGTCATCTTTTGAAAAAGTATAATTTCCCATTTTTATAAAACGTTCCATATTATCTATTTCAGGATGAACTATAATTGCTCCTGCTTGATCTACTACATATATTTCTCCTTCAAATTTTTCTTGTACTTCTTCTGTAATTTTTTTAATATTAGATAGATTTATTCCACCTCCTATTAATCCTATTACATTACTATTTTTATCAAATATAGGTGCAGCAATGACAAAATGAAGTTGTCCTAGTACTCTTCCTACATAAAGATCACTTATACAAGGTGTCTTATCCTCCATAACTTTTTTAAAGTAATCTCTATCGGAATAATTATGTTTAATCATAGCTTTTTCATTTTCAGGCTTTGATACAAGCATATTTCCTTCTGTATCCAATAAATAAATTAAATCAAAGTATTTAAAATTGTCATAGATTCTATAGATTTCTTTTTCTATTTCCTCTATATCTCCTCCACTTTCTGTAGCAAAGTTGGCCAATGTTATAACAGTTTCTTTAGCATCCTTTACATAAAGCTGTATATGTTGAGACAACATATTTGATAAAGTCATATTATTTTTTAGAACATCTTCTTTTATATGTTTTGAGGTGACATTTTGAATAAATATGGTAATCATAAGAATTGAACTAAGTGAAAATATTAATATAGTAAAAGGAATTTTAAACTTTAAACTGTTCCATCTCATATTATAATCTCCTTAACTATTTAAAAATTAGATATGATTCGGGGTATAGATAAAAAACAACATGTCCAAATGAAAGTTAAACTATTATATAATTTATATGAAAACTTTCCGTTATATATAACCTGTTTTTAACATATAAAACTGTTAATTAGATAAATAGTAGATTAATAGTTTTATATGTTAAAAACATGCAATAACAAATAAAATATGTTTTAATTTTTTATAAATATCCTAATATTCTAACAATACTACATTATTATTTTTTTGTCAATCAATGGAGAATAATTTAAGTTCTGCTATATTCAATATAAATAACCAATTCTTAAAATAAAAAAATCGTTGTTTCCAAGAATTTCACTTCATTGGAGGACAACAATTTCTTATTAAGATAATACTTTAATAAACTACAATAATATGGAATATTAATTTATCATAATTAAATTTAAAATTCCTCATAGGTAGGCTAATAACCTTAGATACCTTAATATTACTATATTCTTTTACTTTTGTCAGATAACTTAAAACCTTTAGGTTGCTACATGTATTTAATATATTTCTTTCTATTCATTATCATTACTAGCTTTCATAAAAAAATAGTTTGCCATTAGCGTCCCAACGGCATATGTATTGACAGGTGTATATACACTTGCTATAATGGTTGTAATCAATAAGATAAGGAGAGATTAAAAATGTCTAATAATTTTAAAGATATTTCTACAAAAAATGCACCATCCCCTGCAGGACCATATTCACAGGGTATTATAACTGAAAATTATGTTTTTACAGCTGGACAACGTCCACAGGATCCTATTACGGGAGAAATAAAAAAAGATATTAAAGATCAAACTTATCAAGTTATCAAAAATATTGAATCAATTTTAAAAGAGGCAGATTGTTCATTAAAAGATGTTGTTAGAACAACTGTATATTTATCTGATATTAAGTATTTTGATGAAATGAATTCTGTATATAGAAAAATGTTCAGTGAGCCATTTCCAACTAGGACTACTATTGGGGTTCAATTAAGAGGTATTGATGTGGAAATAGACGCAATTGCATTAAAAAAATAATATTAATTTATTAGAAAGGATTATTTATGAAAAATTATAAAGAAGAAATACTTAGATTGAAAAAGGAGAAAAATGCAGCTATACTTGCACATTATTATGTTAGAGACGAGATACAAGAATTAGCTGATTATGTAGGTGATTCCTATTATTTAAGTAAGATAGGTCTTGAACTTGACTGTGAAATAATTGTTTTTTGTGGTGTAAGCTTCATGGCTGAATGTGCTAAAATTCTTTCTCCAAATAAGAAGGTTCTACTACCTAATACTGAAGCTAAATGTTCTATGGCAAAACTTGCTTCTCAAAAGGATGTAATAAGTATGAAAAAGAAACATAAAAATGCTAAGGTAGTTAGCTATGTGAATTCATTAACAGAAGTAAAAGCTGTTTCTGATGCTTGTTGTACATCTTCTAACGCATATAATGTGATTAAAAATATTGATGCCAATGAAATAATTTTTATTCCTGATAAACATCTAGGAAACCATGTTCAAGAAAAATTTCCTGATAAAAAATTAATTCTATGGGATGGTTCTTGTGATGTTCATGATAATATTAGTGCTAAAGATATTTTAAACTATAAAGAAAAATTTAATTCAAAACTAATTGTTTTAGTACATCCCGAATGTAAAAAAGAGGTTAGAAAGTTAGCTAATTTTATTGGGAGTACAGGTCAAATAATTGATTATATTAGAAAATGTGATTCTAAAGATTTTTTAGTAATAACTGAAGATGGAATTTTGTATGAGCTAAAAAACAGATATCCTAATAAAAGATTTCATAGTCTAAATATTATCTGCAATCCAATGAAATGTATAACTTTGAAAGATTTATATAACAGTTTATTATTAGAAAAAAATGAAATAGTTCTTGAAGAATCATTGAGAGTAGCAGCAAATAAATCCCTTTTAAATATGCTTGAATTAGCTACAAGATAAGAGATTAGGAAAGGAGAACAATATGAATTGGCTAATTGTTGACAATATCATAAAAAATGCACTAGAAGAAGATTCTTCTTTTAAAGATATTACTACTTCTGCTATTGTAGAATCTAATTCTAAATGTAAGGTTGAACTAATTGGAAAAGAAAATGGTATAATAGCTGGATTGCCAATTTTCAAAAGAGTATTTCATATACTTAATGAAGTTGATGTTAAATTCTATGCAAATGATGGTGATTCTGTTAATGCTGGACAAGTACTTGGAACTATATATGGAAATGCATATAATATTTTAGTTGGAGAAAGAATTGCTTTAAACTTTTTACAAAGAATGAGTGGAATTGCAACTATTACGAATAAAGCTGTTAATCTAGTTGAAGGAACTGAAGCAAAAATATTGGATACTAGAAAAACTACTCCTAATTTAAGAATACTTGAAAAATATGCAGTTACAATTGGCGGCGGATACAATCATAGATTTAATTTATCTGATGGCATTCTCATAAAAGACAATCATATTAGTGCTGCCGGTGGAATAATGGAAGCCATTCTAAAAGTTAAAAAAAGTCTCCCTATGGGCAACAAAATTGAAGTAGAGACTGAAACTTTAGAAGAAGTAAAAGAAGCAATAGCTGCAGGTGCTGATATTATAATGTTAGATAATATGAACATTGAGACGATGAAAAGGGCAGTAGGTATAATAGGTAATAAATGTAGTACAGAAGCTTCTGGTAATATAAATTTAGACAATATAAGAGCAGTTGCAAATACTGGGGTTAATTTTATATCATTGGGCATGCTCACACATACTATTTATTCATTGGATATAAGCATGAAAAACTTATCTTGGATATAAAAATATCTTCGGCTACAATATTGTAACCGAAGATATTTTATTTTTTTATATATTACTCTTTTTAAAATATAATCCTATTAATATACATATTATTCCTGAAAAATACAACATGAAATCGTTTGTATTTCCTGTTTTAGGGAGATTTGTTGTTCCGATTTTTTCAGATTGTTTAGTAGTATATTTATTTTTCTTCTCTATATTTGGACTAATATTTGCTATTTCTCTTGTTGATTTTTTATCAGTTTTATCTGTTTTGTCTATTTTTATTATCTCTTTTAATTTCTCAGTCTTTTTATTCTCTATCTCTATTTCAACAATTTCACCATCCTCTTTTATTTCAAAAGGATATTCTGTTGTATCAAGATCATATCCTTCTGGTGCTTCGATTTCAACATATTTATATTTACCATATATTAGGTCATCAAATATAGCAATGCCATTTTCATCAGTAATTCCTTCCTTTATTATTTCTCCTTTTTCATTTTTAATTTGAAATTTAGAGTTAGATAGTTTTTCCCCAGAATGACTATCTATTTTAGTAATTTTCAAACTGCCTATTATAGGCCTGTTTTCAATATTTACTTTAATTAATTCTGGTGAATTTCCTTCAACAATTACTAATTTTTTTTCATTGTTTAAAACATAACCTTCTGGTGCCTTAGTTTCAACTATCTTATATTCACCTAATGAAATATTTTCAAATAGGAGCTTTCCATCCTTGGTTTCCATTGGTCCTTGAATTTCATTTCCATTTTTGTCTAGCAATATAAATTCTGCTCCATCCAAAGGTTTTCCATTATAATCAGTTTTAGTAATCTCTATATCCCTCTTTATTCCATCATATTCTATAGAGAAAGAATCTGATGCAGTTTTCTCAACTTCTCCTATCCAAGCAATCCTTTGAATTTTCTTACCATTTACACCTGTATCTTTGGCATGCCTTTGAATATATTTATTGGCATCAGAAAAGTTCCTTTGTCCATTAACTGTAAATCCTATTTTTCCACCTTCACCTGCATTAGATGTATCGATTCTTAATTTAACTTCATTTCCTTCTAAAACATATTTGTCATCTACCTGATTACCATTTAAATCAACAAAATATGCTTTTCCTAAATCCTTTTTATCTATTTTCAATAAACCATTTAAATTTGAATTTATTATTTGTATCATTCCTGATTCTAAATAACTGCCTTTTTGTTCCATTGGAGAGATTGCACCATTAATTTTTACTGATATTTCTTCCTCTTTCGGTAAGGGTAATGTATTTTCTTCTATTTCTCTTATAAGACTATTGATATTATTTAATATTTCTTCACTCTTATTGTGATCAATAAGAGTTCCCATGTGCTTAACTAAGTTATTCTTAGTTATTTCTGTAGTTTCATCAGTAATTGAATACATGGCTACTTGAGATACATAATATCTTTCATCTGGAGTTAAAGCTTTGCTTGTCTTATCTTTAGGACCACCATAACTGTACATTAGAGCTGTATATTCCTTAGCATTTAGCTTTTCATTAGTTTTTTTAAATTCATTTCCATTAAACTTTGGACTGTCTAGATTATAATTTAAACAATATGCAGGCTTATTATCTTCATCTTCCTTAATTCTTGTAGTTATTGTATAGGTTTTATCAGATACTTTTCTATCTATATAACCTAATAAATATCCTGCCCCTTGTGCTTTTACATTACCTCTGTTAATAGAATGAAACTTCTTATATTGTGGTGTCTCAGCTGCTTCTGCGCTATTTCTTGACATTATTGTCATATTACCTAACATGATTGATAGCACTAATATCAAACTAAAGATTCTCCTTTTTGTCATTACCCGTCACCTCTCCTTATTTTATTTTGCTAATAACTAAATGTAAAACATTGTTATTAATGTATTAGTTTTTTAATATCTCCTCCTTTGATAATATATAGTTCTTATTATTTATTTTGCCTTTTTTAAAATAATTTGTCAATCAGATTTTTCCTTATATTCTGATTATTTATTTTATATTTTTTAAATATTTCCTAAACTTCCCTAGAATGATTTAATATTCGATAAAAATTTAACTATTTATTTTTGAAAACAAAAATAAATATGACTTTTTTACTATGGTAGAATAATACAATGATACCATAAAAATTTAGTTAATTATATATTAGAGGAAATAACATATTTATTTTCCCTTAATATTTGTTATAATTATAGTAATTATCTCTAGTTCTTCTTTTCTTATATTTATTTTTTTAAGTTCTTCAAATAAAGGATTGTTTTTAGATTTCAAATATTTAATTAAATCCTCTGTATCAATTCCTATTCCTATATTTTCAACCATATTTATTTCTTCCACTTTGTTCACTGAATATTCTTTAGACATTCCTATTAATGCTGTATAAATTTTTTCATATAAAATATTGTTATCCATTTTTTTACCTCCATTATTTGATTATAATAAATCTTTAGAACCTTTTTCTATATTTATTAATTTAATAATATTTTATGACTGAAAAAAACTAGCCCTTGAAAATTAGGCTAGTTTGAAAATAAATTTTATATTTAAAGATTAATAGTTACCAGCATATATTACGGAAAGTCTCTTTTGAATTTCACGTGTAATGAAAGCATATAGTGGAATATGAACTGCTTGACCTATTACTCTTCCAGGTACAGTAGTTATCATAGGAACACTAAATAAAGTCTTCATAAAATATGGAACTAGAAAAATAGATGTGACTATCTGTCCAACTCCTATGGCTACTGTTAATTTCCAGAAAGAATTTTTAGGTTCTTTAAAGAGCATCATTATAAGTCCTGGAATGATCCCAGTAAGTGCAGCTGTCATAGTAAAATGTGGCATATATGGCCCCATTGGACTTGCAAAATGTCCTATTATATCTCCTATAGTTCCAACAATCCCTCCTGCTAAAGGCCCAAATACTAATCCTGCAAATATTATAGGATAACCTCCAAAACCAATTCTAACTATCTCTACTCCTCCACCACCTATTCTAATACTTCCAACTCTAGTTAAAACAACATTTAAAGCTATCAATATGGCATAATATGCCATTTCTTTAATGGACATCTTTCCTTTTTTCATAAAAAAAACCTCCTCTTCGTTTATTCTAGTGTGCAGTCTGCCACAGCAAACGAAAAAAAGGTCCGTTTGTTAATGTGACAGCGAACGCAACGGTTTATCGCAAACTACTTGAAGCTCTTCGTCTAAGGGCAACGTCCCATCCCTTAGCACTTTACGCAAACCGCTTACTCTGCCTTACTCATACCCATATTATCATACTTTCTAACTTTTGACAATAGTACAACAATTTATAGCTTGATTTTTTACATTCAACTAGCTTGTAACTAATTACATATAATCATTATAATCTTGTAAACTCTTTTTATATAATGATTTATTTCTACCCTCGATAAAGTATTATTAATATTATAACCTACTACTACCTTTATATTTAATTTTAGTATTATTGTATATCAAATAATGATATTTCTTTTAGTAGCAAAATAAAAAAACGCCATATAAAATGGCGTAGTTTTCAATGATGAGTAGATCTGTAAGCCGAGTTCTGTCTTAGATGGTCATCTATCTATGACCTATTGTTACCAATAGGCTCATGCGACCTACCATTTGGGACGACAGCAGGCAACTGTCACCTTTTGTCCCTACTTGGTCTTGCTCCGGATGGGGTTTACATAGCCAACTAGTCACCTAGTTGCTGGTGAGCTCTTACCTCGCCTTTCCACCCTTACCTGACGAAATCAGGCGGTATCTTTCTGTTGCACTATCCTTAGGGTCACCCCTACTGGGTATTGCCCAGCATCCTACCTTATGGAGCTCGGACTTTCCTCATGCTTTAAGCATGCGACCACCCGACCTACTCATTTATTTCGTTTTTTAACATTATAACTATAACATAAACTATAAAATTTTGCAAAGGTATTTTATGGATTGGTGGAGTAATATAATATTCTTCTGCAATTTTCACATTGGACTATTTCTTCTTTAGCTTTTACTTTATCTAATAAAAAGATAGGTATTATTACATGACATCCGCTACATTCATCTTCCTTTATTACCGCTATTGCATATCCCTTATTTTCTTTAATACTACTGTATTTTTCATATATATCTTTTTCTATTTTCGATGATATATCATATATGAAATCCATTTCCTTTCTTGCTTCTTCTCTTAATTCATTAGTTATTTTTTCATACTCTAGAATACTTTCTTTAAATCTTTCTTTATTTTTATCATGTTCTATTTTTATTTTTTCTATTTCTTGTCTAATTTCATCCATATCTTCCATTATGCTTAACATATCTATTTCTAATTTATTTATATCATCTCTAATTACTTCACTTTCCTTATCCATATAATCAAGTTGTTTTAAATCTGTAACAACTCCACTATATAGTTCTTTTTCTATTTTACTTAATTGATAATTTAAATCCTTAAGTGCTAAATTATTTTTTCTAAATAATTCACTATTTCTCTCTAAAGATTTTTCCTTGTCATTTAACCCTTGCTCTAATGTTTCAATTCTTATAGTCATAGTTTCTATATAACTTGTCTTTGCTAAATCTTCCAATTTCTTTTTTATAATTTTTAAATAGTCCTCATGTTTCTGCAATTCCCACAAAAGTTCTAACTGCTCCATATCTCACTTCCACCTCCGTTATTAGGTAAAGCCAAGTTTTGATGAAGTTTTAAAAAATTAATTAGTATATTGAAAAAGGTGCTGTACTTTTTTCATGTAAAATCATCTCTATATCTTCCTTTATGTTTTCTTGAAGTTTTTCTTTTATTACTGGTAGAATGATTTTTTCAGTATGGAAATGACCTCCATCTACTAATATAAGTCCCAATTCTTTAGCAAGCTGTCCATCATGATATTTTATATCTCCTGTTAAGTATACATCTGCATCTTTCTTGGAAGCAGACTCTATAAAATCACTTCCACTTCCTCCACATACAGCTATTCTTCTTATTTCTTTCTCTAAATCTCCATAAACTCTTAATTTGTCTACCCTTAATTTTTTCTTCACCTTATCTAAAAATTTATATAGGGGCATTTCTTCTATATTCCCTATCCTTCCATAGCCGTATTGGATACCATCATTATATAATGGATAAATATCATAGGCCACTTCTTCATAAGGATGAGCTTTTAACATCTCTTTCAATACTCTATTTAATTTACTTTCTTCTACAATGGTTTCTACTCTAGTTTCTTCTACTTTTTCAATTTCGTTTAAACTTCCTATGAAAGGATTAGTACCTTCTCTAGGCATGAAAGTTCCTATGCCATCTATATTGTATGTGCAGTGACTATAATTACCTATCCATCCTGCTCCTGATTCACCTAACGCCTTTCTTAATTTATCTGCATATGTTCTAGGCACAAATACTACCAATTTATATAGTTTTTCTTCATAGGATTTTTCAAGTATTTCTAAATCGCTTAGATCTAATATATTTGCTAAAGTGTCATTTACTCCTCCTATAGCCAAATCTAAATTTGAATGTGCATTATATACTATTATATCTTCTTTTATTAAATCATACATTAACTTTCCTTTGTAATCTTCTGTTGTGATCTTGTCTACAGGTTTAAATAGTAGTGGATGGTGGGTAATGATCATGTCTATATTTTCTTTCTTAGCTTTTTTAAAAGTTTCTCTATCTAAATCTAGAGAAATTAAAATTTTTGCTACTTCTTTATTTGGATCCCCAATCTGAAATCCTGTACTATCCCAGCTATCTATTAAATAGGGTGGGACCCATTTGTTCATAATATTTATTATGTCAATAGCCTTCATAGCTGTTTTTAGCCTCCTTATATTTTTTAAGCCTAGAAGATAAATCTTCTTTTCTTTTAGCTGTTTTTTCTGTATGAGTTTTTTCTAATTCTTTAAGTATTTCTTCAGTCTTATTTATTTTAAATTCTATAAATTCCCTCAAAACAGGATCTTTTTTATCTAATAATTTTTTACTAATTTCATAATATATTTCATCCTCGATATAGTCTTTACCCCTGCTAACATATATTATTTCATAATATTTTCCATCTTCTTTTATTATTTTTTCATCTATTATTTTAAAATTATTTTCATATAAATATTTTCTAAGTTCTTCAGCTGCTCCCATAGGCTGAAATATAAAATTATTTATAGTCTTTGTTATTTCTAAATCCTTTTCTATTATATCTTTTATTAATAAGCCGCCCATTCCTGCTATTATAATTGTATCTACTTCATAGGGTTTTAAAACTTCTAATCCATTCCCTAATCTAGTGTCTATATATTCTTTATATCCTATTTTTTCAATATATTCTATTGCCTTATCTAAAGAGCCTTTGCTTATATCTGTTGCAATAACTTTTTTACTTATATTATTTTCTATTAAATAGCCAGGAATATAGCCATGGTCTGTTCCAATATCTGCAACTATTGAATTTTCTTTTACGAAATTTTTTATAGTTATTAATCTCAATGATAGCTTCATATTTATTTCCTTTCTATTAATCCTTAAAATAAAATTAGAATTAAAGATTCGCATAATGCGAACCTTTAATTCTATTCTAAGAAATCCTTTAATTTTTTACTTCTACTAGGATGTCTAAGTTTTCTTAGAGCTTTTGCTTCTATTTGTCTTATTCTTTCCCTTGTTACATCAAATTCCTTACCTACTTCTTCTAAAGTTCTTGCTCTTCCATCATCCAAACCAAATCTCAACCTTAAAACTTTTTGTTCTCTTGGAGTAAGAGTATCTAATACATCTAGAAGTTGTTCCTTTAATAATGTGAAAGTGGCAGCTTCTGCTGGTGCTTGAGCTTCATCATCAGGAATAAAATCACCTAAATGGCTATCTTCTTCTTCTCCAATAGGTGTTTCTAAGGAAACAGGCTCTTGAGCTATTTTCATAATATCCCTTACTTTATCAACTTCCATATTCATTTCTTTAGCAATCTCTTCAGGTGTTGGATCTCTGCCTAACTCTTGTACTAATTGTCTTGATACTCTCATAAGCTTATTTATTGTTTCAACCATATGAACTGGTATTCTAATAGTTCTTGCTTGATCTGCAATAGATCTAGTTATAGCTTGACGTATCCACCAAGTAGCATAGGTGCTAAATTTATATCCCTTTTTATAATCAAATTTTTCAACAGCCTTCATAAGACCTAAATTTCCTTCCTGAATTAAATCAAGAAATAACATGCCTCTTCCTACATATCTCTTTGCAATACTTACTACTAATCTTAAATTGGCTTCGGCTAGCCTTCTTTTTGCTATTTCATCTCCTGATTCCATTCTTTTAGCTAGTTCAACTTCTTCTTCTGCACTAAGTAAAGGAATTTTTCCAATTTCTTTTAAATACATTCTAACAGGATCATCTACATTTATTCCCTTTGGAGGTGCTATGATTCCACCTTTGTCTTCATCCTCATCCTCATCTTCATCTTCATCTTTTTCCAGTAGTATATCTTCATCCTTGTCTCCTACAAGCTCAATTCCCATATCTTCTAAACTCTGATACATCTTATCTATTTGCTCTGAATCTAGATCTATTTCCTCTAAATTATCCATTATTTCTTTATAAGTAAGCATACCTTGCTTCTTACCTTTATCCATCAATTTCTTTACAATTTCTATTTGTTCTTTCTTGCCTTTCTTCATTTGCCCCACCAGCACTCCCTCCTTTCAGCAAAACTATTGGTGCAATTTTAAATTTCTGTCTATTTCTACAAGCTCTGAGCATAACTGTTTTAATTTTTCCACATCCTCTTCATCCTTTTCTTTTTTCATATCAATATTATGAATTTGTTCTGTTATTTTTTTTCTCCTGATTTTTAATTTAGAAGAAATTAGTTTTTCTATTAAATCTTCTATGACCTTATCTATATTTTCATCTGAAGCACTAATATCTAAATTTAATATTTCCAATACTTTTTTACAATCTGCATCTTTTATGTTTTTAAAATAATTAATAATTTCCTCTTCATTTAACTCTTTTCCATATTCATAATTTTCATATATATATTTAGCTAAATGTCTACATTCATGATCCATGAAATCTTCTGGTTTTATATGAGTTCTAATCTTTTTAAAATATTTTTTATATTTAAATATCAATTTAATAATAGTTTTTTCTGCAATTAAATGACCTGGTTCCAATACAGATTTTACTGGAGTTATTTTATCTTTATTATTTCTATTATTAATATTTATATACTTGTCCTTAGGAGTATTCTTCCTATCTATAATTCTACTTTTTCCTATAATCTCCTTCTTTATAGCTTCTTTTGATATATTAGTCTCTTTTGAGATTTTATCCAAATATACATCTGCTTCTATAGGGCTTTTTACATTTTTAATAAAATTTGATATATTTTTTGTAAATTTAATTTTTTCATCTGGATCATTTAGATTATATTGTCTTTTATAGAAATATATTTTAAAATCTATATAATTTAAAGAATCCTTGAATAACTCTTCAAATTCCTTTT
This sequence comes from Anaerosalibacter massiliensis, assembly GCA_000751555.1. Taxonomy (GTDB): domain Bacteria; phylum Bacillota; class Clostridia; order Tissierellales; family Sporanaerobacteraceae; genus Anaerosalibacter; species Anaerosalibacter massiliensis. Next base: position 16,498 of record CCEZ01000006.1, on the reverse strand, counting down.
TTCCTTTTTCTTTTATAAAGTCATCTGGATCTTTTCCTGAAGGCAATATTAATACTTTTGCATTTATACCTTCCTTTTTAAATATCTCTAAAGCTTTGTCTGTAGCTTTGAGTCCAGCTAAATCAGAATCATAACATATATATACTTTATCTTCATATCTCTTAAAATATTTTGCTTGGTTTTGGGTAAAAGCTGTTCCTAAACTAGCTACTGCATAGTTAATTCCTTGACTATATAGTGAAATTACATCCATATATCCTTCTACTAATATTATTTTTTTTATGTTAGAATACTTTTTTAAAATATTGAGCCCAAAAAGATTATGTCCCTTTGAAAATATAAGAGTATCTGGAGAATTTAAATATTTAGGATTAGATGAATCTATAACCCTTCCTCCAAAACCAATTACCCTACCTCTTATATCTATGATAGGAAACATGATTCTATTTCTAAACCTATCGTAATATCCATCTTTTCCTTTTTTGCCAATTATTAAACCTGCTTTTTCAATATCTACTTCATTATAACCTTTTTTAATCAAATAATTGTATAAACTATCCCAGCTCCAGTCAGAATATCCTAGACCAAATATTGTAGCTGTTCTTCTGTCAATAGATCTTTTCTTTAAATAAAATAATGCCTGATTATTTGTTTTTAGTTTTTTATAAAAATATCTAGCAGCTTCCTTATTAATCTCATAAAGCTTTTCTTTTTTATCCTCTAATTCTTTATATTTCTTATTTTCTTTTTCTTTCAATATAATTCCTGCTTTATCTGCTAAAAATTTTACTGCCTCAGGAAAAGATAAATTTTCTTCCTTCATAATGAAAGAAATTACATCTCCACCTTCACCACAGCCAAAACAATGATAGAATTGTTTTGTATCTGATACAGTGAAAGAAGGAGTTTTTTCACTATGAAAAGGGCATATGCCAACGTAGTTGGAGCCTGTCCTTTTGAGGGTTACATACTCTGAAATAATATCCACTATATTATTTTCTAAACGAACCCTTTCTATTGTATCATCATCAATATAATAGCTCATCACAAATCACCTATACTTCCAATGGCTACTTTCGACTATATTCGATAAATCTTGTTGTTTTCCTTCTTTTTTTTAATATTTTTTCCACGGTTTAGGTATGAAAATATTGGTAAACAAATTTACAGCATACCTATCCGTCATTCCCGCTATATAATCACAAACCATATCTTCTTTTGAAAAGTCTCTGCCTTTGTATATTTTTCTATGTTCATAGGGAAGTTCCTCTGGTTTTTTTAAATAATATTTATACAGCTCTTCAATAATATATTCTGCCTTACCTTCCTCTGATTTTGCATAGTCATCTAGATAGACTTTATTGAACATAAATTTCCTTAATTTATTTGTATAATAATTTATATTCTCACTCATAGACACATTAGAACTATCCCTACTATATCTAATTATATCCAATATCATAGTATTGATTCTATCACCATGAGATCTACCCAATATTTCCATACAATCCTTAGGTAAATCCTCAGCAGTAATAATATTTGCCCTTATAGCATCATCTATATCATGATTTATATATGCTATTCTATCTGCCTGTCTAACTACTATACCTTCTAAAAATCTTGGCTTTTTTTCACCAGTGTGATAATATATACCATCTCTTACTTCATAGGTTAGATTGAGTCCTTGTCTTTTAGCACTATGTTCCAAAAAGTCTACAACTCTCAAACTCTGTTCATTATGCCTAAATCCTTTAGGATGAAGTTTGTTTAATATCTTTTCTCCTGTATGACCAAAAGGTGTATGCCCTAAATCATGACCCAATGCTATTGCTTCTGTTAAATCTTCATTTAATTTTAATGCTCTTGAAATAGTTCTAGATATTTGTGATACTTCTAATGTATGAGTAAGTCTGGTTCTGTAATGATCTCCTTCTGGAGCTATAAAAACTTGGGTTTTATGTTTAAGCCTCCTAAAAGCTTTTGAATGTATAATTCTGTCCCTGTCCCTTTGAAAATCAGTCCTTATTTCACATTTATCTTCTTTTATCTTCCTCCCATTTGTTTCTGAACTTAAGGTAGCATATTTTGAAAGAGTTTTTCTTTCCCTTTTTTCAGCTTCTAGCCTAATGTTCATATATTATATACCCCTTTTTTTTTAAAGCTTTAAAATTAGTGCTGTTATTATATATACAACAAAATTGTTCATAATCCTTTATTTTTTTCACTTTTTTTTATAATAATTTTAGTATAAAAAGAAGTGCTGCTATAACAGCACCTTTTTATATGAATTTTAATCAAAATTTTCTTTCATAATTTCTATTATAATACCTGCCGTTTCTTCTACTGCTTTATTTGAAACATCTATTACCTTACATTCTAGTCTTTCCATTATTTTCTTAGAATATTCTAATTCTTCTTTTATTCTCTCAATACTAGCATAGTTTGCATTGTTACTAAGTCCTAGAGATCTTAATCTTTCCTGTCTTATTTCATTTAGCTTAAATGGATTGGCTATAAGACCAAAAACTCTCTTAGTATCCTTTTCAAATAGCTCATCTGGTGCTGGTACTTCTGGAACTAAGGGGACATTGGCTACTTTAAAATTTTTATGTGCTAGATACATACTTAGTGGAGTTTTTGAAGTTCTTGATACTCCTACTAGTATAATATCTGCTTTTTTTATACCCCTTGTATCTTTTCCATCATCATATTTAACTGCAAATTCAACAGCTTCCACTTTTTTGAAATATTGTTCATCTAATCTTCTTATAAGTCCAGATTCTCTTTTTGGTTGAAATCCTACTACACTTTCTATAGAATTTAAAACTGGAGTCATTAAATCTACAGCAGGAATATCATATTCTTTCGATTTAAGGAGTATGAATTTTTTCAGTCTTTCTATAACAACAGTAAAAACAACTATACTTTGCTCTTCTTTTGCTTCTTCAAATACTTCCACTATTTGTTCTTCATCAGTTATATAGGGAAATCTCCTTATTTCATATTTTCCTGAGTTAAATTGACTTGCAGCAGCTCTAGCTACCTGTTCTCCTGTTTCACCGATTGAGTCTGATAATATATAAATTACTATATTACTATCCATTAAATTCCCCCCTTAGTCACTTTCCCCAAGTTCTACGAATAATCGGGTGATAGTAGTTTTTGATACTTTTCCAATTACTTTATATTTTTTTTCCTTCTTATTTACTTCTACTTCCTCCACTACAGGTATACAATCTACTTCATGATCGATTAGCTTTATAGCTGCATTTAACACACTTTCTTCTGGAGCTATAGTTATGATATTAGGCATTCTTGTCATTATAACTCCTACAGGTATCATGTTTAAATCCATTCCTCCAATAGCATTTTTAAGAAAATCTTTTCTAGAAACTACTCCTGTTAAATAACCATCAGATGTTACAAATATAGAGCTTACATCTTCTAAAAAAAGAGTGACTATAGCATCATAAAGACTAGTTTCTTCATCTATAGCTACAGGAATAGACTTTACATCTGATACCTTTATTTTTTTTATCTTTTCTGAAACAAAGCTTAGCGCTGTTTTCCCTGTATAGAAATATCCTACCTTAGGACGAGCATCTAATATTCCAGACATAGTGAGTATTGCTAAATCTGGTCTTAGTGTGGCACGTGTTAGTTTTAAATGCCTTGCAATAGCCTCCCCTGTAATAGGCTGATCATTTTTCACTATATCTATTATCTTTTCCTGTCTCTCACTTAATTGAATATTAATCACCACCCTTATATCCTGGGTAACTTAAGATAATATCCTAATTAATTAAGATATTATTTATTTACTATTTTAGATAGATCACAAATTAAAAGCATAGTATCAGAAATCTTTTTAATCAAACCTAATCGATTATTCTTTAATTTCTCATCTTCTACCATAACCATTACATTGTCAAGAAACTGATCTATAGGTTCTTTTAAAGAAATCATACAATCTAATGCACTGTCATATTCTTTTCTATTTAATAAATCTATAACTTTTTCTTCTACTGAACTAAATGTATCATAGAGATTTAATTCTTCTTCTTTTACTAGTAGTTCTCTTTTAACTTCATTATTTTCAGATTTATCTGCTAAAGTTTTAACTCTATTAAATGCTGATAAAACTTCATCTAATCCTTTCTTATCTAGCCATAGATTCAATTTGTCAGCTCTAAGTTTCAAATCAAAAATATCATCACTAGCTGTCCCCAATACAGCTTCAACTATATCATACCTTATGCCCATATCTATGAACATATTTTTTATCCTTCCATCAAAAAATTTCAGGATCTCATCTTTAACTTTATAATAATCAAAAGCTAATCCATTTTCTTCTACATAAATGTATAGTGAAAAATCTATAAGTTCCTCTAATGAAAGGTTAAGCTTTTTGTCTAGTATTATGTTTATAATACCTAAAGCTTGCCTTCTTAATCCATAAGGGTCTTGAGAGCCTGTTGGTTGAATACCTATTGCAAATATACCTGATATTGTATCTAGTTTATCTGCAATACTCAAAATAGCACCTGCTGTTGTTGTTGGGAGCTCATCATTAGAAAATCTAGGTAAATACTGTTCATATATAGCCAAACTAATTATTTCATTTTCTCCTGACTCAGCTGCATATTCTCTTCCCATAATACCTTGAAGCTCTGTGAATTCTTCTACCATATTAGTTACTAAATCTGCTTTTGAGAGATATCCTGCCCTTTCAATATTTTTCTTAGTCTCTTCTCCTACTTCTAGATAACTACCTATTTTTCCTGCTAATTTTTGTACTCTCATAGTTTTGTCGTATAAAGTTCCTAGTTTCTCTTGAAATACTATATCCTTTAAATTGTCTACATAATTTTCTAGAGGCTCTTTTATATCTTCATTATAAAAAAACCTAGCATCTTCTAACCTTGCATCTAGTACTTTTTCATTACCCTTTATTACTATATCTAAATATTCTTCATTTCCATTTCTTATAGTTATAAAATATGGAAGTAACATACCTTTGTCATTGATTACAGGGAAATATCTTTGATGTTCCTTCATAGGAGTTATTATAGCTTCTTTAGGTAGTTTCAAATATTCCTCTTTTATTCTTCCTATCATAGGAGTTGGATACTCTACAATATTAGTTATCTCATCTAATAAGTCTTCATCGTATAGTAAATTCCCTCCCTTTTCCCTTGCTAACTTTTCACAACTATATTTTATTTTTTCTTTTCTCTTATCTCTATCTACTATTACATAATTATCTTTAAGTAGAAGAAAATATTCCTCAACATTATTTACTTCTATATTGCTACTTCCTAAAAATCTATGACCCCTTGTAATATTAGAAGCTATTATTCCTTCTAAATCAAATTCTAATACTTTGTCATTAAATATAGATAATAGCCATCTAATAGGTCTTGCAAAACGTAGATTTTTTCCTCCCCATTTCATAGACTTAGGAAAAGAAATGGATTTTATCATATCTGCCATATTATCTTTTAAAATTTCTTCAACTGCCCTACCTTTTTCTATTTTATTAGCAAATATATATTCCACATTATTATATTCTCTTACAAAAATATCCTCTAACTTTATCCCTTGTCCCCTCATAAAACCTTCTAAAGCTTTTGTAGGACTGCCATTTTCATCAAAAGCTATTTTCTTGGAGGGTCCTTTAACTTCTTGTTCTAAATCTTCTTGTCTATCTGGAAGTCCTTCTATCAATAAAACCAATCTTCTTGGAGTTGAATAAAATTTCATTTCATCAAAAGGTATTCTTTTCTTATTTAATATTTTTGATGTATAGTTTTTCATCTGCTCCAAACTACTATTTATAAATCTAGCTGGTAGCTCTTCCACCCCTATTTCTAATAAATATTTATTCATTAGAAACACCTCCTTGTTTTAAAAGAGGATACCCTAGTTTTTCTCTTTTTTCTAAATATTTTTGGGTTACTAATTTAGCTAATTTTCTGACTCTACCTATATAGTGAGTTCTTTCTGTTACACTTATAGCTCCTCTAGCATCTAATATATTAAATACATGGGAACATTTCAACACATAATCATAAGACGGAAATACTAAATCCTCTTCTATTGCTCTCTTAGCTTCTTCTTCATACATATTAAATAATGTGATAAGATTTTCTATGTTAGCCTTTTCAAAGCTATAAACAGATTGTTCATACTCTGGTTGCTTAAATATTTCTCCATATTTCACTCCTTCACACCATTCAATATCAAATATATTGTCCACATCTTGAAGATACATAGCTATTCTTTCTAACCCATAGGTTAGTTCTGCTGATTCCAAATCACAATTTATACTGCCAACTTGTTGAAAGTATGTAAATTGAGTGATCTCCATTCCGTCTAACCATACTTCCCAACCTAAGCCCCATGCGCCTAGTGTAGGAGCTTCCCAATTGTCCTCTACAAACCTTATATCATGTTTTAATGGTTCAATTCCTATAGCTTTCAAACTGTTTAAATAAAGATCTTGAACATCTTCTGGAGAAGGTTTTAATATTACCTGCAATTGATGATGCTGATATACCCTATTTGGATTTTCACCATATCTTGCATCTGCTGGCCTCCTAGAAGGCTCAACATAGACTACCTTCCAAGGTTCAGGTCCTAACGCCCTTAAAAAAGTATGAGGGTTCATTGTTCCTGCCCCTTTTTCTATATCATAAGGTTCTAATATTATACAACCTTTGCTTCCCCAATATTGAAGCAATGTCAACATCAAATCCTGAAAATACATTTTCCAACCTCCTGACTTAAAATTAGCATTATTAAATATAAACATAAAAAAACCTTTACATCCCTATAGGGACGAAAGGCTACTTCCGCGGTTCCACCCTATTTAATACCTATATAGGTATTCCCTCAATTGTATATGCTCAGAAGCTCCCTTCATCAATTTATTATACTAGGTTTCCACCATTCCTAGCTCTCTATAATAATATATATTGATTACCCTCTTCTTCATAGCATGGGATTGTTAATTCATCTATAACTAATAATTTAGCAAAAAAAATCTTTATTGTCAATATGGTCTTTAGCCTATTTACTACTATTTTCATCAGTAGGATTCTTGCTTTTATGGATTTCTTTTTCTACTGTTTCATTTATATTTATTGTTTCTCCATCTTCTTTGACTATTTCAAATGTACATTTTGAAAGAAGTGCAGCACTAAATCCTAATAAAGCTATTTGAGGAGCCAATATAGTACCTATTGTTCCAGCAGAAACTGGAATATTCATTATAACTTCCCCATCTTTTTTTATTATAATTTTAGTTACATTGCCTTTTCTTATATATTCCTTTAATTTATCTAATAACTGTTCTCCTTTATTTCCCATATTTTCTGTAAAACTTTTATTTTGATTTTCAATATAAATAATAGCTTCTAAAACATCTCCATTGCTTTTTTCCAAAGCTTCTTTAGCTTCTCTGTAACTAACTCCAGTTCTTTCAACTATTAAATCAATTTTATCTAAAGATATATCCATTTTATAGCCCTCCATTTTTTTTAATAGATTTCATAAAGTCCAATGAGTAAAATTTCTTTTTTTCAATATTATTTAGTATATATTTTACCATAATGTCTTGTAATTTAAACATGACATCTTTAGGAATTTTTATTTCATCTAATTCATCAAGAGGTGCATATAATAAATCTTTTAGAAAGTTTAACATGAGTATATCCATTTTTTCACTATAATGATCTAACTTAAAACAATCTTTACATATTACTCCTCCATAATTTATACTAAATTTTAATGTATTATTTATATCTTTGTCACATAGTACACATTTATTTAAATATGGCCTATAACCCAAAAATGATATATATTTTATTTCAAAAGCTATAATAAATTTTAAAAAATCTTTATCTAAACTAGATAATACCTTCAATCCTTTTTTTAATAATTCAAAAAGTCTTTCATTTGGTACTTCCTCTACTATAGAAGAATCTACAAGTTCAAGTATATAAGCACCATAGAGAAGTCTATTCATATCTTCTCTAATAGAATAAAAAGAATCAATAATATCTCCTTGATTCACATGATAAAAACTTTTGCCCTTATAAAAATTATAATCACTATATGAAAAAACTTGGCTACTTGCTATAAGAGGACTTCTTGGTCTTAACGCTCCTCTTGCCATCGCAGTAACTTTTCCATATTTTCTGGAAAATATAGTTAAAATCTTATTTGTTTCTTCAAATTTTACTTCTCTTAAAACAATTCCTTCTGATTTTACAAGCATTTAGTCACTCCTAAAACTATTCATAACCAAAATATTTTATTTTATTCTCCTTATCTCTCCAATTTTTTTCCACTTTAACCCACAATTGAAGATTTACCTGACTACCTAAAAGCTTCTCTATATCAATTCTAGCACTCTTGCCTATTCCTTTTAACTTTCTGCCATTTTTACCTATTATCATACCTTTATGAGAAGTTTTCTCACAATATATAGTAGCATATACATCTATTATTTCTTTATCTTCCCTTTCCTTCATACTATCTATCCCTACAAATATGCCATGAGGAATTTCTTCATGAAGATAATATAAGGTTTTTTCCCTTATTAACTCTGATATAATGAATTTTTCTGGTTGATCTGTAATCATGTCTTCTGGAAAATATTGAGGTCCCTCTGGCAATATACTTTTTATTGTAGTTAAATATTCATCTATATTAGTTCCGTTCATTGCAGAAATTGGTAATACTTCTTTGAATATATTAAGCTTTTCATACATATTTATTAGTCTAGCAATTTCTTTCTTTTTTACTTTGTCTATTTTATTTATAAGGAGTATTTTGGGAGTATTTATGTTTTTTAATTGAGAAATTATATATCTATCTAAATCATTTATATTTCTATTGTCATCAATCATAAGAGTAATAAGATCCACTTCTTTCAAAGTATCTTTTGATGCTCTAACCATATGTTCACCAAGTTTATTTTTAGGTTTATGAATGCCCGGGGTATCTAAAAATACTATTTGATGAGATTCATCTGTATATACACATTGTATCTTATTTCTTGTAGTTTGAGGCTTGTTTGAAATAATAGAAATCTTCTCACCTATTATACTGTTTAATAAAGTTGATTTTCCTACATTTGGTCTACCTATTATAGTTACAAATCCTGATTTATACATAAATTCCTCCTATTTTCTAGTATTTTCTAAATCCTCTGGTCCAAAACTATAAGGAAGTAATTCCTTAAAAGTGTATTCCTTATATTCATCTTCTGATTTAGCAATTATAACAATAGCATCAGAATTAAACTCTCTTATAACTTGTCTACAAACACCACAAGGATATGTATAGCCTGAATCACCTACTATGGCTATAGCTTTTATTTTTCTTTTACCTTCTGATACAGCCTTAAATATAGCTGTACGTTCAGCACAATTAGTAGGAGTATAAGAAGCTGATTCGATATTACAACCGGTATAAATAGATCCATCTTCCATTAGAACAGCTGCTCCTACATGAAAATTAGAATAAGGTACATAAGCATTTTCTTTTGCCTCAAATGCTTTTTTTATAAGTTCTTTTTTGTCCAAAGCCATCACCTCTATTTAATGGTTATGTCCGACTTTTTATTTGTTATTTGAATCCATGTAACTCCTGGGTTCAATTTTATCTCTTTTAAATTTTCATCATAATATATAGTTTTTTCATGTTTAGATTCTTTGGTCCAGCTAATTTCCTTAGTTTTCCCATTAGATATATATAGACCTTTTCCACTACCTATTAAATCAATTTCTAATCTTCCTTCGTCATCTATAGATTTAGTATCTACTTCCTGAATTATAATATTCTTAGCTACAATAGGAATATTATAATATTCATCTATATGGGCTTCTCCGTCTTTATACCTTTCATAAACTTTATCTTTTTCATTATAAATATAAGATGTAGAGTTTTCTTCATTATATTTTATATTCACTTGTACTGCATCCTGACCTTTCATCTTAGTATCTTCTTCATAAAATTTAAATCCATCATAAATAGCCTTAGCGTTATAACCTTTTTCTAGTTGAGTTCTCCTGATACTTTCCATACTAGTATAAAGATTGTGAGGACTTTTTTTCCCTACTTTATCATTTCTAAAAAAAGTATTTTGAGAATTAGTTATAGCATCAATATCTGATATATTTAATTCTTTTATATACTCTTTAGCTTCATCACTGCCACCTGCCCTTACATATATAGGGTCATATTGGAGTAATGTTGTAACAAAATAAGGTCTAGAGCTTCTAATAGGTCCTATTTCTTCTGGATCATTCACAAGATATATTCCCATATATCTTGTATAAGGATGCTCTACAAAAAACTCATATACAATTTCTGCCTGACTAAGTCCAGCTTGCCATCTAGCATTTGGATGATTATCAAACATAATTGCTACAGGCCTTCTATCTACTTTATCTATTGATGAATGAATTCCACTTATTGGTGATATAGTTTTCTCTTCCTCATCTTCTATTATAATCATTTCATCTTCTTTTTTCTCTAATATTTCATTATTTATTATATTATGTCCCAATACAATTGCAATTAGAATAATAGATAATATAATAATTACCTTTTTCATAAAATCCACCTACTAACCAATTATTTGGAAGATTAAAACCCCCATTAGTATACCTAATATTGTACCCATAAATACCTCAAAGACAGTATGAATTTTCCCTTCTATTCTACTTTCTCCTACTAATATAGCCATAAAATAAGCTAAAGTTGTGATTAAAACATTTTTTCCTAAAAAACTAATAATAGTAGCCAACAAAAAAGCTACTGCCGCATGTCCACTTACAATTCCGCCCTTAAATGGAGTGCCACTTTGAGCTATAGTTTTTATAACTACAGTTATAATTATAACTAATAAAAAAGCCACAAAAGTTAAATGAACTGGAGAATTTCTTATCTTAAAAAGAATTATATTGGAATAGGAATTTAATCTATCAAAAAATAACAAATATCCTACAATTACAGCATTTATGGCTGAAATCAAAACAGCTCCTGCTGCTACATTCTTCGCTATCTTAGCTAATGGGTGATACTCTTCTGTGATTAAATCAATAGTTTTCTCTATAGATGTATTTATCATCTCTGCTACCATTACAAAAGAAACAGTTAAGAATAGCATTAAAAATTCTAATCTACTAAAATCCAAAAAAAGACTTGTGATTAAAACTAATATAGCTATACCAAAGTGAATTTTCATATTTCTCTGAGTTTTTAGTGCATATATTATTCCAGCAACAGCATAGTTGAAACTATCTATTATATTTCTAGACTTCATCTTATCACCTAGTTTATTCTAATTATTTTTTAAATATGCCTAAAGATTTCATAATTTGCTTCTCCTTATTTCTCATAATACTTTTATCATCTTCTTCAATATGGTCATATCCTAAAAGATGAAGCATACTATGTGCTGTTAAATAAGCCATTTCCCTATTAAAAGAATGACCATATTCTTTTGATTGAGATAAAGCTTTTTCTAAAGATATAACTATATCTCCTAAAATAGGTATATGGTTTAATGCAAAATCATCTTCCATAGGAAAGGATAGTACATCTGTAGAAGAATCTACATTTCTATATTCTCTATTTAAATTTTTTATTTCATTATTATCTACAAATGAAAGGCTTATCTCACAATCTAGACTTTTATCTTCTATTTTTAAAGTTTCACTCATTGTCTTTTCTATTAACTCTATAAGTTCATCATCTATTTCTAATTTATCTTGTCTATTATCTATATACACTTCCATTTAACTCTCTCCCTTTACTTCTTTTATATCAAGTTTAGGATATTCTATCCTATCATGAAATATTCCCAAAAGTACATTGCTAAAAGTATTGGCTATAATATTTAAATCTTTTAAAGTTAAATTACATTCTTCTAGCTGTCCGTCTTCCAATCTATCTTTTATTATATTTCTTACCATTTCTTCAATTTTACCTTTATTAGGAGATTTTATAGATCTTACTGCTGCCTCTGAAGAATCAGCAAGCATTATTATAGCAGCTTCTTTAGTTTTAGGTTTAGGCCCTTTATATCTAAAATCTTCTAATTTCATTTCTTTTCCATTCTTACCTTTTGAAGCCTTATAATAAAAGAAAGTTAAGACAGTATCACCATGATGTTGAACTATAATATCCTTTATTTCTTCTGGCAATTGATACTTCTCTCCTAAAGCTAGTCCATCTTTTGTGTGATTAGTTATTATTAGAGTACTTAGTGTAGGATTTAGTTTGTCATGAGGATTATCCATTCCAAATTGATTCTCTTTAAAAAAATAAGGTCTTTTTAACTTGCCTATATCATGATAATAAGCTCCTACCCTAGCTATAAGAGGATTTGCTCCTACTAGTTCAGCTGCTGCTTCACTTAAATTGCCAACTACTACACTATGATGATAAGTTCCAGGGGCCTCCATTAAAAGTTTCTTAAGTAATGGTTGATTTGGATTTGATAGCTCTAATAGTTTTAAAGGAGTAAGTATTTCAAAAATATTTTCCCATAGTGGCAAAGTACCTATTGTAAGAATAGCGGAAAGAACTCCACTAAATAAACCATATCCACTTCTTAATAATATATCTAAAACTTCTGCATTTTTTATTAGACCAAAAGATAATATAGTTAAAATATTTGCTACTCCTACTAATACACCATTAAAAAATATATTATATCTTTGAGAAGAATTCATTACACTAAATGAAGCAATACTTCCTCCTACTAACATCATAGCTATAATACCATTATCTCCTCCTATTATCATTCCTATGAGAAAAGTCAATATGAAATTTATTATTAATGCTAATTTAGAATTTACAATAAGAGTGATAAGCATAGCTGCAGTAGAAACAGGCATTAGATAAGGGGAGATGCTGTGAAGTCCCAAAGATATTATTAATATAGAAATAACTATAATATCCAATATTATTATTTTTGAACTATTTAATACCTCAATGTTAAAATTATAAAGATATAATCCTATAATAGATTGAATAATTAATATAATAATTAATGTACCTATAATAGTAGTAATTTCATATCCATCTTTCTCTTTTAACAATCCTGATTCTTTTATTAGCTCATAAGTATAAGGAGTTATTTTTTCTTCTTTTCTAACTATTACCTGATCTTCTTTTACAATTACTGGTTCAATTTTTTCTGCTTCTTCTTCTTTTTTTCTTTGAGTAGCTTCTACATCTAAGAATTTATTAGGTTTAATAGTTGTATTTATGATTTTAATTCCCAATTCTTTTTCTTCTTTGGTCATATCTAGAGAATTAAATATGCTTTTTACAGTTCCTCTCTCATATTCTAATTCTTCCTCTTTAATTCCACTACCCATTATTTGATTTATTATATCATGCATAGTATTTTCTAATTCATTTATACTTTTATTTTCAAGTTTTAAAAATATACTATAATCCTTCTCCGACAAATTTAAATTAGATTGTTCTTTTAAAAAAGATATTTTACTATTTGTGTCCATATCATCATAGGATTTCACATCTTTTACAATATTAAATAAAATTCTCAAATCATTTTTCATTTGCATCTGTATGGAGGGATTGATCCTATATATAGGGTCAACTCTTTCCATAGCTTCATTTTGTAGTTTTTCTGTAGTTCTTTTGTCTTCAATATCCTTTGTAGCTCTTATTTCATAAGGAGATATATCTCCAACCTTCATGCTAACTTTCTTTGGTTCTATACTAGCTATTATTATAAAAAATAATAGAATAGTAAATAAAATTTGTAGAACTATTAGACTAAGTTTTTTGTTCTGAGAAAATAAAGAAAAAAACTTTGTTTCCTTTATATTTTTTTTAATCATGGGATACCTCCATATAGGATAGATATTTAAGCTTTTTCTTCGTACTCTTCATAAGCTTCAATTATCTTTTGTACTAGTGGATGTCTTACAACATCTAATTTTGTGAAATGCACAAATTCAATTCCATCTACTTTTTCTAAAATTTTTGAAACCGTTTTAAGACCTGAAGACTTTCCTCTTGGTAAATCTACTTGAGTTATATCCCCCGTAATAATGGCTTTAGAACCAAAGCCTAGTCTAGTCAAAAACATTTTCATCTGTTCATTTGTAGTGTTTTGAGCTTCATCCAATATAACATAGGATGAGTCCAATGTTCTTCCCCTCATATAAGCTAATGGTGCTACTTCTATAATTCCTTTTTCTACAAACCTTAAATAAGTCTCAAAACCTAATATATCAAATAGTGCATCATATATTGGTCGTAGATAAGGATCTACTTTTTCTTGTAAATCACCAGGCAGGAAACCTAAACTTTCCCCTGCTTCTACTGCTGGTCTAGTCAATATGATTCTCTTAACTTTATTGCTTTTTAATGCATTTACCGCCATTGCCATAGCAAGATAAGTTTTTCCAGTACCTGCTGGCCCAATTCCAAATACTATATCATTATTTTTTATTGCATCTGCATATCTTTTTTGCCCTAATGTTTTAGGTTTAATTGTCTTTCCTGATGCTGTTATACAAAGAGTATCTTTTAATAATTCTTGTACTTTCTCTTCTTTTCCTTCATAAATAAGTTGAATAGTATACATGATTTCTTGTTTGGTAATTTTTTTCTGTTTTCTTAATATATCTCCTAATTTATAAATTAATCTTTCTACTAGTTCTATAGATATCTCATCCCCTATAACTTTGATGCCCTCTTCCCTGAGAAGGATTTCTACATCAAATTCTTTTTCTATTAATTTTATATTTTCATCAAATTGTCCAAATAGTGGTGGAATAATACTACTATCCTCTATAGATATTCTTTTCTCTTGTACATCCTTTCCCAAAATTAGTCCTCCTTATTATGAATGATTTGCTTCTTACCAATATCTTCAATTACTTCTATAATTACTTCTGTAATAAGTTTATTATCCTCTTCAAGATATTTCACATCTTTAGAGATTACCTCTGCCTTTTTTGGCAACTTCCTATTTATTTCCTGCGTAGCTAAAACTTGAGTAGACTTTTTTAAAGCCTCTATATTTTCTCTAACTTTCCTTTTTTCTATTTCTCTATATTTATATATACAGATTTTTATTGGAAAATCATCACCAAATTTTTCAATTAATGGCTTCTCATCTATTTCTTCTGTATATTCTTTAAAAGGTATCTCTTTCTTTGAAAGCCTTATATCTTTTTCTCCAAATTTAATTTTCTTCATTGTATATACATTTCCAGTTTCTTCTTTCACTGTCTTTTCTATAAATTCTTCCTTTTTGTGAGAATATCTAGTCCTTGCCAATACTTCTCCTTCAGAATGAACCACTATATTATCTTCTAACAGTTCATCCTCTATTATTCCTGTTATCAACAATTGTCCTTCTTTAACTATTTCGCCTTTATTTACTATAGCTTTTCCGTTTTTAGCAACAATCTTTTCAACTATCCCTTTCTTTTTAGCTACTATATTGCAAGGAGTGTCTTTATCTATTTCCTTTGGTGGCAAATCTTGTTCTTTGACTTCTATAAGCAGCTTTGTACCCTTAAACTCTACATTTACAAAAGATAGATTTTGAAATCTATCTAAAATATTAGCCCTTAATTTTCCTGTATCTACTTCACTTTTATATTTTCCTTTAGATACCCCTGTTTCTTCAAGAAAATTTATAATATCCTCATCTTTTATTTTTTCATTTCCTTGTACTTCTATATTCCATATAAAAGAAGTTAAAAAAAAGATTAGAACCATAAAAATTATAAATCCAAGCCCTAGCATTTTCCTTTTTTTAAGTTTTTCTAATAAAAAAGGGAAACCTTTCTTTTCTACAATATAAACTCTGCAACCTACTCTTCTAACTATATCCCTTAGAGATTTAAAACCTTGTATACTTACTTTTGCTTCTATAATTGTATACTCTACTCTATCTATATCCCAAATGTATATATCTTTATTTATAGCTAAGTTCAAAAACTTTTCCAATGTTAATCCTTCAACTCTAATAATAACATATCCCCTAAAATAATTCCATATTTTTATAGCTAGCATATATACACCCCTCAGTATAAGAATTCAAATCCTTCAATGGTCCCAAATATTATTATTTCTTCTGTTATAATAGTTTTTATGTACATATCAGAACCAGTTATTTTTAGAACTCCACAATTTGTGTTAATTCTTATAATATTTTTTGTATATTCAATTAGTCCTTTGTGATTAGTCACAAATACTTGGATATTTCCTATCATTGTTATCTTAGGCAGGTCCATTATAATGTCTTTTGGAAGTTCAAATACATCTGATACATTTGATTTTATTTCATCTATTCGTTTTTTCACAAAAAAACCTCCTTCTCTTATTAAAATTTATGCCTTAAAAAGTTGCTGTATTACAAAGAGGGGCAAAAAACACTACTTTATTTATGGGATTAATGGCCAATCATAAATAAAAGGGGCTGTTT
>CCEZ01000005.1 GCA_000751555.1 Anaerosalibacter massiliensis | reverse complement strand
CCTTCGGCACCATTACTATTCGCACAAACTTATATTTTTAAGAGATTAAAAGACTAGCATTACATTAGCTAGTCTTTTTTTAATAATTAGTTATAATCAATTCTTTATATTTTCTTCTTCCACTATTCCCATTTGAAACTGAATATCCAACTTCAACATTTCTAAAATTAAAATCTTTATACCATCCTCTAGTTTTTTCATGATCATTAATAGTTAATAAAAATTTGCCTTTAATATTTTTTAACTTATCCCTTAATAATAAATGTTCTTTTTCTCCAAATTCAAAACCATATCCTGCAGTTTCAAAATAAGGAGGATCGCAAAAGAAAAAAGTATAATCCCTATCATATTTTTCTATAATCTTCTCAAAGGAAAGATTTTCTACATAAGTATTTCTAAGTCTTTCTTTTATATCTCCTAATACATTTTTATAAAAAATTTGTGGACATGGCCTAGTATTAGTTCCATAGCCATAATGATTTCCTTTTCCAGCAAAACTTTGAGATATTAAATATAAAAACCTTACTGCTCTATGAATTTCTGTTAAATAGTCTATAGTATAATTCTTGTATTCTTCAAATATATCTCTTCCAGAAAATTCATACTCTAACATCCTTTCAATTTCTGGTGCATGATATTTCATCATTCTAAATAGATTTATTAATTCTTTATCAATATCATTTATGACTTCAACTTTGCTTTTTTCCTTTCCAAAATAAACCCATCCAGCTCCAAAAAATAATTCAACATAACAAGTATGTTCAGGAATCATTTCTATAATTTGTTTTCTCAATCTTGATTTTCCGCCTAATCGTGTAATTGGTGGTTTTAACATAAGCATCATCTCCCACCATAATTATATCAGAACATACGTTCTGTGTAAATACAACAAAAAGGATAAACATACTAAAAAACATGAGCAATTATCTTAATAAGCCTATATTTAGCTTGTATCAAGCTTTAATATAATTAGAATGTAATTGTATTGTAGGGTTAAAATAAATCATATACAAGGAGAATAGAAGGTCGGTTTTGTGCAAGTTTAGCTAAAATAAGAAAAAGGCTCTAGATTGATTTCTAGAGCCTAAGATTTAATCTTTAATAAATCAGATTTTAAAAACAAAGTAGTGTTGCCAGCTTTTTTAATTGGAAGTAGTTTTTTCTCTTTAACTAATTGATTAATATACTGTCTAGAACAACTTAATAGTTTTACTGCTTCTGAAGTAGTCAAAACTTCACTAGAAATATAATCAATTAACTCTTTTTTAGTTTCAAAATTATATGACATAATTTAATTCCCCCTATATTTTTTCTGTGCAAGTATAAAGGTTATTATAGATATTCCTAAGTTTATAATTTTAAATATAAGATTAGTATTTACAAATGCCGATATTGTATTTAGGATAGAGCTAATTAATAATAATAATATAATTATATTCATTTGATTTAATGGGTAAGATATTATAAAATATATTTAAGGGAGAGGGGACTTCTCCCCTCTAATTGGAACTTATTTAATATCTAGCAACTTCTCAATCAATCCGATAAGGGCAATTATCAAGTTGATTATGGCTGTTGCTAGTATTAAATTAAGTTCCTTTTCTTTTTCTTTTTTCTTACCCACTCTCTCACCTCCTTTAATTATATTATATCAAACTACTTGACGTAGGTCAAGTATAATTTAAAACTATTTTGGTTCTTTCTTAAATAAAAAAAGACCTGGTAATTAAACCAGGTCATAAATTATATCACTATAGCTTCAAATCCATCTTTCTTTAATTGTGCAACTAGGTTGTCCGCATTTTCTCTCTTACTAAATGCACCAGTTTGAACTTTATAAAGCCCTCCATCTTGCACTATTATAGCATCATAACCTTTACATCTTAATTCATCAACTAACTTTTGGGCATTGTCTCTTACACCAAATGCCCCTACTTGAACTCTGTATAATCTGTTTTTATCTGAATCTTTATTTTTTATAACTTCTTCTATCTTAGCAAAAGTATTCTTCCCTGGTATTCCATCTGCTGTAAGTCCATTATCTCTTTGAAAAGCTATTACTGCATTTTTAGTACTATTACCAAAGACTCCATCAATACTTCCTACATTGTAGCCTAGTTTATTTAAATTGCTTTGTAATCCTCTTATTATAGAATCCATTTTATTTAGTGTATTAGGCCCTGCTATTCCATCAGCAGATAGTCCATAAGCTGCTTGAAATCTTCTTACTGCATCTGCTGTGCCTGCACCATAGATTCCATCTATAGATACCCCTTTGTATCCTAAACCGTTAAGGTTCATTTGTAAATATCTTACTTCTGTTCCTCTACTGCCTATTTTTAATATAGTAGATGTATCATTTCCTCCTGAAGTAGGTGGCGTAGTTTCTGTTCCTAAGTCTTTATATGTTACTCCAAAATATTTACAAACACCTTTGGCAATTGCCTTAGCACATTTCCATTGATAATTTTTATCAAGCATTAAATTAGCTTCTTCTAGATTATCCATGAATCCACATTCAGCTAAAGTGGATGGCATCCTGGTGTTTTTTAGCACTGCAAGATTTGGTCTTTCTTTAATCCCTCTATTTCTTAATCCAGTTTCTTTTATTAATTCATTTTGCATTAGACTAGCTAATTTCTTACCATTACTTGAGCTTGGATGATATAAAGTTTCTATTCCTCCATGACTTCCCCACACGCTTTGAAAAGCATTATAGTGTATAGATATAAATAAGTCTGCATTAGCATTATTAGCTCTGCTTGTCCTTGTATTTAAAGGTGTATCTTCTTCAGTATCACTTACGTATAGAACTCTAAATCCATTATATCTTAATACTTCGCCTAATTTCTTAGCAGTTGGATAATTAAATTCCCACTCTTTTATTACTCTACCATTTGACATTTTTGGTGTTCTCTTTCCTGGTGTATTGATACCATGTCCATTATCTACAGCTATAAGTTTATTCATTATAAATCCTCTCCTTTTAAGTTAGTTTAAATTAGCTTTTTCTTTTTCTGCATATGGATCGGCTACAATCTCATAAGCACCCATTGAGGTTAAACTCACTAATATAGCATTTATTACTGTTAAAACTATGCCTTCTATGCCTTGTCCACTTTTAGCAAAAATAAAAGTAAGAATTAATGCAATTATGAAAGCATATATTCTTACTACTTGATCACCAAAATTCTTCTTTATAATACTTTTTGTGAATTGGACTACTATACTTACTGCGGCTACTAATCCTGCAAAAGTTGCAAGAGTTTCGGCTGTCATAAATTCATTCATATAAAATCACCTCCTTTCACTTAGAAATAAAATAAGTGACTGCCGCTGTAGCAATCACTGTGATTATTGTCTTTATTAAATTCTCCCAGTTTTGAGCCGGTTTAGATTCTAACTTATCAATTTTATTATCTAGTCTATCTATTTTTACTTCTAGTTTTTCAAGTGTAGAAGTCATGTTTTTCATTTGCTCATTATTTGCTGTAAAATCTAGTTTTGTTTCTGTTACATCTTTCTGTAATCCTTCTACTACTCCTTCAACTTTAGTAAGCCTTGTTTCTACATTCTTTATATAAATGCAATCTTTACAGTCGTCATTCATTTTCTACCTCCAAGTTAAATGATAATAAATATAAAAAATAAGCCCTTTAAGGCTCTAAATAATCTTCTTTAGTTATTTTTTTATACTCTTCTTTAGTTATACAACCCCATCTAGCAGCTTCATAGACATCTTCTTTACTCAAGTAATTCATGTTGTAGAATAAATTATAAAAATCAAACATTAAGCATTACCTCCTAATTGTTGAACTTTAATATTTAATTCACTCACTGTTTTAGCTAAATTTTGTATAAGCATGTCTTTCTTTTTATTATCTATAGCTAAATCTGCAATTTGTTTTGACATGATTTGCTGAGGATTAGCATTTTTTTCTTTTTCCTGATCCATTTCCTCTTTAGTTTTCCACTTTATTTTAGCCATATTTAATTTACACCTCCTGCCAATTTGGAAACTTTTCTTCTTCTGTTGCATTTTCATCAATGAAATTTAATAGTTCAACATATAAAACACCTTCTAATCTTTTAGCACTGATAATAGGATTTATATCTAATATTGTTTCTACTTCATACATAATTCCATCAGGCATAGAAGAAAAGTCAAATGTATCACTCATATTATCTGTTGTTACTGTTATTTTTTCTTTTTCAAATTTATATTCTATCTTTCTATCTGATCTTTGAGGTGAAAGAAATATTTTCATTATTTCCACCTCCCTATTGCAAACGCACTTACCTTAGTTTCAGAGTTTTTAAAAGTATCTGCTTCTTTTGAATGTGCATAAATTTTAACTTGTTCATTAGACTCATAAAAGAGGATAATTGTATGTCTACCCCTAGCATTAACATTTGTAATCTTTGAAGTAGCTTGAATAAGTGGTATTTCAATAAAAGAAACAGGAAATATCCAGTATTTTGATAGTGTTTTTTCATGTTCATAGTTTAATTCAAAAGTAGGTATATATCCTATTGCTGTCCCATCTGAAAACTTAATATAACTCCCATTAGAGTTCTTTCCGCTTTCAACTATGTGGTATGGTCCATCTTTGTGTGACCAAAGTTCTAATTTGAGAGAATTTATCTCACTTTTATTATTAACAATAGTGTCTTTATTTCTCTCTATTTGGTCTTTTTCTGCTTTTGTGATGTGAATATCTTTGTTTCCAATATGAGCAGATATGGATCTGTTGTTGTTAGAAACATTACCTATTATATCTGTTATATCCTCATCAATCATTCGAATATCATTTTTAAGATAAATAAATTCTTTTGCACTAGCAGGTCGATAGTTCAAAGCTTCTATAATATGCTCTGCAGTTAAGTTTCCAATATCTCCAGGATTACCTTTCTGCCCTCTTAAATCTACATACTGATATTCACTATCACCTTTCAACCTTACACCTAATTTAGTACTATTCCAATGGAATTCTAAATCTTTACCGTTGAATTGCGAAGGATTGGCAATCCAGCTTTCAACTATTTTACGGTTCTGTTCTCTCTTCTTTTCATTAGCTATCCTAGTATTTTCATTTGCCTTTCTAGCATCTTCATTTTTCACCCTTTCACTTTCTGATGCAATCCTTTTACTTTCATTTGATTGCCTAGTATTTTCTACGGTTTTACGGCTTTCCTCACTTAACTTTCTGGCGTTTTCTGCTGATATTCTACTACTTTCTTGGGATTGTCTAATACTTTCATTTGATTGTCTTTGTACTTCATTAGACTTTCTTTCTTCCTCATTCTTTTGCCTTTGAGATTCAGCAGACTTTCTTTGGGATTCATTTTGTTCTCTTTTATTTTCTGTTTCAGCTCTTTTACCTTCTGCTACAACTCGCTTATTCTCTGCTTCTATTCTTGACTTCTCATTTTTAGCCGCTTCTACTAAGATAGCTAGCAAAGGTCTTTCATCTGATTTTTCTACAATATCATCTGTTGCTATTGTATCCTCTACTAATAAATCAAACTTCTTTGTAGATATAACTTGTTCTCCTTTTGTTAGCACGATTTCAGATTCTACTTTACCAGGTTGTAAAATAACACTTGGATAGACTATCTCATATTTCCCTTGTTTTATATTTGTTTCTTTTGCTCTAACCATATAAGTTTTTCCATCTGCCGGTTTTGCATAAAAGTCTAATTCTATACCCGTAGTATCTGTTACTACATCATTTTTTAGAATTTGTATCTCCAATCCCCTACTTTTATGGTCTCCCTCTTTTCCTACAATAGCTTCTATTATATCATCATTGATATTTAGCTTTAGTCTCTGCAATCCTAAGTCTTTTAAATCCAAATTATCACCTCCAGGATTATAAATATTTATTTAAGTCTACAGTTTCTTTTAACTTTATTTTTTCATTTACTACCTTAAATTGCTCTACATTATCAAGTACATAATCATCTCTATCTACAACAATGTAATCCCAAATCTTGCTAAAATCTTCTTCATCATCTCCATAAAACCCCATATCCGATATACCAGTCTGATAATTTTTTATTTCACCAGTTCGTTTAGAATAGAATAAAGTCATTTTATTATCCATCATATTATCACCTCCCTATGCTGTAACTATCATTATTCCTGCGACAGGACCATATCTTCTAGAGTTATTTTTACAATTATAGTTAGTCTTATATCCCATTACAGGGTACTCCCATTCTCCGTTGCGGAATCGTGGCTGAACTGGCCTATTATTAGAATCATGACCTTGTGTTAAAACTATCCTGTGGATAGTTGCTTCATTTGAAGAAGCTTGCATACTATCTGAAATAGACAATGCAACAGACCAATTTTTATTATTAAATTCAGGACCTAACGATATCCATTTATTTGTAGGAGCTTGGCCATCTGCTCCAGCTGAAAATTTAATAATTTTAGTCATATAATGATAGGAATGTTTAGTTCCTGCATCATATCTTTCAAAACCATCATAAGAAAACTTTGAATATGAATTATCTTTATGCATAGCTTTAATAAAATCATTTGTAAGTATTATAGCTCCTGACTCTCCTCCTACTCTAACAGTCCCTTTTTCCATGTCAAAATACACAGTTCCATCTAAACTTTGGAAAACTCCAGCCTTAATTAATCCTGCATTTAAAACTCCTGTCGTGATAAAGTCGCCGACTATATGTCCATCTTGAGTTATACCAATGTTAAAATCTCCATTTATACCATTGCTAGAATGACCTAATCCATTTATATTCCATCTCCAAATATTTTTAGCTTTTTCTAAATCAAGATTATCAGTAATTAATAATTCCATAGGTCTGCCTAAGTTATCTTTTTTAGTTATAATAACTCCACCATCTGGATCTTTAATTTGCTCAGTAATATCTTTAATCATTGAATTTATATAATCAAAACTTGGTTTAATATCTTTCTCTATTGAATCTGACACTTTTTCTGAAGTAGCTTGTAACATTGTGCGTGGCTTATCTCCAAAATTAACTTTTAAATATTTATTAGCTATAGGATCATAAGTATATGAAGTAACCATGACTCTTTTGTAAATGTCATAATCTTCATAATAAATCAAAGCTGTGTCATCAATTGTAAATTCATACTCCTTAACATCATCAGTTACATCTATACTAAAGCTTTCATCAGGCAAATCAATTCTTTGTAACCTGAATATATCTTCACCATATTTAATTAATTCTTCTTTATTAGTTACTTTTTCATCCTGTACTTCTCTAGCATCTCCATAAATTCCTGAATATTCATCAATTAGAGGACTATCCACTATTGCAGTAATAACTCCATTATTACCTTCATCATCTTCAAGTTCTCTAGTTAAGAATAACCTAGTAACTACGTCTTCGCTATCTTCATCAATTTCAAGATCATTAATATTTTTTCTTTTAGCAACTAAAAACTCTGTATCTCGCCCAAACCTTTTTTGAAGTTTTATGTCAAAGTTATCCATAACTAAAACTCCGCCCCATTGGCCAAGTATACTATGCTTGCCTTCGGCTAATACACTCATAGCATTTTGGTATCCTGGAGCATTAAACATATGGGATTCTGTTATATTACTTGAAAAAGTATAATTATGAGGTATCTGTAATGAATTATTGAATCTTTCTAATATAGTACTTCCTATTACATTTGAACTTTTAATATCTTTTGTAATGTTTTTATCCAATAAAAAAAAGATATGTTTAGCATACACTTCAACATACCCTTTCATTTTCTTGATTTTTGATAAATAAAATGCTTGCTTTTTCATATATGGTACATCTGCATAAAATATAGTTGATTTTTTAAAATCTTTATATTTATCATCTACTAATGGATATTTAAACTCTAAATCAAATTTACCATTTCTTTCATGAGTGATTTTAGCATCAAAAGCTTTCGGAAGTAATGTACCACCTTTAAATACCGTAGTACCTGGTGAAAAATATTCAATCATTATCTCCACCTCCATCCTATATAAAGTTCTAACTTATTTATGTTCCCATCAAAATTAATTATATTTTCTCCTGGATTAATTCTAAAAAAGTTACCTGATAACCTTCTTGAATTAGCTCTTAATCCATTTTTATCGAATATATCTATCTCTTTACAGTCAATAATTAAATACTCATCAACATCTAATTCCATTGTTTGATTATTGATATAAATCTTACCTTTACCACTTCCAAATACCTTAATTCGAGGAAATGTATATACATTTCCAGGATTAATTATTGTTTCTTTGTTTTCAATAATAATATCATTAGAATTTCGATATTTAAAGGGTTGCAAATCAATAGTAATTGTTATCTCTCTATTATCACCAACGATAATATCATCTTCAATTTTTGATATAAGACCGTATCTATATTTATTATTATCATCTGAATACATTACTTTAATTTCTTTTCCTACATAAAATTCATTCATAAATCTGTTGTATGAGTCTTTAGAATTAATTAATAGCCTACTAGTTCTTTCAAAACCTGCATAAGCATCTTCAGACACTTTAGTAAATCCATCTTGGCCATAAGCTTCTGATTTTTGATATTTTAAAGAACTAGGCTCTTTCTTGCCTAGTTCTAATACTCTTATATTGTCCTTTAGTGTACTAAATTTATCTAATATGATAAATACATCATTAGTTACATAGTCACAACTATTCATTATCCAAAAACCACCTCTCTGGAAATTTGCTCTGCTAAATCCTTGCCTATCTCTTCAGTATCCCTGGTATCATAAATGTTAGCATCTTTCATTTCAACTTTAATATATTGATTGCCGCCAATATTTTGAACATCACTATCAAACTGATTATTTACTCTGGCCGATTCTTTAGCATATTTCATTGAAATATCATGAGGTATTACTATTGAACCATTTGGTAAATAAGTTAATTCACCACGACCTCCTTCATTCATCCTAGCAAATCCACCTGGCCAATCATCAGTCCCCCTATAAAGTTGTGGAATTCGTGATATGTTAACCCCAGGTATCTTATTAATTATCCCAATTGCTGCGTTAATTCCTCCTGTAACACCATTTACAAATCCTTTAACCTGATTAACTAAATTACTTACAGCATTACCTATGCCGCTAAACACTCCATTGACAAAGCCTGTTAACCCTGTCCAGGCATTCCTAATTGCCGCAAATACTCCTGTTGTAACTGATGATACTCTGTTCATAATGCTTGATACTATGCTATATATCTTATTAAATACACTGCTTACTGTTGATGATAAAGTGCCTATAACAGAACTTATTCTATTTATGACTCCCGCTATAAATGTATTAATACTAATAAATACTCCAGTAATTATTGTATGGACCGTTGTAAATATACCAGTTACAGCTGCAATAATTGGTGTTATAACTGATATTACACTGGCCATAGTATTGGCTACAAATACAACAATAGGTATTATTATGGCCATTACCGAATTAATTATCATACCTACAAAAGCCACAATAGGCTGTATCGTTGATATAACTACTGATACAACATTAACTACAACCGTAATAATACTCATAATAATTGGAATCATAGCTTTAATTACTGCAATAATTACATTTAAAATTGCTACTACCCCCGGTGCTACAGTCTGCACAATATTCATTACGGTGCTTATTACTGTTGTTATCGTAGGTATTAATGCTGACATTAAAGTAGATATTAAAGGTGTTAGTTGAGTTCCTATATCAAAAATTATCCCTATGATTGAAGAAATTATTGGTACTAATTCATTAAATATACCAATTAATACAGGTAATACCATGCTTGCTATATTCATAATAGCTTGAGCTACAGTGACCGCTACATTAACAAGCATCATAAAACCATTAACAACAAAAGGTAAGGCTGATACTGCTAAATCCATGAATGAAGATTTTATTATCTCAAAAGTTGGACTCAAAAATGAACCTATCGAAGTGGCTAAATTTGTAACTACTGATATGACTTGACTAAATGCATCTTTTAAGTGTGGGATAATTCCACTAGCCATTTCAGCGATATACGCCCCTAAGTTTTTCATTTTTTCTAGGAAGCTATCCCCTGGTACTAATGCATTTATGAGTACATAAGCTAGTCCAACAAATGCGGAACTAATTAATCCTACAGGACTTAATAAAGCTCCACCAAGTTTAGCTCCCATGGATATTAATTTACCTACCCCATCTGTCATAATCCCTAATGCCCACATGGCAGGGCCTATCGCTATCGCAATGCCTGCTATAGCTACAATGGTTTGTAAGGTTGAATCGTCTAGTTTCCCTAATTCAATTATTAAACCAGTAATTTTGTCAACAAATTTACGCATGGGTCCTTCTGCTGTTTCGAAAAACCTTAGTTGTAGTTCTTCAACAGCACTATTTAAGTTTTTAAAGCTACCATCTAAGTTATCATCCATAGTCTTAGACATTTCTTCAGTAGCACCTTTTGAATTATAGAGCTCTTTTTCAAAATTCTTTAATTCACCAGAACCTTCATTAAGGAGTAAGTTAACACCCTTAAGTGATTCTTGCTGAAAGATACTTGATAAGGCTGCGTTTTTCTGTTCATCCGTCATCCCTTTTGTTGCTTTTTCCACATCAACCATAATATCTGACATAGACCTCATTTTTCCTTGAGCATCATAAATAGCTACTGAAGTGCCTCCAATTGCAACAGCACCATTTTTAGCGTTCTTCTGTAAATCACGATACATTGCATTTAAAGTTGTACCTGCTTTAGATCCTTTAATACCTTGATTCGCAAACATACCCAATACTGCCGAAGTCTGTTGAATATCATGCCCAGCAGCTGCAGCTGCTGGACCTGCATATCTTAAAGCATCTGCCAACTGCTCTACATCATAGTTAGCATTAGCTTGAGCATATGCAAAAACATCAGTAGCTATAGCTGCATCTTTTGCGTCTAAACTAAACATTGACATCATATCAGTTACAATATCTGAAGCTGTAGCAAGTTCTAATTGGCCCGCTGTAGCTAATCCCAAAACATGAGGTAGTCCATCCATCATCTGAGTAGTATCCCAGCCTGCTAAAGCCATATATCCTAATGCATCAGCTGCCTCACTTGCACTATATCTAGTTGTGGCTCCCATTTCTCTTGCAGACTTTTCTAGCTCGTTTAACTCGCTTCCAGTTGCACCTGATAAAGCTTGTACTTTACTCATTGATGCACCGAAAGCTCTACCAGTGTCAATACTTTTCTTAGCAAAAATAGTCAAGGGAGCAGTAGCTAACATTGTCTTAGTTCCAAATCCTTGCATCTTTTTGCCGCCATCAGATATTTTAGTTCCCATACCGTCAACTTTTCCATTGAAGTTTTTAATTTTATTTTGGGACCTTTCAAATGCATCTTCAAAACTCTTAGAATCTCCAGTGATTTTTGCACTTAGAATATAGTCAGCCATTATCTACCTCCTTTCTTTTTAGGTGTTGTCATACCATTAGCTCGATAGATTTTATCCACCCATGATTTGCCTTCTTTTTCTTCAGTTTTTATTACAGAATCCATACTAAACTCTGCAAAATCTTTATCTAATTTCTTTTGTTTTTTCTTCCATAACTCAATAAATTTCTTGTTTTTCTTTCTTAAAGCATTATTTACTGCATTAAGAGTTGCATTTCTAAAATGTGTTGTATCTGAGACTAGTTTTGTTTCCCAGGCTTTCATGATGAATAGTTTTTCTTTAGGAGTTAGAGCCAAATATTCATCTTTTGAATAGTTAAAATTGACTACAAAAAAAGCGAAGTCTATCTCATCTTGATAGTCCTTCGCTAATTCTTCATATTCTAAATCTCTCTCACCATTACCGCCTAGGTACTCAAATTCAACTAGTCTACTTGGAATAAAAAAGGGCAATCTTTTTCAATTGCTCCCATAACCATTTGATTAACTTTCATATATCCTTCTGTTTTTATTAATGATTCAGCAACATCCATTCCTTGTTGGGGGCTTACTCTATTTCCACTATCATTGAATAGAGCAAAACCAAAGTATATTTTTAACTCTTGAATTGATAAGAAGCCTTCAGTCTTTCTTACGCTCGCAACTAGAGATTCTTTTGTAACTGCCTCTATTTGCTCAATTGTCCTAATATTATATTTTAATTCATATGTTTTTCCATTTACTTCAATCATCTATTTCGCCTCCTAATTAATCTTCTACTCTACTATCATCACCAGGCATTTGATTAGCATCTTTATCTGATAAATCAACTAGTGCTCCATTGCCTTCAAGTGCAATACTATATGTCATTGCATCATCATAAGGTGCTTCTAAGGAATAATCAGATACATATGCTAATCCACCAAACATTCCCTCTTTTTCTCTAGCATTTATTACTTTTATACAAACAGGCTTGCTTTCTTCAAATGCCTTTCCCAGTAATTTATGTGTTTCATCACTAGGTACATAAAGCCCATCATTATCAATTGACCACTCTTTCATTCCCACAATTTTTGATTTCCAACCACCTTTTGTGTCTTTAGATGATACTTCTATTGAATCTGCAGATCTGTTTATTGTTAACCCTTGTTGTCCACTAACTGCTAATAATTTAGATCCATCAGCATTAAATACAGCTAGTAATATATCTTTACCAGCCAATGCCTTTGTTGCGGTAGAGTCAAAATCACAATATAAATTATCTTCAAAATTTGCCATTAATTACTACCTCCTATTTAATTTTAAATCCATAGCATATTTTAAATTCATATGCTAATATTGCATGTTTTTCATTTGTTTCATCTGTTTGAATTCGTTGAAGGCCCTGACTAGTTTGTTCTAATATCCAATATTCCTCACCTATGTCTATTCTTTCAGTCATTGCCTCCTCTAGTTCCTGGATAAGCTTATATATTCCAATTGAGCTACCTCCAGGCTCCGCTATGGCATGTACGAACACTGTAAATACATCAACATACATCGTCTTAGTATTTTCTGGCCTTAATCCCACAATTTCAGCATAATAAAAAGGGCTTGGTGCATCTTGTGAGATATCATCATAACACCTAAGTCCTGTTTTACTTTCAATTTTTTCTTGTATTGCTTTATAAAAATCTATGAAACTTAATTTTTTTAACATTTTATCTCCTCAATTCAGTCAGTAAATCATTTCTATAAATCTTTCTTTGAGCTTCAACATTATTTCTTAAATAATACTGCCCTTGCACATAGCCACCACCACGTGTTCTATGCCCATACTCTACATGTGGACCATAATCTTTTGTATAACCAAATTGGCCAGAAAAACTTTTACCAGGGTTTGCTTTAGTCGTTTTCCTTGATAATCTTAGTTCACCACTGTCAACTGGAGTTCCAGGTGGATGAGCTCCCCTGTTATGCATTTCAGCTAAACTCTTATTCGCTACATTTTTCCATGCAGTACTATTCTTTTGTAGTAATTTTCTTGATAACTCTTCAGTCCCTTTAAATTGCAATGTTAATTTCATATTCTAAATCCCTTTACTACAAATAATATCCATCTGCCCAGGTCTTTTTTGCTTAAAATATCATATTCATTATTATCTATAGATATTTTAACTATATCTTTTAAAGGCTCATTTAAAGGTTTTACAAGTATCTTTCTTGAACCAGATGTAATATCTCTACCATAAATATTTACATCATCAGCAGTCCATTCTGTTGTTCTACACTCTTTTACATGAATAGGTATATAACCAAATATTTTATTACCTAGTTCATCTTTATTGTCTGTAGGGATCTTCTTAATCAAATCTGCTTCAAAATACCTCATATAAACCTCACCACATTTTTAAAACTATCTTTTTCTTTATTGTATAGATAAGCTTGAATCTCTTTTTCATACTCTTCCAGGATATTGTCTACAAATTTAGTATTAATAGTATCTATTTTTTCAGTTTCAATACCTTCATGATATCTTCTTCTCCAAATCTTAATTACTGCGTCAACTAAAATACTTTCAAATTTATCAGGTAATTTATCAGTATTTAGTCTTAAGTTTAACCTATCTTCTACAAGCCTTATAGATTCCTTTAAGAAAGGCTCATCTGCCTGGTTATCTTCACCAGGTAAACGAGCTAACACTCTATCTAATATTTCCAATTAAATCACACCTTTAGTATTCAATTTTATCCTTCAATGGGTGGAGCTTCTGGTTCTTTAATGCCTACTACAACTACACCATCAAGCCTTTCAGCAAATAAAGTTGCTCCACTTAATGCTAAAGTTTCAACAGTAACGTTATTATTTACATTGTTGTGTGTAATGCCGATATATCCTGTTTCATCTGAAGTTAAATTAAATGTTTTCCCTAATTCAGAACCAGTAACAGGGATATAAGCAAATACCACGTTTTCTGGTGCAGTTGCATATATTTTCCCTTTAGGAACTGAAGTATTAGTGATAACAGTTACATCTGTAAATCCTTCTACAAATGTTAACCCGAATTCTTTTTGTATAGTTAGCTTAGCATCGCCATTATAATTAGCTACATCTAAAGGATTAACAAATGCTATAGTATTTACTGCATCATCTTCGAATAATGTTTGAACTTGACCCCATGCTTGAGCTAATGCTGCCTGAAGTCCTACTCCTTCAGCTCTGCCAGTTCCAGTAGCTAAGAAAGTAAATAAATCAGCTCTAATATCTTTTTGAATTTCTTTTAATAATAATTCATCAGTTTCGGCAACAGCTTGGTCAAAACCATGTCTTTGAATAGCCTCTCCGGATACCGCCTTTCTAAATTTCTTAAGTTCAATTTCATAAGTTTTATCAGGTTTAGTTTCAACCTTAGATAATGGTATTACTTCACCTTCTCCTACTTTATCTTTTTTAACATTTTTTACAGCTTTATAAGTTTTAATAACCATACCAGATGCCATTGGTATTTTTCTTGTAACACCTAAAGCTTCTAATAGTTTTGTAATGTTTTCTCCAAATCTATTAGCAAAATCAATAGATTGTACCTTGGCTAAATCTCCTGTTACAGTTAAATTTTCCTCTGCAAATAACTGCAGATTCATTTTTTGTAATGACTTATCCATAAATTAATCTCTCCTTTTCTTATTCATTAAATAAATGTATATTTTCTTTAATCTTCTGTTGTCTTAGGCCCCTATCTTTAATTTGCATAATCTCCTCTTTGGTAATACCTGATGTAGTCCCCCTTTTCTCATTAGGGTTCTTAATTTTTTCTAACACTGCCTTTTCTACTGCTTCCTCAAACATATTAGCAAAGCTTTCAACATTCTCTTTAGTCTTTTCTGCATCATCTGTTACTAAGGTACTTAATAACTCATCATCTATTGATACATTTCTTTCTTTGAGCATGTTTCTTGCAGTAGATGTCATTTCATTTAGTGTATTAGCTTTTCTTAATTCGTCTAGTTCCTTTTGTAATTGATCTCTTTCATATTCTGCTTTCTGTTGTGCATTCATATCAGCTAGTTTCTTAGCTTCATTTATTTCTTTTTCTTTCTTTTCCTGCCACTTTGCAAATTTTTCATTTATTATTCTGTCTAAATCCTCATCAGAGTATTTTTTATCATCTTCTTTTTTTTGATTTTCTTTGGTATCTAATTTCTTCTTATCTTCTTTTTCAGTATCTTTGTTTACTATTTCTTCTGTTTCTTCTTCCTCTGCAAATAACTGCAAGTTCATTTTTGGTAAACCTTTCTTCAAATCTTTAATCATTTTAATCTCTCCTTTTTCCCATTAAGTTTAATGTCTGTAATGCTTAGACAATCCATAAAGTTTAATGACATTAATGCTTGGTCATATTTGTTGCATAAAAAAATAAGCCTGTTTAATGTCTGTTGCTTAAAGACGGTTATTATATGTTCAACTCTTTTGTAAATATACTTGAGTTATCTTTTATAATTTGATATAAACCCTTTGCTAGCTGATCTACTATAGCTTCCTCATCATCTAAGGCAAAATCAATTTCTCTATCATAAACTATTCCATGAATAATCTCATGTATTAATGTTTGTACGTGCCCTTGGTTGTTTCTTAGTGTTTTATCTATGAGTATCTCAGTATTCTCAAAGTCAATAGCCCGTATGCTCTTTGATTATTCATAGTTATAAGTGGATTATCTACCATTTTTATTTCATACTCAATCCCACTAATATTAATTTTATCTGATATTTTCAATTAATCACCTCCCTAGCAATTACTCCTACAATAATGATTTTTTAATCTTTTATCAGTTAAAACACTTTTATTAGGTCTAATCTGTAACACAGGCTTATACTTTTGTTTCTCTTTATTATTCACTTTTGTAAAATTAAAAATCCTTTGAAATCCCTTAAAAGCTTCTTGCATGGTAATAGATGCAGCTTTAACAGCTTCAATTATATTATCAACTGCCTGGTTAATTTCGCAAATAATATATTTATCTATAACCATAATTATCCCAACCTTTCATTAAGCTTTAACATTTCTTTTCTTAGTTCTTCCCTCTTTTTACTAATCTTTTTATATCCTTTTTCAGAAGGCTTTTTATTGTACTCTAATTGAAGCCTATTAAGTTCTTTTTGTAACCTCCTGGTATTACTATTAGTTCTAGCTACTTCATATTTAGCCTTACACTTAGGACATTTAAAATAGCTTTGTTCGATTCCTTTTCCTAGTTTCTTTACTTTTACCTTAATGCTAAATTCTTTACCGCATTTATCACACTCTACTATTTTTACAGGCTGTATTCTTGCTTTCATTCCACACTCTCCTTTTTAATAAAATAAAAGCAACCCCATAATTAGAGTTGCTTAAATGTTTTTGTTTATTATTCAAGTACTTTATACCCACCTGTAGCTTTCCTTTTTGCTACCCGCTTGCCAAAGTTATCGTAAAAATTCACTATTGCAAATTTTTCACCTTTAGATCTATCTGTGTTGATTAATATTTGCTCTAAAGCGTCTCCTACCTGAGTAGCAAACCTTTCTTTTTCGTGTTCTGCTGAGTGGTACCATGCATCACTTACTATTACTTTAGCATGTTCTGAATCGGTAGGTTCTATGATATCAATAATGACACCATTACCTATTTCTATTAGCTCTGCTTTTAATTCTTCATAATTTTTATCACTTACTTCTTTAGCTGTAGCTTTGTCAGGATATGCAATACTTTCAGTTGTATAAATTATACTTTTACCTTCTTTACCACCTTTGTTCTCTTTTGCATATTTCCCTTTCAACTTTTCTCCATTTTCTCCATATACCTTTTTAACATTGTCAGGTTGTTTTACTTCATTATTATTAAATCTAAGCCAAATATTTCCTGCTAGATATCCGGGCTTAAACTTATCTTTAACATCAAATTTAACATTAGCTTTCCCATCTTTAACTGTTATATTTTCTGACACTGATTCTAAATCGCCTGATAAAATTGTTACCTCAAGTATTGAGCCATCTACAACATTAGTATCAATATCAATGCTAATTTCATTTTCATTTGTAACTATGGTTGGCTTTATGTATATATCTAAATTAACCTTTTCTTTGCTAGGCTTTGATGTTTCTTTTACGTTTTCAGACTCTACCTTAGTTTTAGATTCCTCTTTTGGTTTCTCCTCATCTGTATCTAACATTATTCCACCAGTAACCAATAATACCATGCCTATTAAAAGAGTTGCCCCATACTTTTTTACAGGCTTTTTTCTAATTAAATTAACTATTATCATTATCAGTCCTACAGCTCCAACTAATAACCCTAATAAAATCAATAATATGTCCATCTATCTGTCCTCCTTTATTCATCTTTTACCTATATCTTATCATAATTTTACAATAAAGGAAGACCGACACCATGGATGCATTGGGGGAAAATTAACTCCTGGCTCTTTGTCTTTAAATAAAAACTCTTGGCCATTAAGCCCTTCACATACTTCAGATGTCCTTTCATCCAGGATAGCATCATAAATATAAGTATCATATCCCATGTCTTCAAATGGCTTGGCCATAGCCTGATTTTGAATAAAAGTACCTTCGGTATATACCAATCTCTTTATGTTATTCTTGCTTTGTTTCAAAAATCTTTCCTCTAGCATTTTACTTAGTTTATTATAATCATCTCCTCTAATTATTCCGTTTTTAAAGTCTGTAGTAAGATAGTCTATCAGCTTCTCTTTATTACCCCATATCCTATCAGAAAAATTTTTATTATTTAACCATGCTCTATTTACTAAATCTTTAACCAAGGCATCATTAACTGATAAAAAATTGTCACCAAAGCCCATATCCTTTAACATCGCATTATAAGTAGATGTATAGCTTTTAGATAAATGTTTTAATATTACTTCTTCCTCTTTTACACCCAACTCAATTTGTTGTTTGGTAATTGAGTACCTTAAAGAGTCTAATCTATCTAGTTTATAAATACTTTCCCTAATAGGCTTTAAATGTTCAAATTCAGGATGAACGTCAAAGAATTGTTCCATGTCCTGGAGTAATATTTTTCTCTCTTTAGGATCTAACTCTACTAATAAATCTCTATATTCAATAACATTATCTGTGCCATATTTAGCGTAATAAGAAGCTATTTCTTTGTCTAATTTTGCAGCTTCTTTCTCATACTCTTTTATCATCTTTTTAAGAAGTTTTTCTTCATTTTTTTCTAAATTCTTAAAATATGCCTTCTGTCTCTTTCTCCAATACTTTGGATTAATTTTACTCATCTAAATCAACTCTATTCCTATCAAAGTCATACTCATTATCAATATCGTATTCGTCGTTGATTCTATCAACCTCATCTTTAGCATTATCGACAATAGATAACACTGATAAAGCTGTTTCTTTGCTTGTTACGCCTATTAGGTTTTTAGCTATTTGAGATTCTTCTAAGATATTAGCAGGATAATTTCTTGTAAATTGATATTTAATACCAGTCCATTCGTCACCTTTGATTGGAGTTATACTAGTATTGGCTATCATCTTATACCTTCTATTTAATCCGGATGCAAATTTTCTTTCTTTAGTTTTGGCTAAATTCTCCATGCTCTGCAATTTATATTTAAGAGCTATACCTGACTGCGTACCAAAAGTTTCATCATTGATATTCATAACCATTGATATTTGAAATATTAGTTTTTCTAATCTATTAATTAGGTTCTCTTGAGTTTCATCTGCGTTTGGCTTTTCTAAAAACTCAACTATTAACTTATCGATATCTCCACCAGCCATGTTTATAGTTCTAGAATCTCTTAGTTTTTTAATCGTTTTATCATCTAATTCAGCACCTAATATTTTTAAATATGCATCAGCAAAATAATCAACATCATTAGCTTTTTCAGATAAACCTTTATTATAAGCATTTATAAGAGTTTCCACGCCTTCAAATGCTCCTATCTTTTCTTCGTTCTCTACATATTCAATAATAGGTATATCTCCAAACAAATGAGGTTTCTCGTCATAAAAATATAATTTACCTTCATCGTTTTCTCTAAAGTAAATTATTTGATGTTTATCTGAAAAACTTCCCTCAAGTTTTTTATCAGCATTATTATAATACCTAACTCCAAACATAGGCTTTCCTACAATACTATTATCGTATACAACAAAAGCTTCTTGTGGTTCTATATAAGTTATGCCTAGCATTCCATCACCATCTATAAATACCATCTCATAAGCATGGCCATAAATGGAGCATAACTTGGAAAGTTCTGCATTATTATCATCCTGATCATTAAACTTATCTACAAAATCAAGATAATTATTTATTTCATCTGATTCATGGCTAACTTTTATTGGTATACCAATAAAAAAACCATTCAGTGTATCAACTATATATTTAGCATAGTTTACAACTAAACGGTTATCAGGCTTATATTCTTCCTTCTTTTTTTGGTGTAATATTGGATGATCTCCTTTATACATTTTCTTTAATCTATTGTATCTTTCATGACTTGATTTATGCTTATTTATTAATTCTAGTAATAATTCCTCAGTCATCTCTGTATCGGATTCTAGGATAAACACTATAATATCCCCCCTTTGTATGTTTTTATAATTATCTTAGATTTTCTACATTGCAATGAGTACCTTAAAGCATCCATTAAGTGATTATTCTTGTCTTCAGGATCATTTAAATATTTACCTGATATCTTATCTCTTTTATAAGCATAGCTGTAAAACTCTTCTTTAGTGTTTATACAGTTAGTATGACATATAATTTGATAATTCTTTAATTGCTCTATTCCTTGTTTTACACTTCCAGGACCTTTTTCACTTTTAGTTATTCTTCTTATACCATAATCATCTCTTAATTCATCAATTAATCTTCCTTCAGCATTATCAGCTACTATAATTGATTTTTGATATCCTTTTTTCTTAATCATTTTTGCAATTTCTTTTGTACGCATTCCAACTTCATAATGCTCATCTATAATATAAATCTTCTCATTTTCCTCATCTAATAGTGCAACAATTAAGGCTGTAGGGTCATGCTCATATCCAAAGTCTAAACCTATTAACAATTGCAATTGTTCTTTTAATTTCTCCTGGATGTCAAAAGGTTCAAATATAACATTTTCAAATACTAAACCTTCAGCAACTCCCCATTCTCCATCACACACTATTTTGGCTCTTCTAGGATTAATTTTATATAATTTTTCATATCTTCTAATTGTGTCTTTGTCCAAGAACTCATTTATTTTATATGTTGTTGTTAAAGTAAATATATCCTCATCTTTCACATCAAAGAATTCACTCTTTAGCCAATGATGTTCGCTCCATGGGTTAAATGTAAGTATTACTTGCCTATAAGCGTTAGGGTCATCAATAATACCTCTCATAGCTTCAACTACAGTATCTAGTTTATCTCTGTTTTCTAATTCATAAGCTTCCTCTACCCATAAATGAGTGATAGTTCCTTGTTCTAATTGTATTGAAGTCATTTTTAAAGGATCATCAAACCCTCTAAATAAAATCTTTTGCCCTGTTGGTAAATAAGTAGCTTCCATAGGACTTACTGTGAATGTCCATAAATGAGACACCCCTAATCTATGAGTGGCACTTTTTAACCCTACATATACACTATCCCTCAAAGTATTCTGGTATCTTCTTGCGGCTATTACATTCATCCAGGGGTAAGCCATCATTTTACTTATAATTTCTATTTGTGTTGTAACTGATTTTTTAGATCCTCTAGAGCCTTTAATGACTTTATAAAACTTCTTAGTATTCCAGGCTTTATTGTAACCCTGTCCTATTAGTTCTTGTAAGCTAATCTTTGTCATTTTCATCATCTTCTGGTATATCAAATATTATCTTTGGGACCTTTATATCTATATCTTGCTTATCAGTAAACAAACTATACCTTCTCCCTATGAGTTCGGCTGCTCTTATTCTGTCTT
Source organism: Anaerosalibacter massiliensis (assembly GCA_000751555.1). Classification (GTDB taxonomy): domain Bacteria; phylum Bacillota; class Clostridia; order Tissierellales; family Sporanaerobacteraceae; genus Anaerosalibacter; species Anaerosalibacter massiliensis. Next base: position 14,342 of record CCEZ01000005.1, on the reverse strand, counting down.
TTACTGATGTCCCTTTTGGTACCAATTCTTGCACTCCTTCACCTATTAAAATTGGAGTTTCTTCTGCTATTTCTCCTCTCATTATAGAAGTTAAGTATTTTAACACTTCATCAGCTTTTGCGATTTGTTTATCCTCTATTTCTTTCATTTTTTCATCAATATAAGATTTAATGTAAGGTTTTGTAAGGTTTTCGTTTCCTGTTTGTCTAGCCGTCTTTTTACTATACCCTGCCCTTATAGCTGCTTCTGTGGCATTTCCTAATTCAATATAATAATCACAAAATTTCTTTTGTTTTACTGTTAGTTTTACACCCATATCACCACCTACCTTAAATTTATGCATGAAAAAAGAGCCTTGTTAATAGGCTCTTCAATTATTTATTTGATGTTTCTTCTAATAGTTCTATTATTCTATCTAGTTTATTATTTGTTTCAGTAATATCTGATACATAAGTATATACACTATTCACTTCTGATTGAACGCTTGAGACTTCTTGTTTTATATCCTCCAACATAGCCATTAAAATATCTTTATCCATCTCTCTCTCCTCCCTTCTCCTTACTTACTTCTACAGAAAAAGAGGAAATCCTTCTTTATTCTACTGTCTTAACTATATTAATCTATTGCATGAAAAAAGAGCCTTTGTTTAAAGACTCTTAATCTATAAATAATTCTCTATAAATGTCTTCTAATACATTTACTACTATACTATTTCCGGCCATCTTGTACATCTGACTATCTGTTCTATCTTTGCCTTTATAAAATTCTTGTTCTAATGCTCTTTTTGCTTTCCAATAATCTTCATCACTAAATCCTGTTGCTCTCCAAAACTCCAATGGAGTTAAATGTCTTACTTTACATTCAACTATCTTGGTTGGATTCGTTGTTGTTAATGTTGGACTTACACCATCTTTTGAAAATACTCTATTATTCATTTTAAATCTATTTGGATTTTTAATATCTCCAACTTTTAGTAATCCATATTTGCTTATTTGTTTAGTGTTTAACCTTCCTTCATCTCCGCCTTTTCCTTTGCCAGACAAAGAAAAATCTTGACATGGACTACCATGAGTCAATAAGTCAAAATCTTTTAGTTGATCTGTATCTATTTTAGTAACATCTTGCAGGTTATAACTTTCACTTATATCATGAATCGCACTATAAGCATGACTTGCATATTTATCAATTTCACAATAATTAACTATTTTATAGTTAACACCTGCTTTTTTTAATGCTTTTTCAAAGGCTCCTATTCCACTAAATAAACTTAAAACTAACATACTTAACATCTCCTTTTATGATATTGGGTTAATATGCACACCGCCCATCACATCAAAAAAGAAGTAATAAAAAGTCCCACCCTTGAATTAGTGAGACTTTTAATATGAATTCTTATTAATTTTTTTACATTTTCACTTACTATCATATTAGCATATCTGTTTCGGATTAAACGGATTAATAGTAAAAAGATTTAAAATAAAAATAATTTCTAATAAATCTACCTATTCATCCATTATCATATTTACAAATCTTATTTGCCTAAATTCTCCAAATATTTATCATGTACCACTTTCCTCGGATAACTTTCATCATGTTTTCCGATTCTGTAAGCTATCTGTAACCAAGGTAAATTTTCAATATATCTATATTTAAATACTCTTCTAGTTAATGAGTCTGGTATATTACTTATAAACTGTTCTATTTGTATTTTTAATTCCTCACATTTATTTTTCCTCTTCACTAAAATATCTTTCTTTTTTAAAATTTTACAATTTCTTTCTTCTTCCTCTACAATGTTATATCCTTCAAGAGTAAAATTTCTTGGTTGATAAGGGAAATAAGGATTGGACCCTCTCACACTATCTATTTCATGTTTAGGTTCTGTATCTTCAAGTTTTTTTATCTCTCTTTTTAAATCCTTTATTTCCTCTAGTAAGCTATTGTATTGTTTTAAAAGTTCTTTCCCTGCCATATTTAAATAACCTCCTATTTAAGCCATAAATCATCCAAGTAATCTACTAATATTGATAATTTTATTTCATCTAAACTATCTATATATTCATCAGTTAATTCAGTTTCATAAAATTCTTTATGTGAAGTTTTGATAAAATCTCTTAAAGTTTCATCTTCATTTACTTTTTTATCTAATTGGCTTATATTAGTTCTTTCTGTAATTTCTTTTCCATCTTCAAATACCGTTACCTTAAATCCACATTTACACCATCTAACAAATTTGTATTCATCATTATAAATCCCACCTTGTCCATTTCCGATATACTTATTTCCGCATTTAGAACAAATACCATATTTATTATTTAATTTTATTATTTTATCTACATTCATTGGCTTACCTCCCTAACTCTAATATCTAGTACCGTTGTTTTTCCTAACATAGTAAACATTGATAAAGATTTCTGCAATGCTTCAGTAAATTCTAAATCACAATTTGAAATTGGTATATCCAGGATATTTAATAAAACATTTTCTTCTTCTTTTTCTTCAATGATAATTTTTTCTTTCTCCTGGTTCTCTCTAATTTCTTTAGATTCACATAATTTTAGTCTAGTTCCACCGGAAGCATAAGGAACTTCTTCAACTTGATATCCTTCTTTCAGCATTTCCTTTAAAATCATGCCTTTTAGTCTTGTCCTATAATATGATGATATATTTATGCCTTCCTCTTTAAGTACTTTCGCTAAATTCAACTCTTCACCAGGATTATTTATAAGCCAATTACACGCTATTTTAATCTCTTTATCAAAATTCATGAATACATCCTCCTTTATTTTTAATCTTTTACAAAATTCCTGTAGATCTATTTCTCCAGAATAATATTTTTCTAAAGTTGGCCCTACTAATTTAGTTAATCTTTTTAATATTCTGCTAACTTGTGGTTGAGATACTCCTAAAATATTTGCTAAATCATTCTGTTTGTATATCCCTGATTCTACTAATTTTACTACTTGAAACTCTAAAGGTCTCAAAGCTTTTTCCAATATCTCCATTTTTTCTTTATACTTTATATCTTCAACTACAGATTCCTCTACATCAAAGTCATCTGTTAACATATCTAACATTGTTGTATTAGAACCTTCATCTTTAGGATCTCGTATAGGTGTGTCCAAATTGACCACTCCCTTACTCCTTAACCATTCTTCTATGTCTTCCTTTTTTACTCCGGTTTCTTTACAAATTGTATCTATATCTTTATTTAAAGCTTTTCCTCTATTGTATTCTGTCCCTGCCTTTTGAAGTCTTCTAGGAAGTCTAATACTATTTTTCTTATCTCTTCTAAATCTTTGTATCTTCCCCCAAATAATACTGACTGCATAGGTACTGAATTTTACTCCATGACTTTCATCAAATCTTTGACACGCTTCAATTAAAGCTTCATTTCCTACCCCTATATATTCATCTATTAAGTCAGGGTTCTTAGATATATCCACTTTAAATTTTTTATAAACTACAAAAGGGACAAGATTTAAATTTTCTTCAACCATCTTATTTATCTCTTCATTCAATACCCTACCTCCTTGATTCTATATTGGCCGGTAACAAAATCTACTTTTAGAAAACACTCCTTGTATTCTTTATTTTCAAATAAGTAATATTCATTAATTTTCTTAACTAGAATACCTTCAAATTTATTAGTCCCATTTTTATTAGGTTTACTTGCAATGTAATTAATTTTATAATTTCTTCCTATCTTTAATTTCTCATCCAATTCTTTAATTTTTCTTTGTATCATTTTAACTCACTCTTATTTATGTCTAAAGCTTTCTTACATATATTGCTACATGGCTCTATACAATCTATACAACACTTATTACATCTTCTTATCTCTGCATATTTTTTATAGCTTAATGCTTGTCTACAATACTTGCTAACTCTTTCCTTACATTTCACTATTTTCAACCTCCTCGAATAATTCACTACACTTATTTATTACTTTTAATATTTCATTTTCATATTTTAACTGTTCTTCTAAACTTGCAGTTTGGCACCATTTCTCCATATTATTAAATCTAATTAAAGCATTATTATAATTCTTCTTTAATAATTCTAATTGCTTGTTCTGCACTTCTAGCTACCCCCACAATAGCATTATTCTTTTTCATCTGTTTCAAGAAGTTATCTTGATACTTACTTGTCTTACCTTTTTCATTCTTAACCTCTATAAAAAATGCTTTTCCATCTGATTTACGTACTCCAAACAAATCTGAAAATCCCTTTGGCAATCCTGTTGCAACTACTCGTCCATCACTAGTTACAAATGTTCCAACATTAGCTCTAAAAACTATCGCATAAGGTGAAAGAGCTAGTCTAATTTCGTTTTGTATATCTTTCTCTCTCATTCCTTCACCTTCTTTAAATTTAAAAATACTTCATCATATATAGTAATGCTGTAATTTTCATTTACAACTTCTAATTTATCTCCATTAAAATTGAATTTTATTTTACACTCTGGATCCACTTGCATTAAAATATTAATTAATTCTTGTGCTGTCATTTCTCTACCTCCCAAAATGATATTTACCGTTTATTTACATACTTACTATTTTTATTGGTTTACATAATATCTATATATTATATATACTATTGTATTTTACTTACTTGTGTATAGGTGTGTATAGATTGAATAGTTATATAGTAAAGTCCCTATGGAGAAATTAAATATATAAAAGTTATAGAAAATCGGTTAAAACAATACACACCTATACACATTTTTTTAATAACCATAGCTAATTTGATAAGATTTACTATCACCATCCAATTTTAATCCTTGATAGTATATGCCATCTCTATTTCTTACTTTTTCAAACTTCAACGTTATTTCCTTACCAAATCTAGTATTTGACATTTTATACTCGTTGTTTTCGTCAGCCCAATTTGTATAAGCTTTATATAATTCACTAGCTTTTACTTCTCCTATTCCTCGCACAGTACATTGTTCTAAAAATGCACTTATAACATCCATCTCACTTTTATATTCCTTTACTGCTTCCTGAACTGCATTAGGCATTTTTAATCCTTCTCTATGCCATTTCAAAGCTCCCTCCACTGCCCAATTTAAGATTCCAGTCAATTCTTTTTTAAGCTTATATTTTAAATTTTTGTCCACTTTATCGTCTGGAATCTGAACTGTAAAGGGAATTAAATGCATCCTTCTCCATATCCCCAAATCCCTACCACGAATAATAGGTTTATGGTTAGTTGACATCCATAGTTTAAATTCTGGCTCAAATTCAAACTCTCTCCCATACAAATGTCTAGCTGTTACTGTATCTCCACCAGTTAATTGCTTTAAAAGTCCTTCATTGATCCTTGCACCTTCATTTGGCTCTACAGTAGTAACAAATCTTGCTCCTTTAAGTCTTGCTATATCACTATTAGCCCCACTTTGCCTATTCTGTATCATAACTGTTTCTGGTTGTATGTTTGTAGCATAATCTCCCATAATAGCCGCTATAATATCCAAGAAAGTAGACTTACCATTCCTTCCATTTCCATAGCAGAAAAACACACATTGCTCTTTTGTGGATCCACTCATAGAATAGCCAACTGCTTTTTGAATGTAATGAATTAATTCTGTATCATTATCAAATATTTGATTTAAAAACTCTATCCACATAGGGCAATCAATGTTATCTGTATATTCTACATAAGACATTTTGCTTAAATATTGCTTATGGTTATGAGCATATAATTTTCCATTTTTAAGACTAACAACTCCATTCATACAATTAAAAATGTCTTTTCTTTTATCAAATTCTCCAGGTAAAATCGGCAATCTATGCTCAGATTCTTTTAACATATTAGTCTTACCTCTATTATTCCTAGTGTATTTTAGATGTTTAAAGAATTGTTTTTCTTCATCTTCATCTTTACAATAAGCAAGTTCTAATTTCATGTCCTGGATAACTTCTTCCGTTAATTTTTTTACATGTCCTACTAAATCAAACTCCCATTTCTTTCCGTTATAAAAATACCAACCTTTGTCTACATAACTATATCTAACTGTATCTTCAAACTTGTTTACAAACCTATCAGCATTTCCTGTGTCATCAAAAGGAAATTTTTTAACTTTATTGTCCAGTATAATAATCCCATAATCATCTATTCCATTTCCAGGAGTAAATACTTCTCTGCAATCCGCTATAGCTTTATTTAAAATTCCTTCTCCATAAGTTGTTTGACCTCTTTTACTATCCCATTTAGGTCTATACAATCCACTTTTTCTAAATATAGAATCCATTTTATTAAAATCTCTACTAGTCCAAAACGCCAACATATTAGCAAAAGCCAAATCCGCTTCAGATTGACTAGGATATAATCCTTCCCAAAATCCATTGTAGAGAGTGGAAAATGCTTGTCCTTGCTTTGATTTTAGAGCTATATCTATAATCTGACTTTCATCCAAATCTAAAGGTCTAGTCTCTCGTTTTGTATTTAAAGATTGATTTTGTATTCCTATATATTTGCTGTGTAGATATTTGACTGTTTCAGTACAATCAACTATTTCAATATATTCAGAAGCTATATTTCCTGTCATAGTAAAGAATCGACCATTTTCATAGAATTCAAATTGTCCTTTTCTTCTACCTCCTGGAGGAAGTTTTCCTTTGCATAAAATATGAATTCCTTTACCGGAAGGACTATATTCTGCATAACTTCCTAAAGAATGAATGAATTCTGATATTACATTGTTTTCATCACCATTTTCAAACTTTTCTATTTCATCATCCATATCATCTAAATCTATTCCAAATATTCCGTTTCCTAACATAAAACCTATTCCGCTAAAATTCTCGGATATTCTTACTGCTGTGTAAAAATCTGTCCATGTGCTAGGGTTATTTGATTGTGCATAACCGCCAGTCATAGGATTTATAGGTGTCTTAGTTATTTTTCCATTTCTTTCTTCAGCTTTCCAACAAACCCATTGATTTAATTTTTTTAATTCTTGAGGTATATTTTCATACAATTATTATCACATCCTTTGAGAGGGGAAATAAATCCCCTCTATTAAAATGGGCAGTCATCATCATCTACTGGATGAAATCCTGGAATATTTATTGCATTATCTTTATTTTTAAACTGATGGTTACAAGTCTCAAATTTACTTGGCTCCCAACCCTTAACTCTAGCATTAGTTTTTCCATTATATTCTTCATGCTTTACTGTTACTCTTGCAGTTTTACCTCTAAAGTCATTTAATAATTCTTCTAAACTGTTATATCTCTTACCATTTTCAATTCTCAAAGCTTTAGCCACTGTATTTAACATACCAGCATGGTATTGATTAGTTTCTTTTGACTGCCAAATACTAGCAAATATATATTTATTTTGGTACTTTTGATCTACATCATTTCTAACTACTAAATGTAAATTAATAAACATTGTTCCACTCTTAGCGGCATCCTCAAAAGCCTTGGCAACTATAACCTCATACTCTCCTTCTTCTATTAATCCAAAATCTACTGCTTCATCATGATTTACTTGAAAATTAAACATTTAAAATGCCTCCTTAAAATATATTTGTAAAAATAAATAATGTAATTTTTTAGACATATTTTTTATCTTATTTAATAAACTATCTTCAATTCTAAAATCATTTAAAACCTTCATTGTTAATTCATTGCCAAATATAAATTGTACTTCTCCATTTATAAAATCAGTATCATCTCCTATGTCCATTTTCATTTGATTTTTCTGTTCAAAATTTGGTGTAACTCTTGCTATTATTGGAAATCTTGAACTTTCAAATGTAAACTCAAGCTCATTTTCTTCACATAAATCATTAATCTTATCAAATGTCTTGTTATACTCATCATTTAACATTGTTTAATCCTCCTTTTATTTAATAAATCCCATCATTTTACCCTGATAGTAAGCCCATCCTGGTTTATATCCTTTATTTTTTGCCAAACTATATAATTCCCCCATATTTTTACAATCCTTTGGCTCTCTATAATCTGTAGTAAAGCCATCAAATGATCCTATTTCTACTAACTCACTTTCTACCTGTTCAACCTCTTTTTCTTCTTGTCCAAATTTATAACCACATTCGGGGCAAATTTCTGTACTTCTTTCAACTGTGTAAAAACACTCCGGACATTGTTTAACTGGATTTTCTTCCTCAACCTTGGTATTATTAGAGCCTTTTTTAGGATCTAACTTCCACTCTCTTTCCATATCTGGAGTTCCAAACCTTCCTACATTTCCTACATGGTCGATAATTATAGCTGTCTTACCTGGTTTATATCTCATAGGTCTCATACTTTGCTGTATAAATAACCCTAATGATTGTGTAGGTCTTAATAAAATTGCTGTATTACAATCTGGAACATCAAATCCCTCTGAAATTAAATCAACATTGCATATTATTAAAATCTTTCCTTGCCTAAAATATTCTATTACCGCTTCTCTTTCAGGCTTAGGTGTCTCCCCATCTATATGTCTTGCTTTAATTCCTACTTTATTAAATTGTTCTGCCATTTCCTTAGACTGTTTTATGCTGCTACAGTAACATATGGCTTGTTCACCAGGACTTAACTTTTTATAATGACTTATCACATCTCCCCAGATTGCTCTACTTTGAAATAAATCTTCTACATCCTTAGCTACATACTCTCCTCTTCTAATTTTCAATTTTGAAGTATCAATAACTTCAGGAGCATAATATTTGAAAGGTGCCAAGTTCCCCCATTCAATCAATTCTGTAACTGTAGGACCTTCTATTAATATGTCATTAACTTCTCCTAACCCTCCGCCATTAAGCCTTACAGGTGTAGCAGTAAAACCTACTAATCTAGCATTAGGAAAATAATCATAAACTTTTTTATAGCTTTTGGCCAAAGAATGATGGTTTTCATCTGTGATAATTAATTTAGGTGGAATAGTCTTCTCTAATCTTCTAACTATGGTTTGAACCATGCCAACCTCTATATAGTTCATATCAACGCCCCACCATTTTAAGGTATCAATCGTTTGGTCTTTAAGCTCTTTTCTATGGACCAGAAACAATACTCTATTCTTTTTCTCTGCTGCTTTCCTGGCCATTTCACCCATGATAACTGTTTTTCCACTCCCACATGGGCTTACTATACAGGGGCTTTTGTATCCCTGTAAGTAAGCTTGTCTAGTTTTATTTAGTAGATCCTTTTGATACGGTCTTAGTTCCTTCAACTCCATCACCTGCCGGAATTAATTCTGACTGTAGACATCCTTTTCTATCATCTAATTGATTTTTAGCAAAAATACTATTTGTAGGAGCTAACACAAATCCTCTTTTACCTTCATCATTAAAAGTTAACTTTCCAACTACATCACATAATCCAGCTATATTATTTAATATTTTTAAATTTAATTGAGGATATGACCTATTAAATTGCTGGCCATCTGATGTAGTATAGAGATCTGTCATTTCCCAAGCAGTCATAATAATATTTGATTGTAAATTCTTCATATATCTTAATGAATTCACCAGCCTAAACTGCATATGTTGATAATTACCAATGCTTGGCACTCCATGATTTTTTCCTTTACTTCCTAAATCAGATAATAAACATCTTTCAAGTTCTGATATATTGTCTATAACAATGTTGTCAAACTTTCCAACATAGTTTTCTGTCAAATCTAAAACAACTTCTTCCCAATGCTTCCAAGTTTCCATATTATTTATTTTTGCTATACTTATATTTGGCTCACCTTTTAGTACCTTTGTGGTCCTATCAACATCTAAAACTAAAGTCTTTCCAGGAAAGAATTTAATTGAAGTAGTTTTCCCTATCCCTGGAGGACTGTATATTAAATAAGTCCCTTTTTCTTCTTTAATATCTGTAGCTTTAGTAATTTGTAATGCCATAATTATCCCTCCTTAAATTCCAATACTGGATCTCTTTCTATTACTTCAATTCCTTCAACTATTTCTCCATCCTCAGTAACTACTTGTCCATTTTTAATACTAGTAATTGCCTTTAATTCATTCCACCTAGGAGATTCTTTTATTTCTACATAATCTAGGCCACTAGACTTAATCCAATTTAACAATTTGTTATTATCTCTCTTAAATTGAGGACTAGGATATTTCTTTACAATCTCCCCAGAAGGCAATCTGTATTTTTCTTGAGTCTTAGTTTTCTTCTTAAATTTTTCATCTATAGATTCAAAATATTCTGCTAAATAAGAGTTACGTCTTTCTATAGCTAGATTTTCTTCCTCCTCTACTTTTCTTAACTTTCTCTCTAAAACTTCTATTTTGCTTTTCAAGGATTCTTTATATCTATTACTTTCAATTAAATCCTTATTAACTTTTTCAATTAACCATTCAGCATCATCATCATTTTTAATTCTCCAAGCTTCTTGCATTTTCATCCTCCTCTATAGCCTCTCCACATAATTCATAGAATTGTTCCTCAAGTAGTTTTAAATCTTTTTTAGCATTTTCTCCAGCTATAATCTGACTATCTAACTCTCTCATTTTTTCAAGTAAATAATACATATGTTTTCTAGTTTCATTCATTTAAATTCCCTCCTAAAATGTGATACAATACTATTAGTAATATTTTTTCTTAGAACCTATTTAGCTTGGCGGCGATAGGTTCTTTTTCTGTAGACAGGGTTAAATGCTTACCGTCATTCACCGCAACTGCTATGTGTAGCCTTTCATTAAAATATTCTGCTGATTCTACAGTCAAATCTTTAGCACTATTTTTGTAAGTTATCTCTGCCATTTTTCAATACCTCCTAATCTGCTATATACCATTTACCATTTAACATACTTCTTATTTTTTCGTTTGGTAATAAACTTAATGCTTCACACAAATCATATAGTTTCAAATAGGAATCTGCCCATGTTTCATGTTTCATTAATTTTCCACTATTTACTGCCTCTATAAATGTCATAGGTTCTTTTACTTCTTCCCATTCGTTGTTAAGTTGCATAGAGTTAATAATAAAACTGTCGCCACTTCCTAACCAAGTTATTTCATCACTTTCCATGCCCACTTCTATTACATCACCTACAACTCCCTTTCTTTTAAACTTCTTTTCTGGATTTTCTGTTAATTCCTTAATCATTTCCCATGTTTTCATTTTTATATAATCCCTCCAATTTTATATTTTGCTTCAATACTCATCTTTGTAAACTTGTCCAAAGTTTTTAACCTTTTCATTGCTTTTTTCTTACTAGCTTCTAATTGTTTCTTAGTTTTATAAAATCCACAACCTTCACAGTTTTTAGTTCTTAAAGCCTTACAACTGTCTCCATTGTCTGCAAAACATTTATCCATTTACTTCACTCTCCTTTTTATGTTTTAAAAATTCATCTCCTAACATTTCTATCAATGGTTTATAATATTCATCTTCATCAACTTCTTTTATTTCTTTTGCTTCTCTACTAATCACTTTATTTGTAAACCTATCTATTTTCATAGATACTAAAGCTAATTTCATATTTAAATCCCCCTTATTATTAATTTTTAGGCTGATTTTCTTTGAGTTTCAAACAAATATTCAAAGCTTAAAGTTGGGAAATATTTATTTTTTATTTTAAAAGCTTCGTCAAGAGTAAAACTATATCTACCTTTTAGCTTATCTATTATAGTTGCATATCTAACATCCAATGATTTTGCCAAATCTTTTCTAGTTATTCCTCTTCTCACCATTTCAGCCTCTAAATTTTTATACATTTTTTTCAACTCCTTTCTAATACTCAATTTCGTAGGGTGTGATTTCATTATAAACTCAATTTCGTATTTTGTCAACGGTTTTTTAAAAGAAAAATTCAATATTTCGTATTTTTTATGTTTACAAAGGAATAATAATATAGTAATATATTATATACAGATACGATTTATCGTATATTAATTAAGGAGGGTTATAGTTGAGAAGAACTGAAATATTGAAAGGATTGATAAAAGATACAAGATTAAGCTTGAAAGCTTTTAGTGAAAAAGCTGGTATCCCTTATACAACATTAAGATCAATGCTAGAAAGAGGAATAGGAAACGCTTCTGTAGACAATGTCATAAAAATATGCAAGACATTAGGAATAACAATTGAAGAATTGGAAGAGATGGCTAATGAGGATAAAAAAGAAAAGCCCAAACCTAATACAGTTGCTGCTCATTTAGATGACATAGAACTTACAGAAGAAGAACAAGAACAATTAGATGATTATATACAATTTTTATTATCTAGAAGAAAGAAATAGATTTGCAAAAGGGGGAAAATACATATGACATACGAAAAACTACTTGGAGAAATAGAAAAAGAAGGTATAGAATTTTTTGAAAATAATCATATCCTTGGAATGAAGGGGTTATATGTAGACAATACTATAACCCTTAATACTAATATAGATACTGATATAGAAAGAAAGTGTGTTTTAGCTGAAGAATTAGGGCATCACTATACCTCATATGGAAATATAGTAGATCAGTCTAAAGTAGAAAATAGGAAGCAAGAAAGAAGAGCTAGGGCATGGGCTTATGATAAATTAATAGGTATTATAGGTATAATTAATTCTTATAAATATGGATGTAGGAACAAATATGAAATGGCTGAGTACTTAAATGTTACTGAAGAATTTATAGATGATGCTTTGAAATACTATAAGGAGAAATATGGATTATTATATGAAGTTGATAATTATATAGTGTATTTTGAGCCATTAGGGGTTCTAGAAAAATTAGAATAAAAAATTATTTCTTATATAAAAAAGGGAATTAACATGAAGTTTCTCATTTTACTAATATTAGTTATTATATTAGTAAATATAAAAAGAATTAAAAAAGATAATTATAGAATTAGAATAGACATAATCTATACTTAGAAAGGAGTACTTTTAATGATAAAGGCTGCTTCATATGCTAGATTCAGTTCAGATCATCAAAGAGAAGAATCTGTGGAAGCTCAACTATATGGCAATAAAAAATATGCTATGAAAAATAATATTATAATAGTAAAAGAATATATAGACAGAGCTATGACCGGGAGAACTGATAACAGAGAAGCCTTTCAAGCAATGATGAGTGATGCAAAGAAAGGTTATTTTGATATTATCATAGTTCATAAAGTGGATAGATTTGCTCGTAACAGATATGATTCTGCTGTATATAAACATAATCTAAAAAAGCATGGCGTTAAGGTTGTGTATTCTGCTCAAACTATAGATGATTCTCCAGAAGGAGTTTTAATGGAAGGTATGTTGGAATCTTTTGCAGAATATTATTCCCTTAACTTAGGTCAAGAAGTAATGAAAGGCCTGAAAGAAAATGCTAAAAAGGCACAATTCAATGGAGGTATACCCCCACTAGGTTATGATGTAAATAAATATAAAAAATATGTAATTAATGATAAAGAATCTTATATTGTAAAAGAAATATTTGACTTATATTTATCTGGCAAAGGATATAAACAAATAGCAAATATTTTAAATTCAAAAGGCTATAAAAATAAACGTGGAAAGCCCTTTGTTTTTAATTCAATTCCTAGTATACTTAAAAATAAGAAGTATATTGGAGTCTATGAATTTAATAAAACATCAAGGTCTTATGGTGATGATGGTAAAAGAAATGTAAAGAAATACAAAGACGAAAAAGACATAATTAGGCTCGAAAATGCAATTCCTAAGATAATACCTATGGAGGTGTTTAATATGGCTCAGGAAGAACTACAAAGAAGGGCAAAAGGGAGAGGGAAATCTAAAGCTCTTAGGGATTATTTTTTATCTGGAATAACAGTGTGTGGTAAGTGTAATAGAAAAATGACTGGACACTCCCAAAGAAGAATTAAGGGCGGAGAACCATATTTTTACTATAGATGCACTGGATGTAATAATTCTATAAGATGTGAAGTTATTGAGAAAAAGGTGCTAGATGAATTGAATGAGTTAATATTTTCTGATTTAGATAGTATATTAGATAAGATACACAAATACATATTAGAAAACCAGAAAAAAACTCCAAAGGAATTAAAATATCTACAAAATGAATTGGAAAAAACTAATGAAGAAATTGAAAACATTGTTAATCTAATTGTAAAAGGAGTGGGCTCATTAGAATTAGGTAAAAAATTAGAGCAATTAGAAGAGTATAGAGAAATGATCCAGGATAGAATTAATATAGTTAATGTAAAGGCAGCTGTTCCAGAATCGGAGTTAAGAGAATGGCTTTTAAACGTTAAAAAAGACTTGGATAAAGGAACTAATTTAAAAAAGATTGTTTCTTCATTTGTTAGAGAAATAAGAATATATGAGGAAACTTATGAAATAGATTTTTTTGTAAGAGCACCACAAAGTGGTGCGAATAGTTATAGGGTCGCTCCTTCGGCACCA
>CCEZ01000004.1 GCA_000751555.1 Anaerosalibacter massiliensis | reverse complement strand
TTATGAAACAGCCCCTTTTTTTAATTTATATAGTATTATTTGTTTTTTCTTTATCTTTATATCTACTGATTAATAAACTTGAAATAAAAGCAGTTAAAGGAATTGTAAGCACTAATCCAATACTTCCTGCTATAGAACGAATTACTTCTGTAGCTATAATATCTAAATTTAATATTTTTATTATTGAAGTCTCATGAGCCATAAATAATAATAGTAAGGGGATTGAGCTTCCTGTATAAGCAAGAATTAATGTATTAGTCATTGTTCCCATTACGTCTTTACCAACATTCATTCCTGCTGAAAATAGTTCTTTTCTAGTTAAATCTTTATTTGCATTATAAACTTCTTCCATTGATGAAGAAATAGAAATACCTACATCCATTACAGCCCCAAGAGAACCTAAAATAATTCCTGAAAACAATAAACTATTAAAATTAAAATTTACTTTTTGAGGAATATATGTAAGCATCATAGCTTCTTCACTACTAAGACCTGTTAGTTTTGCTTTATTACCTACATAATATGCAATAAGTCCTGCAATAAGAACCCCTCCGCTTGTTCCTAAAATAGCTGCAATACTCTTATTATTAATTCCACTTATAATAAACATAGTAATAAGAGTTATACCAATAGAAATTATAATAGTAATAGGAATTGGATTTTTACCTTTTAGCATCATAGGCAATAATATTTTTAAAATAGCAAACATAGTAATACCAAGACTAAGTACAGCTTTAAGTCCTTTCTTTCTACCTATTATAATAATTAGTGCTATAAATATAATTGCTAAGTAAAAAATATGATTTTGGCGAGAATAATCAGCTATACTTACATTTAAATGTTCATCTCCAGATTCTTCAATAGAAACAACAACCTTGTCTCCTTTCTTTACAATTATATTATAGAAAGTATTATCAGATAGATGGTTTTCAATATCAACAACTTTGTTTTTATACTTACCACTAGTTATTTTCAATTTCACATCTTGATATTGTAGACTATATCCTTCCACCTCTCCTTCATCTTGTACTTTACCAGCTTCTATTACTACACCTGTTTCCATATGAATTTCAGGTTCCTCATATGATTCACTATAAACAATATTGAAAGAAAGAATAAATATTAATAATACCGTTAAATATAATGTTTTTTTCATAATTTTCCTCCTAATAAATATGTTATTCCTATATTATAACATCTAATGGATTTTTTAACAAAACCATATTAAAACTGCTTGTTTCTTCCATGTCTATGATGTCCTTTACCACAGGATGGACATTTCTTATTTTCCATATTACACAGTATATAGTCTCCACCTTCTATTCTTAGAATCTTACCATTTACAATACTATCTGCAACTTTCTTCTTTGCTTCACTATAAACTCTTTGAATAGTTGATCGAGCTACATCCATTCTTTCAGCACATTGTTCTTGTTCTAATCCTTCCAAATCTATTAATCTGATAGTTTCATATTCATCTATTGTCAATATAATTGATTCTTTTTCATCCAAACTATTATTTAACGGCCCAAATATTTTGAAATTAGGCACACTACATACTCTTCTTCTTTTTCTAGGTCTAGCCATAACTTCACCTCTTTCTAAACTTTTCAATACAATTATTACATAACCCATAAAATATAATGTCCACATCTTTAATTTTATATCTATATTTTTTTTCAAGTATTTTCTTTATTTCTAAATATCTTAAAAGTATTTTCTCATCAAAGATATCTTCAATAACTCTACAGTTTTTACATTGAAAATGCATATGTATAGGTTCTCTTATAAATATTTTTAGCTCATAATAATTTATATCATTAATTTTAATTTCTTTCAATATATTTAAATTCGTAAAAAGCTTTAAAGTACGATATATAGTTGAAACTCCTATTTTTTTATACTTTAATTTATCATAAATTTCCTTAGCATTTAAGTGTTTATCATTGTTTTCTACAAATTCTTTCAATATCTCGTTTCTTTGATAAGTAAATGTACAACCATTTTTTTCTATTAATTTTTTTATTGATTCAATATCTTTATAGTCATACTTTCTTACTTTCTCCATATATTCAACACCTTTATATTTTATAATAATATCCAATATAAAAAGATGAGTAAGTCTCATCCTTTTATATTTATTCTATCTCTTCTAATCTTTTGTTTACTTCTTTCAATCTTAGTTCCAATCTGCCCTTCATTTCTTGTAAAAATGATTTTTCATCTCCTAAGTTCATTCCATATCCAAATCCTTTTCCTCTTCTACCATATCCACATCCACAAACTCCCATTCCTCTTCCTGTCATTGACCCTTCTCTCAATGGTCCAGTTCCATTTTTTCCAGTCATTTTAAAACCTCCTTTGTTTTGGGTATATGTTTATTATCTTTAATGTATCATTGTTTTGAGCATATGTCAATAACTCTTTTTAGAAAATAAAAAAGCTGTAATTAAGAATAATATTATTCTTAATTACAGCTTAACTTTTCCCTGGAAATATTTTTTATTTACAAGGTTGTATTGATAATTTAATTTGTAACAGCAATTTTATTTCCTAATCTTTCTTCTATTAACTCTGCAAGTTCTTTTGCTACTTTATATATTTTTTCTTCATCTTTTCCCTCTATCATAACTCGAACTAATGGTTCTGTTCCTGATGGTCTTATAACTACTCTACCTTCTCCATGAAACATTTTTTCTATTTTTTCTATTTCTGATTTTATAATATTATCTTCCTTATATGAATTTTTAAGTTCATTTTTTACTTTTGCATTTATAAGAACTTGAGGAAAAGTTGTCATTATACTATTAAGCTCTGATGCTTTTTTATCTGTTTCTACTATTACAGAAATCAATTGTAATGCTGTTAAAAGTCCATCACCAGTAGTATTATGTTCTAAGAATATAATATGTCCTGATTGTTCTCCACCTAAAACATATCCATTGTTAAGCATTTCTTCTATTACATATCTATCTCCAACTTTAGTCTTTACGATATTCATATTATTTTCATTAAGATATGCATCTAATCCCATATTAGTCATGACAGTTCCTACTACTGTATTATGTTTCAATTTTCCCTTTTTGTTCAATTGACTTCCACATATAGCTAATATATGGTCTCCATCAATTATATTTCCTTTTTCATCTACAGCTATAAGTCTATCTGCATCTCCATCAAAGGAAAGACCTATATCTGCATTTGTTTCTACTACTAAATCTTGAGCCATTTTAGGATTAGTTGAACCACAATTAACATTGATATTTATTCCATTAGGTTCATCATTTATAACTACTACTTCTGCATTTAGCCTTTTTAAAAGTTTAGGTGCAGCTTCTGATACAGCACCATTTCCACAATCTATAGCAATTTTTAATCCATTAAAATCTACATTTATAGTTTGTCTCAAATGGTCTATGTATTCATCTACCCCATCTTCAACTACTATTTTTGTTCCTACTTTTTCTCCTAAAGCTCTATAATCTATTTCTTTATTTTCTAATATAATTTCTTCTATCTCTTCTTCTATATCATCGTTTAATTTATATCCTTTTTCATTGAAAAACTTGATACCATTGTATTCTACTGGATTATGAGATGCAGATATTACTACCCCACTTAATGCATTGTGTTTTCTGGTTAAGTAAGCTACTGCTGGAGTAGGCACTATTCCAACACTTATTACATCCAATCCTACAGAACAAATACCTGCAACTAATGCAGCCTCTAACATATCACCAGATTTCCTTGTATCTCTACCTACAACTATTGAACCTTTCCTGCCTTTTGAAAGAACAAAAGCACCAGCCCTTCCAATTTTAAAAGCTAATTCTGGTGTCAGATCCTTATTTGCTATACCTCTAACTCCATCAGTACCAAATAATTTTCCCATTTTTTGACCTCCTAATAAAAAATGTAACAACTATTATAATAGCACAAGATTTTTCTACACACAAATATTTTTTTCTTTCTAAATATATGGTTTTGTAGCATATTTTTTCAATGCTAATTTCTCTAGCTCTTCTCTTTTATTTATAGATGGGTTTTCCATAACTTTTTCTAAAAGATATTCTAATATATCCCCTATTATTTTTCCTTCTTTAAACCCTATTTCAATTAAATCTTCCCCATCTATATTTAATTGATTTATCTCATAGACTTCCTTTTTTTCTAAAATATTATCTACTTTCTTTTCCATATCTAAAATATGTTCTATAGATGCATTTTTATTGGAACATTTTCTGTCTGCTTTTTGTAATTCAAATAAATCATGGATATTTTCTATTCCTACTCTTCTTATAAGTCTTTTTAATCCCTTTTCTTTAAATTTAGCATGATGTGTCATATGTTCTCTAATCAATATAGCTACTTGCTCAGTAAGTTTCCCTGGAGCTTTCATTCTCTTTAAAGCTTTTTTTGCTATCTCAGAACCAATTTTATCATGCCCATAAAAATGTCCAATACCTTTTTCGTCCACTGATAAAGTATGAGGTTTGCCCATATCATGAAAAAGAGCTGCAAGCCTTATTTTTAATATAGGTGGTGCACTATCGACAACACAAAGAATATGGTTATAAACATCTTTATCATGATGAGGATTTTGCTGATTAAATCCTATAGCTGGAACAATCTCTGGTAAAACTATATCTAATAAATCTAATTCCTTCATATAATTTATCCCTTTAGAAGGCTTAGGACTTAGAATTATTTTAAAAAACTCTTCTGTAATCCTTTCTACACTTACTTTTGAAATATTAGAACTATATTTTTTTCCAGCCTTAAAAGTTTCATCTTCTATTTCGAAATCTAATGATGTAGAAAATCTTACTGCTCTAAGTATCCTTAGATAGTCTTCCTTAAATCTTTCTATAGGATTTCCAACAGAACGAATAATCTTATTTTCTAAATCTTTCTTCCCATTGAATGGATCAACTATGCCAGTCTTTTTATTATATGCCATAGCATTTATAGTAAAATCTCTCCTAGCAAGGTCATCTTCAATATCTGGAACAAACTCAATCCACTCTGGTCTTCTACCATCTGAATAATTTCCTTCTTTTCTAAATGTAGTTACTTCCACTTCTTTGTCATCTACAATAACTTTTATTGTTCCAAATTCTCTTCCAACATTAATAGTTTTTTTATCTTCAAAAATTTTTTCTATATAATCTGGCATTGCATTAGTAGTTATATCAAAATCATTTGGCTCTTTATCCAAAAGAATATCTCTAATAGATCCACCTACTATATATGCTTGAAATCCACCTTTCTCTAATCTATCTAATATGAATGTAACATAAGGCGGCATATTTATTTTCATATGACTTTTCAACATCCTTTCCAATATTTTTTATTATATCATAAGTAGTATATAGTAGTATGTTAATAGAATAAAATTATATACTAAAAAGGCTTTGTAAATATTCAAAGCCTTTTTCGTTATCCCGCAAATTGTTTAAATAATACTGTTGCATTGTGTCCTCCAAATCCAAAAGAATTTGATAGTGCATACTTTATGTTTTTTACTGCAAATTTATTTGGAGTATAGTTTAAATCACATTCTGGATCAGATTTTTCATAATTTATAGTTGGAGGAATTATATTTTTCACTATTGAAAGAAGCGTTGATATAGCTTCAATTCCTCCTGATGCTCCTAGTAAATGGCCTGTCATAGATTTTATTGAACTTATAGAAAGTTTATTTGCACATTCTTTAAATACCTCTTTTATAGTTAAAGTCTCTAGTTTATCATTAATATATGTACTAGTCCCATGAGCATTTATATAATCTACTTCTCTATAATCTACTTTTCCACCTTTTAGTGCAATTTCTATAGCATTTACTGCTGATTTGATACCTAATTCTGGATTTTTGGTGATATTATTAGCATCTGATGTAATTCCATATCCTACTACTTCTCCATATATATCTGCATCTCTTTTTAAAGCATGATCTAATTCTTCAAGAACCAATATTCCAGCACCTTCTCCAACAACAAATCCATCTCTATCCTTATCAAAAGGTCTACTTGCTTTTGTTGGTTCTTCATTTCTCTTAGATAATACTCCCATTGAAGAAAGACCCGCTACGGATATAGGACTCAATGCTGCTTCACTTCCTCCTGTAACTACTATATCACAAGCTCCATTTTGTATAAGTCTAAAGGACTCTCCAATTGCATGAGTTCCTGAAGCACATGCTGTAGTCATGGTGAAGCTAGGTCCTTTGAATCCAAAAATCATAGAAATTTGTCCTGGTCCCATATTTGAAATTATCATAGGAATAAAAAGAGGCCTTACTCTTTTGGATTTTTTCTTCAAGTATTTTGTATGTTCTAATTCTGCTGTAGATATACCTCCTACACTTGAACCTAATATCACACCAACTCTCTCTTTATCTATTGTATTTAAATTTAGTCTACTGTCTTCTATAGCCAGTTGTGTACCTGCTACTGCAAACTGACTAAACTTGTCCATTCTCTTTGCATCTTTTTTCTTCATATAATCTTCTGGATGAAAATCTTTTACTTCCCCACCTATTTTACTCTCATAGTTTTCTATATCAAAATTTGTTATATAGGATATACCTGAATTTCCTTCTACAAGAGATTCCCAATAATTTTCTTTCCCAACTCCTATGGGAGTTACAGGTCCTAATCCCGTTACAACTACTCTTTTCAATTTGCACGCCTCCTATCCTAGCTTGTTCATTTAATTTTAAGTACTAATTCCTACATAATAAATATAGAATTAATTTGTATATTATATAGTTTTATAATATAATTAAAAACTAAAGTACTATATAGCCTAACTTCAAGAAATAGTATATATTAATTTTTTGAAAAACTCAAATTTCTTCCTAAATATACATAAGAGAGGTGGTTTTATGTCTAATATTTTAAATATAAATGATATTAAAGAAATTCTTCCCCATAGATATCCTTTTCTATTGGTGGACAAAGTTGAAATAATTTCTCCTGGAAAAAAAGTTATAGGATATAAAAATGTAACTATAAATGAACCTTTTTTCCAGGGTCACTTTCCAGAAGAACCTGTTATGCCAGGAGTTTTAATAGTGGAAGCTATGGCACAAACTGGGGCTATTCTAGTTTTAAGTGAAGAAAAATTCAAAGGCAAAACCCCTTATTTTGTTGGTTTAAACAAAGTTAAATTTAGAAAAAAAGTTGTACCTGGAGATATTTTAAAAATGGAAGTGGAAACGATAAGAATGAGAAGTTCTATGGGGGTAGGGAAAGGAAAAGTTTATATTGATGATAAGTTAGCTGTAGAGGGTGAATTGATGTTTGCAATAGGATAATAGAAAGCTCTGAACTAGTTCAGAGCTTTCTATTATCCTTCATATTTTTTAAATAAAATAGTTGCATTATGCCCTCCAAATCCTAATGAATTAGATAAGGCATAGTTTATTTCTCTATCTATTGGTTTATTTGGAGTATAATCTAAATCACATTCTGGATCAGAAGCTTCATAATTTATAGTTGGAGGAACTTTGTCTTTTTCTATAGCAAGAACTGAGGCTATAGCTTCAATACCTCCAGCTGCCCCTAATAAATGGCCTGTCATAGATTTAGTTGAACTAATTGAAATTTTATTTGCATGTTCTTTAAATACTGTCTTAATAGCTAAAGTTTCTAATTTATCATTATAATAAGTGCTAGTTCCATGGGCATTTATATGATCAACTTCTCTATAATCTACTTGTCCATCTTCTAATGCGATTTTCATAGCATTCGCTGCCCCTTTAGCCTCTGGATCTGGTGCTGTTATATGATATGCATCTGATGTAGCACCATAGCCTACGACTTCTCCATATATATGGGCTCCTCTTTTAACTGCATGTTCTAATTCTTCAAGAATTAGTATTCCTGCTCCTTCTCCTATGACAAAACCATCTCTGCCCTTATCAAAAGGTCTACAAGCTTTTTCAGGTTCATCATTTCTCGTTGACAATGCTCTCATTGAACTAAATCCTGCAACTGCTATAGGGCTTACTGCTGCTTCACTTCCTCCTGTAACTACTATGTCACAAGCTCCATTTTGTATAAGTCTAAAAGATTCTCCAATTGCATGAGTTCCTGAAGCACATGCTGTAGTTATAGTGAAGCTAGGTCCTCTAAAGTCATATAGCATAGTTATATGTCCTGGTCCCATATTAGCAATCATCATAGGTATAAAAAATGGACTTACCCTTTTAGGCCCTTTTTCTAAAAGTTTTGTATGTTCTTTTTCTAAAGTCTCTATTCCTCCTACTCCTGATCCTAATATAACTCCTGCTCTTTCTTTATCTATCTTATCTACATCCAATTTGCTATCTTTCATAGCTAAAATTGTACCTGCAATTGCAAGTTGGCTAAATTTATCCATCCTTTTAGCTTCTCTTTTTTCTATATAATCTTCTGGACGAAAATCTTTAACTTCTCCTGCTATTTTACTTGCATGGTTTTCCGGGTCAAAATTTGTAATTCGAGATATACCTGATTTACCTTCCATTAAGGATTTCCAGTAGTCTTCTTTTCCAATTCCTATAGGTGTTATAGGTCCTAATCCTGTTATAACTACTCTTTTCAATTTATATCTCCTACCTTTTTATGCTATTTTTTCTTCAATATATTTAACTATATCTTCAATATTTGTGAAATTCTCTGCATCTTCATCTGGAATTTCAATATCGAATTCGTCTTCAATATCCATCATAACCTCTACTGCATCTAATGAATCTGCCTCTAAATCATTCATTATAGAAGTTTTCATAGTTATAGTGTCCATATCCTCAATTTCTAATTGATCACAAATAATTTCTCTAACAGCTTCAAAAATTTCCATATTATTCCTCCTCCAATAGTTTTTTACATTAGCATTCCACCATCAACATTTATTATTTGTCCTGTAATATAGTCTGCTTTTTCACTACATAAAAATCCTACAACATTAGCTATATCTTCAGGTTTTCCAAATCTTTTCAGTGGTATCATATTGAGAGAATGTTTCTTAATATCCTCACTCAGTACTTCTGTCATATCTGTTTCTACAAATCCTGGAGCAACTCCATTGACGGTTATACCTCTACTACCTAATTCTTTAGCAATAGACTTTGTAAATCCAATGACTCCTGCCTTTGAGGCACTATAGTTTCCTTGACCTGCATTTCCAGATATTCCAACAACTGAAGCAATATTTATAATCTTTCCATATCTTTTTTTCATCATTCCTCTAGCAACTGCTTTGGTACAAAGATAAACTCCCTTTAGATTTGTATCCATTACTTTATCCCATTCTTCTGTTTTCATTCTTAAAAGAAGATTATCTTTTGTAACTCCTGCATTGTTTACTAAAATATCAACAGAGTCAAATTGATTTTTTATAGTTTTCATCATATTTTTTACATCTTCCTCCGTTGAAACATCGGCCTTAATAGCTAAACCTTTAACTCCATTATTTTCTACTTCTTTTATCACCTCCAAAGCCTTTTCTTCACTACTATTATAAGTAATAATAATATTAATTCCTTGCCTAGATAATTCCATGGCAATAGCTCTTCCTATACCTCTAGAGCCTCCAGTAATTAAAGCATTTTTTTTGCTTAAAGTCAAGTCTAAACCTCCCTATTAAAAAAATCGCATACTTTTTCAAATTCTGAAATACTATTAACACTAAATGTATTTACTTTTTTATTTAAAGACTTTGCTATTCTCTTTATAAATCCCTTTAAACTTTTCCCTGGTCCAATTTCAATAAACGTATCTACTTCATTATCCATCATATATATAATAGAGTCACACCATAAAACTGAATTGCTAACCTGCCTTATAAGATTTGATCTAACCTCTTCCCTTGTCTTTACAGGTTTTGCCGCTACATTGCTAATAACTACCTTTTTTAAATCATTTATTTTAACTTTATCTAAATCTTTTTCCAATTTATCTCCTGCTGGTTTAAGTAAACTTGAATGAAAAGGTGCACTAACTGGAAGTTTCACAGCTTTTTTAGCTCCTAGTTCTTTTGATTCATTAACTGCTATTTCTAGTGGTTCTACTTCTCCTGATATGACAATTTGTTCAGGGCTATTATAGTTTGCTATTTCAACAACTCCATAATCCTTTGCTTTTTCAACTGCCTTCATTAGTTTAGACTTTTCTAGACCTAATATAGCTGCCATTCCACCTTTACCTTCTGGCACAGCTTCTTGCATATATCTACCTCTGTTTTTAACTAAATGTACAGCATCACAAAATTCAAAAGCTTCAGCTTCTACTAATGCTGTATATTCTCCTAAACTTAAGCCTGCTGCATAATCACAGTTTATTCCTCTTTCTTCTAAAGCTCTAAGTATTGCAATACTAGTAGCAAGTATTGCTGGCTGAGTATTTTCTGTTCTAATTAGTTCTTCCTCTGGTCCTTCAAAACAAACACTTTTTATATCTATTCCTAAACTTTCATTAGCATCTTCAAATACTTCTCTACAAATAGAAAATTCCTCATAAAAATCTTTACCCATTCCTACAAATTGGGCACCTTGACCAGGGAAAACAAATGCTACCTTCCCCATACTACTCACCTCTTTTATAACTGTTTAATCTGTCAAACTCTTCATCTGCCTCTTTTAAAATATTATCTATAATTTCTTTGCAAGATTTTACATCCTTAATCATACCTGAAATCTGTCCAGCCATTAAAGAACCATTGTCCATATCTCCTTCTTTCACAGCTAACCTTAGTCTACCTGCCCCTAGTTCTTCTAACTTTTCAAAAGGAACTTCTTCTTTTTCTAAACTAATATATTCTTTAGCAAATTTATTTTTTATAACTCTTACTGGATACCCAGTACTCCTTCCAGTTACTATTGCATCTCTATCTTTGGATTTTATAATTTTCTCTTTATAATTGTCATGAGCTATACATTCAGTAGAACAAACAAATCTAGTCCCCATTTGAATACCTTCTGCTCCTAAAGATAATGCTGCCAAGAATCCTCTACCATCAGCAATTCCTCCTGCTGCAATAACTGGAATATCTACTGAATCCGCTACTTGTGGAACTAAGGACATGGTAGTTAATTCTCCAATATGTCCACCTGCTTCTGTCCCTTCAACTATAAGTGCATCTGCTCCTTGTCTTTCTAATCTTTTAGCTAGGGCAACTGAAGGTACTATAGGAACGACTTTTATTCCACTATTCTTAAATTTCTCCATATATTTTCCAGGATTTCCTGCTCCTGTAGTAACTACAGGCACTTTCTCCTCACAAACCAATTCTATTATATCTTCTGCAAAAGGAGACATAAGCATTATATTTACACCAAAAGGTTTATCTGTATATTTTTTTATATTTCTTATTTCATCTCTTATTATCTCTGCAGGTGCTGCCCCTGCTGCAATAACTCCTAATCCTCCTGCATTAGATACTGCTTGAGCTAGTTCATGAGTTGCTACCCAAGCCATTCCTCCTTGCAATATTGGATATTCTATATTTAAAATATTACATACTCTTGTATTGTACATGTTCACCATCCTTTACTTAATCCACTTCAATACTACTGAAGCCCATGTAAGACCTGCACCAAAGGCTACTAGCAATACTATATCATCTTTCTTTATAAGTCCTTTGTGAAGTGCCTCATCTAAAGCAATAGGTATTGAAGCTGATGATACATTTCCATACTTATCTAAATTTACGTATACCTTATTTTCTTCTATTTTCAACCTCTTTGAAGCAGATTTAATAATTCTTATATTTGCTTGATGTGGAATAAGATAATCAACATCTTCTAAATCAAGATTTGCTTTTTCTAAAGCCTTTAAAGAAGCATCTTCCATAGATCTTACTGCAAATTTAAAAACTTCTCTTCCATCCATATGAACATAGTGAAGCCTTTTGTTAACTGTTTCTAAAGAGGCTGGCATTCGTGAACCTCCTGCTGGCTGAGTAAGGAAATGTCCATTCGAACCATCAGCCCCAAGTTCATAGGAAAGTATACCTTTATTTTCTTCACATCTTTGCAAAACACAAGCTCCTGCTCCATCTCCAAATAGTACACAAGTATTCCTATCTTCCCAATCTAGTATTCTTGACAATATCTCTGCACCAACTACTACAACTGTATCATAAGCACCTGCTGCTATAAAGTTTGCACCAACAGCTAATCCATATAAAAAGCCTGAGCACCCTACTGATATATCAAAAGCACTAGCATTGTCTGCCCCTATATTTTTCTGGACAATACAAGCTGTAGAAGGAAATGCCATATCTGGTGTAACTGTTGCTACAACAATTAAATCTACATCTTTTGGAGATACATTAGCATCCTTGATAGCTTTTTTTACAGCTTCTGTACACAAGTCTGAAGTTGCCATGTTTTCATCTGCAATTCTTCTTTCACGAATTCCAGTTCTAGTTCTTATCCACTCATCTGAAGTATCTACTATCTTGCTTAAATCATCGTTGGTTAAAGATTTCTCAGGAACACAACTACCTACTCCAGAAATTCCTACAGAATATGGAATATTCAATGTGTACACCTCCAATCCCATAAATAGTATATATAGTATATATTGTAAAACTTATAAGTGATAGTATATATTAAATGTGGGGAATTTTCAATCTTTTTTACATTATATGGAATAGTTTATTTGTAAAAACTATCCTTATCTTCTACTATTTTTACATAAAGTTTCCTATTCCTTGGCCCATCAAACTCGGTAAAATACACTCCTTGCCAAGTTCCCAACTTTAATTTCCCTTTTTCAATTATTATCATTTGATTAACTCCTATTAGACTTGATTTTATATGTGCAGCAGAATTTCCTTCAAGATGTTCATAATTATCATCAAAAGGTATTATTTTATTTAACTCCATAATCATATCTTCTAATACTGTAGGATCTGCATTTTCATTGATAGTTAATCCTGCTGTTGTATGAGGAACAAATAAATAACATATTCCTTCTTTAATATCAGACTTTGTTACTATTTTTTGTATGCTATTAGTTATCTCTATAAATTCAACTCTCCTATTAGTGTTGATGCCTATTTCTTCTAACATAATATACACTCCTATATTAAACTCTTAACTTTTTTAGATAATACTTTCAATTCCTCAGCATCAATATCTTTTAAATATTCTTTATCCTCTCTGATAGCAGTTCCAAAATGTACTTCTCTTGCACCTGTTATTTTAATTACTTCCTCTACATTTTCTAAAGTAAGCCCTCCACCTAATAGAACAATTATCTGATTTTCACTAATCTTTATCATTTCTTTCAGTACATCTGTATTGTCTATAATAGTTTTACCTATTCCTCCTGATGTAAGGACTCTTTTTATTTGAGGATATTTCTTAAGCACTTTAAAACTTTCTATTATGTTTTTCGATTCATCTATAGCCTTATGGAAAGTTACTTCCAAGTGGCCAGTATGTTTAAGTAGTTTTTCTAAATTTTTCTCATCAATGCTTCCATCTTTATTTAATACTCCTAAAACTACACCATTAGCACCTGTTTTCTTTACAACTTCTATATCTTTAATCATTATTTCTATATCCCTATCTGAATATACAAAAGACTTTGCATGGGGTCTTATCATTACATTTACAGGAATATCTACATTCTTTATTACTTCTTCTATAAGCCCATAGCTAGGAGTTAGTCCACCTTCAGTCAATGAAGATATAAGTTCTATTCTACCTCCTCC
Organism: Anaerosalibacter massiliensis; assembly: GCA_000751555.1. Lineage (GTDB taxonomy): Bacteria > Bacillota > Clostridia > Tissierellales > Sporanaerobacteraceae > Anaerosalibacter > Anaerosalibacter massiliensis. The sequence continues at coordinate 77,267 of CCEZ01000004.1, read as the reverse complement.
ATTTTCTTCTATTTTCATAGCATCTTCTATACAAGTAGCAATAATTTCTAACATTCTAATTCACCTTCATCTCAATTTATAGTTTAGATTATATTAATTATTATAACATATATAGAAATTGTTAGTAAATTAGGAATATAAAAAAGGTTGTCATTGACAACCTTTTTGTATAAATTTATTCTAAACTACTAATTTTTCTTTTCCTATATTCTTTTCAAGTACTCTTTCAATTCTTTCTTTTTCTGATATAATCCTTCGTTCCTCATTATCATAAGGGTATAATGCTCCATCAACTAAACGAGTAGTAAGTTCTCCTTTCGCAGCTGAATTCCCTTTAAACTGTGGAGCATCTAACAATCCTATTTCAACTGCCATTGCTAAAGTTTCTACATCTGATAATGGATCTTTAGCCATAGGATTTAAAGATTTAATAGCTTCTAATATCAATAGCGCCTCTTCAATAAGTTGATTTTTTCTTTCTTGTACTATTAGGTTTTCAGTCATATCTACTGTACCTAAGAATTCATTCCTTATAACTCCTCTTACAATCTTACAAGACTCTATTATATCTTCTGCCCTAGCAGCATGATGTGCTTCACAATATCCAACTACATGATATATATGAGGTTTGATAGCCATAGCTAAATAAGCTGATGAAGCAAGTTGACCTTTGGCTTGATTTAAATCTGCAGGGAAACTTGCTAAACCTGCTCTTGCCTGTCGATATACCTTAAAGTTTTCATCTTCTAAGCTTTCTACTAATTCTATCTTTGCAAGCATCTTGGCTAGATCCATTTGAGGAGCCATAAATGCTGGTACATTGAACATATATTGAGCTACATAATTCTTTACACCCATTTTTTTTGCATTATAAGCTGCTAAATATGCGTCTGCAACTCCTATAGCATCATGAGCATCTCTTAAACTCCAATGATGAGGATCATTAACTTCTACAGGAATATCCCTATCTCCATGCCATTTCATTACTTGTTGATTTTCATATATAGCATCTCTTACTGTTCTTGGTCCTCTTTTATCTAAATCACTATACCAAAACAAAGGTACAGCACACCACGCATTGTCAATTGTCTCTTTTAATACTTCAGCAAAAGCCAATAAATTTTTAGTTCCACTATAGCATCTCAAAAGTGGTTGATTACCTCTTTGAGCTGCCTTATAAAGTTTTCTAAAATCTTCTTTACTTCTTAATGGTGCTCCTCCTGCTCCATCTAGTCTATGGTCCATTTTATCCTGCTCAAAGAAATGTTCCTGTGCATTTTGATCTGGTGCTACTGATATAATGTCTAATACTTCTGCTTCAGATACCTTTTCTATAGCCTCAATAGTTTCTTCTATTGAAGATAATCCTAAATGATGTCTAAGTATTGGATAAGGATATTTAGAATTAATTCTAGAAATTAAATCTTTTGGATAGAATTCTTGCCTCTTATAGTCTTTTCCCTTTAAATATGCTATTACTTCATCTATATCTTCTGTTCCATTAAATATTTTTTGGAATATTCTACTTTCCTCGGCTACCTTTGCAGTAGGTTCAGTTCCTCCAAACATCCATTTTATATTTTTTATATTTTCTTTTTTTATTTTCTCTTTTAATTCATCTAACACTTTTTCTAACGGTTCTGGAGTAAGCCTATAGCTTAAAGCTACAATATCTGGGTTAAGTTCTGAAATTTTTTCTATAATTGTGTCAATAGGAAGAGCAATTCCTAAAAATTCTGTCTCATAACCTTCTTTTTCAGCTAAAGTTAAAAAATTCATAGTTCCTGCTACATGCACACAATTTCCTATAGTTCCAGCGATTATTTTTTTCATTATGCTACCACCCCTTCACTTTTACTTATCTTGCCAGTTTGGGCAAATTTGTGGATTTCATATGAATTTAATCCATCTAATCCTAGACGTTCTACAGTTCTGCCTTCTTTCCAGAAATTTTTTCCTGTCATAAGTTCTGCAAGTTTGATTACAGAATCTATTGCAGAAGTTTCTATATTTAATTGTTTTCCTAATGAAGACATAGGTACTAGACTATAAGGAACATCTTCATAAATATATCTAATATTGAGGCCTTTAGGAGCCTCAAGCCCTTTATATCCTAGATTGTTTTGAATTGCCTCATAAAGATTCTTTCCTACTGCATTATAGGATTCATAAAGCCAATCTTTAGCAGAACAAGTCTTAACATCTAATGCTTTAGCTATTTTCATTCTTTCTTCATCCATTTTTTCTAAAAATCTACTTATTGAAGGTGTTATACCTTCTATATAATAGTCAAAAGGTGCACCTCTTTCAATATGACCACTATTTAATAAAGTAGGAGCTGGATGAAATATAGCACCATAATTATTTAAGCTTGTTTCAATAACATCCTTTGCAGCTATAAACTGTGGGTATGCAGGTGAAAGCATCTTAACGACTTCTTCCGTTTTTGTAGATGGAATACATGCTAAAGACACCTCATTTTTCTCTTTATATATATGGGCACTCCTAGCACTAATTTTCCTACAAGCATATACAAAAGTCTGTGCCTCTGCTACAACTACATCTTTATCACAACCGTTTTTTCTAAGAGTGGTATATAGTTCTAAGGCTCCTCCTGTTCTTCCTGGATTTAGAACTATTATTTGTCCGTCTTCTAAATATGGAGCCATTAGTTTCCCTAGATCATAATGACCTATAGCCGGAATAGTCACCATGATTATACCTACATCTCTAATAACTTCTTCTATTTTGTCACTAATAATATTAAGCTTGCCGATTCCTTCCTTTTCCCCTGTCAAAGTAATAATTGGCCTTTCTTTTAATGGCAGAATCTTTTGCAAGGTTCTATTGTATAAATTCACTACAAAACCTTTCATAGCTAGGTAACCTGCCATTGCAAGACCACCATTTCCTGCTCCTATGATTCCATAACTAAGACAATCTTTCATAAAAATAACCTCCTTAAACACGGCTTTATAATAAAAATTAGACTATAAGGGAATTATAGTCTAATTTAATATACCATTTTCCCCTTCCACGCCTACGAAGTTAGCTGACGGATTCGGGCCAGGGTAGCCCTACCTTTAAAAAGGATTCACCCCAGTTACTTTGATTTCCTCCGTTCCTTTCACAATAAAAGGATTAAGCGTTAAAATTGTGAATATTCATATATTTCTGTATATCTTTTTTATGAAATAAGTGATGTCTTTTTTTCTCCTTTTAAGCCATATCTACTAATAGCACTTTCTGTTATCTTATTGATAAATTCTCCTCTATCATATCCTAATTCACTTGCCATATATCCCATATATCCATGATGTACTGCTTTTTCACCTTCCCTTGCCGCCATAGTAAGTCCTGCAAAAGTATTTATCTCCAAAAAGTATGGAATATTATCTTTTCCTAAAATCATATCTATCCTACCAAAATCCTTGACATTTAAAGCTTTATAAATTTCTAGTGCCGTTTCTTTAATTGTTTTTTCGATTTTTTCAGAAAAATTTGCTGGACAATTTATTATCTCGTTATCAAACATCTTATGTTCATAAGTATTGGTTTTAGCGGAATTATATCCAATTTCTAAAAGAGGCAATACCTCCGGATTTTCATATCCAATAATTCCAACTGTTAGTTCTTTACCATCTATAAATTCCTCAATTAATGCTGGCTGACCAATTTTATCAGTAATTTTTTCAACTACTTTAGGAAGTTGTTCATATTTATAAATTATGTTTTCTTCGCTAATACCAGCACTTCCTCTACCTCTTAATGGCTTTACAAATAATGGATACTTCAAATTAATTTCAGGTATCTCTTTTGAGCTTTTTGCTATTACAAACTTAGCTGTTGGCAATTTATTGAAAGCTACTATCTCTTTTCTAACAGCTTTATTAGTAGCTACTAAATCTATACCTGAACCTACATAAGGTATTCCAAATGCTTCAAGGAAAGAAATTTCCTTTAGACTGGAAGCATTAAATATTAAATTAACATTTTCTTTTATTATATTTTTTAATGTCTCTCTAGGATCCTTTTTCCACTCAAGTAGTACTGCATCATAACCTGCCTCTTTAAGCGCCATACAATGTTGATATGCTTCTTCATAAGCATCATCATAAACCTTATCTGGTGTAAGCTTTTTCTGAAATTCCACATTTCTGAACTTTCTCCAAAATACACCTATTTTCATGTATAAAACCTCCTGTTTTTTTTATAAAATAACGAGCTTTAGCTCCTATTTTAGAGCATGGAAAAATAAAGCTAAAATTAGCCGCGTTAAAATAATTATTTAAAATCTTATTCCAAATTTTAATGTATAATTTAAAAAGAATAGTTAACAAAAATGAATTGATACATACGAAAGAAAATCGAGCAGAAATGTATAATACGCCCGACTGATATTATACCAGATATATAAATAAAATTCAATATGTTTTTATTGGAAAATATAAAAAAGCTAAAATTATTTAGAATTTAAATTCTAAATAATTTTAGCTATAAAGATATATTTCAGTTTTTAGTTAGCTCTTCTTCCCCAATAAAAAAATCAGAAAATATAATTGTAAAAATTATACTGCAAAATAAACCTATATATAAAGAATCTAAGTTTATTACTTTAAAAATTTCAAATATAATTTAAAAATTGCCTGACTTGAATTTTTTCTGTTTTAAAAACATCATCTATTAATAGTACCTTTTTCTTTTCTGCTACCCATCCAACAGCACCTTCTCCAAATCTTATATGAACTCTTCTTTTTAATTTATCAATGTCTGAACCCCTGCAAGATACAACTTCTAATTCTTTTCTTTTCCAATCGATATTATATATTACTGCCATATCATATTTAATTAAACTTTCAATAAAGTTAAATATAATTTCACTAATACTTTTGAAGTTTTTGGCTTTAGAAATGGATTTTATTGTTCTTAGCAAATTATTTAGATCATATATCTTATAATTTCCATCTTCCATATCAATCACTCCATAATATGTATTTTGTATTTTCTTGTCGTTTAATTAAAGTTTATAATATTAATCAAAATATATCAAACAATTTAGTTTATTTAAATACTATAATTCCATATTAATGTAAACTAAAAAAGCTAGCTGAATTAATTCAGCTAGCTTTTTTAGTTTACATCGTTACCCTCTCTTGACTTTTAGCAGCTTCTGCACCTTTTTCTATAGCTTCTTTATTTAGAGGTAATAAATGAGCTTTATTTTCGCCAAATACCTTTGTAAAGGCTTCTAGTACAGATTCTTGTTTTACTAATTTAGTTGCTTCTAAATATGCTCCTAATATAACCATATTTGCAACTTTATCATTTCCTAATTCATTTGCTATTTCATTAGCTGGTATATAATATACATCTATATCTTCTCTTTCAGCTTTTTGTTCTATTAGTGATGAATTTATAAATAATTTTCCATCTTTAACTATATTGTTTTCAAATTTGTCGAGAGATGGCTTATTCATTACTATTGCTGCACTTGCTTCTTCTATTACCGGTGCACCGATGGCATCATCAGATACTATAACATTACAGTTGGCAGTTCCACCACGCATTTCTGGACCATAAGATGGAAGCCATGATACGTGTTTGTCCTCAATCATTCCAGCATATGTTAAGAGCTGACCTATAGCCATTACTCCCTGTCCACCAAATCCTGCCACAACTATTCTCTCTTCCATTTTACTCCACCTCCTCTGGGGTTCTAAGGTTTCCTAGAGGATAATAAGGTATCATATTCTCTTCTAGCCATTTTAGAGCTTCTACTGGAGTGTATCCCCAATTAGTTGGACAAGTAGAAAGTACTTCTACTATTCCAAAACCTTTCCCTTCTATTTGAGTTTGGAAACATTTCTTTATGGCTTTTTTTGCTTTTCTTGCATTGCCAGGAGTATTTACTGCAACTCTTTCTACAAACTGTGCACCATCAATAGTAGCCAACATTTCTGCCATCTTCAATGGCATACCACAGTGCTCTTTATCCCTACCATAAGGTGCTGTTGTAGCTTTTTGTCCTATAAGAGTTGTAGGAGCCATTTGTCCTCCTGTCATTCCATATATAGCGTTGTTTATAAATATAGTTGAAATTTTTTCACCACGATGAGCAGCATGAACTATTTCAGCAGTACCTATAGATGCTAAATCTCCATCACCTTGATAAGTAAATACAAAGTTCTCTGGATGAACTCTCTTAATACCTGTAGCTACTGCAGGTGCCCTACCATGAGCTGCTTCATGCATATCACAATTAAAATATTTATATGCAAGAACAGAACATCCTACAGGTGCAACTCCTATAGCTTCATCTAGTACTCCTAGTTCTTCTAAAGACTCAGCAACTAATCTATGAACTATTCCATGGGTACAACCTGGGCAATAATGGGTTTGTGCATCTGTTAAACCTTTAGTCTTTTCAAATACTACAGCCATTACTTCTCACCTCCATAGATTTCCTTTACCTTTTTAACTATTTCATTAGGTGTTGGAACCATTCCGCCAGTTCTGCCATAAAACTCAACTGGGAATCTGCCTTTTGTTGCAATTTTTACATCATCTACCATTTGACCTGTATTCATTTCTATTGTTAATATTCCCTTACAATTGTCTCCTATTTTATTAAATTCATTATATGGGAAAGGCCATAAAGTAATAGGTCTTATAAGACCCACTTTATATCCTTCGTTTTCTAATTGTGTAATAGCTGTTTTAGCAATTCTAGAGGTTGTTCCATAAGCAGCAATTACTATATCTGCATCTTCTATATTATAGGATTCTACTTTTACTTCATTTTCCTTAATAGTTTTATATTTTTCTTGTAATTTTTTATTATGTTCTTCTAATTCTTCTGCAGCTAAATATAGTGAATTGATAATATTTGGTTTTCTCTTACCTTTTGTTCCTGTTGTAGCCCAATCTTTTTCTGGCAAATCTCTTTTCTTAGGCTGCTTAAATTCAACAGGTTCCATCATTTGTCCAATCATTCCATCTCCAAGAATCATTACTGGATTTCTATATTGATCTGCTATATCAAATCCTTCTATAATTAAATCTACTAATTCTTGCACATTTGCTGGAGCAAGAACTACTAATCTATAATCTCCATTTCCTCCCCCTCTTGTTGCTTGGAAATAATCTGTTTGAGAAGGTTGAATACTTCCAAGTCCTGGACCACCCCTCATTATATTTACTATAACACATGGCAGTTCAGCACCTGCTATATAAGAAATACCTTCTTGCTTCAATGAGATACCAGGGCTTGATGAAGATGTCATTACCCTTGCACCTGAACCTGATGCACCATAAACCATATTTATAGCAGCAATTTCACTTTCTGCTTGCAAAAATACTCCACCAACTTTGGGCATTTCCTTTGACATATATTCAGGGAGTTCACTTTGAGGAGTTATTGGATATCCAAAGAAATATTTACATCCTGCTTCAATTGCAGCAGCTCCAATAGCCTCATTTCCCTTCATGAGAACTTTTGTCATATCATAAACCCTCCTTATTTTTATTCTGTCATTCTTTCAACAGTAATAACAACATCTGGACACATAGTAGCACAGTTTGCACATCCTATACATTTATCCATTTCTTTTATTGTAGCTGGGTGATATCCTTTTTCATTGATTTTTTCTTTGTCTAACGATATGATTTTAGTTGGGCATACTGATACACATAGTCCACAACCTTTGCAAAGGTTTTCCTTGAATGTCACTTTCCCTTTTACTTTAGGCAAGTTGACCCCTCCTTACTTTATTTTTGGTTAAAGCATCCAATCTTCCCTCATGTATAATTTAATTGGGAAAATTTCTCCTTCTAAATTTTTTGGAAGTTTTTTTGCAATATCCTCTAGTGCAACTATATATTTAATAGGTATTTCTAGCTTTTTGGAAAGTTCTTCTGCCAATTTTTGACCTTTCAATACATCATCTATAGTAGTACTCTTAAGCATATGGGTATTATTTATAATTCCTGTAATCTTTACTCTACCAGTGCCTTCTATAGCATTTAAATATCCTATTGTTTTATCTAAAGTACTGGTTTCCGGTCTATTGGCATTTAGAACATAGAACATATCATAATCTTCTTCTTTCAAAATATCATGATATCTTCCTAATACCCTAGCTCCAACAGGATCTCCCCCTAAATCCAATATAGTTTCATAGGTTTTATCTTGTAGTGGAGCATAAGCTTCAGCAGATATAGCTGGTATATCTACAGCAGAAGCCTTTATAGAACTGGAGATTACTCTTACACCAGATTCTGATAAGTTTTTTTCTTTTTCTCTGCTTCTAAAATACAAGTTTACCACATCTAAGTCTACAAGCGCAACTTTTTTACCTTTTTCTACTAATTTTATTGCATAATTAACACTAAATTCAGTCTTGCCACTTCCATAATGTCCCACAATAATCCTTATTCTTTTATCATTATACATATTTCCACCTTATTCTATTTGTATTCTTTTGCTTTTTCTTCACCTCTTAGTACTCTTAAACCACCTTCTGCTAATGCCATAAGTTCATCTTCTCCTGGATATATATATATCTTGGATATAAAATCAACTCTTTCTTCTATCCATTTAGTAAAAATTTTGTCATAAGCTATTCCACCAGTGAGGATTATACCATCTACTTCACCTTTTAATACAGCAGCACAGCTACCTATTTCTTTAGATATTTGATAAGCCATAGCATTGTAAATAAGTTCTGCTTTCTTATTACCTTCTTCTATCATCTTTCCTACTTCTCTAGCGTCATTTGTATTTAAATAAGATACTAAACCGCCATTTCCTTTTATTTTCTTTTTCATTTCATCTTCTGTATATTTTCCTGAATAACAAAGCTTAATTAAATCTCCCACTGGAAGTCCTCCAGATCTTTCTGGTGAAAATGGTCCTTCTCCATCAAGAGCATTATTTACATCTATAATTCTTCCTTTTCTATGAGGTGCTACAGATATTCCTCCTCCTAAATGAGCAACTATTAAATTCATATCCTCATAATTTTTATTTTGAAGTTTAGCATGTCTTCTTGCAACAGCTTTTTGATTTAAAGCATGAACTATACTTTTTCTCTCTATTTCTGGCATACCTGATATTCTTGCAATATCTTCCATTTCGTCCACAACTACTGGATCTACTATATAAGAAGGCTTGTTTATCATAATAGCTATCTCATTAGCTATTATTCCACCTAAGTTTGAAGCATGTTCTCCTAAAACACCTATTTCTAAATCTTTTAGCATTTTATCATCAACTACATAGGTTCCACCTTCTATAGGATTTAACAATCCACCTCTTCCCACTATAGCATCTAAAGATTCTATCTCTATATTATTCTTATTTAAAACATTAAGTATTATGTCTTTTCTAAATTTATATTGGTCATATACCTTATCATATTTAGACAATTCCTCTGTAGAATGTCTAAGTGTTTCCTCAAATATAGCTTCTTCATTATCAAATACAGCTATCTTAGTAGATGTACTACCTGGATTTATTGCTAACAATCTATAATCTTTCATTATTTAAATTCCCCTTTCTAATCATATCCATTTTTTTGATGCCATAAGTATTCCTAATGCAATAGAATGTAATTTAGCTTCTGATGTATCTGCTCTGGAAGTTAGCACTATTGGAGCAGATGTACCAACTATCAATCCTGCACTTTCAGCTTTTGCAAGAAAAGTTAATGATTTATAAAGAACATTTCCTGCTTCTATGGTAGGTACAATCAATATATCTGCCTCTCCTGCAACTGGTCCTTCTATCCCCTTGTGTTTAGAAGCTTCTTTAGATATAGCATTATCTAAAGCTAGAGGACCTCTCACAGTACAACCTGAGATTATACCATTTTTGTTCATATCTTCTAGTTCTTTTGCATGAACTGTAGCTTCCATTTTTGGGTTGACCTTTTCTCTAGCACATACTACAGCTACTTTTGGATCTTCTATTTCTAGACTATGTGCAAAAGACACTGCATTCTCTATTATTTGTTTTTTCTGATTTAGGTCTGGACTTATATTCATAGCCGCATCTGTTACAATAAGAAGTTTTTCATATGTAGGAACACTAAATACTGCTAAATGGCTGATTAAATTTCCACTTCTAAGACCTATTTCCTTATCTAATACTTGTTTCATTATTACTGCTGTATCTACTAACCCCTTCATTACTACATGAGCTTTCCCGGAACTAACAAGACTTACAGCCTTTCTAGAAGCTTCAACAGGATCCTTCTCATCTACTATTTCAAACTTAGAAAGATCTAATTGAATTTCATCTCCTATTTCTTCAATTTTTTCCTTGTCTCCCACAAGAATAGCATCTGCAATTTCTAAGTCTTTAGCATTTTTTATAGCTACTAGTACATCCTTGTCTGCAGCAACTGCTACAGCAACTTTTTTAGGACCTTTACTTTTAGCCAAATCTAATAAATCTTGAAAATCCTTTAACATCTTAAAATCACCTCATCTTCATATATTTTTTCTTTTTCTTCTCCATTTAACACTCTAAGTACCCCATCATTCAAAGCTTTCATTTCATCTTCCCCTGGATAGACTATTACATTTGAAATAAATCCTATCATTTCCTCTATAATATCTACTAAATATTCAGAATAAGCTAGCCCTCCTGTTAAAATTATACTGTCTATATCCCCACACAAAACTGTTGACATTGCACCTATTTCTTTACCTATTTGGTATGCCATTGCCTTATAAATAAGTTCTGCCTTTTTATCTCCTTTTTCTATCATCTTTTCTATTTCCCTACCATCCATAGTACCTAAATAACCAGCTAGTCCACCTTTTCCTTTTATCTTTAACAACATTTCATCATAAGTATATTTTCCTGAATAACAAAGTCTCACTACATCTCCAACTGGAAGTCCTCCAGTTCTATCTGGTGAAAAGGGTCCCATTTCAATAGCATTATTTACATCTATCATCTTCCCACCCTTTACAGGTGCTATTGATATTCCGCCACCTAAATGAGCAACTATAAAATTTAATTCTTCTATATTCTCATTTAACTCATTTGCCCTTCTATAGGAAACCGCTTTAATATTTAATGCATGAATCAATGATTTTCTTTCAATATCTTTTAGACCTGATATTCTAGCTATATCTTCAAATTCATCTACAGCTACCGGATCCAATATATAGGATTTAATTCCTTCCTTATCTCCAATACCTTTTGCTAAAATACCACCTAAATTTGATGCATGTTCCCATTGAATGCTATTTTCCAAATCCTCTATCATTTTTTCTGTTACTATATAAGTACCTCCTGGAATAGGTTTTAAAAGACCACCTCTACCTACTACTGCAATTAAGGAAGAAGTTAAAACTTCTTCCTTTTTAAGCCAATCATAGATCAATTTCAATCTATAATCATATTGTTCAGATACTTTTTTGTATTTTTCTAATTCCTTTGAGTTGTGTACAATTTTATTGGATTTTATTTCATTTTTACCTTCATATATGGCTACCTTGGTAGATGTGGAGCCTGGGTTAATGACTAATACATACTTTCTAGCCATACCTTCACTCCCTTTCTTCCTTTTTTAATGAAATTTTTATCCTATTGGGAATGATATCTAATACTTTTACTTTATTTATATCTTTTACAATTAATTTAACTTCATGAGTTCCTTCATCTAAACCTCCTAAATCAATTTCTGGAGATAGACTATCCTTTCTAACAGAATTTAAAACATTATCAGGTCCACTTAGAAGAATTGATATATTATTGGTGCTTTCACCTTGATCAACAATCAATCCATTTCCTAAATTTCTAATTTGTATTTCAGAAAAATTATATTCAAATCTTCTGTTTGTATTATTATCTATATCTGAATTTTCTCTATCATCAGCATTATCACTAGTATTAGAATCAGTATTTATATCATTATCTGTTTCAGTATCAGTGTCATTTAATTTCAATGTTACAATTATTTTTTGTTTTGGGTTTACTAGATCTATACCTTCAGGTACTATCAGCTTAGCTTCTATTGAACCTCTTTCTACAAGGCTATATGCATCAATTGGCTCTGTCTTTATAGATGATAAACTATTTAATATATTGTCATTGCCTTTTACATCTACTGATTTAGGAGTAACAACTAATTTTGAGTTTCTATATTCAATTGGAATTTCACCACTTATTTGAGCATCTATAGGAACTTTCTTACTTTTAGACATTGGGATAAATACATCTACAACATTTGGATCCTTTTCCACCATTCCAACAGTGTTCCCATCATCATCTAAAAGTTTAATAGGTACTGTAGCATTTATATCTTCAGTTTTCCCTGTTATATCCACTACAGCCACAACATCTGAAACTGAGTTTACCCAGCTTTTAGGCCCTTTTAGTATAATTGACTGTGGTTTTACCTCTCCTTCTCCTAAACTATATCCCGGTTCAAGTTTTCCTATGGTTTTCAACTCAACTTGCTTTTCTTTTGATATAACTTTCTCAAATCTAAAAGCAACTTCCCTTGGACTATAATCCACAATATCCACTTGACTAGGAACTTTTACATATATGGGAACTTTTTTAGTTCCTTCTGAATATCCACTTAAATCTACTTCTGCTATTATATCAGTATCTCTAAGTTTTAAAATTTCACTTCTTCTACCTGATAATTTCACATTTATTTTAACTTCCTTTGGAGAAATAAGTTCCAAGCCTGAACTCTCTAAATCCTCCATTTTAGAAAACTTCACATCAACATTTCTAAACTCTTTGGTTATTTTAGGATTTACTTCGCTCATGACATAGCTCCACAATATAATAGCAATTACCAGAGAAAATATTTTTATAGTGTGATTATTTTTCCTCTCCTTGCTCATCCTTACGCCTCCACTTTATAAAAAAACTTTGTCGCTGAATTTTCGGTTTATACATATCGATAAGTATTTTTTTCAATGTCTTTATGTCTAAATATCTTGCCAAACTTCCATTTTCTGCAATGGATATGGCACCTGTTTCCTCTGATACTACAATAGCTAACGAGTCGGATTTTTCTGATATGCCCAATGCTGCTCTATGTCTTGTGCCTAATTCTTTACTTAAAGATGCATTGTCCGTTAAAGGTAAGAAACAACCTGCTGCTTTAACAACATCTTCTTTTATCACTACTGCTCCATCGTGAAGAGGAGTATTTGGTATAAATATATTTATAAGCAGACCACTTGAAACTCTGCCGTCTACCTTAGTACCTGTTTCCACTACTTCACTTAATCCAGTTTGTCTTTCAATAACTATTAAAGCTCCAATTTTTTGCCTAGATAGAGAAGCCACTGCATCTACAATTTCGTCCACAACCTCATTTAAATTTTCATCTTTTATTTCTGCAAAAGATTTAGTAAAAAATCTGCTTCTACCAATATATTCTAACCCTCTTCTCAATTCAGGTTGAAAAACAATGAGGATAGCCAGAACCCCTACAGTCATAGTTTTTTCTAATATCCAATATACAGTAAATAGTTCCAACCATTCACTTATCTTAGTTGCAACAAATAAAACTATAATTCCTTTAGTTAATTGTTCTGCTCTTGTTTCTCTTATAAGCATAAAAAGCTTATAAAAGGCAAAAGCTACTATCAAAATGTCTATAATATCTCTAGCTCTTATATTTAAAAAAAGTTCGTCAAAATATTGCAAGGTTCACACACCCTTATTTACTATATTCAGATAATACTCTACATTTCTATTATATAACAAATTGTTATTAATTTAAATCCATATACAAGAAAATATTTATTAATAACAAATGTTAATAAACGAATTAAGTTTTATTAATAAAAATAAGCCAGAAATTATTATTACTGGCCCATTTTATCCATAGTGTCCTTGTAAGATCCTTTTATTTTAGATAATGTTTCTTGACTAAATACATCTTTATCCATGAAGTCTTCAGCAGGAAGTATTTCATATTTTGCCTTACCAGATTTCATATATTTATTAACCCAAGTGGGGATATACCTTACATTTTTTATAACAGTTTCACCTTTGGAGAAATCTTTTTCAACTTCAATATTTACCATAACACCATCTTCAGTGTATTTATTGTTTAAAGTTTCTCTTCTTTGATTCGACAGAAAATTTCCCAGGGAATAAATTATAAATTTATCTTTTCCATCTGATTGTACAATTTCAGATTTTTGAATTACATGAGGATGACTTCCAAATACTATATCTACTCCCCAATCTATCAGTTTCTTTCCTAATTCTATTTGCTCTTCACTTGGTTCCATTTCATATTCATTTCCCCAGTGAATAAACATAATAATTAAATCTGCTCCTTTGTCTTTTATCTTGGATATATCATTTTTTATATTATCCTCATCTATTATATTTACCATATATTTTAGTTCTTCATCTGTCAATGTATGCTCCATTCCATTGCAACCATAAGTATAGGACAATATTCCAATATCTATGTCGTTTACTTTTTCTATAAGTATAGACTTTTCTGGTTCTTTATAAGTACCAACAGTTTTAAGACCGTGCTCTTCTATTGAATCTATTGTTTTTATAAGTCCATCTTTTCCTTGATCCAATGTGTGATTATTTGCAGTAGACAATATATCAAAACCTGCATCCTTTAATGCTTCTATAGATTCTATAGGGGCATTAAAATTAGGATAACCTTTAAATCCTTTCTCTTTTCCTGCTGCAGGGGTCTCAAAATTTGCTAAAGCTAAATCTGCAGATTCTACATATTTTTTTACATATTTAAAATTATCTTTAAAATCGTATACACCTTTTGATTCATTATAAGCACCTGTAATTTGTGGCTTATGAAACATTACATCTCCTGCTGCCAATATTGTAGCAGTAGTATTTGGTTTTACTTCTTCTTTTTTAGATTCATTAGATTGGTTCTTTACAGTAAGTTCTTTAGATTCATCTGCTTTAATACCTAAGTTAACACATGATGTCAAAAAAACAGAAATACAAATTAAAACTATAGAAAACATAATAACTTGCTTTTTTCTCTTCATGTCTTTTCCCCTTTTTTATAATATTGCTAAAAACATCCGTGATTTAAGTTATTGGATAAATTAGCCTTAGCATTTTAAATGCTATACTAGTATTTTATATTTAATTTGAGTAGTTTTCAATAGTTTTAGTTTTTTTATTCTCTTTTCTCTCTAATTCCTATAAATTTTGATTTTGAATCATATATATATCTACTCAATCTTCTTTCATTTAACCACCACAGATAAATTACATATGGGACAAATATAATCGTTAACTGTGGTATATTAGCCATTAGTATAAAATCAAATATTCCATGAAATATTATAGGCATATATAGTGAACGCCTATAGCTCCTTTTTCTTCTTAATTCATTACTACCAAATTTAGCTAATGATAGATAATATCCCATAGTAACTGCAAATACTCCATGGGCTGGAACCGATAATATACCTCTATAAAGTCCAATATAAGGATTGTTGCTATATCTATATACTACATATATAACATTTTCTACAGTAGCAAATCCCATAGATGCAAATACTGCATAGACTATGCCATCTAATTTTTCATTAAAATATTTTGAATTATAAGCAGTTTTCAATACTACTAATCTTTTAAAATATTCTTCTGTAAATCCTGCTACTATAAAAGCTGTATAAAAAGCTCCTAATATGCCTGGAAATATATTGAAAAAACTTAATAACTCCTCTACCAATATGGTAGGTATTACTGACAATGCACCTAATAAATATGTTATTAACAAAATTTTCAATGGTTCTCTATCGTATCTATCACTTAAATAAAGTCCTACTATTATAATTAATGCTGGTGTTATTGCAATTATGAATAATCTTGTTGACAAAAAATCCCCTCCAAATCTCTTTTTAATCTTCTTACTATATTCTTTATTATTGCCTAGATTTTCTAATTTTATATCTAGCAATGGACATAAAAATAACCTCTAAGATTTAAATCTTAGAGGTTATTTCTTCTTCTATATATTTTTCAACATCTTGGGGGGAGTCCAAGTTTAGAACTTCTTTAACTTTGTTTTCCATTTCTGCTTTAGATATATTCTTTATAATCCATCTTGCAGTTAGCATTGATGATGCACTCATACTAAATTCATCTAATCCCATCCCTAAAAGAATTGGAATTAATTTTTCATCTCCTGCAGCTTCACCACACATTCCTACCCATATACCTTCCTTGTGACCATTTTCTATAGTCATATTTATAAGTCTTAGTACTGCTGGATGGTATTGGCTATATAAATAGGATATATCTTGGTTTCCTCTATCTACTGCAAGACTATACTGAATTAAATCATTAGTTCCTATGCTGAAAAAATCCACTTCTTTTGCAAAAATATCTGATTGAACTGCTACTGAAGGTATTTCCACCATTATTCCAACTTCTAATTCTTCATCAAATTCAATATTTTCAGCTCTCAATTCAGATTTAACTTCTTCTAATATAGCTTTAGCTTCCCTTAATTCAGCTATATTAGAAATCATAGGAAACATTATTTTTACATTTCCATATGCACTAGCTCTTAAAATAGCTCTTAATTGAATTTTAAATATATCTGTTCTATCCAAACAAAGTCTAATAGCTCTATAACCTAAAAATGGATTCATTTCTTTTGGAAGGTCTAAATAAGGTAAATCCTTATCTCCTCCTACATCTAAAGTTCTTATAACTAGAGGTCTTCCATCTAATTTTTCTGCTACAACTTTATAGGCTTCAAATTGTTCTTCTTCTGTTGGCAACTTTTCCCTATCCATATATAAAAATTCACTTCTATAAAGTCCAACACCTTCTCCATCATTTTCTAGAACTTTATCTATATCCTTAGGAGTACCTATATTAGCAGCTATCTCAACTTTAACTCCATCTTTGGATATACTTTCTTCACCTTTTAATTTATTTAATTCTTCTTTAAAGTTTTCATAGGATTCTTTCTTTTTTTCATAAGTCGCAATTTCTTCCTCTGAAGGATTTATAATTATTAATCCTTCATTTCCATCTATAATTATAAAATCTTCATCTTTTACATTTTTTGTTATGTCCTTTACTCCTACAACTGCTGGCAATTCTAATGTTCTAGCCATAATAGATGTATGAGAAGTTCTTCCACCTAGTTCGGTAACAAAACCTAAGACTTTATCTTTTCTCATTTGAGCTGTATCTGATGGAGTCAAATCATCGGCTACTACAATACATTCCTCTTCTAGGCTTGATAAATCTACTCCCTTTATGCCTATTAGGTTTTTTAAAAGTCTGCTTGAAATATCTTTTACATCTGCTGCCCTTTCTCTTAGATACTCATTATCAAGACTTTCCAACATTTGAACATATTCATTTCTTGCTTCTTGTACTGCCCATTCTACATTAACTTTTTCATCTTCTATTTTTTGATTAATCATTCCTATAAATTCTGGATCCTCTAGCATTAATTTATGAGCATTGAAAATTTCTGCCTCTTTTTCTCCAACTTCTTTCAAAGTATATTTGTATAAAGATTCTATCTCTTCTATGCTTTTATGAACACAAGTATTTAGCCTATCAACTTCTTCTTTTATATTGTGAATGCTTTTCTTTTCAATATCTATTTCTATTTCTTCTTTTAAAAAAACCTTTCCAATAGATACTCCTGGAGAAACTCCTATGCCTTTCATAAAAATTGCCTCCTATTCTCCAAATTTATTATTCACAAGCTCAACTAGACTTTTTACTACTTCTTCTGCATCTTCACCAATTGCCTCAATTTTTATTTTCTCTCCCATAGCAGCACCCATGCTAAGTATTCCCATTATACTCTTTGCATTATATTCTTTGCCTTCTTTTATTACTTTCACATCTGAACTATATTTTGATGCTTCCTTTACAAATAAACTTGCTGGTCTAGCATGTAATCCTGTTTCATTTTTTAAAACAACTTCTTCACTATACATTTTCATTCCTCCCAAAGTTATATTTTATTTTTATATTTTATTTTTATATTTTTTATTATATTTAAAGAATTTTGCATTATATCTTTGCAGCTTGCGTAAACAATTGGCAAGTCTTTAAATCTTTCCTTTCCTTCAATAGGTCCATCACTGGTCAATATAATCGCACTAGCTTCTTCAATATCATATTTAGTTATTTCATTTTCTTTAAACTCCCCTTGAGTTTCCACCTTTATATCTACATTAGTCTTTTTTGCTGCTTGCTCCAATGCTTCTCTAGCTAAGTTTGTACATACAATACCTAGTGGACAAGAGGTAATAGCTAATATCTTCATACTATTCTCTCCCCTCTGTCAATAAAGTATATATTTCTTCATCCTTATTACTTTCTCTAATTTTGTTTAAAACTTCTTCATTGTCTAATAATCTATAAAACTCAGAAAAAGTTTTCCTAGTAGCATCATTTGAATCAATTTTTAGTGCTAATAAGAAAATAATATCCACTTTATTTCCTGACCAATTAATTGGTTCTTCTAATGTAGCAAAGGCTATAATAGGTTTTTTCACATAACTTTGATTTGCATGAGGGATCGCTACTCCATTTCCTATTGCTGTAGAAGTTATCTTCTCCCTTTCAAATACTTCATTCATAAATTTTTTTTCTACATAGTCTTGTTTTTCCATATGATAGCTTAAAAATTCTATGACTGATTCTTTTGTCTTTAGTTCTAGATTTGAAAAAATTAAATCTTGTTTAAATAATAATTTTGAATTATCCTCTACTAAATCTAAGTCCAATTTCTTTGTGTTTTCAATATTTACAATCCATTTCCTAATTTCTAGTATATCTTTTTCCCCTACAAAAGGACTTATTTGAACTACTGGCTTTAAATGATAGTCAATAGGAATCGTAGAAATAACTATATCAAATTTTTTTATATTTATATTTTCAATCTCATGCTTAGAAATTATATCTAAAATTTCTAAATTTGGTAAGGCTTTCTCCAACCTTATAGATACAAGTTGAGAAGTGCCAACGCCACTACTACATACTACTATAGCTTTAGTATTAGTCTTTTGTCTTTCTATTGCTGCTCCAATATGAATAGCAATATATCCTATCTCATCTTCATTTACTTTAAATCCATAATACTTTTCAAACAAAACACTACTTGCCCAGCTCGCTCCAAAAATACTAGGATAATTTTCCTTTATTTCGTCAATAAGTGGATTCTTAATAGTAAGATCATATTTCAATCTATTGATAGTTGGTTTTAAATGCAATGCCAATCCTATTAATAATTTTTTATCCTTAGTCAAATCAGTAGATAATATATTTCCTATCAATTCTATTATCTCCTTAGATAAATTAACTATGTTTAAATCAACATTCTCTAATACATTTAAATTTTCGCAAAAATTATAGCTTTGTTGTAATTTTGAACCTAATATATGAATTGCTATATAAGAAATTTCATCTTCAGGTATAGAAATATTAAATTCTTTCTCTAATTTAGAAACTATGGATTTTGCAACACTATATTCTTTTTGTAATTTAATATCAGAAAAATTTTCCTCTTTAAGCCTTACTGTTTTATTTTGTTTAACTCTTTCTACTAGCATAGCTGAATGAAATATTAAATTAGAAATAGATTCATCAGCTAATTTAAATTCCATTTCAATTTCAGACTCTTTTACAATTTGTCCTATAGTATATAAATTTTCTTTTGTAAACATATTCATATATTTGGCACAATCTCTATTTAAATCATGAATACTAGAACCTTGGAAAAAATCTCCTGCTAATCTTCTGAAATCTTTTTCATTTCCTACTAATTCTACTCCATAGTTCTGCTTTCTTAAAATGGATAGGTTGTAGTTTTTTACATACTTTTCAACCTCATCTAAATCTTTAAATACTGTTATTCTGCTTACATAAAGCTCTTTTGAAAGCTCCTCCATTGTAATAGGAGCTTGTACTTTAAGAAGTTTATTTAGTATATATTCCTGTCTTTCTTCTGGTGAAAAAGGTTGAGTATAAGAATTAGTCATTTTTATACTATCTCTAAATTCTTTCTCTTTTTCTTCATTTACTTCTATCCATATACCTACTCTAGGTTTCCTTACAACCCTACCATAACCCTTTTTTTGAATAATTTCATCTATTTTATCTAAGTCATTCCTAATTGTCCTATTAGAAACCTTTAATCTTTCTTCCATATCACTTATTATTATAGGCTGGGTGTTACTTAAAAGTATTTTTAAAATCTCAATCCATCTTTCATTTAAAATATCATTCATTACATAACACCTCAAATATATACGAAATCTGGCAATTAGTATACATATTCACTATCTTTAATAGTATAATATCACAAGATGTGCTAATTTACTACTATTAAAAGGTACTATTTACTTACAGATTAATGTGGCACTTTTTTATATATTCTAGTTATAGAAATAAAAAATCGTTTCTAGTCAGAAGGAGCTCTTTCCTAGAAACGATTTTTTCTATAGTTTACAAATACCATATGTAAAATCTAATATACTATCTTTTCTTTTACCTGATAACATGATCTTCTGTATCAATATAAATACTCCTAAAGCAATTATAATGTCACCGACACTAATCACCTTAGGTAGTGGATAAGGTGCAGGTATAGGTAAAATATCTGTAAAAAAATAAAACCTAGTAGAATTTGTTGCTATTTGATGAGTCAATGTTATTCCAGTTTTAAGCATATCTATATCCTTTATTAAAGAAGAATATTTAAGTGCCTCCATGGAAACTGGCATTTTCCCATCATTTAATAAAATAGCAATAAAATTAAATAAACTTCCAATAAACATAATTAGTATGCCCTTATTTCTTAAATTTAATATAAATCCTAAGATAAATAAAATAATAACTAAAAATTGTATATAGGAAAAATATTCTCTTATAAAAAAAGATAATTTATTATCAGTTAGCTTCTCAATATATATACTAGAATACTCTAATAAAAATCCTAAGAGAAATAAATACCAACCTTTTATTTTTAGACTACCTATATTTTTTATTTTTCCACCTCTAATTTTTCCTACGATTGTTGATAGAATTAAAGATTCGACAAACATATCCAGCACTCCTTTAAATTTTATTGGCTAATTATTTACTATTCTATTTTTATTTTCATTTTCCTCCTATTTTTTTGTTATTTCTGGTTAATTATTAAATTAAAAAGAAAACAATACATTTTAAATCATTTTATCATATAAGTATTAACTTTTGTTAAATATAGATATTTTGTAAAAAGAAGTAAAGTTATTTTTTATACTGCCGATATAATCTATAAGCATTTTTAAATAATATAAAAAGGAGAGATCTATATGAATAAAAAATTAATTGCTTTAACATTATCTATTCTTACCTTATTTAGTTCTGTAACAGTATTTGCTGATACTATTGAAGAACCAAAAGTTTATGAAGAAGTAGTTAAAGAGTTAGAAGAAGCCATTGAAGAAATAGAAGAGGTCCAAAAAAATAGAATAGAAATATTACAAGACAAAAAATTTAACAAGACTATGAATGAAATGATAAATCTTCAGAAAAATAAGAAAAATACAGAAGATGAAATTAGAGATATAATTGAAAAAGTTTTTGAAAAATCTCTTAAAATTTCTGAAATTGTTAATAAGCAAGTTGAAATGAAAACTCTATACTTAAACAATTCTAAAGAAGTATATGATTTAACTATTGCAATAGAGGACGATTTTAAAATAATAGTCAAGGAACTAAAAAGAGTAGCTAAAGAAGGTAATATAACATTGAAAGAATATGAAAATATAAGACAAGTAGTTGTAAGTTTGATTAAAGAAATGCAAGAAGTTGAATATGCTGTTGGAAATATTGCTAAGGAAAGTAGAATTTATATAAACTATGTGGGAAATAAGCAGTTTAACAAGGCTATAGAAAGCTTTGAAACTATTTTAGGACTTCAAGGTCAGCAAATAGACATGCTAAGAACTATCTACACTCATACAACTGAAATTAAAGAATTATTAGAAGAAATATAAAAAATATAAATGCCTAGGAAATTTCCTAGGCATTTATATTTTTAAATAATTTAAGTAGCTTTACTTTTTAGTCAAATACTTTGAACTTGTCTTTACTAACTCCACAAATTGGACAAATATCTTCTGCTTCATCAGCAGCAGTATATCCACAGACAGGACAGATATAAACTTTTTCAATATCTATATCTTTATTTTTATCTACTGAATCTTTTGCCTCTTGAAAAAGTTTAGCATGAATTTTTTCTGCCGCTAAAGCAAAGTTCATTGGTCTTAAAGCACTTTTTTCTTCTTGCATTTCTGCAACTGCAATATAAGATGGATACATTTGTTTAATTTCAAACAATTCTCCATTTATAGCACCTTGTAAATTTTCAGAAGTAGTCCCTAGTCCAAATCCTGCCATAGATGTTACTGAAAAATCTCCATCTTCATTCTTTAATGCGTTGAAATGACCTGTAGCATGAACTTGTTCTGCATAAGAAATAGCCTTAAACAAATTTGCTACATTTGGAAAACCATCTCTTTTTGCCTTGTCCCCCCATATTAAATATCTCATATGTGCCTGACTTTCTCCTCCAAATGCTGAACGTAAATTTTCTGCTGTCATTGGATTCACAAAAATCACCCCTATTTTTAAATTTAGCTTATAATATATATTACCCTTAACAGTGGGATGTAAACATTTTAACAATAAAATCCAGAAAAATTATAATTTCTCTGGATTTATACTATAGTTATTTATTTAAGCCTTTCTTAATAGTAACTAAAAAGCCTTTATCCACTTTTTTGCCCTTTATAAATGTATTATTTGTATTTTTAGTCCAAACTTTCATACTTTCACTAAAATTTGGATTACTCGACAATATTTCTAATATATCTCCATCATCTAATTTTTCCATAGCAATATTAATTTCTTTAGATGGTGCTGGACAAGTTAATTCACTAACATTTATTCTAAGAATATTTTCTTTTCCTGATTCAGTTCCAACAGATTTTATTTCTCCATGATCTGTATATTGTATATCTTCAGATAAGGACTTTCCGCCGCAATCCTCCTTATCTTTGCAGAATAAACTTCTATATAACATAAATCCTCCTGCAAAGTTTTTCGCCTTAAATCCATTCTGTGTTAGTATTCTTGAAGCTATATACCCCCTAATACCTAATCCACAATATGACACAATTAGCTTATCTTTATCTAGTTCATCAAGTCTATCTCTTAATTCATTTACTGGTATATTTATAGAACCTTCAACATATCCCATCTCTCTTTCCTCTGAATTAGTTACATCAAGTATAATTGTATTTTCCTTATCTAATTCTTCTAATTCATTCCAAAATATAGTGTCTACATCCCCATTTAAAATGTTTTCTGCTACAAAGCCAGCCATATTAACTGGATCTTTAGCAGAAGAATAAGGTGGTGCATATGCAAGTTCTAATTCTTTTAAATCATATATTGTTCCTTCAAATCTAATAGCTGTAGCTATAACATCTATTCTCTTTTCTACACCTTTGTATCCTACTGCTTGAGCACCTAAAACCTTTCCATCTAAATCA
The DNA here is from genome assembly GCA_000751555.1 of Anaerosalibacter massiliensis. Classification (GTDB taxonomy): domain Bacteria; phylum Bacillota; class Clostridia; order Tissierellales; family Sporanaerobacteraceae; genus Anaerosalibacter; species Anaerosalibacter massiliensis. Next base: position 53,687 of record CCEZ01000004.1, on the reverse strand, counting down.
AATATTAGTTTGATAGTTATAGGCAGTGATTCTGGATAATATCCAGCATGAGATTTTGCCTGGATAAAAGATATTAGATAATCTTCATGGTATTTCTTGCCTAATCTATTTAAAGTTTTTTCATTATTTCCAGTATTAGCAATAGTTAAATCAAATATCTTAGCTACACTAGTTCCTTGAGTTCCTTTATATTTTTCTTCCCTTCCAACTATATTGTTGGCTACTATTCTTCCCTGTTTATTTGCAGGTCCAGCCAATGGAACCATAGCTTTGTTTTTATTTACAAAATCTACTACTTCTATAGCATCTCCAATAGCAAATATATCTTTATCTGAAGTTCTTAAATTATCATCAACTACTATTCCGCCCCTTTCATTGAGTTCAAGTCCTGCATCCTTTGCTAATTCACTATTGGGACGTACACCTATTGAAAGAATAACTAAATCTGTTTCTATAGTTTTTCCACTTTGCAAAGTAACTGTAGTCTTTCCATCCTTAGTATGAAAACTCTTCACTCCATCTCCTAGATAAAGATTTCCACCTTTAAGTTTTATATGCTCATGGACTATTTCAGCCATTTCAAAATCCAAAGGTGCCATTACTTGATCAAGCATTTCAACTATTGATACTTCAATACCTAGTCCATGTAAATTTTCTGCCATTTCAAGTCCAATAAATCCTCCGCCTACAACTACTGCAGATTTAGGACAATTTTCTTTTATATATGCGTCTATGGCATCTGTATCTGGAATATTCCAAAGGCTAAATATATTTGGAGCATCAATTCCTGGTATTGGTGGTTTAAGTGGTGTAGAACCAGGTGATAATACTAAGTAATCATAGGATTCTTCATATGTTTTTCCTGTATTTAAATCTTTAACTTCTATTTTCTTTTCATCTCTAAGTATTTTTGTTACTTCATTTTGAACCCTTACATCAATATTAAACCTGTTTTTCATAGCTTCTGGAGTTTGAACTAATAGTGCATCTCTTTCCTCTATAACCCCTCCTATATAATAGGGTAAACCACAATTGGCAAAAGAGATATACTCTCCCCTTTCAAATAATACTATATCTAAATCTTCATCTAATCTTCTTAGTCTTGCAACTGTTGTTGCTCCACCTGCTACTCCTCCAACAACTAAAACTTTCTTAGACATTTAAGGTTCCTCCTTTATATTACAATACTTGCATATTAGATAATAAAACTTCCTTATTGTATATTTATATATTTATATATTCAAATAATATAATATATAAATATATGGAAGTTATTAATTATATGACGACTTTAAGCTTAAAAAATTGATTCAATAATTTTTTTCACATCTTCATTTATCAAACTATAATATATTTCTGTGCCTTCTCTTTTTCCTTCAATTATTCCTGCTGCTTTTAATCTAGATAAATGTTGAGAAACTGTAGATTGAGGTGCATCAAGACAACTTTGCATCTCTGTTACATTTTTTTCCCCTTCTTTTAATAATCTTCTTACAATACAAAGTCTACCTGGATGAGCTATAGCTTTTAAAATTTCTGCCTTTTCTTCTAATACATTCTTGTCAATATCCAATATTTACACCTTCTTTATATCTTTATATTTATATATTACAATATATAAATATAGAAGTCAATAATACCTTTTTTTAAAATTTTACTATTATATTCCTTGTATTTAATTAAATTATAAGGTTAAGAATATAATACAGGCAGATAAAACAAGGAGGGATTTTAATGGATAAAATTGATCCTAACGCAAGAGTTGGCCTTGAACAATTTAAAGCTGAAATAAGTCAAGAACTAGGCCTTGATACTACTTTAGATAAATCCATTGACAATACTAAAAACATATTTTATGCAGGTAAAGTTGGTGGAATTATGACTAGAAAACTAGTGGAAATGGGAGAAGAGAATTTAATAGATAAAGATTAGCCCCAAAGTTTGGGGCTAATAATTTTTTTAAAAATCCTTAAAAATCTAATATTTTTTATTATGAATCTAATATGATTAAAGTCACGTGCTTCTAGCATCACTACTAAAAGTTCCTGCTTCATTAACCTCGTAACCTACTATCTGTGCAGAGAAACAAAATGATTGACACAAAAGCATAGCTTTTGGTTCTCTGCTTTTTAACAGGCGTCTTAATTTCCGTAGAACCTATAGTACATTTATATATAAATTATAACACATTTAAATTATTTAATATTTTAATAATATATAAAACAGATAATTTATCATGACTCTAGTAAAAATACTATATTATACTTACAATTTTATTTTGTATATAATAAGCTATTGCTATCTATATGAATACCTCTTTTGATTTAAGTTTGATTGGCTAGACCTAAACTTATTATGTCACTGGAGTTTTGTGCCCAACATCGGAAACTTTTTTGAAATACCCGCTTAGCTAGTAATATTCATAATATAAATAGAAATTAGCCTCAAAGTTTGAGGCTAATAAAATTTCTTACTATCTAGTTCTTCTTGTACTATTCTTAGAGCTTCTCCGAATCTTTGAAAATGTACTATTTCCCTCTGCCTTAAAAATCTTAATGTATCTGTAACACCAGGATCATCACTTATACTAATCAACCATTCATAAGTAGCTCTTGCTTTTTGTTCCGCTGCCATATCTTCATGTAAATCTGCTATTGGATCTCCTTTAGATTGTATATAGCTAGCAGTCCAAGGAGCACCAGCTGCATCGTGTGGAAATGGACTCTTTCCATGATTTACATAATGAGCTTCAAAAGGTGTACCTTTAATTTGTTCCACTGAAGCATCTTTTACCAATTTCCAAGCTAAAGTTCCTACAATCTCCCAATGAGCCATTTCTTCAGTACCGATATCTGTTAATAATCCTTTGGCTTTATTAGTAGGCATAGTCCATCTTTGAGTTAAATACCTAATTCCTGCTGATAGTTCACCATCAGCTCCTCCAAATTGTTCCAAAAGCATGGCTGCCAAAGTTGGGTTACATGTATCTACTACTACTGGATACTGCAATTTCTTTTCATAAATCCACATATACTATACCTCCTTTAACATAAACTATAGTCAAATTCCCAAGGCCAAGGATCATTTATATATGCCCATGGATATTGACTCATACTATGATTTTTCATAGGTCCATATTTAGCTTCATATAGTGATACCATCTCACTATATCTTTGAGCATAACTATTGTGAAGTCTTAATGCCTTCTCATCATTTGGATGAGTATCTAAATAAAGTGCCGTCTCATCTAGTACAAAACTTATCTCCATAATTTCCTTTAATAAACAAACTTGTTCTCTATTCACAAAAACACCTCCATTAATAACGTCTATTCTCATATCCACATGCCATATACAGATCTGGGAAAAGTGTACCCTTTTTCAATGCTTCTCTAGGATTATATACTTGATCCATAATTTGAAAAGGTACATAGGCTCTTGCTAAACAATATTCTTGTCTTCTTGATCCACTTCTCATTTTTCAAGCCTCCTATTTTTTTATTTACAATAATATATTACGCTTCAAATATAAAAAGGTTCATATCTGCTTCTTAAATATTAAAGAACTTTTTTTCATATGGTACATATACTAATTCTAGAGTAGTTTGGAAAAGTGGGATTTTTTAAGGAGGTTTTTTATGGAAAATTCAGATAATATTATTTCTCTTAAAAATTTGCCAGTAGGAAAATCTGGTAAAGTTATAAATCTAATATGTAAAAAATCTAAAAGGAGGAGACTTTTAGATTTAGGAATTACACCAAATACTATTATAAGAAATGAAAGAGTAAGTCCTTCAGGCAATCCGATTGCCTTTAATATAAGGGGAACTGTTATTGCCCTTAGAAAGGAAGAAGCTGAAGAGATTTTAATAACTATATTATAAGACTGGAGGTTTTTTTATGGGACTTTCTCATGAGTCTAGTGGATTAGCTTTAATTAAAGATGAATATATAGTGGAAAAAGAAGTAAATCATACTGTCATAGCATTAGCTGGAAATCCTAATACTGGAAAGAGTACATTATTTAATTATCTTACAGGTTTAAAACAACACACAGGAAATTGGCCTGGAAAGACTGTAGCCAATGCCAGGGGTACCTTTCACTATGGAGATGAAGATTTTTTATTAGTAGATTTACCAGGAACTTATTCAATATTTGCAAATTCCCAAGAAGAAGAAATTGCGAGAGATTTTATTTGTTTTGGAAAACCAGAAATAACAATAGTAGTGGTAGACTCCACTTCCCTTGAAAGAAATCTAAATTTAGTACTTCAAATAATGGAAATAACTGATAATGTAGTAGTTTCATTAAATTTAATAGATGAAGCTAAAAGAAAAGGCATAAAAATTGATGTAGAAAAGTTAGAAAAAGAATTAGGAATACCTGTCATACCTACAGTAGCAAGAGATGGTATAGGAGTTGAAAAACTTTTAAATACTATTCATAATGCTAAACATAGCTACAGTCCTAATAAAGTAAAATATAGCAGCGAAGTTGAAAATACAATATATGAAATAGAAAATATCCTCTCTACATATCTAAACAAAAGTCAAAATATAAGATGGATATCTCTTAGGTTAATAGATGGAGATGAAAATATAAAAAAAGAATTAAAAACTTTTTTAATAGAACATGGATTTACTGATGAACCATTAAATAAAATTGAAAACATTATTAAAAAACATGAGAATATAGATGATAGCATTGTAACTACTATATACGAAAATGCAGAGAAAATATCAAATGAAGTAGTTACAATAGAAGACAATAGAAAAGTTAATTGGGATAAAAAACTAGATGATATACTTACAAGTAAAATAACTGGTTATCCTATTATGATTATTTTGCTAGGGCTTATATTTTGGATAACTATAGTAGGTGCAAATTATCCATCTGAATTGTTAGCAAAAGCTTTTTTTAGCTTTGAAGACAAACTGACTTATCTTTTCACTAAATGGGATGTAGCTGATTGGCTATATGGAATACTAGTTTTAGGGGTATATAGGACCCTTGCTTGGGTTATATCTGTTATGCTACCACCAATGGCAATATTCTTTCCATTATTTACTTTACTTGAGGACTTAGGCTATTTACCTAGAGTGGCTTTCAATCTTGACAACTCTTTTAGAAAGTCTGGAACCCATGGAAAACAAGCTTTGACTATGAGCATGGGATTTGGATGCAATGCTGCAGGAGTTATTGCTTGTCGTATCATAGATTCTCCAAGGGAACGACTTATTGCTATAATAACTAATAATTTTGTCCCTTGTAATGGACGTTTCCCAATAATAATAGCCATGTCAACTATATTCATTGGAAGATTAGTAAATAAAAAATATAGTTCAATTTTAGCAGCTATATCTGTAGTATCTGTTGTAATAATAGGTATATTATTTACATTATTTATATCTAAATTTTTATCTAAAACTTTCTTAAAAGGAGTACCTTCTTCATTTACTTTGGAACTACCTCCATATAGAAGACCACAAATAGGTCCTATACTTATAAGAAGCCTTATAGATAGAACACTCTTTGTACTAAGCAGGGCTATAATCGTAGCTATACCAGCTGGAGCTATAACTTGGATATTTGCAAATATAACTATAGGTGGAATAAGTATTTTAAATAGAACTGCAAACCTTCTAAACCCTTTTGGAACACTACTAGGATTAGATGGGCATATTTTAATGGCATTTATTTTAGGACTTCCTGCTAATGAAATAGTACTTCCTGTACTTATAATGAGCTATATGTCAGAAGGAGCAATGCTTGAATTTGAAAATATAGAAACATTAAAAAACTTATTATTAAATAATGGTTGGACTTTTATAACTGGCCTTAATTTCATGATTTTTTCTCTACTACATTTCCCCTGTGGAACTACTCTCTTAACTATTAAAAAAGAAACAGGAGGAAGAAAATGGCCTGCCTTTACCTTTCTTTTAACTACTGTAGTGGCAGTACTAGCTACATTTATAATAAATATAGTCGGAAAATTTATTTATAGTTTTATTTAATCAAAACCCTGGTATTTAATATATCAGGGTCTTAGTCTTCATTTGCTGTAAGACTTTTCTTCATCCAATCCTTTCCTTCAATAATTCTTGTAACCATCATAGATGCTAGTGAATCTCCTGTTACATTTATCATAGTTGCAGGTGGATCCACCAAATAACCTATAGTAGCTATAATAGGAAAGGCCTCTGCTGGAAAACCATAGAGATTAACAATAAGCATTTCTCCAATAAGTCCACCACCTGGGACTCCGGACATAACTACTCCACTTAGTATTGAAATTATTATAGCTGTGAGATAAGTTCCTATTCCTTTAAAAGGCATATCAAATATTCCAAACATAAAGGAAATTTTGAGTATAGCACTTAAACAAGAGCCATCCATATGAGCTGTAGCCCCTATAGGAATGACTATATCTCTAACATCTTTAGGTACACCCATTTTTCTCGCAGCATCTAAGTTTACAGGTAGTGATGCAACACTACTTTGAGTTGCCAAAGAAGTTATAGCTACTGGGAATATAGTTTTAAAATACAATTTAACTCCATTTATACCTCCTGCAAAATATGAATACAAAGAAAAAGCTACAAAGAAATATACTATACAGATTGGATAGTAGATAACCATAGCTCTAGCATAAGAACCTAGAAGCTCTGGACCAAATGTTCCAATTAATGCTGCAAAATATGCTCCCAGTCCAATTGGAGCATAGTACATAATAATTGAAACCATTTTGAGAAAAACTTCTGATAATATGTTTAATCCTTCTGCTATTTTCTGTCCTTTTTCTCCTATTAATCCTACACATAATCCAAAAAATATAGAAAAGATAATTAGTGGAAGCATATTCTTTCTTGAAATAAGTTCTGTAAAATCAGTTACAGTTATTGCTGCAACTATTTGCTCAGAAGTTTTTAGTGGTTCAATTTCCTCCGCCTTTGGCATTTCAATATGAACTCCCTTAGCAGGAGGAAAAATATTTACAACTGTTATCATTATTATAGAAGCAATAAGTCCTGTAATTACAAAAACTAATAGCATACTCCCTAAAATCTTCCCTAGTCTTCTCATATCTGCCATACTAGATACAGCACTAGTGATAGTTACAAAAACAAGTGGTACTACTATAGTGAACATGGCATTTAAGAATATATCTCCAAAGGGCTTAAGTACAGAAGCCTTCTCTCCCATTATTAGTCCTATTATACAGCCTAATATTATAGATGATAATAATATGATTGGGAACTTATAGTAATACCAAAAACCTTTTTTTCTGCTATTTTCCATCAATACTTCACCTCTTATATTTTATTGTTTTTTTATAGGTCAAGCATTGCTCCAGTATAAATAGTAGTAGCTTCTCCTTTCATGTATATTTCATAATTGTCTTTTAACTCAACTTGAAGCTCTCCACCTTCTGTCTTTACATTTACTAATTTATCTAATTTTCCTAATTTATTTCCTAATGCTACTCCAGCACAAGAACCAGTACCACATCCTAAAGTTCTTCCTGCACCTCGTTCCCAAGTATATATATTTATATTATTTCTATCTACTATTTCTACAAAGTTTACATTAGTTTTTTTAGGGAAAATAGAATGAACTTCTAGTTTTTTCCCTAAGCCATTTATATCTATATGTCTTACATCATCTACAAATATAACTATATGTGGGACACCTACTAACACTGCAGAAAATGTTATACCTACTCCATCTATAACTATATTTTCTAATAACACTTCATTACTATCTATATTAACAGGTATTTTATTACTTGCAAATATGGGTTTTCCCATATCAACCTTTATAATCTCAACAATATCTTTTTCATTAATCTCTAAACATATAGTTTTTATACCTGCTAATGTTTCGATAGTAAAAATCTTTTTATCTATTATATCATTTTCATATACATATTTTGAAAAACATCTTATACCATTCCCGCACATTTCTCCTCTAGAGCCATCAGAGTTATAATAAATCATTTTTATATCTGCTATATCAGACTCTTCACATATCATTATACCATCTGCACCAATTCCAAAATGCCTATCGCAGCTTTTTATAGCTAAATTGCTATAATTATTTATATTATACTCAAATCCATTATATAATACAAAATCATTACCAGCAGCTACCATTTTAGTAAATTTCATATTATCACCTATCCACGTTAATTTCATATCTCATTTCTTAGTATATCATCATAGGTCTCTCTTTTCACTATCAATCTATCATTTCCCTTAGAAATCATTACCACAGCTGGTCTTGGTATTCTATTATAATTGCTTGCCATAGAATAGTTATAAGCACCTGTAGAAAGTACTGCTAATATATCTCCTGCCTCTATATGAGGAGTCTTTAAATCCCAAATAAGTATATCTCCAGATTCACAACATTTACCTGCAATTGTAACTATATCTGTAATTTCTTCATCTACTTTATTTGCAATTAAAGCCTCATATTGAGCATCATATAGACTTGGCCTTGGATTATCTGGCATACCTCCATCTATCCCTACATAAGTTCTAACATTTGGTATATTCTTTATTGAACCTATTGTATAAAGTGTGATTCCAGCCTCACCTACAACCCATCTCCCTGGCTCAATAACTACTCTTGGCCTTTCTAAATTATATTTTCTACATTCTTTTTCCAACTCTTCCATCATAGCATCTGTAAAATATGATAAAGGTTTCCTTGATTCATTTCCATTGTAATGAATACCATAACCTCCACCAGTATTTAATTCTTTAGTTATAAAACCTAGTTCATCCTTTATTTCTTTCATTAAAGAAGTAAGAACTTTAATAGATTTCACATGAGTTTCACTTTCCTGAAGTTGAGAACCTATATGAAAATGAAAACCTTTAAGTTCTATATAATTCGAATTTATAGCTTTTAATATAGCTTCATAAATTATATTTTCATTCAATGGAACTCCAAATTTAGAATCTACCTGACCAGTCCTTATATATTTGTGAGTATGACTATTAACTCCAGGTGTTATTCTAAATAGTATATTCACTTTTTTCTTATACTTACTAGCCATTTTGTCTAGTAGTTCTAATTCATAAAAATTGTCGACTACTATTCTTCCTACATTGTATTTTACTGCCATTTCTATCTCATCTAAAGTTTTATTATTTCCATGGAAAACTATTTTTTCCATAGGAAAATCTACTTTTATAGCAGTATAAAGTTCTCCACCTGAAACTACATCCATTCCCAAACCTTCTCTTTTTACAATTCGTGCCATTTCTTTGGTAAGGAAAGCTTTACTCGCATAAACTGCCATTGTATTTTCATGTTTCTCTATAAAATCTTTTTTAATTTCATTAAATCTTTCTAGTATTATATCTTCTGAAACCACATAAAGTGGTGTTTTATATTTTTTAGCAAGTTCTACGGTATCTACATTAGAAAACAAAAAATTAGCCATATTTATTCTCCCTTCTTAATTTTGAAATTTGGTTATATTGGTTATATTAATACTATTATATGCAATATTCATACCATCTCTTATGCTATACTATTTAAACTAGTAGAAGTAATCTTTTAAAAATTTTTCCACTTTATCGAACTAATTCTAAAGATTATTTGAAAGATAGCCATTTAAAGTTTTTCATTTTTTCGGATTTATTCCGTATTTTCGTACTAAATATATGTATTTGAAATGTTTTTTTTTGGATTTCATTGAAAAATAATATAAACTATGAAAAAAGTACATGTTTATTAGATATTTTTCTACACATAATACTAATACACCAATTTAATATATAAATTATAAATCAAGAAAGGAGTTGAACAAATTGGCTAATAACACAAATAATACTGGAAGTAATCAAATTTTAGTTCCTGAAGCACGTCAAGCATTGAATCAAATGAAGACAGAAATAGCTTCTGAACTTGGAATGTCAAATTATGAAACAATGGATAAAGGTAATCTACCATCAAGACAAAATGGTTATGTTGGTGGCTATATGACTAAAAGATTAGTACAAATGGCTCAACAAAACATGAGTGGTGGAACAACTACTAGATAGATATAAAGAAAGATAGGCTCTATATAGGGCCTATCTTTTTTCATGAATTATTGATCAGAGTCTGCTGGTGGTGTAAATACTCTTTGACCTAGTTCTTTATCTAACATATACATTGCATGGCTATCTCCACTGATTTTTTCAAGTTGTACTATTATATCTTTCATACTATTTTCTTCTTCTATTTGTTCATCAACAAACCATTTTAAGAAACTAATAGTAGCATGTTCTTTTTCTTCCATTGCAATATCCATAAGATGATATATTCTCTTTGTAACAAATTTTTCATGCTCAAGAGCTGCTTTAAAAACTTCTAATGCAGATTTATAATCTTCTTCTGGTTCTTCTAATCCTGATATTTTAATCTTTCCATCCATCTCATCTACAAAATTGAAAAATTTCATAGCATGAAATTTTTCCTCTTCAGCTTGTGCTATGAAAAAATTTGCAAATCCAGGTAAATCTTCACTAAGACAGTATCCAGCCATAGCTAGATAATAGTGAGCTGAATATAACTCATAATTAATTTGTTTGTTTAATTCTTTAAGTAACTTTTCCGATAACATAATAATCCCTCCTATTAAAAAAATCATTACCATATTTAATATACCCAACAATAAGCATTTAAACCTATTATATAGATTTTGTCATTATTATAACATTTATAGTAAAATTAAGTAAGTATTAGATAAAACTAAAAAACTTCTGTTTTAAAATCTAAACAGAAGTTTTTAATTAAATACTTTTTAATATTTAAAAGACTGTTTATTACGCCTAATTTCTTTAATATTGCATCCTTTCATTTTCATACGGGTTTTCCAAAAAAACTCCTGTAAAGAAGATTTGAATTCTAGTTCATCTTTATAAAAAAGATAACCCCGTTTAATTTCATATCTTTTGCGTATCATAATAGGTCATCTCCTGCAAATAATAATAAACTACCGACGACAATATTATAGGAAAAAAAGATACCTTTGTAAAGTAGTTTTTTAAATATTTAATCCATAATTATTATCCCAAGTTTTTCATAAACATTATACCCTATATTATCAGTTATAGACATATTATTATCCTTTAAAAAATTTATCAATGCTACTTTCATTCCATCTCCATAAACCCCATCTATAGAACCTTCATAATATCCTTTTGATTTGAGTCTCTTTTGAACTTCTGCCACATCTGCTCCTCTATCACCTGGCCTCAATGTTCTAAGTCCATAGCCAAAAGGATCATATTCCCCAGAAGTCAAAGTCACTAATGTTTCATGCTTCACCATAGAATAAAGCTCTTTTACATCTTCATTTCTCATTCTTATACAGCCTTGTGAAGCGTTGTACCCTATAGAGCCTGGTTTGTTAGTACCATGAATACCATATTTACCCCATGGAACATTAAGTCCCATCCATCTAGAACCAAATCCTCCTCCCCATGCAGCTTTTTCAACTATTTTAAAGGTACCTAAAGGTGTAGGAGAATCAGGCTTCCCTGTAGCCACTGGATATTTTTTTATAACTTTATTTTCATCCATATCTATTAAATACAAAGCTTTCCTATCCACCTCAATAAGTATAGATAAATTAGGCTCTTTTTCAGTCAAATATACATCACTAGAATTATTGTCTATATTTTTTTCAAATAAAAATAAATGTATCTTATTGCCAACAATAATTACTATAGTCATCAAGATAAAATTTAATACTACTAGCTTAATTCGCCTAAACACCAAAATTCCCTCCTTATATTGTCATTATATGCAAGGAGGGAATTTGTTTAGACTAAAAAATAATTAAGCTCCTATAATATCTTCCGCATTTTTATTTATATTATCTATTATACTTACTATCTTAAGTGCATTCTCCGTATCAAATATATCTATAATACTACCTATATTCTTAAAAGGCTCCTCTTGCAATTCTTTTTTGCTCGTAAGATAGAAGTAAAATTATTACACAAATAAATATCATCATCAATATCGAAGTAAACAACTCTACCAACAGGTTATTTAGGTCCTCCTCCTGACTTTTCAATTATTATATCTCCATATTGTAATTTTTTTCTTTCTATCTTTTTCTCATCAATACTTCTAAAAACAACATCATCTAAATTTAATTTTCTCACATTAGTAAAATTTGTTGTCCTAATCACTTTTACTGAACTATCACTATTTGCTTCTTTTCCTCATTCCCCTGATATAGGCTTTTCAAAAATATCTATTAATTTTTTTCTCATTTCCTATATCATCCTCTCTAACTTTTCTAATGCTTTATCTATCTCTTCTTCCAAATCTTTTATCTCGTCTAATATTACCTCTGGTTTTTCATATTCTATTTCTTCATACTTTATTTCTTTATACCTATTTATACTTAAATCGTAGTGGTTTTCTGCTATTTCAGCTTTTGGTACAAAGAAGGACTTTTTTGTTCTTTTTCTGTCTTTTTCTCCTTCTAAATTATTGAATCTTTCTATTATATCTGGTATATCATTTTCTTCTATTTTACTCCTTTTATCATCTAAGGAATAGCCATCTGCTTCCATTATAGAGTAATAAAGAAGTTATTTAATGGTAATCCTTTATACATCTCTTCAACCTTATTGAAAATATAGTAGATAAAAATATATGATACTAGTTTTATAAATAGTTTCTTTTTATCTATTAAAGAAATTTCATATCTTATATTTTCGATAATCCTACTCATAGGCTTTGCTCCTGATGTTTATTTTTAACCTTGTCTTTATTTATAGATTTGGATATTTCCTTCATCTTCTTTAGGGCTTGTTTTAGAGATGGTCTTTTATCCCTATCTATTTCATTTCCAACAAACTCCCTAAAGGTTGTATCTAAAATATCTGTATCCTTCCCCTTGAAAAATACTATATATGTTGGTGGGTCTGTTGTCTTGTCCTTTATTAAAGCATATTCTATCGCATACTTTTTAGCACTTTTCTCAAAACCTTTTATATTATTTTCATTAATTTCAATACTCTTTAAACCATCATATTTCTTGGATAGCTCTTTTAAAGATACTTTCTTTCTCTTAATATTTTGTCCCTTAGATATTTTCTGTCTTTCTTTTTCTTTAAGATAGGCACTAATTAATATTTTTAAAACGGATAGTGTCATCTTATTGTTTTTAGCTACAAATGCAATTGATTTTTCAGTAACTTCTTCTTGCAATCTTATGCCTCCTTTCATTTTTTCTTAAATATCCTCTATGGTGGAACTCCACTAATATAACCTACCAATTATAATCTCCTTCATTCATATCATGATTAACTAGGCTTCTATAGTACTGACTCATAGTATTTGGTACATTATATATTGCTGTAATCAAGTAATTTCTAATATTTCTAACCTCACTAGGATTTCTATCAAGACTATCCATAATGTATTCAATATGAGATGAGGTGAGTTTTAAAAACTTACTCTTTACCACTTCTACAGGCATTTGATTGTCATTAATAGGTATTGTACCTTCTTCTTGAACACAGATATCTACCATTAAATCTACAATATTATCTATATTTCCTATCTGAGCAGATTCAAATTGCTTAAAATGCTTATACTCAATATTTTTATAAATAAGATTTCTATATGCTTCTGCTTTATTTATGAAATTTCTATCTAATCTTAATCTATTATCTTTTTCTCCTGAAGATAAGATTTGATTAGTATCACTAGTTTCTGTATTATTAATATTAGTATTATTACCTTATCCTTTCGACACTTCTTAAAATTTCCTTTTGACATTTCAGAAAGATTGTCCACAATGAAGTTTTTTACATAAATTTTAGTAGGTTTTCCCTGCCCCTGTCTTTGCTTTTCTATAAGTCCAATTCCCTTTTCCGTATCAAGTTCAGAAAGCACCTTTACAGACTTCTTATTTCCCCCCATGATTTCCATAATATTTTCAATGGTAAAGTAAATAAATACTCTGTTATTTTCATCAACCCAGCTATTTTTTATAGATAATTCCATTCTATCTAAAAGAATTCCATAGAGTACTTTAGCATCAGATGATAGATTTTTAAATATTGGATCTGTATAAAGTACCTTTGGTATTCTAAAGAATGAAAACTGCTCTGATTCTTTGCCATGATAATAATTAAAGACTATCGATAATCACCTCCTCTCGTTGATTTTAGGCATGAAAAAACGGCAAGATTTTCGTCTTACCGTTAGTTTGGTTTTAATATTTAGTTTTTAATTTAACCCTTGCTAAGTTTCTTATTATAAAATTTAATCGCTTGCTTTATAAAGAAGATTTATTCGCATTGTATAAAAGATGTGATGCAACTTAACTTCAAATTAAGCTAAACAATTCATCATATCGCATTCAAATTTCAAACCAATAAACCGTATTTTTCTTCAAGAATTGAAATCCAGCCCTCTCCACTGTTCTCTTTGAAGCTATATTAGAATCAACACAGTCCCATTGCGCTATAAATCCATTATCTATGCATTCATTTACAAAGTGATGTGTTAAAGCAAGTGCTAAGCCTTTCTTTCTATGACTATTTTCTGTTTCAATATCAATTGGAATTATACTTTTAAATCTTGCTGTTCCAGCAATAACAGCAACTATTCTATTTTGATTAACTGCCACAAACGCCACACTTTTTTTTAGAAAATCGTTATAAGTACCCCAAGATTCCAACAATCGTTCTACCAGAAATTCTGGATTATCAAATACGCCACTTTCCAATTTTTCTAAAAACTTAGAATCAACTTTATATATCTTATATCCATCTGGAACTATGATACTTTCATTATATCTATCATTTTTACGGAATGTATATTCATCTTCGGTTTGAATAACTTTATTGTTAAATATGTCGAGAATATATGGTTTTGCTTTCTCTGACTCAATAGAAAACTCAAAAAAATTAACACCTTTACTTTTTAATTTACAAAACATATCTTCTATCATAAAAGTTTTAAATTTGCTATAAACCTCAATATTAATAGGTTCTCCTAATATTGAAAATCCACCTACTGCAAATGAAGCAACCAATGCAATATTAGGTTTCTCTACATCATCAACCCATATATCACCCTTACATTCACCAGCAACAATTCCTGAAAAACTTGGACTATCGTCATATGTAATATTATCAATAGCTCTTGAGCTAAGTTTATTTACTTTAAACAATAATATCAACCCTCTCATTATATATAAATACCCTTTAGTTCACACTTTCTCACAACTATACAAAATTAAATATTCTTGTTTTTAATTATAAACTATATATAACCATAACCTATATATCTAACCATTCTATTTTCCAACAAATTTTTTTAGATATTCTTCTAAATACTCCTCTTCATCAACAATTCTAGTACACCAAAAATACATTATAATCATCTCTAGATAACTTTTCTTACCTTTTATATACGGGATATCTGATACTTGTGAATATTTGATATTTAAATTAAATTTATTCTTTTCTTTTTTAACATCATACTCCTTATCTTTTGAATCATAACTACAAATACATACCTCATCAGAAAATGAAATAGCATATTTGGAACCCCAAGCCAACAAGTTTACATGATATTTTTCCTAAGTATTTTCTATATATTTTGTAACACTATCGAGAAATTTCATTAAGATTTTGTTTCTCTCAGAATTCTCAGTGTAATCCATACTCCAAATCTTATGCTAATCTACCACGAAATCAAAAAGTTCTTCTGTATAATTCTCTAAGAAGTTATGCTTTTTTGAAAGCTTTGCGTAACATTGAAAAGTCGCTTTTCTAAAATGAGCTTCATCTCCATATAATAAAAACATATCATTATCATTCAATGCATTCCTGATTCTTATATTTAATCTTACATCATATTCTGCAAATATTTTTAGTAGCCATCTTTGTGTTTCATCACTATATTCTCTCAACTGTTTTTGATTTTTAACTACTTTTTCATTTTTTTCTACCTTTCTTTTTTCCAAAGCATTAATATCAACATAAGTTATAAAATATTCAAAAACATAATCTATAATTGAATGTAAATTCTCTATTTTCTTTTTTGGATCAAATTCATCTAAATTATCTTGGGCTTTTCTAAGCTTTATATATTCTTCAATCTTCATATTTTATCTCCTAGTTTCAAAGTAACATTTATCTAAATAATCTAAATAAGATATCTCAATATAAATTACTTTTCTTTAAATCTATCAGTTATATATTCTTTATTTAATATCAGAATAAAATACTAACTTTTTGCAAAACATCAATATACAACCATTCCTTCTAAAAATATTTATTATATGAAAAATATATCAATCTTTTTTAAAACTTAGTAGAAATATTTGATAAAGTTTTAAAATCAAACACATTTCTCCTATATACTCAACTTAATTATAATTAATATACTCCATATAAAAACTATAGCCTATATAGTTTCTCTATGCAACCTAGCAATTATATAAATTTATATGTTTAGTATGATTTATTTTAAATGATTAAATTATTCTTTGGATAAGTTTCCAATATCCTTGTCTTATCAATATTTCATGCCCTTAAGCAAGCACAGGCATCACCCCCTACGTTCCTCTGCAGAACTGTATATATACCATTAAGACATGACTTTCAAAATATATTTTAATTGTCGATAAAATAAAGCTAACAACCTTAATAATTATCTCCCAACTTACTTAATTCTTTCGCTATTATTTCCTTATCTAATCTTTCAAATAGAACATCAAAATCCCCTATTTTAGTTCCTATTTCTAAATCTTTATATTCCCAAGCTTCTATATAACAACTTAACCAACTTTTCACTTTAGATGATGAAAAAGGCAAAAACGGGTGCAATAAATTAGCCATATTAATTATAGATATTAGACAAGTATAAATGGTATTTGTACATTTGTTTTTATCTGTATTTATGGTAATCCAAGGAGTTTTCTCGTCAAAATATTTATTTATACTTCTTATAAAATCAAAAATTTCATCTATAGCTATCTTTAAATCCCCCTTTTCAATATGTTCACCAACTTTTTCATATAAAAGTTCAATTTTTACTTTTATATGTGGATCTATTTCACCTTCCGGTATTGTATTCTCATAGTATTTTTTCACAAATACCAAGGTTCTATTTACTAAATTGCCATATACACCTAATAATTCACCATTATTTCTATTGACAAATTCTCTCCATGAAAAATCTGTATCTCTTTTTTCCGGGCCATTTGCTATAAAAAAATATCTTAATGAATCAATATTGTATTTTTCAATTACATCAGGAATCCACACTGCCCAATTATTACTGGTAGATATTTTCTTCCCCTCTAAGGTCACATATTCACTAGAAATAATTCTATCTGGAAGTTTATTAACTCCAGAACCACTCAATAATGCAGGTAAGATTATTGAATGGAATGGAATATTATCTTTTCCATGAACATAGTAGGATATAGCTTTATTATTCCAAAATTCTCACCAACTCTCATTGTTATCTAATGCCCATTTCTTAGATAATGTTAAATAACCTAATACTGCATCTATCCATACATATACTTTTTTATCTTCATACCCTTTAATAGGTATGTCAATACCCCAGAGAAGATCTCTTGATATTGCTTTATCTCTTAGCCCCTCATTTAAATATCTTTCCGAATTATTAATCGCATTTATCCTCCAATTTTTTCTGCTTTGTTCAAGATGAATTTCTAGTTCTTTTTCAAATTTGGATAATCTAAAAAATAACTGTTTTATTTTTTTAACTACTGGTTCACTACCACAGATTTTACATTTTCTACCCACAAGTTCAAGTGGATCCAAAATAGTAGAACAAATATCACATTGATCCCCTCTGGCAATATTTTTACACACAGGACAAATACCTTCAACAAATCTATCTGCTAAAAATTGATTACATTTTTCACAAAAAAGTTGTTCCACTTCTTTTTCATATATTAGTCCATTATTATATAGTATTGTAATAATGTCTTGAACTTCTTTTTTATGATATTCATCATCTGTCCTAGAGTATATATCATAGGAAAATCCCAACTTATCAAAGCAATATTTAAACTCATTATGATACCTATCAGTGATTTCCTTAGGACTTATATTCTCCTTTCTAGCTCTTATAGATATAGGTGTACCATGGCAATCGCTCCCTGATACATACAAGACTTCTTCGCCTTTTGCTCTAAAATATCTTGCTATAACATCTCCTGGCAACAATGCTGCTATATGCCCTATATGTAAGGATCCGTTAGCATAGGGCCATGCTCCTCCAATAAAAATCTTCATGCTATCCCTCCTAATATTTTAAAATTTAAATAAAAAAACTCTCGACCTAAGAACAATTCTTAAGAACGAGAGTTAGCCTTCGCGTTACCATCCTAATTTACTTATACCTCGCGATATAAGCCTTATCAAGTACGTTGCAAAATTGCAATTATACTTTATCACTATAATGGGCGAACCCATTGCAGCCTAAATCCAAGGATCTCGGTGCACTGCTCCAAGGCCATTTTCACTTTAATATCCTTTGCTCCTTCTCACCAACTGGAACTCTCTGTAAAAGTATTCTTAAAGTTACTTTCCTTTTCTTTGCATTTATATTATTATAAGTATTATATTCTATATTGTAACTAAAGTAAATATTATTATTCGTTTATTTTTAGATATACCAGACATTCTATATCATAGCTTAGTGATATCCTACAGTCTAATCCTTCCTTAGTAATTTTATCTTAAATTAATAATTAAACATTTTCATTATTATAAATTACCCACAAATCATATAACTTATCATTAGCATATATTCTCCACCATATTAATATCATATAGACTTTTTTTGCCTCATAATTTTAAATTAATAAGCTCGATGCAAAAACTATTAGTTATATAATTTCTCTATGCAACCTATAATCTATATAAGTCTACTTTCATTATATAATTTTCCTTAAATTATTACATATATTTTTAGGATAGAGCTTCAAACCCATCAAATTATCAAGACCTTCTGCACGTGTCATTATTATAGCACGTTCCCCGCAAGCAAGGTCGGAGGGAAAGTAGGTATTTTCCTACGTTTTTTGTGTTATTTTATGTTTTTAGATATATTTTAGAGTGGATTAAGCTATTGCTTAGTCCACTCTAAATCTGTTGTTTTGAATGCCTTGTGATGTTCCTTACTATAATTTATTTGTGTAGAAAATAATTGTATCATTAGTCTGACACGTGGGCTTCTTCTTAACCTCAGGAGGAATATAGGAATCTTAAAAAATTCCCCACCCTTAATTTGGGGTAAAATAGTTTATTTAAATATACTTTCAAATTATGTGTAATATCTTTAGTTTAGTTTTTCAATATCCAACATTATAGAGCTGGAATAATGATTTTAAATTCTTTGCCATCTATTACCGAATCAAAAGAATATGCTGGCTGATAGTATCCTTTAGAATCTAAATGATAATTCAATTCCACGTCCTTTATATTAATAGATTCTATCTTATCAACTGAATCAAAAAACTTGAATTTTCCATCTACTAATTCTTCAAAAGCTTCAGTTTCACTTTTAATGGGAACTTCTTTTACCCTGTTATAGGTAATTAAATTATTATTAATTTCCTTAATTGTATTATCACTATAGTATCTACAAGTTAATACACCTTCCATAATGGAATCTCCTATAATCTCCTTTTCTACAACCCATTCATAGCTGCCCAAATCTTTATTATTAAATACAGCCTTTGTTGGTATCTGGATTCCAAAATCAGATAATTCCTCAAATAAAGTATCTTGATCTATATCCATTGGTTCTATTCCTTCATCAAAGCTTGAAAAATCTGTATATCTATAACTACCATCAAGATATTCAATCCATATATTATAACTCGGCTCACTCCTTATCCAATAGATTGCACTATTATTATAAGGATTTATTTCTATATTCTTAGTGTCTATGTGTCGATTTTCAAGAAAGCTAGTAACAAATTCTTCAGCAGAATTTTTATTATAATTAGGAGCCTGATAAACAGTAGCTAGATTTCTTTCTTTATTTAACTCTACATCTAAAGATATTTTAGTATTTTTTATATTCATTTTATAGCTATATGCTACTGGAAGATTCCCAAATTCCTGTGAATTATAATAACTAAAGATCCCCATAAATATAACTAGTGTTAGTATTAGAGGAGATAAGTATCCCACTATTTTTAAAAACCTGTGTTTTGGTGCTTCTAATATTGTAAATATCGTCATTATGATTCCATATCCTATTAATGCTCCCAATACATTGTTAAAAATATCATCTAATTCAAAAATACCAAAACCTGTTATTAACTGTAAACATTCAATAAATAAAGTAAAGCCTAAAGCCGTACCCATTGTCCATTTAATCTCATGAAATCTATTATGTAAAAGGGGAAGTAATATCCCTAAAGGCATAAACATTAATATATTTAAAATGAGAAACTGCCAACTTCTAAGGGTAAATGTATTCCACGCTTCCCTATAGGAACTTAAAAAATGAAAATTTACATTGCCCTTAAAGTTAGAATTTCTATTCAAAAATGTAACCCCTAGTACCATGATTATATATCCAGTAAATGCACACCCTAAGATTATCTGTTTTTTAGTAGGACTTTTCTTTCCACCTAAAACTCTTTTATAAATAAAAAAATAACCTATAGACCATAATATTCCTAATATTATTACTCCTATTAAACCTATATGGAAATTTCTTTTTATTATCCCTAGTATTTCATGTGTCCTCAATTACATACCCCCATTTTATGCAATTTTTCTGTTATAAAATATACTTATTTTAAATCAATAAACTCCATACAAAACCTATAGCCTATATGTCTCTTCATTCAACTTATCAACTATATAAAATTTACTTTCATTATATCACTTTTATAACTTTTTCTAAAACCATCAAAATATTTCTGGATAGAGCTTCAGAATCCCTATTTATCTATATTTCATGCACGTGTCATTATAATAGCACGTTTTCCACAAGCAGGGTCGGAGAAGAATCAACTTTTTATTCGCATTTTTTGGATTATGTTCATATTTTTAGATATATTTTAGAGAGAATTAAATTATTAAATAATCCTCTCTAAAATCGTTGTTTCTAATGTTTTATTGTATTTTAAATTTTCTTTCACTATTTAAAGGTATTCTTATCATTAACTTGACACAAGAGACTTTTATTAAAATCAGAAAGATTATTAGTTGCATGAAACTTTACACTATTAGTTATAGTGATAATCATATAAATCAGTAAAAATACTCTTCAAATAATTTCTAAAGCCAGGACTCAGTTTATAAATGATGTGTCTTTACAATGAAATTTTATTGTATTATAACTTCCATATCATTGAATACTCAATTTCCTTAGTTTCATCATTTTCTTTTTCTTGTTCTATTTTAAATCCATGTTTCTTATAGAAGTTTACCGCTTTTAAATTCTTGGCATAAACATCTAACTTTAAAACAGGATAATATTCCTTACATTTTTCAATTAATCTACTCCCTATTCCATTACACTGATATTGGTTAGCAACAAATAATCCTGCAATATATGACTTTTCCATAATCCCTATGAATCCTCTTATTTCACCATCATCTTCATAAACAAAGACAGTAGACTCTGGCAAAACTTTCTTTACAAAATCATAGTTTGACTTCCAATAATCTTCAGAAATAAAATCATGAGCAATAATATTTGCTTCAATCCAAATTTTCATTACACTATCTATTTTAGATACATCTAATTCTTTTATCATTATATATACTCCTTATTTATCAAATATTTTAATCCTTAATTCACATTTATCTACAACTGTGCAATAAATATAAATCTTTTTATTTTTACTTAATAAGCTCCATACAAAAACTATAACCTATATGCCCTCTACATACAATCAATTAATTACATAAATTTAACTTACCTAATATGACTTTTTAAAATCATTAAAACATTTTTAGGATAGAGCTTTAGAGCTCTTAATTTATCTATGTTTTCTGCCCGTGTCATTATTATAACACGTTCCCTGTAAGCTGGGTCGGAAAAAAATCAGGCTTTTTCTTACATTTTTTATATTATTTTCGGGTTTTCATATATGGTTTATAGTAGATTAAACTACAATTTGATTCACTATAAATCCATTGTTTTAGATATCTTAGGCTATTTCTTATTCCATTTTATTAGTATATATAATATTTGTATCATTAATCTGACACGAGGGGTTTCTTTTAACTGTTTTATAGTACGGAAATTAGTTAATAATCTACCCTTTTGCCTTACATATTTCGAGTTTTGCCTTTAACAATTACAGTAGCATCTGGAGCATTAACTAAATCTAGACTTCCACCATGTTTTTTGACATATAGTTCAGACAAATATAAGCCAATACCAGTATGCTCGTCATAGGAAGCCACATTTTCCACAAAATTAGCCTTTTCTTTATAAAAAAGAAATTTAGCAAATCTAAGTTCATCTTCAGTAAAAGGTTTACCGTCATTACTAATTCTTATAGACCAACAAGTATCATTAATCTCTAAAGCTATATTAATATTATTTTCAGCATAGCGTATGGCATTAGATAATATGTTTTCTAGAATCTCTTGAATCATATATTTATCAAGATATACATTGTCTACTGTAGATTTTGAATTAAATTGAATATTTTTATCTATAATCATTGACATAGCCAAATTCTTTACTTCCTGTTCCCACTCCAATACATTGACTTTAGCTATTTTGGCTTGTCTTTCTTCTAATTTATTTAAAGTACTCATTTCTTCCACATAATTTGTTAAACGTTCTATTTGTTTTTCCATTATACTCAATATTTCTAATTTCTTCGGATCTATTTCGTCCATACTAAAGTATTCCACATTTCCTTTGAGAATTGCCAAGGGTGTTCTTACATCATGAATAAAAGCCCTATTGACTAGTTTTCTCTGTTCATCTTTTGCCCATGTACTCCTATTGTTTTCTACCAATGCTAGACGAATCCTTTCGAAGGCTTCCAATAATATACCAAATTCATTTTTTGCTGTGCTCTTCAAGTAAAAATCTAAGTCATTTTGCTTAATTTTCTCTGCTGCATCTAACATTTGATTTATTGGTTCTGTGATATATTTGTTATAAAGCAATTGAAGACATTTAAAAACAAACAATAAATATAAAGCTCCTGCTATATAAGGAGTTACGAAGAAAATACAATTCTTAACCATATCCTTATTAGAATATAATTGTAATATATTGCTAGTATCCCGTACTATTGTGCCATCTGGAAGCTCTATTCCAGGAATCTCGAAAGTATACTCCAGCCGTAAATCAGTCCTCCAGTTATCAAATACCTCGTAGATCCACATAATTAAAATAATCCCAAAAACTACAAGAAAAATTACTAATACAACAAAGGGAATAAAAACAGATTTATCTTTAATATTCTTTAGCTTTTCCATCGATATCCCATCCCCCATATAGTTTCAATATGCTCTTTTCCTCCTACATTTTCTATTTTAAACCTTATTTTTCGGATATGCTCTACAACTACCTTAGAATTCCCTTCGGATTCATACCCCCAAATAAGTTCGTATATTCTTTCTTTATCAAAAATCTGTCCAGAATGTAAACTTAAAAGCTCAGTAATTTTATACTCATATTCTGTAAAACATAAATCTTTACCTCTAAAAGATATTTTTTTTCCACCATAATCTATACTAAGTCCATCATCATATACAATTGAAGGATTTACTGGTGCTCTATGAGCTCTACGAATATGGGCTGCAACTCTTGCTCCTAACTCTTTTAAACTAAAAGGTTTTAAAATATAATCATCCCCGCCAACTCCAAATCCTTTTATCTTATCCTCATCTTCGATTCGAGCAGTTAAAAATAAAATTGGACAATTCACTATGTTTCTAATGCTCTCACATATGGAGAAACCATCAATATCAGGTAAATTGACATCTAACAAAATTAAATCTGGAGCTTTAGAAATTTGCTTAATTGCCTGACTACCGTTCATAGCTGATATTACCTCATATCCTATTTTTTCAAGATATCTCACTAAAAGATTTATTATTTCCATCTCATCATCAACTACTAATATTTTATAAGCCATATTCCTACTCCTTTCCATTACAGATATATTGTCCTATTCCCTTCTTCCATAAGATTTTCGTCGTGGGTGACCATTATTACAGTTTTACCATTTTTATTTATTTGCTTCAAAAAATCTATAATTATTTCTCCATTCCTTCTATCTAAGGAAGCTGTTGGTTCATCAGCTAGGATTAAATTGCAATCTTTCATTAGCAATCTAGCTAAAGATATCCTCTGTTGCTCTCCACCTGATAAAGTATAAACTTTTTGATGGATAGCTTTTTCCATTCCTATGATTTTTAAGGCCTCTTTAACAGAAAGTCCTGATTTTCCATTTGGATGAACCATTTCAAGATTTTCTTTTACAGTCTTTTGTTCCACAAGAGCAAAGTTTTGAAAAATAAATCCTACTTCATGACGAAAATAATTTTTAAAATCTTTCATATTAACAATATCATACCCATTTACATAGACCTTTCCATTATCAATGGTTTCTAATCCTCCAATCATATTTAAAAGAGTAGTTTTACCGCATCCGCTTTCTCCTGCAATAACAACAAATTCTCTGGATTCTATATTTAAGTTAAAATTATCAAAGAGAACATAATCACCAAATGATTTACATAAGCCTTCAATAAATATTCCTTTATTTATTTCTTTTTTCACACTAAATTCCTCCTTTCAATATTTTTTGAATTTGTTCCTTGTCAATTTTATGGATCAGGATACTTAAAATGAATATATCCAATACATAAACTATAATGCTACCATAAACCATATAAGATATAATACCTATGTTAAATTTAAAATGAATAACAAAAGCAAGTATTAAAGAAAATAAACAGATAGAACTGGTTATAATAAGCATCTTTCTATGACGTTCAAATTTAGAATATCCCAGTACTTTTCTAATTATCAATTCATTAGCATTTACTTCATAGTCCATAACTAAAGTAATAGTAGATATACTAATTTCAAGTAGTAAAATCAAAATAGTAAGAATAAGGCTAATAAAAAGTCCTCTATTCTGTAAAGCCCACAAGCCTTCATACCATGTTCTAACATTTGTAATGGTATATTCCACTAAATTTGGATTAATTATTTCAGAAGACATCTTCTCCCCGAATTCATAGATCTTGTCCTTATTATCTATTAACTTTGCAAATTGCATATAATAAAGAGCTTTTTTACCTATTATTCCATTAAATATGTCTGGTTCTTTATGACCATATGATACAGTATATAATGGAAACCTTCCATAATCATAATTATCTAATATAATTACAGGATTTTTAATTTCATAGGTATAATCATACTCAAAATCTTTTCTACCTTCCACAGTTACAAAAGCATCCCCTTTATAAGTCACAATACCTTTAATGGTTTCTTCAGGTATACTAAATATGCTTTTATCTGTTAAATCCTCTACTATTTTGTCTTTATTTAAGCCTTTAGGAATAAATAAATAATGACCTTCCTCAAAAGATAGATTTTTAATTTCTTGTATTTTTTCTTTTAATTCAGGTAGTACATTTTTGTTTGCCATAATTTTTCTATCTCCCCAAGATGGATAAATATTACTCATATCGTCATAATATAATATTTTGCAATTTAATTCTCTATAGCTGTATCTCATGAAATTGTCTATGAGTTGTTCATCTGTAGTCAATGGACTGATTTCATAAAATCCATCTAATTGTTCTACTTTTGAATAATCAAATGGATACTCTATTTTTACATGAGCATAACTACCTTGAATATTATAATAATCCCTTTGTTTATATAGATTATATCCTTCAATAGCAAGACCTATGGTCGTGGATAAAAATATTACTGTAAGGGCAGTAGTAACCCCTTTTATTATTAAACTCATTTTAAGAGCAGCATTTGTAGATTTTTCCATCTTAGAAATTTTAACTCTTTTTATTTTCATCCCAAAGAATAAAAAAATACCATTTAAAATTGAGAATAATATATACATTATTAAACTAATATTCCAACGAAACAATGGTTTAGTAAAGGGTAATAAAATTAAAATTGAAGCTATTAAAGCTATAGTATAACTATAGATATCTTTCCTTAATTTTTTTATAAACAAATATTTAGGATCACTTCCTAAAATTATTTCAATTGCTCTTTCTTTTTTGCTATATAGCACATCATAAGACGTTAGCAATAATAGCAATACAATCATAATCAGCCATATTCCAGCTGTTGTTCTTTGAGAAATATCTCCTATAGGCATATTCCTAAAATTACCTGAATATCGTACCATTCCTGGTCTCAGCATAGGTTCTAGTTCTTCTTTAGATGCAAAGTACCAGTAATCATAGATTTTAGCAACTGGTGCATCAGAAAAATCTTTAAATTCAAAATTTGTATTCCCAGTAAAAAAGGAATGATGATTTCCTTCAACTATACCCCAATCTTTCTTTAATTTGCTCCAAATAGTCTTATCTCCATAGAGGATAATCTTTCTATTATAAATACCTCCGTCTTCTTTTACCATTGTAAATATTGGTACATCAAATTCTTTAGATTTCTCAATAATAGAATCTCTCATTTTCTCTTCAGAATCTCCAACTTCTAAATAATAACCTACTTGTTGATAGCTATCTTGAAAATTTTCTAGATAAAATGTATTACTTTCACCTATTATAAGAAAACCAAATAAAAATATAAAAAATGATACAATAGTTTTGGCTTTAGCCATATAATCCTCCTCCCAAATTTGTCCTTTTATTTTGTTCCTTTGATTATATTTAACTAAAAGAATATCAAGAAAATATCAAGGCAAAAGAAAAAATGCATAACTATCTCAAAATAGAAATGTATTTTTTCTTTTACCTTGATTCAAGAATAAAGTAATATAGACTTTTTAAACTTTAAATTAATAAACTCCATACAAAAACCATAGCCTATATAGTCCCCCTATGTAGCCCATCAATTATAAATAATAGATATGTAATCTGCTCAATAACCGAAAGAGAATTGGTAGCTCCTCCAGTCTAAAATACCTTCCATATTCTATCAACTTTATTTCTAATATCTCCTGTTAACATTTGATTTCCCCTAAACTATTCTATTTCTTACTTCAGTATATTTATTCTATATATCTTTTATAGTCAATTATGGATTATTGCAATATTGATAAAAATTCTCTGATTTGAAATGTTTTTTTAAGATATGTTTTCTTTCTTTAACAGGTTTTGAGTAATAAAAAAAGGTAAGATTTTTTCTTACCGATAGCCAATTTTCTATTTAATTTTTGGTAATGATTATATTCAAAATCCTACAAATTCATTAATTTTTCAATTATTTGATCTACTACTTTAGTTATAGGTAAAGTGCCATTGACAATAAAATCAGAGTTTGGCCTTATTGTTCTTAACATTTCAATGTATGCTATTCTTGATCCATTTAAGTATTGTTCTAAATCAGCACAAATGATTTTTGTAGAAGCATCTCTATAATCCCTTAAAAATCTTCTCGCCATTGCAATATCCAATGAGGTGTCAATGAATATTAAAAAGTCTATATAAGGCCTTATTTGTTCATTTTTATACGCAAAAGGATAATCCAATAAAATATACTCTAAATCGGTTTCTTTTAGTAACTTCTCTATATCAACCTTCAGAGGTTCCAGATTCCATACATTATAATCTGCACCATCCTTTGTCCATTCATAAAAATCATCTACTTCTCCTTCAAAACTATAATCATCAAAATATAGAGTTTTTGAAGAGTTCAACCTACCCTTCAATTCATCTATAATAGTAGTCTTTCCACCACCCGATACTGCTACTATCCCAATTACAAATGGCCTTTCCATTTTATTCTTCACCTCACAAGTTATAATTTTTCTGATTATTCTTATCGACCTTCATACAAAATTATACTATTCTTAGTCTCTCTAAACAACTTATTAATCAAATAACATTTATTTGATATAGATTTTATAACTTTATATTTCTCTATCAAGTTCTGAAAGTACTTTTACTGACTTCTTATTTCCCCACTCTATAACCTTCATAATGTTTTCATCCACTCCCCACTTCCTATAGATAATTCCATTCGATCCAAAAGAATTCCATAGAGTACTTTGGCATCAGATGAAAGATTTTTAAGTATTTGCTCTGTGTAAAGCACCTTGGTATTCCAAAGAATGAAAATTGCCCTGATTCTTTGCTATAATAGCCATCTCCTACTAATTGATTCTCTGCATAAAAAAGCGACAAGATTTCACTCTTACCATTGGTTTGAATGCTAATATTTATTTTTTGATTTAGCTAATGCTTACTTTCTTACTATTAAATTTAATCACCTACTTTATAAAAAATATTAATTGGCATTATATAATTTATATGTCTTAAATAAAACTAAAGACTATGCTCATAGTCTTTATTCAGCAGAATGCATCTGATTAACAGCTCTTACATTTTTAATTAAAATATCATAAACAATTTATGTTCCTTTCGTTCAAAATTCAAGCTTCCAGTTTGAGTATTTGACATATTAAAGTATTTTAATTTAATACTATCGGCAATCTCAATATCTGCTCTGCTGATTCCACCCCATAAATACAATTCTTTTCCACGAAATTGCTGAATGATTCCTCTATAGCACAAATTCTATATTGCTTTTTTGTGGAAATTATTAGGCTTTTAATATATATTAGTTGTTTAATAAAAACGGTAGCCACTAAAACCAAAACTATATAAGTGCTCATGCTTTGCACTTTCTTCAAATTATATTTAATACACATAAATTTACTGATGTACATTCTATAACATTTGCGGATAAAATAATATTTAATATTATTCTAATAATATTGGCAAATACTATAAAATTTCAGATAATTTTTGATAATTAATTTTAACAAATGGCTTATCATTAATAATTTCCTCTCTTAGCCAAGCTAAATATTCAACATGAGGATTGACAGCTTTCTTTGAAAATATCGTTTTAATAAATTTATATGTGCATATTCTGCGATACCTTAAGAACAAATCAAATTTATCAATCCAAAAACTTTCTATACTATTCTGAGTTTTGTATCCTTTTAAAAAAGAATAAATAAATTTTTCAGCAAAAATATTCCGAGCTTGAGTTTCTCTATATGAAATTGTGGAAACAAATTGAAATAATGTTAAAGCTATATCAAACGAATACCAACTGCAAACACAATCATCAAAATCAAATACCTTTACTTTATCACCATCAATAAAGAAATTCAATTGGTGTAAATCATTGTGTATTATACCATATGAATCTACTGTTTTGGGCAACTTTTCAAGTTCAAAAATTATCTTATCCCATATTTTAAGTACATCATCATCAAGTAAATTAAATTCAGTTGAAAATGCAAAATCCTCATTCCATTCAAAACATAATTTTACTTTTTTATCAAGTATATACTGCTTTGAACCTTTATGAATATTACCCATAATTGAACCTAATTTGTAAAACAGAGTTTCATTCCATTCATCAAGATTATTCTGATCTACAAGTCGTCCTGGTGCTTTTGAGAAAGCACATAATATGTACGACTCTCCGTCTATACTGACTATTTCGTATAGCTTACCGTTTCCACTTAAAATGGGATCTATAACCTCTCTAATTTGTTCCGAAAGATACTTTAACCACTTTAATTCAAAATTAATATGTTTTTCCTTATACTCTGAGTATTCAGAAATCCTTAGAATAATTGGATTATCTTTCGTTGAAAGTTCAAATATCATATTAGCCGAGTTTCCTAATGGATTCTTATTTACAGTTTTGGCATTGTATACACTTTCTGCTTTCTGTAATATTTTGCTAACATATTTATCCATCATTTCCATTCAACCTTTCACCTCATTTTTTTGAAATACTTTTAGTTCACGTGCTTCTACAACTATGCAACAAAATACAAATTTCCTTATTTTTAACAATAATCCCCATACGAAAACTATAGTCTACATAGTTTCCCCATGCAACTCACTAACTATATAAAATTTACTCTCTTAATATAATTTTTTCCAAAATAATTTAAAATATTTTTAGGATAGAACTTCAAAGCTCTTGAATCATCTATACTTCATGCTCGTGTCATTATTATAGCACGTTCCTTACAAGCGAAGAGGTTTCTTTACTTACTGATATTTCCTTAGGAACAACAGATACCCATTTTGTTTCTTCTCTTTATTGAATTTATTAATGTAGTTTCTGAGTTTACGAACAGAAATGCCTTTTTCTTCTGACCATTTAACGGCTGTTAAACCCCTATTTCTATAACCTTGAATTCGTTCAATCCAAAACTTTCTATCTTCAAGTTTCATTTAAGACAGCCTCCTTATTATTATTTAAAGGTATTATCTCATAGAAACCATGGGTTGAAAATGTGGCCTAACTTTGACGCTTACCTTATTAATACTTAGAGGAATTTGTATTTGAAAATAGTGTATGTATTGAAACTAGGATTTATCAAAAGAGACAAGAGGAAAAAGGGAAAAGCAAAAATCCACTGAAAAAGTTTCTAAAAGCCTTCCTCAGTGGATTGAAGATCAATTTGATTTAAGTTATAGAAAGAAATGGTAGGGACTGTCTACTTGACAGGGTGCTGTTTAGTTGCCAGTCTTTTTTATTAAGAAAATAAACCTTCATATTGTTCCGTCTTAAATTATTTAAAGGAGACTATACTTTTCCATTGTTTTACATCCTATACCTATTAAACTTAGTTATCTTACAAAATTTATTTACCTCGGTGTTTTGCCCTTTTCTTTTGCTGCCTCAATTGAAATTGAATTTTCTTTTCCTCTTCCTTTCTTCTTTTACTTAAAGACTTTCTCTCTAGTTTGTTTTGTTCCTGTTGCAATTTTAATGCCTGTTGAAATTTTGTTCCTATACCTTTACTTTTTAACTGTTTATTAATTTCTTTTTGCATCCTTTTAGGATTTATTTTTGTATTAGCCTTAAGATTTTCCTTCAGCATATTATAAATAATTGTAGCATATATAAAAATATTTACTTAGATTCCAATTAATTTTGTACATATAAAAAATGGTAAGATTTTGCCCTTACCATTTTTTATGCTCCTATTTAAAATCTGGATGCCTTTCTTTAAACACTTCATTTGCTTTTAATAGGTTTTGATAATATTCTTCATATGAAGAGGATAATTTTCTCATTGCAGGAATGAAGATATCATTATAACCACTTGTTTGTCCAAATGATTTCATAGCCTCCATTAATTGACCATATGGAGATGATTGGTATTCTGATAATTCTTTAAAAGCTTGATACTGCTTAATCATTTCAGAATATTCATCTAGAAATTCTTCAGGATTCTCAATATTTTGCTGTCTTTTTTCTTCAACTTCCATTAGTTTTTCATCTGTCCAAAAGTCCATTTCTTCTTCAAATTGGCTCATAATCTCATCTGAAATTTCAGGTGGATCTACTTGGTCTAAAAAGCTTACAATTACCTTATAAGCTTTCCTTTGCTCTTCTGTTTTTATAGGTTCTTCTAAAAATCGACTGAAATGACTTACAACAAATCTGCCATAGAATCCTGGAAAAACTTCTAAAAGTTTTTCTTTTATTGACTTCTTTTTATTTAATTCTATAATTTCCTTATTAATTTCTTCAATGTTTTTGCCATCTGAAAGCTGTTCTAATAATTGCGTTTGTTTTTCAGAGAGTTCATTTTCTAATTGCTTTCTAACAACAGATTTTCTTAACTCTTCTTTAGAAAATTTAGAATCTAAAATTCTTTTAATTTCAGATACTGATAATCCTAATGATCTAAGTACACTTACCTGTTTTAATCTCTCAATTTCAAATTCATTAAACTGTCTATATCCACTTTCATCAATTTTAGGATCAATAATTTTCTTTTCTTGATAATAATCAATAGCTTTTTTTGTTAATCCAGTGGCATTACATACTTCATTTATTTTCACAATGAACACCTCCTAAGTTAACTATAAGCTAACCCCTTAGGGACTAGTCAAGAAAAATAGCTAATAGCATAAAATTTTTACAATTTGTTAGTTTATTTAGTGCTAAATATTTATTTTAGATTTAATCACAGCCACAAATATTAGATAATTTTATATCCATTGTAAATTTACATTCTTTGTCCATACTATTATAAACTTCAAATATTAAATCATGTATCTTACCTATATCTCCTCTTATTGTAGTAGACAATATTCCAACATTATACTCTATATCATAAGACTTAATTATATTTAAAACCTTATCTACCTGCAATACATAATCATCACTAACAATTGGAATAAAAGCTATCTCACAGGAAGCTATTTTTCCCATAGTGCACATACAAAACCACCTCTTTTATTGTGTTTAGATAATTCCTTTTCTTTACTCAAAGAAATCTCTTCTTCTTTTGCACTTGGAGAAATAAATAAACACTTTCTTATATCCTTCAATTTATCTGGTTTAAGTTGTTTTAAATCTTCTTCAGTTTTAAAAACTGCATATTTAAACACTGTATTTTCTTGAAATTCTTTTGATAAATACATATCTCCCCATTGGCTATCCTTGTTTATAGTACCAATTACCATCTGTCCATTATCATTTAATACTCTAAACATTTCTTCTATAGCTCTTCTAGTATCCTTTATAAATTCAAATGCTGTAACTGAAATCACTGCATCAAAATAGTTAGCTTCAAATTGTAAATCATATACATTCATATTATAAAATTGAATATCTAAATTCTCTTTTTTAGCTTTAGTCTTTGCTACTTTTAACATTTCTTCTGATATATCTATAGCTGTTACTTTACAACCCATCCTTTCTAATTTTATGCTAAAATTACCTGTACCACAACCTACATCTAATACCTTAGTTCCTGGTTTTATTTTTAATAAATCAAAAACACATTTGGTTTCTACTTCATCTACAAAGTTTCCCATCTTTGTCTTATACCATTCATCATAAAGCATGGCTTCATTATCAAAAAAAGACATTTCATTCCCTACTTTCTATTTATCTTTATAACCTTAAACAAGTTCATTATATCAAATATATAGTCTTTGCCTAACTTTTTTTAAATACCAATTTAAAAGTAATAAAAATGATATCTGTAACGCTGAAGATTCTTGATAATAAACTTCCCTATAAATATTAAAAAACGGCAAAATTTTACTCTTACCGTCTTACTTTTTTGCGTTCTTATATCTAGTTGTTAGGTTTTTTTACAACAGGAATCCATACTTCAAACTTTGCATTTTGTGGATCTGGTGATAAATATAATTCAATATCAGGTCCATTGGCATATTCATATCCTGATGTAGGAAGCCATTCCGCTACAATTCTTTTTTCAAGTTCTTGTATAGAATGTGGCATAGATCCCTCTCCATAAAAAATTGCCCAAGTTAACTCAGGAACAATATATTCCTCAAACCCTTCATCTATAGGTTTATCACTTGCAACACCAATATAATATCTCCATTCATCTTCTTCATTACATGCACTTACTCCCAATATACCCTTTAGCTCCGTATTCATCATAGAAACCAATTTTTCTACAGTGCCATTTGTTGCTACCTTTTGCCACATTTGAGGAACAATCTTAAAATTTTTCTCAATTTCTTTGTATAAAGGTTGTGCTACTCCAATGATTTTAAAACTATCTTTTTTTTCGATTTTATAATTCATCTCCACATCTTCCTTAATTGTTATTTTGAAGCTAATGAGAGGGAACGCTTTGATTAATGCACCTTTTGTTTTTGCCTCTGATGGTGTAATTCCATGTATATTTTTAAAAGCACGATTGAATGCAGTAGGAGAATTGTACCCATATTTCAAAGCAATATCAATAACTTTCTCATTACTATTTTGCAAATCAACAGCTGCCATTGTCATTCGTCTTCGACGGATGTATTCTGCAAGAGGTACATTTGCCATATAAGAAAACATTCGCTGAAAATGATATGTTGAACAACAAGCAATCTTTGCAAGCTGTTCATAATTAATCTCATCTTCTAAATGTTCCTCAATATAATTTATTACACTATTTAATCGTTCTATCCATTCCATCATATTCCCTCCTTTATAGGAAACTATAATATAGATGAATTATTTTTTCCTCTCATTTAATGCACAAATAAGAGAGATTGTATACTATAAAGCATGTAATCTTCAATGCTATCTCTTCTTATTTAAACTATTCCATATATCTGGTCCAATAGCTAGTCCAATAGTTATTCCGACAGCTAAATTGTCTATTAAAATACCAAAAGTTATACCTAAACCCATTCCTATGGCTAGGTTATCAGCCTCATCTTTATTTCTATCTTTTTCATCTTTCATATAAATATCCTTCAATTAAAACTTTTTTATTCATTTTATTATATCATAAATGTTGTTTTGTAATGGTTTATTGAATACTATTTTTATATAAACATTCTCTGCATTAACCCTTTTTTAAGTTTCTTATATTCTTCTAGTTTTTCTTCTTCTAATTCTATTTTTCTGTCTATTGATGAGAGAAAATTGGCTATTTTTACTTGTTCTTGTAGTGAAGGCAATAATATGCTCATATTTTCTAAATTCTTTTTATTTATACCAAAAACTGATATACCTGTTCCCTTTTTATACATATATTGTTTATATGAATCCGAATAACTGTAATTTAAAAAATATATACTATTTAATTTTTCATTTGGTCTTAATGCGAATGTATGTAAACTTGCTATTATATTTCTAGAACCTTTTTCCAACAAAATAACTGTTTTTCCTAAATCTTTATAGTCTTCAGATGCATCAGCTACTATAATGTCTCCATCTTTTAACTCTATATGCCCTTTATTAGATTTAATTTTAGGTACTACTGTATTTTTAGTAATTAGTCCATTGTATCTCGAATGTATATCCCCATAATGAATATGAGAATATTTTCCTTCTCCTTCATCATTCCTTGAATATGAATAATTTTTTATAAACTTAACTATCTCCCCCAACTTCTTCTCTTCCCAATCAGGATAGTCATTTCCATTGTCATCTTTAAATCTTATCTCTTGGCTAAATATTCTTTGCATGATACCTTTTTTATATTTTTTTAGATTATCTATTTTTTCTTGTTGCAGTTCTAGTTTTTTATCTATTTTATAGAAAAAATCTCCTATTTTTTGTTGTTCTTGGGGATTTGGTATTGTTAAAGAAAACTTATTTATAGCATCACTATTTATTGCTGTGAAAGTACTTCCTTGTTCATATCTTTTCCATAATTTTTCATTTCTTATTAAGTAAAAATAGATAAAATTTTCCTGTTTAGTTTTAATAACACATACACCTCTACCTATACATGCGTGATGTTCAGATCTTGATATATGTCCTACTGGAGCTCTTACAGATAAAATTAAATCTCCTATATCACAAGTCTTTGTAATTTCACTTGTATAAAACTGTGGTTTTGTTTTCCTATCTTTTATATCTGCATTTCCCTGTATTAATGGAATTCCAATTTCTTTGTCATTATAATTTTCTGATTTTGGTGATTGTCCCATAATAATTTCACAAACTTCCCCCAACTTCTTCTCTTCCCATTCTCCTTCAAATTCTGGAAATCTCAGTTCTGGTACTAATTGTTCTCTCAAATTGCTGCCTCCTTCCTACAGTCCTAGTTCTTTTAAATATTTATCTATTTCTTCATCTATTTCACTTATTTCTTTATCTATTTCATTCAATCTTGTCTTTACTTTGTCTATATCTACTCTTGGTTCTGGTTCGAAGGTGTCTACGTATCTTGGGATGTTTAAGTTATAGTCGTTTTCTTCTATTTCTTCTAATGTAGCATTGTGAGAATACTTGTCTATTTCCTCCCTGTTTGCATAGGTATTAACTATCTTTTCTATGTCTTCTTGTCTTAGCATATTCTTATTTCCTACTTTTTGAAAACCTTTTGATGCATCTATGAAAAGAATGGTATCATCTTCTCTTCTACATTTCTTATATACTAATATGACTGTAGGTATTCCTGTACCATAGAATAAATTTTCTGGCAGTCCTATTACTACATCTAAGTAGTTTTTGTCCTTGATTAGATATTTTCTAATATTTTCTTCTGCTCCTCCTCTGAATAATACTCCATGAGGTAGTACTACTGCCATTGTTCCATTGTCTGCTAAATGATGAATCATATGTTGAACAAATACATAGTCTGCACGAGATTTTGGTGCAAGTTTTCCATATCCTGAAAATCTTTCATCTTGTTCAAACTTTTTATCACTACTCCACTTTGAACTATATGGTGGATTTGCCACTACTGCTTCAAACTCCATTCCCATATGTTGTGGTTCTTCTATTGTATCTGCATTTTGTATATCAAATCTTGAATGATGCACTTCATGAAGTAACATATTCATTCTTGCTAAATTAAAGGTTGTAGAATTTAATTCTTGTCCATAAAACTTACCTACCTTAGCTTCTCTATTTACTCTTAAAAGGAGTGAACCTGAACCACAAGTTGGGTCATATACATCTTTTAATTCTTCTTTTTCTAATGTTACAATCTTAGCTAATACTTTACTTACTCCTTGTGGTGTATAAAATTCTCCAGCTTTCTGTCCTGCGTTTGCAGCAAATTTTCCTATTAAATATTCATAAGTATCTCCTAATATATCTATTTCTGTATCGTTTTGTGTAAAGGAAATTTCATTTACAAGCACTAATATCTTAGCCATTAAATTGGATCTTGCTTTTACTGTTTTTCCTAATTTTGTAGATGAAAGGTCCATATCATCAAATAGGTTTTCAAATGTCTCTTGTGAATCTTGTCCTAGTGTAGATTCTGTTATATTGTTTATTGCCTCTATAAGATATTCTACATCGAATTTTCCACTATCCCCTTTTTCTATTTCTTCTATCATAGTTGAAAAAAGATACTTTGGTTCTATCATATAGCCTCTTTGTTTTATTAAAGCTTGCATTAATGTTTTTCTTATTCCTTCAATCTCCCAAGCTTCTCTATATGTCATATTATCATTTTTCAAAATATAATTTGCCCTTTGTTCTACCTTTTCAGATAAATATCTATAGAATATTACCCCTAATATATAATCCTTAAACTCATTTGCATTCATATTTCCTCTTAGTTCATTTGCCATATTCCACAATTTCTTATATAGTTCCTGCTGATGTAATTTTTCTTTAACCATTCATCATTTCCTCCTCATTTATTGTTATTAATGATTTTTCTAGTAGTTCTTCTCTTTCTGCAAATAGTTGCTTCCGTCTCCTATTTAAACTATTTACTTTTCCTAGCTTTCTTTGAAATTCTATATTTGGCAATTTTATCTTCATCTTTCTAAATTCATTTATAGGAATACTCATAATTATTGAACCTTGTTTTATCTTGTAGAGTTCTCTTTCAAAGCTTTCACTTTTATCTATATACCATTCTAAATAATCTGGGTCTACAATATTTTTATCTTTAACCTCTATTATTATATAATTTGAAGGTATAACCTTTCCTAAATCTCCCTTTTCTGCTTTTTTAGCATTATAAGATGTAAGATTAAGTAATATCATATCTTCTCTAACTACTGGTATATTTTGATTAGTTTCTTCTATAAGCTTTGGTACTATTATACTAGATTCATTTTCAAAAGAATAAACTATTCTTTTTTCTGTTTCCATTGTATCATCTACTTTAATTCTACTTAAAGGTATTCCTTGGGTTACTTCTACTATTTCTTTAAGCCTCATTCCAACCCTCCTATTTATATTCTTCTGATACCTCTCTTATAAATGTTTCTAATTCTTGCGATTTGTTAACATTTTCTAAAATAGAGTATTTTGCTTCTGTCAAAATATCACTTAATTCTTCCCTATTTATTATTCCACTAAATTCATACTCTTGTATTAGCCTTTCTACTTGTTCTTCTGAAAGTCTATTCTCTATTGCAAATTCTTTTATCATTTTTTCTTTTCTCTCTATTTCAAACTCTGTAAATGCTTTATCTATAGAATCTTCACTACTTAATTTTGGAACTACTTTATCTAAAAACTCTTTAATAAGTTCTACTTTATTCCTAAGTTCTATACTATCAGCTCTATCTAATTCTTTTATAATATAGTTTATATCTTCTTTTCGTTTTTCTTCATTTTCTAAATCTATCTTTCTAATTAAATTCATAATATAATCGACATTTATCTTATCTCTATACATTATTTCAAGGGCAAAATCTATATCATCAAGAATAGAGACTTTTTCTATTCTATTTTTATCATGATTTTCTTTAATAAGTAGATATTTACTCTTATAGTCTTGATAATCTTGAATATCCATTCCTATTTTTTCTTCTGTAAATTCAAATTCATCAAAGTTTTCCATTTTAACCAATGTTTTGGTTAAATCTCTAAATGTTATTACAAATTCCTTTTGTTCTTCTTCACTTTTAATACTGTCTATAGTTTCAGGCCTTGGAGCAATACTTAAAAGTTTATCTACTAGTTTTTTAAACTGTTCTAAATATTCATCAAAAGACTTAGCCAGAACTGAATCTATATCATCAGTTTCTGAAAATATTTTTAAAGCTTCATCTGTAGCCTCTTTTAGGTTTCTAAAGCATACTATATTTCCATAAGGTTTTTTATCAGAATCTAATCTATTAGTTCTTGAATACGCTTGAAGTAAATTATGATATCTTAAATTTTTATCAACATACAAAGTGTTTAATTTTTTAGAATCAAATCCTGTTAAAAACATATCTACAACTAGAAGTATATCTATCTTTGTTTCCCTTACTTTCTTGTCTACATCTGCTCTATATGCATCATAATTATCTGTAGAATAGTTAGTATTAAACATTTCGTTATAATCTTTAATCATTCTTTCTAAACTATCTCTTGGATGAACTTTGCCTTCACTTAAATCTGGGTTTGGCTCATAGGTAAATATACTAGCAATTTTAAAGTCATGATCCAATTCTTTAAATTTATCATAATATTTTACTAAGGATTTTGTACCATCCGTTGCAAATATTGCGTTATAGCCTTTACTTCTTGCCCTTTGATCGTGATAATCTATTATGTGTCTTGCCACTAAGTCTATCCTATCATCTGCCTTCCATACTTCCTCAGTATTTATAGCTTGAACTTTTTCTGGAGCTATTTCATCTAATTTAGAATCAAGTGTTTTTATATATGTTACTAAAAACCCTAGAACATTTCCATCATGAATTGCATCTTTTATTAAATAGTGATGTAAACATTTATCAAATAAATCTGCTGTAGTTCTATCATCTTCTGATTTATTTTCTGGAAGTCTTGGAGTACCCGTAAATCCAAAATACTGGCTGTTTTCAAAATGCTTTTTTATAATTGTATGCATTTTTCCAAATTGGGATCTATGACATTCATCTATTATAAATATAACTTTTTTATTTTTATAAGGTTCCATAATATCCTTATATTTAGGATTTTTAATGGCATTGCTCATTTTTTGGATAGTAGTAACTATGATTGGATTCATAATATCCTTTATTTGTTCCACTAAATTATCTGTACTATCCGTTCTATCTACTGAACCTGGTTGAAAATCATTGAACTCTTTTTCTGTTTGATGGTCTAAATCCTGTCTGTCTACTAAGAAAAAGACTTTATCTATACCTTCTTCGCTAGAAAGTATTTGGCTTGCCTTAAATGATGTAAGTGTTTTGCCTGATCCTGTTGTATGCCAAATATATCCGTTATTATTAGTTTCTAAAGCTCTTTTTACTATTTCTTCTACTGCGTATACTTGATATGGTCTTAATACTAACAATTGTTTATCTGTTTCTTTCAGTACCATGTATCTTGCTATCATCTTAGATATATGGCATTTTTCTAAGAATGTTCTACTAAAGTCCTTTAAATTCGTAATCCTATTATTTTCTTTATCTGTCCAAAAGAAAGTATATTTGTAATTTAAGCTTCCATCAGAGTTGGCAAAATATTTAGTATCTACACCATTGGATACTACAAATATTTGAATATATCTAAATAGGCTTGTGTATGTATATGAATGGGATTTATATCTACAAATCTGCTTAAATGCTTCTTTCATATCTAATCCTCTTCTTTTAAGCTCTATTTGAACTAATGGAAGACCATTTATAAGTATGGTTACATCATATCTATTTTCATACTTTCCTCTTACTGTTATCTGATTTGTAACTTGAAATAGATTTTTACACCATTTTTGTGTATCCATTATTGTAAGGAAAAGTCTTTCACCATTTTCTCTTTCGATTTCAAGTTTATCTCTTAAAATTTTGGCTGATTCAAACACTCCCTTACCTTCAATCCTATTCATTATTATTTGAAATTCTTTGTCTGTAAGAGGTTCCCCTTTTAATTTATCTTTATTAAACTCACTGATCTGTTTTCTAAAATTATTCTTTAAATCTTCTTCACTATTTATATTTACTGATTCATAACCATTTCTAATTAATGATTTCAATAGATTTTGTTCTAGTACTGCTTCAGATTGATATGCCAATAGGACCACCCTTTCTCTAAATGTCTAAAAATATAACTATTATTTGAATATAGTTGTTATTTTTCATAATAACATGGTATCATTTAAAACAATTTTGTCAATAGTTATTATAAATAATAACAAATGACGAAAGCAAATAAGAACTAAAAAATAGGATAAGCAATGCTTATCCTATTTTTTAATGAGGTTTGATAGTCAGCTTAAATAATTACTTTATCCTTGTGTACTACAGGCTTAACTTTCTTTACCCATGCTAGTATTGTAGATTTAGATAAGCTATATTCATTTTTAAGACCTTTTAACTAATTTTTTTATTACAAAAATTATAACTAATTCAATTTATTAAATGTATATTTAGAAAAAATTGACATAATAAAAGAACAAATAATAGCTCCTATAAGCACAATTTGGGGAGAGTTGAGCCAGTTTTGAAACAATACTCCATATAATGCTTGACCAATAGGCATAGCACATAAAGATAGTCCTAATAGACAGGAAATTACTTTTCCTACTATTCGAGGTGGAGTTTGTATCTGTACAAATGTAATTATTTGAATACTAAACATAATTGCAAATATCATAATAAAAAACCCCATTGTAGATATTATAATATAGGTAAACAAAGATGCTGTTGTATATGATAATGCTAATATCATAGGAATAATTGAAAATGTGTAAGCTATCAATAGATAGTGCAAGTTTTTAATGTTTAATTTTTCACTTAAAATCCCCGTAATAATTCCTCCTATAATTGAGTCCATTGCTATTACCCCTTGTGTTATACCATATAATTCATCACTAAAATTTAGTGTTTTTATTATAATAGATGGCATACCAACAATAAGCATTGATGTTAAAAATGGATTAAATGCAGAAATTATCAATATAGATTTTCCTAAAATTGATTTCTCTTTCAATATAAATTTAATACTTAATGACATATCAGCCTTAATAATAGAAAATATACTCTCAGAAGACACATTTTCATCAAAAGGAATGTCAATAAATCTCTCTATAATTGCAGAGAAAACAAAACATATTATACTAACTATTAGAATAGGCATAATTCCATAAACACCAAAAAGGATTCCTCCAATCGCAGGTCCTATTAAATTAGCCAAAGAATTAACCAAGTTTATAATAGAGCTTCCCTGTATTATTTTATCTTTATTTAAAAGCAAAGGAATACTAGACTGAACTACTGGCTGATAAGTTCCTTGTATTCCATATAAAGCCATTAGAATAAAGATTAAAAATGGAACAAAGGATATGTTTTTATAAAATAAAACATAAACTAATACAATAATTGCTGTCAAAAAATCTAAAATAACCATTATATTTCGTTTATTTTTTCTGTCAGCAATAATCCCACCAATTAAAGACATAATTATCATAGGAATAAATGATAGTGCTGAAACGATCCCAAATAAAGCTACAGAACCAGTTTTTCTTAGTAAATAGAGGGGTAGAACAAACTGTAAAATTGCATTTCCAAACAAAGAAATAATTTATTTTCCATATGAAACATCTCCTTCTCTTTTGAATACCAACCGTTGGTATGTATATGTTTTTTTAATAGCTGTCTACTTAAAGACAGCTATTAAAATTTTATACTATCTTGTTGATAAACTTTTCAATTTAATAATTTTCTCACACATATTTTCATTTAAAATATCGATTCCCATCCCTTTAAACAAGATATCACAAAACTTTATTTTGTTTATTAAGTTCCTCAACAGGCACATCATAGACTAATGGATTTATCCAAATGTTAAAAAGTAATATTATTACTTCTGCTAATTCTTTAGGATAATCTGTTTTAATTGAGCCATCTTGCAAACCCTGTTCTATAATTGGTTGCATATAATTAGGAACAATATCCTCCATAAGTTCTTTCATTTGCATAACAAGCAAGTTAGGATTATCCAATAATTTTGGTGAGTCCGGAAACATTAAATCTTGATTTGAATTTTCTATAGAGTACTTAAATATTTTTCTTAACTTTTTTAATCCTGTTAATTCCCTACTATTTATTATACTTAACATAGAAGTTTTTGTAGAAGAATAAATACGTTTAGATACAGCTTCTAAAATTTCTTCCTTAGATTTAAAGTGATGATATATAGCATCTTTACTTAAACCTCCAAGATTATTTACTATGTCTTGAATAGAGGTATTTTCATATCCTTTTTGAATAAATAGTTCCAAGGATACGTCTAAAATGCGTTCTATAGTTTCTTCAGGATATTTATTCCTAGCCACAAGATCACTCCTCTTTCCATACATACCAATAGTATGTATACTGTAACATGATTTTTTTCCCTTGCCATTTACTAATATTTAGGCATAGAAAAAGCCCTGAAATAAATTCTTCAGAGCTAAACATTCTTTTTTATATTATTAGTCTATATAAGATTATTCTGGTAATATATCTACATATCTCTCCATTACCTTATTCTTTAATATAACTGATACTATTGTTGAAACAAACTCAGCTATTGGATAAGCTGCCCATACCCAATTCAATCCTATAAATGACAATAAATATGCTACTGGTATTATTATAATTAATTGCCTTAAAAAAGTCACTATTAAACTATATCTTCCTAAACCAAGAGCTTGAAAAAATGTTGAATTAGTTATTCCTATTGCTGCAAATACAAAAGATATTGATATAATTCTCAAAGTATATGCACCCATATTTATCATTTCTTGACTATTTGAAAATATGCTCATAAGCTGCTTAGGAAATAACTGAAATAAAATAGTTCCTATTAACATTATAATAATAGTTAATCTCATTCCCCATTTAAAAGTCTCTTTTACTCTTTCTTTATTTTCAGCACCATAATTATAACCCATTAATGGTAATACTCCTTGACTTAACCCGAATACTGGTAAGAATATAAAGGATTGCAATTTTAAGTATATCCCTAAAATTGACACTGCCATTTCAGAATGCCTTATTAAAATCAAATTCATTATTGTAGTTACTAAAGCTGCTATTGACTGCATTATAATACTTGGAAAACCTACATTATATATTTGTTTTATAATACTCTTTGAAAATTTAAACTTGGAAAAATCCATATTTAAATCTATTTTATTTGAAAATAATACAATTATTCCAAGTATTGCTCCAGCACCTTGTCCTATCAAAGTTGCCAACGCTGCACCTTTTATACCCATAGCAGGAAATCCAAATAAACCAAAAATCATTATTGGATCTAAGATTATGTTTAATACTGCACCTATTAGTTGTATAATCATCGTCCAAATCATTTTTCCTGTTCCTTGAATTGTCTTCTCTATCGTAATCTGTATAATTGACAAAAAAGCAAAATTACTTACTAAACTTAAATATTCTATACCCAGATGTTTAACTTCAGGATCTTTTGTAAAATAGTTAAAAAAATCATTTATTAAAGTATATCTAAAAATAACAAATATTAATGAAGATAAAGTAGCAATAATAAGTCCGTGCAATGCCGCTTGATCAGCTTTCTCTTGTTTTTTTGAACCAAGTGATCTTGAAATTAGAGAATTTAGTCCAGTCCCTGTACCTACTCCTAAAGCTATTATTATTATTTGAATTGGATAAGACAATGAAGTTGCTCTTAAAGCTTTTTCACTTAGTTTTGCTACAAAATATGAATCTACTATGTTATATAATGATTGTATCAGCATAGATAACATAACAGGTAAAGACATTTTTATAAGTAACGGAAGAATGTTTTCATATCCCATAGGATTTCTATTTTCAAAATTTTGTTTCATTTAATACCTCCTCAATATAGAAATCTTTCAATATCTCATAGTATCAAATTAACAAAATTTAATCCACTAAAAAACGACAAGATTTTACTCTTGCCATTTTTTATTCTTTCTTACATAAACTTTTGGGAAATCATCATAAAAAATATTATTGCTCCTACAACAGCATATAAACCATTGATAACAGTACATACTTTCATAAGATTGTTTTTAACCTTACCTTTCATATATACATAAATAGTAAAGATGCCGCTGAAAATCATAAAAACAGCATAAGCAGAAATCATAATTTCTGCTGTGGGCGATTTCAATGCCCACGCATTAGTTCTAAGTGGAAGAATTGTCCACGGGATAAAAAGCATAATTATGTTGA
This sequence comes from Anaerosalibacter massiliensis, assembly GCA_000751555.1. Classification (GTDB taxonomy): domain Bacteria; phylum Bacillota; class Clostridia; order Tissierellales; family Sporanaerobacteraceae; genus Anaerosalibacter; species Anaerosalibacter massiliensis. Next base: position 8,904 of record CCEZ01000004.1, on the reverse strand, counting down.
TAACAGTTAAAATTTTGTTTTTCATAATATTATCTCCCTTCAACCTGTCCGAATCGGATACAGGAAATAACTAAACATATAACGGTAAATGCCATAGCAACAGGAATCCATGGGAATAGTTTATATGAAAATGTTCCTAAGTTAGTTGCCATCTTATGCATTTCAGATGTAATTATCATGAAAGGATAGCACATTGGATATAAAAACCACATCTTTGTATTAATTGCCAAAACAGATGGAACGATGGTTGCTAAACCGATTCCAATTGAAAAAATCGGTGTCTGAATGCAAGTGGCTAACATCCAATAAACAGTTGCCATAGGAATAGAGGACAAATAAATCATTCCAGCTTCTTTTAGCACAATAAGTGGAGATAGTATAAACTGATAGTCCTGTATACTGGATGCAATAGCTGCACAAAGGAAATACATTGTTAACATCATTACCATTTGAACAACAGCAAGAATTAACAAAACCACAAATTTTGCCAAACATAATTTGAATCTGCTTATGGGCAGCGAAAACATTTTTAAAATACCCCTATTACTTCTCTCCGTCTGATTTAGTAATACAGTGCAAATTACCAAGCTTGCTGGATACATAAACCATGCAAATCCCATAAAACTTTGAACAAGAAAGTTGTTTTCGGGGGAGATACCCTCCAACTGCGTATCAAAATTCAAATCAGCATTTATAACTGCTGGTATCCACAACAATACAATAGGTATCAGTAAAATCCAAAGAATTTTAGAATGTTGTATCTTTTTCAATTCAACCCCTATCAAAGATAAAAAACTCATTGAAATTTCCTCCTAACCTTTAAGTAAATTAGTTCAGCCATTCCAAATACTCCAGTTTCAATACCTACACCACATATAAATTGGAATATTCTAGTAGACTCTGTATCCCAAAGCGTTTGAAAAGGAAGAGCGAAGGGAAACAGTGAAAGTATAAAGTTTGTTTTAGGAATCATAGTAGCTACAAACATACATATAATCCCTACACCAAGAGAAATCCACATATTTTTACAAATCGATGCAATTCCTGTCATCAATATCAACGTAGGTACAGCAAGTATGGCTGCATATCCTATGCTCTTTAATAATTCAATTGCAAACTCATCATAAAGCGAAAACCAGTGATGTATACAGAAAGCAAGGGATGCCGCCTCTATAGCCAAGACAGCAATGATTGATACTGTTAAGATAAAAAATTTACTAAAAAAGTTGCTACTTTGTCTTATAGGTAGTGCATCCATTTTTTGCATAGCGTTATCGGCATATTCCGTATGGTACATGATGCATGCTCCAATAACAATCAAAAAAAGATTGAGCATTGCCATCATCTGCCAATTTGCATTGAACAAGATTTTCAAAGCCGGCTCTGGACTATTTACAAAGATTTCTGAGCGAAACATCATATTTCCTATAGGAACAAAGGCACTCAACAATCCACCTCCAAAAAATGCTGGCAAAAATCCAGTACGCTTTAGCTTTTTATACTCTAAACAAATGCTCATCTAATAGCACCTCGCTTCCGGTTATCCTCCTCAATCATTGTAAGGAACGTATCTTCCAATTTGTCTGTAGAATATCCTTTCTCACCAGCACTATATCTGAATTCATCCAAGGTACCTTCAAACAGAAGTTGTCCATGATTAAGAATACCAATATCATCTACCATCAATTCTATTTCCGACAGCAAGTGTGAAGATATTAAAACAGTACATTCAAATTTCTTTGGCAAGTAACGAATCAGATTTCGAACCTCATGAATTCCTACTGGATCAAGGCCGTTGGTAGGCTCGTCTAAAATAAGAATTGGCGGTTTACCAATTAAAGCACCTGCAAGTCCTAAACGCTGTTTCATTCCAAGAGAATATTTTTTAGCAAGTCGTTTGCGATGCTCTGTTAATCCCATTAAATCAAGAACTTCAGAAACAGAAGATTTGGGCAATCCTAAAATCTTTCGAATAATCTCCAAATTTTCTTCTCCACTAAGATTTCCGTAGAACGCTGGGCCTTCAATAAAAGAGCCTATTTCACTAAGAATTTTCAGTCTATCAGTAGGATAGGATTTACCATCAATGGTAAAAGACCCACTTGTTGGCTGCATCAATCCAAGAAACATTTTCATAATAGTAGACTTACCTGCTCCATTAGGTCCAAGTAAACCATATATGGAACCTTTGCGAATATGAAGATCCACATTGGAAACTGCCATAAAATCACTATATGATTTAGTCAATTTATTTGTTTCAATAATATTCATTTCAATCTACTCCTTTCTGGTTACTATACTTAGTTTACATGATTAACCTTATGCCAACCTTCTCTCTTCCTTACATCTACCTTACATTTTTAGAAGAATGATAAAAATATATATTTATGTGGTATTATTTATGTGTTATAATGGCAAAAATAAAGAAGGTGAATAATATGGATTATAATTTCTTGAAAAAAAAACGTATATTATTAGTTGATGATGAACAAGAACTATTAAATATGGTTGTTTCCATATTAAAAGAAGATGGATATGAAAATATAGCTACAGCCAAGAGTGTAAAAGAAGCACTTAAGGTTGCTTCTGAAACAAATCCTGAACTAGCTATACTTGACATCATGCTGCCAGATAGTGACGGCTTCTCTCTTATGGAACAATTGAAACAAACAAAAGATTATCCCATTCTTTTCTTGACTGCACGAGGTGAGGATGAAGACAAATTCAAAGGTTTTGGACTTGGCGCTGACGATTACATCGTAAAGCCGTTTTTACCAAAAGAATTAACACTTAGGATCGGTGCGATTCTTCGTAGGAGCTATAAGAACGAGAATCCTCTTGTGAAACTTCATGCAAGTGAAATTGATTTTGATAGAGCCGAAGTCATAAAAAACGGAGAACACATTGCCCTCACAGCAAAAGAGTATGATTTGCTTTTGGCTCTATATCTCAATACTGGTAAGATTGTAACCATCGACGCATTGTGTGAAGCTGCCTGGGGTGATAATCCCTTTGGATATGAAAATTCCTTAATGGCACATATCCGCCGTATTCGTGAAAAAATCGAGGAAAATCCGTCCAAGCCCACTTCTCTGATAACCATAAGGGGGCTTGGATATAAGCTGAATGTGGAGGGAAAATAAGATGAAAAGTATACCAAAACTAATCAGACGTTTTATAGGTATATTACTTTTAAGCAGCTTTCTCTTAATTGTTTTTAATTTTATTGCTATAGCTGTTATCGGCTACAGCCAGACTGCCAGTGGTTCTCCGTGGAAAACTGCAACGGACACGGCAAAGGCTCTTTCGAAAAGTAAAAACAGCTATATATTGTCTGAGAGCCTTTCAAAAGAACTGAACAGCAATAATACTTGGGCAATTTTAGTTGACAATAATACAAAGAATGTAATTTGGCATACAGAGAATCTACCAAACGAGATACCCACAGAATACAGCCTGTCAGATATATCAATGCTTACCCGTGGATATATCAAAGGATATCCTACTTTTACTGGTGAACACCAAGATGGTTTAGTTGTACTGGGTTTTCCAAAAACAAGCTATTGGAAGCACATGTACAACAGTTGGGACTATTGGTTCATTGCTAATTTTTTCAAAATCCTTTTATTGGTGTTGGGAGGAAATATTTTTGTTATCTTTGTTATCTACATGATTGCAAACACAAGATTACTGAAGTCCGTTAATCCAATTTTGAACGGAATCAGAAATTTACCACTTGAAAAACAGATTCATGTGAAAGAAAAAGGTGTATTATCTGAAATTGCTGCAAGCATTAACAAAACATCCGAGATACTAGAAACAAAGGATTACCAATTGAAACGGAAAGAAACAGCCCGTGCAAATTGGATTGCAGGGGTATCTCACGACATACGGACACCACTTTCTATGATAATGGGATATGCTGGACAGTTAGAGTCCCACGCTCATCTCGCCGATGAAGAACGACAGAAAGCAGCTGTTATCCGTCGTCAAAGTGAACGAATAAAAAATTTAATCAATGATCTCAATCTGACATCCAAACTGGAATATAATATGCAACCTGTTAATCTCGAAAACATAAACATTGTATCAATCATTAGACAAGTAGTTGTTGATTTTATGAACATGGATATAAGTGAGCAATATCCTATTGAATGGATAACAGATGATCACATTAATACATGTTTTGTCAATGGAGATAAAGGATTATTAAAACGAGCTATCACCAATATTATCCAAAATAGCATTAATCATAACGAAAATGGCTGCAATATATATATAACCCTAGTTGAAAAAGATAATAAATACGAAATACAAATTGATGATGACGGTATAGGTGCAACTGATAAACAAATTGAAAAATTAAATAATACACCTCATTATATGGTTTGTGATGAAAACACCACGGAACAGCGTCATGGTTTGGGACTACTCATTGTAAAACAAATTATGTCTGCACATCACGGAAGTGTTACAGTAGGACATAGTTCTTATGGTGGATTTTCTGTCACATTAACCTTACCTATGTATTTATAGAAGTCGTAGTAAAAAAATTAAAAGTGAGCATATTTAAATGTATAAATATGCTCACTTTTAATTTATTAAGGCATAGAGTTTTCTATTTGTAACCTCACACGTTCTGCCTTTCTAATACTCTCTTTTAATCATATAGGTGCAATTTTATTCTCTAATATCTTATTACTGGACAGCCAATATACTTCACTAACCTCATCATCTGATATTGGCTTTGGATCACCTGATTGATATTTGCATATAAACACAATATCCATTTCTGCTTCTCCATTATCCAATATAAAAGGACTTGTTCTCCAAGTAATATGATGTTTTTGAAACTTGTAAAACAATTTCCTCTAATTATCTCTTATTTATTCTCATTATTATATCATAAATATGTTTTAAATAATAAAAAGCCCTTCCTCTCTTTAATAAGGTTAGGGCTTTTATACTTTTAGCTTGATCTATATGATGTTTTTTCAATGGCTTTGGATATTCAAATTTATGTTTTTTAGCAGTAGCTTGTAATATATAAACGAATAATCAATATTATATCAATTATTATTTACATGTGTTTTTTATTCTATTTGCATTTTTATTTAATAAAAGTGCAATTATTACAGTTGGGAATACAATTAACATTAGTTCTAATCCTGATGAAACTTTTGCCAGCTTCACTATAAGGGCTATTACAAGGGCTAATATAGCCAACTTATAGTTTCTAAATGCATAAGAAGCCATCATAGCACCAAATATCGCTGGTAAAACGTAATCAAATGCTTCATTTAGTGAGCTTGGTAAAAATTCTAATATTTGAACACCTGCTATACCAAAAATGACAAGTATTATTAAATTTACTACCACTGATGTACTTAATCCTATTGTGGATATTATATCTCCTTCTTTAGTTCCTTCCTTGACTCCAGCTATTTGTTGTGCAAGTATTGAACAAGGAAGCCTAAGATTTAATATGTTCCCTGCAAGCCAAGATACATATGTTCCTGTCAATCCTAAAATTGGATAATAACTAATAGGCTCTATTAACCAAAGGATACCCCAAGCTGCAACTATTGGAATAAATGCTTTCTTAATCATATCCAATCCTGGCCAAAGTCCATGACCTACAGCCAAGTAAATCGCAGGTAAAAATGCTAGAAATATGGATATTAACAGGGTGGTTCTTCCCCAGCTAATTACTCCCTTGCTATAATTTTCATAATCGAAATTATTTTTATTCTCCACTATTTCATCTCCTTACTCTAATTAATTGAATTAAAACGCCAGTGCACCAAACATACCCACTAACATTGATACTGGTAATGTCCATTCAGCTATCCAATCTTGTTTTAACTTCTTACATAACAATGTCATAATAACCATAACACCTGCTCCAATTATTGTTGCAAATGTTGATCTTGATATAACAAGAAAATTTGGAATTATATTTCTACTAAATATTGCCATCATAGTGGATAATACTATGAATGATAATATTTTTTCATCTCCCTTCGTTACCTTATGAAGTATTTTCTCATAACTAGGAGCGAAAAATATAACGTTTAATTGCCAAAAAATTCCTGATAACCCCATTGCCCAACAGATAGCTGCAAAAGCCATTGGTGTTATTTCATGTAATGTAAGTCCTAAACCTTCTGCTGCAAATGCTACATTAGGCCCTTCAAATATTAAAGCACCTATTACCGATAATCTTTGCCATGCCATTGGTCCACCTATAAGCTTCATTAATCCAACTATACCAACTCCTATAGCACATGATGGTCCTATGGAAGTTATTATACTGGATCTTATACATCTGTTAAGCATATCTCTATCAAAACCAATTTCAAGTGCTGCTGAATAAGCACGCTTTAAGTATACCAATGCTTGTATTAAAGCTATTAAAACTATAGGCGCTGATACAACCCACATCATAGGTAAATTAGCAAATTCTAAGTAATCCATATCTTACCTCCTATCTCAATTCATCAATTATTTTGCAACTGGAGCTGGTGATAAAGCACATATAAATATTAACGGTTCATTTCCTGTATTTTTTGTATAATGAACACTTTCTGCTGGCATATAAACCGATAGATTTTTCTTTAATTCTATTTCTTCATCATCAACTGTCATATAACCTTCTCCTGATAAGATAAAATAGGCTTCTTCATTAAAATGACTATGTGGTGGTAGTTCTTCACCTGGATACATATAAACTACTCCCATTCCTAATTGATCTGAACCATTTACTTCTGGATGAATAGTTCTAATAACTAATCCACCGACACCTTTAAATGCATAACCATCTTTAACTTCTACTGAATATTTAATATCCTTTTTCATTTTAATTCCTCCTTAAATTTATTATTTTATTAAAAATTTATCCTCAGCTAATCCTGACGGAGAATATATCCAAAGTAATTCTAGATCCATTTTTCCATCATTTATAAACGAATGTGATTCATTATAATCTAAACTTAGAATATCATTTTCTCTTATCCTAAATTCATGAGTGCCTTTATAGTTCTCTACTACTGCTATTCCATCTCCTTTATTTACATAAATGATTTCTTGATTATCTGTATGGTTATGCATCTCATGGACTTGTCCAGGTTTTATTATAGTTAATCCTAATGCAAAATCTTCTCTCCTAATTTCCGATTTAGGCGAAGCAAATAGTTTTACTTCTCTTTCATTCATTCCTTCTCCTATTTTTATACCTTTTTGTTCATATAAATTAATTAACTTCATAAATCATTCTCCTGAATTGTTTATATATTTACCATAATTTTTTATATATATTTATTAGATCGTCTCTATTAAGTTCTACATAATTATTTGACATTAATCTTCCTTGATTTTCTATTACACTATCTGCAAATTCATATATTTCTTCTTCTTTTACTCCATATTCTCTTAAAGGTTTTTTCATTAATATTTTATTTAAAAGGTTTTCAAGTTCTTCATATACATTCTCTTCACTACATCCAATTACATCACAGATAAATTTATTTAATTTTTCTAATTTACCGCCTTCTGTTTTTTCACCATATTTTTCTAACACCCCTGTAAACATTGCATAATTAGCCTCTCCATGTGGTACATGATATATTCCTCCCAAAGGATAGCTCATAGCATGAACTGCAGCACATCCTGCATTTCCAAAAGATATTCCTGCAAATGTACTTGCTAATAGTAGATTATTTAGAAGTGGTTTCCTTGCTTCTTCTCCATTTTCTGCTATTATTTTATAACTTTTAAGTATAGTTTCTATAGCTTTATATGAATACATTTCTGTAAAGGGAGATGCTTTCGGTGATAATAAAGATTCAACAGCATGAACTAAGGCATCTAATGAACTTGTTGCGAAAAATTTAAATGGTAACTTTTCTAATAATTCAGGTATAAGTACTGCTTTGTCTGGATACATTTCTTCTACTGCCATACCTTTTTTAGTTTTTCTGCTTCTAAGTTCAAGTATTGATACATTAGTAACTTCACTACCTGTACCACAAGTAGTTGGAACTACTATTAATTCTTTAGCTTTTTGAATATCTATTTTCCCATCGTATAAATCTAATACTGGGTATAACTCTTTTAAAGCAAAGAATTTAGCAACATCTATTGTAGTACCTCCTCCTACTGCTATTATTCTTTTATAATTTAGATCTTTTATATCGTTATAAATAGCTTCTACCATTTCATCTGATGGTTCTTCTTTGCCATACTTTTCTCTAAATAACACATGACATTCTAAATTTAGCTCTCCAAAATATTGGTTATATCTTGATTCATTTGTTATTATTAAATCTGTTTTTTTTATATCTATGTCCTCAACAAATTCTTTTACTTTATCGTACATATATATTTCTGGTTTTACCGCAAACTTTTTCATTTTATTCCACCTTTCTAAAAATGAATAGCTCTACCATTAGCAGCCATAAACGCTTCTGGTATTATTTCTGATACTGTAGGATGTGGATGAATAGAATTCATTATTTCTTCCGAAGTAGATTCTAAGTTCATTGCTGCTGCTATTTCAGCTATCATATCTGTAGCATGAATACTCATTATATGAACTCCTAGTATTTCATCTAATTCTACATCTAATATAACTTTTATCAATCCCTCTGTATTTCCTTCAACTACTGCTTTTCCATTCCCTATGATTGGAAATTTACCCACTTTAATTTTTCCATATTTTTCTTTAGCTTGCTCTTCGGTAAGACCTATTGAAGCAATTTCAGGATTTACATATATACAAGATGGTATCTTATCATATTCCATTTCTCTAAATTTTCCAAATATACTATCTAGTGCTACCATACCCTCATGACTTGCTGTATGAGCTAACATAGATTTACCATTTACATCTCCTATGGCATAAAT
>CCEZ01000003.1 GCA_000751555.1 Anaerosalibacter massiliensis | reverse complement strand
GGTCTTCGGTGAGGCTCGCGCCTTTGTTTAGCCGCACAAGAAACGCATTTTTCAGGTACGTCGTCTTGCCCTTCTTCACCCGCACCTGTACACCGCCGGGCCGTTTGCTATTCGTCACCATTGCGCCGCCTGTAACGAAACAGGCGAGGCTGGTGGCGCGCTTACGGCCGACAATGACAGCTTCGAGGTTGGATGTGGTGGCGCGCTTAGTCAGCTTGAGGCGGTCTGCGTTGAGATACCCGGTTGGGAAGGCAATCTCGTCGGTCATCGACTTCTTGATAAGGGTCATGCCCTTGCCAGCAGCCACGCTATTAATCGCCATGCGGATCGAATTGTTAGCGATTTCCGGTACCTGTTCCAGATACCCTTTCAACTCGTCGGAGCCGATCGCTAACACGTTAACAGGCATCAGTCGGCCCTCGCCACCTGCCAGACGATTTCCACTGGCCCGACGATAGGTTCCTGCGTTTTGAGTACCAAACGGGCGTTCTCGTACCCCTCGGCCGTCATGATG
>CCEZ01000002.1 GCA_000751555.1 Anaerosalibacter massiliensis | reverse complement strand
GTGCAGGTTGGCGATCGTCTCCTTCGTTTTCCGCCAGCGCGCCACTAACCCTTCGCGCACTTCCCGTTCGCGGAACAGGACGGCCAAGTCCGTCGCGGTGATGTCGTACCCTTCGCACGCGGCCAAAACTCCGGCCTTGAATTCGTAGAACAGGCTTCGGATCTCCCGGAATTCGGCCTCGGTTACGATCTCGATATTGACCTTTTTCCCTTCACCGATGTCGTCCTCGGTAAACAGGCACCCGGCTTCGCCAACGGCGCGGCCATCGTCCTTCCGGTAGCGCGTATTCCCTACGATGATCTGCGTCAGCGTGGTGCGCTCTACGCGTCGTTTCACGGCGAAGGTTACTTCCGGGCTGTACCCGATACGAATGCTGTTACGCTCCAGTGTCATGTCGCCAGTTTCGAGGTGTCCGAATCTCAATTTTTTATCGGCCATTCTGCGTATTCTCCCTTCGGTAATTCGTCAGTCACGTCGCGCTCGGCCCATTTCAGGAACGCTTCGCG
>CCEZ01000001.1 GCA_000751555.1 Anaerosalibacter massiliensis | reverse complement strand
CTTGGGCGTCAGGGTGTCGCCCAGTTTCTTCAGCAGCCCCGGCCCGCCGACGTTGCCCCCCTTGGCGCCCACCATGAAGGCCAGCGCCGCGGCCACCCGCCACTTGTACTGCCAGAGGTAGGGGAACAGGCGGCGCAGGGTCGCCCAGTCGGTGCGATCGGCGGGCGCCGGCGGATGGCCGCCGGCCGTATGGGGGGAAGGAAGGGCTTCGCCGCTGCGGCGCATGGAGGACAATCGTGGTTGCTTGTTTGTTCCAGATTGTGCCCATGTCAGATACTTCCAGTGCCGCCGCCGCTGCCACCCTCAAGAGCCTGCCCACCGACATGGAGCTGGTGCTCAAGGTCATTCCGATGCCAGCGGACTGCAACGCCAACGGCGACATCTTCGGCGGCTGGGTCATGGCGCAGTGCGACCTGGCCGGCTCGGTGATCCCGGCGCGCTATGCCAAGGGCCGCCAGGCCACGGTGGCGGTCAACGAGTTCATCTTCAAGCAGCCGGTGCGGCTGGGCGACATC